>CANFZM010000025.1 GCA_947451525.1 Flavobacteriaceae bacterium
ATAGTCCCAACTTAAAAGTCGGGACTACACAAGGTAAACATCCAGTGAATAATCGCAAGAAGCTTCCTCTCGGTGTTACAAATATATAAAAATTAACAAAATAAATTAGGTAATCAAGATAGTACCTATACAGGTTTTGTCTTTTGTGAAATAAGAATTCCAAAAAACTCTTTCTTAATGAACCTTAATTTCTTAATGGTTTAAAAAATAAAATACCTAACAGGTTAAAAAAAACCTGTTAGGATAGGCAATATTATTTTTGGTTGTAACCGAAACGACGTAATTGAAATTGATTGTTTCTCCAGTCTTTATTAACCTTTACAAACAATTCAATATGAATTTGTTTTCCGAAAAATTTCTCTAAATCCTCACGAGATTGCACCCCAACTCTTTTCAAAGCGGCACCTTTATGACCAATAATAATTCCTTTTTGGGTATCTCGTTCCACCATAATAACCGAACGAATTCGGATAATTTTTTCGTCTTCTAGAAATTCTTCCGTTTCAATTTCTACCGAATACGGAATCTCTTTATCGTAGTTCATCAAGATTTTCTCCCGAATAGTCTCGTTAACAAAGAAACGTTCTGGCTTATCAGTTAAAGCATCTTTAGGATAATAGGCTGGAGATTCTGGTAAAAGTTCTAATATACGAGCAAAAACTTCCTTAACATTAAAGTTTTCCAATGCCGATATTGGGTAAATTTCCGCATTAGGAACTTTCTCTTTCCACATTGCAATTTGATCTTCCAATTGCAATTGGTCCGATTTGTCTATCTTATTTAACAGTAATAAAACTGGAATCTTAGCATTAATGATTTTAGCAAAGAAGGCTTCGTCTTTAAGTTCCGTCTCTCCTATTTCTACCATATACAATAAAACGTCGGCATCTTCAAAAGCAGATTTTACAAAATCCATCATGGATTTTTGCATCTCATAAGCAGGCTTAATGATTCCTGGAGTATCCGAAAGAATGACTTGAAAATCTTCCCCATTTACAATTCCAAGAATTCTATGACGGGTAGTTTGTGCTTTAGAAGTGATTATAGATAACCTTTCTCCAACAAAAGCATTCATTAATGTTGATTTTCCAACGTTTGGATTTCCTATTATGTTTACAAAACCGGCTTTATGCGACATTTATATTGATTTAATTTACTGCAAAGGTAGACATATCAAGTCAATAGAAGAAATAAAATATTTTTTATCTTTTTTGTTGCTAAAGTCAATAAACGTTGTATATTTGCACTCGAATCAACAACTAGATTTTAATAGTTTGAAAGTTGGTTTTTTCGCCTAGCGAAATTAAGTTCTTAAAAATAATATTTGATCCTATATCGCGGGATAGAGCAGTAGGCAGCTCGTCGGGCTCATAACCCGAAGGTCACAGGTTCGAGTCCTGTTCCCGCTACTAAGAAAGAGAGACAAACATTGTTTCTCTTTTTTTTTGAAAAAAAATTACAAACCTTGTTGGTTCGTTATTACCCTTATTAAATAAGTCGTTCTGAAAAGAAGGGCTTTATTTATTAATTAATTGTTATTTTATGAAAAGAGTTATTGAGTACAGAAAGTTATTGGAAGTTGACAAAAATGTAACTTTAAAAGAATTAAAGTCTATTTATAGAAACAGCATGAAGGATAGCCATCCAGATAAGTTTGTAAATGACGAAGCAGGTAAACTTGCTGCAGAAGAACACAGTAAAAACATTATTAATGCTTACCATTTTTTAGTAAGTATTTCTGTAGAAACTGTAGAGAAAAACCTTCCGGAATACCAAGAAACTATTAATAATTTTAATATTCTTGATTTCCATTTAGAGAAACAAACTCTTTTTGTTACCTATGTGAACGGAATGACTTACGAATACATTGGGGTTCCAAGAAACATTTATGTTAAAATGGTAAATGCTGAATCTTCCAATAGATTTGCAAAACGTCATATTTATGGTAATTTTATTTACCGTAAAACTGGTGAAGGTACTGAAGAATAAAACCTAAACTTATATATTAGAAAAGCCTTAATGAATTTAGTTTCTTTAAGGCTTTTTAAGTTATAACTAAACTAAATATTTTCTATATTTGTTTTACTAATTTTAAAATATAAAAAAATGCATACTATTTTAATACTACTGCTTTCCGCATTTTCTTCTTTATTAGTAGGATTTGTTTGGTATAATCCTAAAGTTTTTGGAACTATATGGATGAAAGAATCTGGAGTTTCTGAAGAAAAAATAAAAGGTGGAAACATTGCTTTAACTATGCTAATGGCATTTATTTATGCGTTCTTTATTTCATTTGTAATGCAATTTTTAGTTATCCATCAAATGGGAGCTAATTCTGCAACTTTTGGAATTAAAGGAATAGATCCTTCTGTATTAAAAAATTATATGGATGCTTACGGAACAACGTATAGAACGTTTAAACATGGCGCATTACACGGATTCATGACTGGATTATTTTTTGCTTTGCCAGTTATTGGTGTAGGAGCTCTTTTTGAAAGAAGAAGTTGGAAATATACTCTTATTGCTGGTGGATACTGGGTAATTACCTGTATGCTAATGGGTGGAATTATTTGCCAATGGATGTAATATTAACATTTATTTAGATACTAATCGCTCTATTTTTGTAGAGCGATTTTTTTTATGAAATGGCATCAATTGCGGTTGCCAGCAGAAAATCTTTATCCGACAAACCATTTACATCATGAGTGGTTAATGCAATTGTTACTTTATTATAAACATTATATAATTCGGGATGATGATTTTGTTTTTCAGCTAAAACGCCAATGCGAACAATAAAAGCCAGAGCTTCACTGAAATCTTTAAATTGGAATTGTTTTTCAATTTTATCTTCATTCAAAATCCAATTATTTAGGGTTTTTATAGCTGCTTGAATTTCTATATTGGAATATTTTTTCATAATCAGAAAATTAAGTTAAAATCAAAATACTATTTTATTAAATCTGTTCCAAATAAACTAAATTTGGAAAATATATTGAACCTTTGAATTCTAAAATACAATTTACTATTTATTCCAAAGTTAGTGAACTTCCAGAAAATTGGAACTCATTGGCTGTAGATAATATTTTTCTTTCTAAAGAATACCTGGAAATTCTAGATAAATCAGCTCCTACCAATTTTACCTGTTTTTTCATAGGCCTTTTTGATAATGAGAAATTAGTTGGAATTGCACTTTCCCAATTTATAGATCTTAACCAATTGGAATCCTTTGGAGATCGAGATAAATGTATTAAAACAAGTGTTCGGAATTTAATATTCAAAAACTTTTGTTCCCATGTTTTACTCATAGGCAACAACATGCTTACGGGTCAAAATGCATTTGCCTATTCGGATAAAGTTTCTAAGAAATCTATTGCTGAAGCATTATTGCAGGCAATGAAGGAATTGAAGCAAAACATTCAGTCATCTGGAAAAAAGGTTCATATAACAACTTTAAAAGATTTTGAACCAACTGATATTACAGCATTTGAAAAGGAAACTTTTAAAGATTATTTTCAATTCTCCACGCAGCCCAATATGCTTTTTACTATTCTAGGAAACTGGAAAACCGAACAAGATTATATTGATGCTTTATCTAAAAAATACAGAGACCAATTCAAACGTGCTAGGAAAAAAGCTGTGGATATTGAAAAAAGAAAATTAAATTTAGCAGAAATCACTCATCACGAAGAAGAAATTTACGAATTGTATTTTCATGTTGCGCAGAATGCTCCTTTCAATACGTTCTATTTAGCGAAAAATCATTTTAGAGTTTTTAAAGAAATCTTAAAAGATAAATTTCTTTTTTATGGATACTTTTTAGATGGAAAATTAATTGGATTTAATACATTAATAAAAAATGGAGATTCCATGGACACCTATTTCTTAGGGTATGACGACTCCATTCAAAAGGAGAAAATGTTGTATCTCAACATGCTTTATGACATGATAGCCTACTCGATCAATAAAGGGTTTCACGAAATTGTATTTGCCAGAACGGCATTAGAAATAAAAAGTTCGGTAGGCGCAAAACCTACCGAAGTATTTGGTTACATCAAACACGAAACCAAGTTAATTGATAGATGTACGGAAACCATATTTAATTATTTAGAGCCAAAAACTGTTTGGCAAGAACGTAATCCATTTAAGGAACAAGTTGCTAACTCATAGCATCTATTTCACCTTGCACCACTTCCCAATCTTCTAGTAGTTTATCTAGTTCTGATTTTTTCTTGTTGTAAGCCATGAAAAATGAAGCGTCTTCAAGATGCTTGTCGTAATTAGAAGCCAAGGCTTTATCATCGTGTTGGATATCAATTTCCAATTGCTTGATTTGACTTTCAATTTTACTTAAACGATTTTGAAGGGATTTATTTTTCTTTTGCTCTTCATACGAAACCTTATTAGTCTCTTTAGGAGCCTCTTTTTTAGCAATATCTTTCTTCTCTACTTCCCGCATGTTTTCAAGGTTGCGTTGTTCTAAGAAGAAATTAATATCCCCTAAATATTCTTTTATTTTTTGGTCTTTGAATTCGTATACTAAATTCGACATTCCTTGCAAGAAATCCCTATCGTGGGAAACTAACAATAGAGTTCCTTCGTATTTTTGAAGTGCCGCTTTCAAAACGTTTTTCGATTTGATATCCAAGTGATTCGTTGGCTCATCCATCACCAAAACATTGATGGGCTGCAACAACAACTTACACAAAGCCAAACGATTTCGTTCTCCTCCCGAAAGCACTTTTACTTTCTTATCTACATCGTCCCCACGAAACAAAAACGAACCTAACATGTCTCGAACTTTAGAACGATTGGTATCGGCCGCAGCATTTTCCATAGTTTCTAATAGAGTGATTTCACCATCTAAATATTCGGCTTGGTTTTGTGCAAAATAACCAACTTGAACGTTATGCCCAAGTTTGATATTTCCTTGGTATTTGAATTCGTTTACAATTGCTTTAATAAAAGTCGATTTCCCTTGTCCGTTTTGTCCCACGAAAGCAATTTTGCTACCGCGTTCTACCAACAAAGAAATATCTTTCAGAATCACTTTATCGCCATAGGCTTTAGTAACATCTTCAGCTTCAATAACCACTTTACCGGGAACTTTAGAAACTGGAAATGAAATATTCATTACGGAATTATCGTCTTCATCTACTTCAATTCGCTCCACCTTATCCAACTTCTTAATCAACGATTGCGCCATTGAGGCTTTAGATGCTTTGGCACGGAATTTCTCAATTAACTTCTCCGTTTCTTCTATTTTCTTAGCTTGATTTTTTTGGGTGGCCAATTGTTTCTCGCGAATTTCATGGCGTAATTCTAAATATTCGGAATACGGTTTATTAAAATCATAGGCTTTCCCGAGAGAAATTTCAATAGTTCGGTTGGTTACATTATCCAAAAACATTTTATCGTGGGATACAATTACCACCACACCAGGGAAATTTCTTAAGAATCCTTCTAACCAAATGATACTTTCAATATCCAAGTGATTAGTTGGTTCATCAAGAAGTAATATATCATTAGACTGCAAAAGCAATTTAGCCAATTCAATACGCATACGCCATCCGCCCGAAAAAGTATCGGTTTGATCGTTAAAAACTTCGCGCTTAAAACCAAGACCTAAAAGGATTTTTTCGGTATCACCAACATAATTATAACCTCCTAGTAATTCAAAACGATGGGTATAGTCGGATAAATCTTCTATAATTTGACCGTATTCTTCACTTTCGTAATCGGTTCGGGTAACTAAAAGATGGTTTACTTCTTCCAACTTTTTTTCGACTTGTTTAATTTCAATAAAAGCTTCATACGCTTCTTCTAAAACGGTTCGACCTTGTTCAAAATCGATGTCCTGACGAAGGAAACCCATTCTAACTTCTTTTTCTGTAGCAATTTGACCAGAATCTGGTTTAAAATCTCCAGCAAGAATTTTGAGCATAGTAGATTTTCCCGCACCATTTTTTCCGACAAGACCTACTCTATCACCAGAACCAAGACGAAAAGTTACTTCTTCAAAAAGATACGAACCACCAAAAGAAACCGATAAATTGTGAATATTTAGCATATTATTTGTGACAAATGTTACATAATAAACTTCCTTAAAGAGTACCTTTGTAGAAAATTTTTGCAAATGTTAAAAAAAGGATCCAAATTATATAGCATTTTAACAGGAACTTGTCCTAAATGCCATGAAGAAAGTATGTATTTAGAAAAAAATCCATACAAATTGAATGATTTATACAAAATGAACGATACTTGTAGTCATTGTCATACAAAATATTTAATTGAACCCTCCTTTTTTTATGGGGCAATGTATGTTAGTTATGGATTGACAGTTGCTATTGGGGTAGCCATTTTTGTTATTTCAAATGTAATAATTGGTTTTGCTGTAAAACCAACATTTATTGGAATAATTGTTGGCATTATTGCCTTGATGCCAGTAACTGCTAGATTAGCAAGAAACATCTACATCAACATGTTTATTAGCTATGATAAAAACTGGAAACAAAATTCTTAATTCTTTTAATATCTATTATAGGGTCTAAAGGAATATTATTTTCAATATAATTAAATAAACATGTTGCCATTGCTGGCGCAAGCATTACCCCTCTTGTACCCAAGCCATTTAATACGTGAACATTTAGATGAATGGGATGTGTGCCGACAAGTGGACGTCTATCTTTTACCGTTGGACGGACACCAGCATAATGCTCAATTATTTCAAAATCACATTGGATTAATTCTTTTAACTGATCTGTTAGTTCTTTTTTGGCGGCTTCCGTTGGGATATTTGTTTTGTCTTCCCAGTTATAGGTCGCACCAACTTTATATAAATCATTCCCTACTGGAATAATAAATACAGCTGATTTTACAATAACTTCTAGATTCAACTGCGGGGCTTTAATTAAAAGTAATTCTCCTTTAGTTCCATCAAGCGGTAATTTAGAAAAGAATGGATTAGAAAGCATGCCAAACCCTTCAGCGAAGACAATATGCTTTGCCTTGTGATTTTTATACGAAACAAAATTTTCTTTAATTTCTAAAAGCGAATAATCGAAGGTTTCGTTTAGGAATAAATTTTCAGAGATTAAAAATTCTTTATAGGCATCCAATAATAAAGCAGTATCCAAATAACCTGATTGTAAAACTTCTCCAAAATTAAAAGGAGAATCAATAGCATTAAATTTAGAGGTGATTAATTTAGTGGATAAGAATTTAGAAAGATTGGGTTTATCGGAAGCTGTAAACCAATTATTTTGTTCTTCTACCGAATAAAATTTTCGTAATAAAGGTAACTTATAATCTAATTTAACTCCTAATTTAGATTCTAATCCAGAATAAAATTGGGATAATAACTCTAATTGGGAGCTTGCTTGCCATACTTCACTGAAACGTTTTAAGATAACTGGATTGTAAAGGCCTCCAGCAATTCTTGATGAATTCTGAGAATCATCATTAATTACCAAAATGGACTTATCGTTTTGTAAAGCAATTTCAGAAAAGGCAATTCCGGCTAAACCAGAACCAACAATAATATAATCTAACATTAGTAGTATAAAAATTAATATTGAATAGGTTGAATTTTGTACAAAAAAAAACTCCTACCAAAGGTAAGAGTTTTTTTAATAAGCTATGAAACTATATTAATAATTCCACATATCTTGTTCGAAATTACGAATTTTTTCTTTTACTCGTTCTGATTCTAACAACTGCATTTGAGCGTTATCCTTCATGTAATCTTGAATCGTTCTATCTCCGTAAACATTTTCTTCTTTATAAATCACACCATTAAAACGGCGCGAATTTAAAAGTTGATCAAACGTAATTGGCATAGCCGAATTCTTATCATTGAAGGCTTTCGCATCATGCAAGATATCGCGAATAGATGGGAAATACACCCAAAAAAGTTCAATAGCATCTGTATTACCTTTTGCCTTATCCCTTGCTTCTGTAGCCATTGGGCAAATTGCAAGTAATCTATATTTTAATTCACTTTGACGTTTATCAAAATACCAAAACCCTTTAATTTTATATCCCGAAACATCAGCAGCATCCAATTCCGTCTCAGTAATATACTGTTTATCTAAAACTTTTTTTCCAGATTTGTAACCTTCGATATCGGTATTAAACTCATCAATACCTGGTTGAGTAGTATCTCTAAATTTAAATGTGTTTTCCATATCTTTTAATGATTTTTTAGAATTAAAATAATCATCACCATATACTTCAGTTATCTTACCAGATTTAATACCGTTTAAAAGTACTTGAAAAAGAGATCTTCTTTCCTTTCCAATATTAGCAGTATCTACAGGATAATACATAGGAAAATTGATTCTTTCATCAAGATCAATCATTTCCCAAGTAGTTTTACCCATCAATACATCTCTGTCGTGAACATAACCATAAGGTAGTGGTTTGTCATTATCCGATTCTAATTGAGCAGCTGTTTTCTTACCAATCTCGGCAGGAGTTTTAGCATTCAATAAATTGGATTGAGCCACAGAAGTATAACTTCCTGCAATTCCTAAAACAACTAGTAAAAAGTTTTTCAATTTCATAATTTATATTCTAAGTTATCTAAGTAAGTGTATAACGACAAACTTAAATTTTTATTGTATTTCATAAACTGCTGGGGCAGCAGTTTTAGTCTTAATGTCTTTACCGTCGCCAACAATAACAGTTTTAACATCTGAAATAATAACCTGATCTCCTTTTGTTGCTCTAGCTAAAGCAGCTTGACATTGTGCATTTACTCTATCACCGTTAACAACAATAGACGCTTGACCAGGAACTTTCAACACAAACTGAGTTACTTGGAATTTCAAATCGTACAAGAAATCGGGCAATACAGCAGTAATTTGTGACACTTGCAAACGTGTTTTAGGTCCTTTTTGACTTCCAGCTTGTCCACCAATTGCTGCTTGCGGAGCAGGGATACCTTTAATTCTAAATACTTTTTTGTCTGAAACAGTTTTGCCATCCGACATTTTTCCTGTAACAGAAACAGTAACTTCTTCACCAGAAGCTGGATTTAAGTTATATTTACCATTAGCACCAGATTTTACTAAACCAGGAGCGCTAGCAGTTACATTGTTATCTCCAATACCTGCAAAAGATATAGTCATTGGATTAGGTAAACCTCTATAAACTACGTTCATCTTATCTGCAGAAATATTTGCAGTATTAGGACGAGGAATTACAACATATTTACCTTCAAATTTTAATGGAACTGTTTGCCCACCTTCTACGAAGGTAAATTGACCATTAATATTTTGCTCTCCAATTGATCCAGCAGTCATAGAAATTTCTGCTTGACCAGTACTTGGATTAATTTTACCAGGACCTTGGAATGATGTTGGTTTAGTATTTTCATCATATCTTCCTAAAACAACTTTTCCTTTTACAACTTCCCCTTGGAAATAAGCACTTTTTTCTAAAACTACTAAAGCAGTATAGTTTTTCATAGAAGCAGCTTCTACAGCAGCACCACCAAGTAAATTATTGTAACTATCAAATTCTGCTTTTCTAACATCATTTTGCCAAGCTGTTAACTTTGCCAAAGATGCAATTGCTGGGAAATGTTCGAAATGGTAAGCAAGATATTTTTTAGTTACACCTTCACCATCTTTAACGTCTGTAGTACTGAACTTTGTTTCAAGATCTTTAACAACTGGAGTTAATTTCTCAGCTAAGCTAGGCTCACTTGCAACAGCAGCTTTCATGTCTGCTACATACTTGTTAATTTTAGCGATAATTTCATTCCCTTTTGGAGAATATCCATCACCTTTAAACCAAGTCTCATCAATGTGAGGCCCTTTATCCATAGCTTCGTATGGTAATTTACCAGTTTCTTTATCTAACTCAACTCCATTTGTAGCGTCACCTTTTAAAGTTCCTATGTATTCATAGAATTCTTTTGAAATTGTTGCTATTTTATCGGCTGCGTTTTTGGCTGGTCCATAAAGACCTTTATTCTCAGTTCCTTTTTGGTCTATTAAACCAAGTAATTTTTCATTATTTCCTTTTGAAGCAGTATTAGCACTCTCGAATTTTTCGTTCATTAATCCAAAAGCGGACAATACTTCTTTCGACATATTTAATGCTAACATTGCGATGAAAACCAAGTACATCAGGTTAATCATCTTCTGTCTAGGGGTTAATTTTCCTCCTGCCATTTTTTCTAATTAGTTTAATTTAATAATTTTGTTAATAATAAATATAGGTTAAAACTAATTATCCTTTAGTATTCATTGCAGAAAGCATTCCACCATATACATTGTTTAATGTAGATAAGTTAGAAGTTAAAGACTGCATTTGGTCTTTTAATTTCAAGTTGTTTTCAGCAACTTCGTTATTAATTTGTGCGTTTCTTTCAGCACTTTGTAATTGAACTTGGTATAAACCGTTTAAAGCTTCCATTTGAGTTGCAGCTTTACCCATTTCTTCAGCATATTTCTTTTGTCCAGCCATTGCATCAACAGTAGGAGAAATAGATTTTGCAGCACCTTCAAAGTTTTTGATGCTATTTCCTAAGCTAGCCATTAACTCACCGTCAATTTTAGCTTCTTTCAACATAGTATCTAATTTTTGAGACAATAATCCTTGTGCATCTTTTGGCTCTTCTTTTTTAACTTTTTGTTTTGCTTCACCACCAGCTAATTCGGGGTAAACCAAAGACCAATCTATTTCGTCTGCTGAAGTTTCAAATGCTGATAAAGCAAAGATAAAAGCTTCCGTTAATAATCCAATAATAAGAAATTGACTTGCACCTGGCCAGTGTTGAATTTTAAATAAAGCTCCAACAATAACGACTGCAGCACCCATTCCGTAGGTGAATTCCATAACTTTTTTTGGTAATAATCCCATAATAATAATAATTTAGTTAGTTAAGTGTAATATAATCAAGTTAGTAATATTCAAATAAATTTTAGGGTTTTATTTTTTACCCGTTGTTTGAGTTCCCATATAATCTTGAACTGTTCTGAAACCAATATAACTTCTAGCAGTATCTTGGTACTCAAAATCTCTTGTTCCAACTTGCAAGAAGTAAGAAACATCTTTCCAAGAACCTCCTCTTACAACCTTACGTTTATTAGAAGTATCTGGTACATTTGGATTCATTGTTGAAACAAATTCATAAGCAGAAGCATCGTAAGACGAATCGGTCCATTCGGACACATTTCCTGCCATATTATATAAATTATAACCATTAGGCTGGTACGATTTTGCTTCTACAGTATACAATGCATTGTCTGCAGCATAATCACCTCTACTAGGTTTAAAGTTTGCCATAAAACAACCTCTATCGTTTTTAGTATAAGGACCTCCCCAAGGATAGTTTCCAGATTGTAAACCACCACGAGCAGCATATTCCCACTCAGCTTCTGTAGGCAAACGGAAAGAATTGATTAAATCTCTTCCCTTTTTTTGTTTAACATAAATATTTTTCTTCAACGTTCTCCATGCGCAAAATGCTTTTGCTTGTTTCCAATTTACCCCAACTACTGGATAATCTCCATAAGCTTGGTGCCAGAAATAGTCGTTATGCATTGGTTCATTGTAAGAATAAGCAAAATCTTTAATCCAAACAGTTGTATCTGGATACACTTTAGTATTTTCTGTTTTGATGAATTTACTTCTTTTTCCAACTTTAGCTTTAGCTGCTGCTTGAATGTCCATCCAAGAGTAGTGGAATTTCAATTTATCTACATCAATAGTTCTTAATCCGTTGAAAGATTCTGCTACTGGAAGATACATAGTATCCATTACTTCAGTATAATATTCGTCTGGATATTTTTTAGTATCGGTAATTAATTTAACTTTTCGGTTTAATTTTCTTCCAGCATAAGGATCATCAGCAGTACCTACACTGTAATAATTCTCATACATGTACTTGTCATAAGGAGTCATTTTAGCTGGATCTTGGTCATTAAAAGCAAAATCACCAATACTTCCTGTACCTTTCCCTCCTTTTCCAGCACCTGGTTTTACACCAGTTTCATCTGCAAGAATAGCTAAACGCACTCTTATTATAGAATCTTTAACCCATTCCACAAATTGACGGTACTCACTATTTGTTATCTCTGTTTCATCCATATAGAACGACCTAACTGTAACTGTTTTTGTAGGCGCATCCTGTACATTAGCTAAATCATCATCTGATTTACCCATAATGTATGCCCCTCCAGGAACTAATGTCATTCCGAATGGTTTTTCTGGATGCCATTTCTTACCTTTTACTCCAACTAGTTCCCCTTTGTCGTTAGACTTACCACAGCTCACTAATAGAGTTAAAACAGATGCAAATGCAATGAACTTCTTCATATAAATTTGGTTAATTATGTATTCATATTTTAAGGCCGTAAACGTATCCATAATTTTTTAAAAAAACAATATTTGTTTCTTAAAGTTTTATTTTTTTATCAAAATAATAATAATATTTTATTATTCTAAATAAAAACATTAGTATTCTTCGGATAATCAGTGCTTTTTACGTTTTTTTGTTATTTTCAAGAAAATTACAAAATGTTTTGAGAATTATTAAATAATTTATAAAACACTTTTTCTTTGGGCTTTCCACCAACGTTCTGGCATTTCTTGGTTGCAGGCAGCCAAATAATCTTCCTGTGAGCATGGTAATAACGTATTCTTTTTTAATTTATTGTTTGAATTTGTAAAAAAAGGTATTTCTATCCACCATCTTTCAGTTTTATCACTTTTATAAAACACTATATCCTCATCTTCGTTAGGCACGGTGTATTTTATATAATTATCTTTACTTCCAAACGGATATTCATTAGAACGGTAGTGAATTCCTTCTATAAAATACCAAATCACTTGGGCAATAAGCGCTGTTTCTTGTTTAGATCCTTGATGATTGAATATCCCAAGGCAAGAAACTTTATCGCTAATACCAGCATATCTTGCTAATGCACATATTTCTTTTCCGTTAAAACCATTTGGCTGAAAATTGGCGAAATTTCCGGAATCAGAAGATTTTACACAATTTAAATCTAGGCTAACTAAATCAGCATCTCTAAAAACAGGTTCCGAAATAGCTATATTATAACAAACCTCCCCTAATCTATAAGCATCAAAATACAATTTTTCGATCAAATCAATTTCTTCTTGGGAATTATAATAGGTTTGGTAACCAATGTTACAATAATTAAAAAGATTATTAGGCTCTTCAATAATAATTTTAGATAAATAAGATTCTGCTAATATTGTTCCGTCCTGCTTACCTAAATCAAATTTAGTATCAATTGAAACTAAATTTACCATTTGCTCTAAATCATCATACCCACGATATAAAGCGTAAGTTAAATCTTGAGAGCCTCCAATAATTATAGGAATTACCTTGTTTTTCATCAACATGGAAACTACTTTTTGCAAAGCAAAATAAGTATCTTCAGGAGAATCCCCAGGAAGTATATCTCCTATATCGGCTATTGTACGACTCCAATTCCCAGGAAAAAGATTGTATAATTCTGATCTGATGAGAGACAAATCTATTTCCCGACTATTATTATTGTCTCCTCGATGGTCTGGAACTCCAATAATAGCAATGTCCATTTTGGTAATATCAGGAAAATCATCCTGCGTATGAAAAACAACTTTGTTAGACAAATGCTGGGAAGACAATCGCTTTATATCAATTATTAAATCGGTGTCTACTGGAGAAAGAAAATCAAATTCCATTTATATTTCATTTTTTCCTCACTCCACTCCTATTTATAGGAGAAAAATATAGGATTGTTTTTATTTCTTTTTAACTGGCGCTTTCTTAACTGCTGCTTTTTTAGCAGGGGCTTTTTTGGCTGGAGTTTTCTTAGCAATCATTTCTTGCACTTCTGCTAACGTTAATTTAGTAGCATCAATATCTTTACTCAATTCAATTTTTAACTTTCCTTTAGTAATTTCAGATCTTCCCCAACGTGCTTTTTGAACAAGAATTCCTTCTTCTTTCCAGTCGTGGATTACTTTATCAATATTTTTTTGAAGTTTATCTTCAATTAATTCTTCAATGTCACTTTGCGAAAGATTATCAAAATTGTATTTTTTAGAAACATTAATGAAAATTCCATCCCATTTAATGAATGGTCCAAATCTTCCAGTTCCTTTTTGAACTCCTTCGCCTTTATAAACAGCAATTGGCGCATCGGCTTGTGCTTTTTCGTCAATTAGTTCTTTGGCTCTTTCTAAAGTTACATCTAATGGTTCTTCCCCTTTAGGCAAAGAAACGAAAACTTTTCCAAATCTAATAAACGGGCCAAAACGACCTAAACTCACCTCAACATCTTCACCTTGGTAGGCCCCTAATGCTTTTGGCAATAAAAACAAGTCTAATGCTTCTTGCAAAGTAATAGTCCCAATATTTTGTTCGGCACGCAAACTAGCAAATTTCTTTTCTTCGTCTTCACTATCTCCAATTTGAGCCATAGCACCAAATTTTCCTAAACGAACTAAAACTGTTTTACCAGATTCTGGGTGTTTTCCTAAAATTCTTTCACCACTTTCTCTATCGGCATTGGCTTCAACATCTTTTACATTCGGATGGAATTTATCATAAAATTCCTGCATCATTTTAGTCCAATCGATGTTTCCTTCTGCAATTTCATCAAAATCTTGTTCGACTTTGGCAGTGAAATTATAATCTAAAATATTTTCAAAGTTTTTTACTAAGAAATCCGTTACAATTGTACCAATATCGGTAGGAACTAACTTTCCTTTATCGGATCCTGTATTTTCTTTTAGAAGTTTTTCAGCAACTTTATTCGATTGCAATGTCAATTGGGTATAATTACGCTCCTGCCCTTCTAAATTTCCTTTTTCAACATAATTTCTGTTGATGATGGTAGAAATAGTTGGCGCATAAGTAGATGGTCTACCAATGCCTAATTCTTCTAATTTTTTAACCAAAGAAGCCTCTGTATAACGTGCTGCTGCACGAGAATATCTTTCAGTTGCAGTGATGTAATTGTTAACCAATTTTTCATTCACTTTCATTGCTGGCAACATGCCTTCTTGTTCTTCATCGTCGTCGTCATTTCCTTCCAAATATACTTTTAGGAAACCTTCAAACTTGATTACCTCACCAGATGCTGTAAAAACTTCCGAGTGGTTATTGGCTTCAATTTTAACGTTGGTACGTTCCAATTCGGCATCACTCATTTGCGAAGCCAAGGTTCTTTTCCAAATTAAATCATACAAACGCGCTTGATCTCTATCAATATTCACCGTATGACGGGACATATCGGTAGGACGAATCGCCTCGTGCGCCTCTTGTGCGCCTTTGCTTTTGTTTACAAATGTTCTTGGTCTAGAAAACTCTTTTCCGTAGGATTTAATGATTTCTGCTTGTGCAGCCTCCATAGCATCTTTAGAAAGATTCACACTATCGGTTCTCATATATGTAATTAACCCTGCCTCGTACAAGCGTTGTGCTAATTGCATAGTAATTCCAACGGGAAGGTACAATTTACGGGCTGCTTCTTGTTGTAAAGTAGAAGTAGTAAAAGGCCCTGTAGGAGATTTTTTAGTTGGTTTGGTTTCTAAATCGCCAACTTTATAACTAGAGCCTATGTTTTTATTTAAAAAATCTTCGGCTTCTTTTTTGGTATTGAAATTTTTAGGAAGTTTTGCTTTAAACGACCTTCCGGCTTCGTTAGTAAATTCAGCCACAACCGAATAAGAAGCAACTGCTTTAAAATTTTGAATTTCGCGTTCGCGCTCTACAATCAATCGCACTGAAACCGATTGTACACGGCCTGCAGAAAGTCCGCCTTTAATTTTACGCCATAAAACAGGAGACAATTCATACCCCACTAAACGGTCTAAAACTCTTCGTGCTTGCTGTGCGTTTACTAAATTGTAATCAATTTCTCTAGGATTATCAATTGCTTTAAGAATCGCATTCTTGGTAATTTCGTGAAAAACAATTCGTTTGGTTTTGTTTTTATCTAATTTTAATTCTTCGGATAAATGCCAAGAGATTGCTTCTCCTTCACGGTCCTCATCGGAAGCCAACCAAACCATGTCGGCATTTTTGGCTAATCCTCTAAGTTTGGTTACCAATGCTTTTTTGTCGGCAGAAACTTCGTATTTGGGTTTGAATCCGTTTTCGACATCCACTCCTATTTCCTTAGAAGGCAAATCGGCAATATGACCATAACTAGATTCGACTTGGTAATCGGCACCTAGAAATTTCTCAATGGTTTTTGCTTTTGCTGGGGACTCAACTATAACTAAATTCTTTGCCATTTTATTTTTTTTGTTCGGCAAAAGTAGAAGTTTTTTTTAGATTTTTAGTTTTAGAATTAATTTTTAACTGCAAAAATGCAATTGGAACAAAAAAAACAAACCTGCAAAAAGCTTATTCTTCAGCCCTGATTATATCTCATAATGTTAATTTTCATTGGTGTTCGATGAATTTCATTTGAAGTGAAAATCCTTTTTATCTAGTTTTTTTGAGATAAAAAAATTGGAACGGACAGCAAGAATATGCCTTACCAATAAAGCCCTAAACATTCGCTGCTAATAAAAGAATGTTAAAACACAACTGCCATCTTGGCAGATATTCTTTTTTAGTAGTATCTTTGTACTTCAGATTTCGAAGTATCGGAAGGATAATATAAAGTATGGAAAAGGAAATTAACGAAACCTTACAAGGACAGAGTTTGGTTTTGGAATCTAAAGCAGAAAACACTAAGAAACTATATATAGAAAGTTATGGTTGCGCTATGAATTTTTCGGATAGCGAAGTCGTAGCCTCTATACTTTTAAATGATGGATATAATACTACTCAGATTCTAGAAGAAGCCGACTTAGTGTTAGTAAACACTTGTTCTATTCGGGATAAAGCCGAACAAACAGTGCGAAAACGTCTAGAAAAATACAACGCTGTAAAACGAATTAACCCGAAGATGAAGGTTGGTGTTTTGGGCTGTATGGCGGAACGTTTGAAAGAAAAATTCCTAGAAGAAGAGAAGATTGTAGACTTGGTGGTCGGACCCGATGCGTATAAAGATTTGCCTAATTTATTGGCCGATGTTGAAGAAGGTCGCGATGCCATAAACGTATTATTATCTAAAGAAGAAACCTATGGCGATATTTCTCCTGTTCGATTAAACTCTAATGGTGTTTCGGCATTTGTATCGATTACCAGAGGATGTGATAATATGTGTACGTTTTGCGTGGTCCCTTTTACTCGCGGTCGCGAAAGAAGCCGGGAGCCACAAAGTATTATAAAAGAGATTCAAGATTTACAAGATACAGGTTACAAAGAAATAACCCTTTTAGGGCAAAATGTGGATAGTTATCTTTGGTATGGTGGTGGCTTGAAAAAAGATTTTGATAAAGCATCGGAAATGCAAATTGCAACTGCTGTGAAATTTGAGCATTTACTAGAAATGGTTGCTAAAGGTTTTCCTAAAATGCGCATTCGCTTTTCTACTTCCAATCCGCAGGACATGCACGAACCAGTTTTGCATGTTATTGCTAAATATCCTAATGTTTGCAAACACATTCACTTGCCTGTACAATCTGGAAGCGATAAAATTTTAGCGGTAATGAATCGTCTGCACACTAGAGAAGAATATAAAAGTTTAATTGATAGAATACGATCTATTATACCTGATGTTTGCATTACACAAGATATGATTGCTGGTTTTCCAACAGAAACGGAAGAAGACCATCAAGATACTTTATCACTAATGGAATATGTGAAATATAGTTTTGGATATATGTACGCCTACTCCGAACGACCAGGAACATTAGCCGGTAGAAAAATGGAAGATGATGTTCTGGAAGCAACTAAAATGCGTCGTTTACAAGAAATTGTAGACCTTCAAAGAATTCATAGTGCTTTTAGAACACAAGAATTTCTTGGGCAAACTGTAGAAGTATTGGTGGATAAAACTTCTAAAAAATCAGAAAATGATTTGTCTGGAAGAAACTCCCAAAGCATTACGGTGGTTTTCCCTATAGAAAATTATAAAATAGGAGATTTTGTAAATGTAAAAATCACCAATTGCACCAGCGGAACCTTGATTGGAGAAGCAGTGGGATTGTCGGAAAGGAATTAAAAGTAGCCACGAATTACACTAATTGACACAAATTTTTATGTTGTGAAATTGCACGAATTTTAATAAATTAACATTCATGGAATTATATAAAAAAGAAGAATATTATAAAATTATTGGTTTATGTATGGAAGTTCACAATGTTCTTGGTGGTGGATTATTAGAATCCGTTTATAAAGAAGCACTTGAAATTGAATTTACAAATCACAAGATACCTTTTAGAAGGGAAAAAGAATTCATATATAGATTACAAAGGCTATACCTTAAACAAAAGGTTTTATGCCGATTTTGTTGTTTACGACAACATTATTTTAGAAGTGAAAGCAATAAAAATGTTAGTGGATGATAATATTGCTCAAACTTTAAATTACATGAATATTACTAAAAGCAAATTGGGGATTTTAGCAAATTTTAGCCCGAAATCTCTTCATCACAAAAGAATAGTTTTATAAATAAAGCAAAAAAAAAGCACAATTCCATAAATAAATTAGTATCAATTAGAGGTGCTTGTGGGTTAAAAAGAGTGTCTGCATAAAATTAGTGAAATCCCATTAACAAACAGATTAGTGCCAATTTGTGGCATTCGTGGCTAAAAAAAATATGGAAACAATACAAAACATAAAACAGCGGTTTGAAATTATTGGGAATGACCCTAAACTAAATCGCGCTGTAGAAAAAGCCATTCAGGTTGCTCCTACAGACATTTCGGTGTTGGTGGTTGGAGAAAGTGGCGTTGGAAAGGAAAGCATTCCTAAGATAATCCATGCGCTATCCCACCGGAAACATGGAAAATACATCGCAGTGAACTGTGGTGCAATTCCAGAAGGAACTATTGATAGTGAACTTTTCGGACACGAAAAAGGTTCGTTTACAGGCGCAACATCTACTCGTGAGGGGTATTTTGAAGTAGCCGATGGCGGCACTATTTTTTTAGATGAAGTTGGCGAATTACCGCTTACTACCCAAGTGCGATTGCTGCGTGTTTTGGAAAATGGCGAATTCATAAAAGTTGGATCTTCGCAAGTGCAAAAAACCAATGTGCGAATAGTTGCCGCAACCAACGTCAATTTATTTGATGCTATTGAAAAAGGTAAATTTCGGGAAGATTTATATTACCGATTGAGTACTGTAGATATTTTGTTACCTCCTTTACGAGACAGAAAAGAGGACATCCATTTATTGTTTCGAAAATTTTCTGCCGATTTTGCGCACAAATATAAAATGCCTGCAATTAAATTAGAAGATCCTGCAATTAAATACCTTTTAGGATACCGCTGGAGCGGAAATATACGTCAACTGCGAAATGCTGCCGAACAAATTTCGGTATTAGAAACCAAGCGGGATATTTCGTTGCAAACTTTAATGTCCTACTTGCCTCAAGACGGAAGCCATTTGCCAAGCGTTATTCGAGACAAGAAAAGTGAAAGCGATTTTTCTACTGAAAGAGATATTTTATACAAAGTGCTTTTTGATATGAAAAGCGATTTAAATGATTTGAAAAAACTGACTTTAGAATTGATGAAAAATGGCGCTAAAGTGCAAGACATCAATCCGAATTTAGTTCAGAAAGTATACGGAAAACGAGAGGAAGAAACCTTTTTTGAAGAAGAACCTAGAAATTCGGCACTTGTAAAAAAAGAAGAAAATCAGCAGGGGCAACAAGAAGAATTTGAAGAAGAGGAAGACGAAACCAACTATCTTTTGGCAGAAACTGTAGAGGAAGAAGAAACTTTAAGTTTGGAAGCAAAAGAAATTGAATTGATTAAAAAATCTTTAGAACGAAACAAAGGCAAACGAAAATTGGCTGCCGATGAACTCGGAATTTCCGAAAGAACCTTATATCGAAAAATTAAACAATACGATTTGTAGTTAATTAATAATTGATAATTAACAATTGATAATTAGAAAATAATATCTTTGAATTTTAAAATTTCCAATGAAGAAACTCAAATATTTAATAGTATTTCTTTTGGCTATAACTTTAAACAGTTGTGGTCCCTACAATTTTACCGGAACCGGAAAAATTGATGCTAAAACTTTTCAAGTAAATTATTTTCAAAATAATGCGCCTTTAGTGCAACCTGGAATTGAGCGAACATTTACTTTGAAATTGCAGGATATTATTCAAAACCAAACGAACCTCAACTTAGTTCGAACTGGCGGAGAACTTACTTATGAGGGGGAAATCACTAATTACACTATTAGTCCGATGGCTGCCACTGCCGATTTAAAAGCGGCACAAAACAGGCTAACCATTACGGTAAATGTTCGTTATTCCAATAAAAATAATGAAAAAGATAATTTTGAAAAACCTTTTTCCTTTTATTACGATTATCCGGGTGACCAACAACTATTAGGATCTACTTTAACCACTGCTTTGGATGTTATTTTTGAACGAATTACACAAGATGTCTTTAATGAATCACTTGCAAAATGGTAAATTGTAAAATGCTACCTTTGCAAATTATATAACAAATACTAAACTTGAACGTAACCGATTTTACTTATTTAATTAATAAACCCGACGCCATCAATGAGCGTCACAATATTGCTTTGGAAAAAATAATGGAAGAATTTCCTTATTTTCAAAGTGCTCGTGTGTTGCGATTAAAACATTTGTACAATCAGGATAGTTTTAAATATAATTATGCCTTGAAGGTTGCTGCAGCCTTTACAACCGATAGAAGTATTTTGTTTGATTTTATCACTTCCGATTCTTTTGTTACGGTTCAAAACGGTCTTTACGATCAAAAAGTTGCAGAATTATTAAATATGGATGTTATTGGAAGTGAACATGTAGTCGCTCCTAAGCCAATAGAATCTTCCAACTCGTTAGAACAATCAATTATTTCTTCCATTACGCAAGCAGAACCAACATTTGAAAAACTTGAAGAAAAACTTGAAATTGGAAAACCTTTAGAATTTAATAGTAATGAAAAGCACTCCTTTCAAGAATGGCTGCAACTATCCCGTTTAAAACCAATAGAAAGAAAAGAAATTCCTTTAAAAGAAGAACTTGAAAAAAAGAAAAAATTAGACATTATAGATAAATTTATTTCTATAAATCCTAAAATTCCACCAATTAATAAAGATATTACTCTTTCTAACTTTAACCCTAAAGCAGGAGACAAATCCTATTTAATGACCGAAACATTAGCAAAGGTTTATCTGGAACAAAAAAAATATACTAAAGCAATTCAAGCTTATGAAATATTAATTTTGAAATATCCAGAAAAAAGTAGTTTCTTTGCAGACCGAATTTTAGATATTAAAAATTTACAACAAAACAATAATAATTAAGCAATGAGCACATTTACAATTTTTTTAGTATTAATAACAATCGTTTGTTTTTTACTAATTATCGTTATCATGGTACAAAACCCTAAAGGTGGTGGTTTATCTTCATCTATTGGTGGTTCTACTCAAATGGGTGGTGTACAAAAAACTACCGACTTTTTAGACAAAAGTACTTGGGTATTAGCAGGAGCCTTAATTGTATTAGTATTGTTATCTAGTTTAAGTTTTTCAGGAAGCTTAAGTGATAATAATAAAATAATTGATGCATCACAATCTGCTGCGCCAAAAACAACCGAAAAAACTGCACCTGCTGCGCCGAAACCGGTTGCTGCTCCAGTAAAAAAATAAGATTATTATTAGAATACAAAAAGAGGCTAATTCACAAATTGTGAAATAGCCTCTTTTTTTTGTCTAAATAAAATTACAATATCATTTCACTATACGGAATAACAATGCTGTAACCTCTATCTTTAAAATAATCTGTTGGGTTTTCTTTTGCAATTGCTAATACGAAATCACCTCCCCAGGCACCAAGACTTTTAACTACTCCATTAAAATCTTCAAATAAAGACTCTTGCACAGTTGGCATTTCTAAAATAGTACTCATTTCGATTTCGTGTTGTTGTAATGCTAAAGCAAATTCTCTTGCTTCTGTAGAATTGGCTATTGTTTTAGTAATGCCATTAATTATGGAGATAGTTTTATCAATAGAACCTTGTTTATCAAGATAAGACGCTATTGCTTCCTTACTACTCTGTTTTCTATTAAGGTAAACAAAATAAATTTTTTGAGTAAAATCAGGATGAAAAACAATAGTTTCTACGAACGGTTTATCTTCTATTAATTGATAAATAATTGCTGTGTTATTTTGCGCACAGGCAAGATCATAACCACTGCCTCCAAAACTATTTTTAAGCAGTTCATAGGCATCTATTTCTAACCATTGTGCAATATTGTTGATTAATGTAGACGAAGTGCCTAAGCCCCAAAATTTAGGAAACGTCAATTCCGTAGTAATTCTATACCCTTTAGATTCGGTAAGAAAATTAGAATTTAATTTATAGGCTTCGTGTAAAATTTCAATTAAAGTATTTTTGATATTATGAATATCGTCATAGTGTTTCTTTTCTATTATAGAAGAAAAGGAAATAGTATCTTCAAACCAAATACTACCATCGTGATCGAAACTTTTCCAGTGAATTAAGTCATTATCCGACTCTTCAACAATAAGATTTTGACCAAATTTTGTAGGCAATGCCAATGCTCTTGCGCCATCCAACACTACATATTCACCTGTTATTAATAATTTTCCGTTACTGTAAAATGTTTTTTTCATAGTCATTACCACAAAGGCACTAAGTCACAAAGATTATTTGAATAAGTTTTGAATATTGAAATATTACTTTCTTAAATTCTCAATTAAATCTACAACCGAAGCATGCGAAATTGGATTGTTTTCAAAATGCTTTTTAATATTTTTTCTTTCATCGGGCGTTGCTTGAAATTGGTTTAGAATATTATTCAAATGCATTTTCATATGCCCTTCTTGAATTCCAGTCGTGGTTAATGAGCGTAATGCTGCGAAGTTTTGCGCCAGTCCAGTTACAGCAACTAGTTGCATTAATTCGTGAGCAGATGGTTTTCCTAATATTTCTAGAGCCATTTTTACTAAAGGATGCAAAGAAGTTAATCCTCCAACAGTTCCTAAAGCCAACGGAATTTCCATCCAAAAAGTAAAAACGCCATTTTCTATTTTAGCATGTGAAAGACTAGAATATTTTCCGTTTCTAGAAGCATAAGCATGAACGCCAGCTTCTACAGCACGAAAGTCATTTCCTGTTGCAAGAACAACCGAATCTACTCCGTTCATAATTCCTTTGTTGTGCGTAACCGCTCTAAAAGGTTCAATTTCGGCAATGGATACTGCTTGCACAAATTTCTCGGCAAACTCTTGAGGGTTTTCTATTTTCTTTTCTGCTAAATCTTCCACTTTACAAGAAACTTCGGCACGAACAATACAATTTGGCACATAATTAGAAAGAATACTCATAACCACTTGAAGGTTTTTTTCTTCATCGGTTAACGATTCCATTTCTTGTGCTTCTTCTTTCAGGGTAGTAGCCAATTGTTCCAAACACGAATTAATGAAATTGGCACCCATGCTATCTTTGGTTTCAAAAGTAACATGCAGTTGGAAGTAATTTTCTAATTCTTTAGTTTTGTTTCGAAGTTCAATATCTAAAATTCCACCACCCCTTTTTTGCATATTTTTGGTAATGCTATCGGTTGCTGTAAAAAATTTAGGTTTTATTTTGAGGAAAAAATCTTCTAATTTAGAAACATCTCCAGTATAAATAAAATGTACTTGCCCAATTTTCTCAGAACTTAAAACCGAAGTTTTAAATCCGCCACGGGTACTCCAATATTTAGCCGATTTTGCTGCAGCAGCAACTACCGAACTTTCCTCAATTACCATCGGAATGGAATAATACTTTCCGTTCACTAAAAAATTGGGTGCTATCCCCATAGGAAGATAGAAATTGGTAATAGTGTTCTCTATAAATTCATCGTGAAGTTGCTGCAATTTACTATCATCATTCCAATATTGTTTGATAGTAGCGATAGTTTCTTCTGGATTTGTAAAATAAGTTGAAGCAATCCAGTTAATTTTTTCTTCTTTAGATAATTTGGAAAATCCCGATACGGCGTTATTCATTTTAAAAAAGGATTAATTTCAATTGGTTACAAATATACGTTTTCCATATTATTGTTTTTTATAGGTTTTAAACAAAACTGCATTTTCCACAAAAAACTACTTTTATTTGCGTTTTTTTCACTAAAATTGACCTCGTTAATAATACCTATCCAAAATGAAGTCAATTAAACTTATTGCCCTTTTTATTTTAACAAGTTTTTCTCTTGTTGCGCAGCAAAAAATTTCGGTAGAAGAAATTTATACTGGAGCCTTTCGTGCCAAAGCAATGGACGAATTACAATCCTTAAAAAACACCAATCAATATACCGTTCTTAACTCGGATAGAGCCACTAGAACCCAACAAATTGATTTATTTGATTATGCTACCTTGCAAAAAGTGGCTACGTTAATTGACACTAAAAACATTCCTTCTTTAGCCGATGGAATTGATAGTTTCACTTTTAGCAACGACGAAAAGCAAATTCTTATTGCTAATAATACTAATCCTATTTTTCGTCATTCGTTTACCGCGGATTATTATTTGTATAACATCGCAACCAAAGAAATCACTAAATTATTGGATCAAGTTCAGGAGCCTACATTTTCTCCAGATGGAACTAAAATTGGTTATGCTAAAGCAAATGATTTATTTGTTTTGGATTTAATTTCTAAAAAAACAACTCAAATCACTACCGACGGAAAGAAAAATTCCATCATTAACGGAATTACCGACTGGGTTTACGAAGAAGAATTTGCTTTTGTAAGAGCCTTCGATTGGAGTGCCGATAGTAAAAAATTAGCCTTCATCCGTTTTGATGAAAGCGAAGTTCCTGAGTTTTCAATGACTATTTACAAAAAAGATTTATACCCAACGGTGGAAACTTTTAAATATCCAAAAGCAGGAGAAAAAAACGCAGTGGTTTCCTTATTTGTTTATGATGTTGCAGCGGCTACTTCAAAAGCGATTTCTTTAGGAAATTATTCGGATTTCTATATTGCTAGAATGAAATGGACTAACGATGCTAACGTACTTTGTGCTCAAGTTTTAAACCGTCACCAAGACAATTTAGATTTGATTTTTGTAGATGGAACTACTGGCGTTGCTAAAGTAGTTATGAACGAAAAAGACGCGGCTTATGTGGATGTTACCGATAATTTAACGTTCCTGAAAGACAACAGTTACATTTGGACTTCCGAAAAAGACGGGTACAACCATATTTATTTATACGACAAAACTGGAAAGTTAAAAAACCAAGTTACTAAAGGCAACTGGGAAGTAACTTCTTATTATGGTTTTGACGAAAAATCGAAAACGGTTTATTACCAATCAACCGAAAATGGTTCTACTGTGAGAGATGTGTATAAAATTTCGCTTGACGGAAAAAACAAAGTAAAACTATCCCAACAAGTAGGTACTAACGGGGCAACTTTCAGTCCAAATTTTGATTATTTTATTAACACCTATTCATCTGCAACTACTCCGCCAACCTATTCTTTGAATAACTCTAAAGACGGAAAACAAGTAAAAGGGATTGTTGACAACATAGCACTTACCGAAAAGTTAAAAAAATACAATCTTCCAACGAAAGAGTTTTTTGAATTGACTACCGAAAAAGGCAACAAACTAAACGCTTGGATGATTAAGCCAAAAGATTTTGATGCCACAAAAAAATATCCGGTATTTATGTACCAATATTCTGGACCAGGTTCACAACAAGTGGCTAACGATTGGTTGGATGCTAACGATATGTGGTTTATGATGCTATCCCAACAAGGATATATCACGGTTTGTGTAGATGGAAGAGGAACTGGATTTAAAGGTGCTGCTTTCAAAAAAATGACTCAAAAAGAGTTAGGAAAATATGAAGTAGAAGATCAAATTGATGCTGCAAAAGTAATTGGAAATTATTCTTACGTAGATAAAACTAGAATTGGTATATTTGGCTGGTCGTTTGGAGGATTTATGGCAAGCAACTGTATTCTTAAAGGTGCCGATGTGTTTAAGATGGCAATTGCAGTGGCACCAGTTACAAACTGGCGTTTCTATGATAGCATTTATACCGAACGTTACATGCAAACACCACAAGAAAACGCAAGTGGTTATGATACTAACTCGCCTATAAATTTTGCAGACAAATTAAAAGGAAATTTCCTTTTAATTCATGGAACTGCTGACGACAATGTGCATTTTCAAAATTCGATGCAGTTTATAGAAGCCTTGGTTCAAGCCAACAAACAATTTGATTGGGCGGTGTATCCCGACAAAAACCACGGAATTTATGGTGGTAAAACTAGAATTCAGTTGTTTAACAAAATGACGAATTTTATAAAAGAGAAACTATAACAAACTAAATAAAACTAAAACTATTAAAAATGAGTGAAACAGCAGTAAAAACAAGTCATCCAAAAGGACTTTGGGTATTATTTGGAACCGAAATGTGGGAACGTTTCAACTTCTACGGAATGCGAGCAATTTTAACCTTATTTTTGGTTAATTCCTTAATGATGAAAGAAGAAGATGCCTCCTTAATTTATGGAGGGTTTTTAGGACTTTGTTATTTGACTCCAATGTTAGGAGGCTTTATCTCCGATCGTTTTTTTGGAAACAGAAATTGCATTATACTTGGAGGATTAATGATGGCTACAGGTCAGTTTTTACTTTTTACTAGTGCGAGTGTTTTTGGAACCAATATTCCGTTTGCAACAACCTTAATGTGGATAGCCTTAGGAATTATTGTTTTTGGAAATGGATTTTTCAAACCAAATATTTCTTCTATGGTTGGAAGTTTGTATCCAAAACAAGAAAAAAGCAAACTAGATACAGCATTTACTATTTTCTACATGGGAATTAACTTAGGTGCTTTCTTAGGTCAATTAATTTGCCCAATAGTAGGAGATGTTAAAGATTCAGGTGGGGTTAGAGATATTCACGCTTTCAAATGGGGATTCTTAGCTGCATCTATTGCAATGTTAATTGGGACAGCGGTTTTCTATTTCTTGAAAAACAAATATGTAATTACTCCAGAAGGAAGACCTTTAGGAGGATTACCAAAAAATAATGTGAACGATGATTATGAAGAAGGAGAATCTCAAAAAGCTGTATTCTCGCAAACGGCTTTAATTGGAGCAGTTGTTGCGTTTATTGGTTTAGGTTTGACTTTTCATTTTGTTTTTGGGCAAAATGCTATTTACTCTTTAATTTATGCTAGTGGTTTATCTTTAGCAGGATTAATTATCTCTGATTCGTCACTTACTAAAGTTGAAAAAGACAGAATTAAAGTAATTTATATTGTTGCATTTTTCGTAATATTCTTTTGGGCTGCCTTTGAACAAGCAGGATCTTCCTTGACTTTCATTGCCGATAACCAATGCGATAGAAACTTCTTCGGATACAATATGCCACCTTCAATGGTGCAAATTTTCAACGGATTATTCGTAGTTGCTTTTGCTGTTCCATTCAGTATGTTATGGGATTATCTAAGAAGTAAAGACAGAGAACCAATCTCTCCAGTAAAACAAGCCGTTGGTTTAGCCTTAGTAGCTTTGAGTTATTTCATTATTGCTCACAATGTAAAAGATTTAGGAAACAACGGATTATTAGCTATCAAATGGTTAATCCTTTTGTATTTAATTCAAACTTGTGCGGAGTTGTGTTTATCTCCTATCGGATTGTCTTTAGTGGGTAAATTATCTCCAAAACGTTTCTCTTCTTTATTGTACGGTGTTTTCTTTTTATCCAATGCTTCTGGTTATGCCTTAGCGGGAACTCTTGGTTCTATCTTGCCAGCAACTGGAGACAAATTCAATAAAGCAAAAGAAATGGGGATTGATTTACAAGCGGTTTTAGATAAAAAAATAACGCTAACTGCCGAGCAATTAAAATTATTGGCAGACAATCAAATTACAGATCACAATCCTGTTTTTGCAGGTTTTGAAATCCACAATTTATTTGAATTCTTTATGGTATTCGTTATTCTTTGCGGACTTGCGTCTATAATTTTAATGGCACTTACTCCTAAATTGAAAAAAATGATGCACGGAGTTCGTTAATCATTATAAAAATATTTTATATCTTTCAAACCTACAAGAATTCTTGTAGGTTTGTTTTTTAAATCAATATGTAAATGAATCCAAATCAAACTTTAGAACAAATTCAAAACTTCAAAGGGAAGTATCCAAAACAACTGTGGTATTTATTTTTTAGTGAAATGTGGGAACGCTTTTGTTTCTATGGCATGCGCGGTATGCTTGTGGTTTTTATGGTAAGCCACTTAGGTATGAATGAAAAAATAGCTAATCTACAATATGGAGCAACTCAAGCTTGGGTATATGCTTTTACATTTATCGGAGGTTTATTTGCAGATAAAATCCTAGGGTTAAGAAAATCCCTTTTTTGGGGCGGAATATTAATGATTGTAGGGAGTATCATTTTGGCAATTAATCCTGTAAATTACTTTTTTATTGGAATTGGATTTACAATTGTTGGAACTGGTTTTTTCAAGCCCAACATATCTTCTATGGTAGGGCAATTATATAAAGATGGCGATAATAGAACTGATGCAGGTTTTTCTTTCTTTTATATGGGAGTTAATCTTGGAGCTTTAATAGGAGGATATATCTGTATTGCTGTTGCGGAAGGCTCCATGTGGCAATCGTTAGTTCCAGAATATTTGCGTTGGAATGTCGGATTTGGATTTGCAGCTCTGGTTATGATTATTAGTTTGCTGACTTTTACACAAACGCAAAAAAGTTTGGGTCCAATTGGTCTTTCTCCTTTAGCAAATATTGAAAAATCAAAAAGGAAAAATTTAGAAATAGCAACATTTATAGGTTCCTTACTAATTGTGCCAATTATAATTTTAATGGTTGAAAATACCGAATATACCAAATGGTTTATGATTTTTATCGGTCCTGCATCTATTCTTTATTTAATTTATGAGATGCGAAGTTTTACCATTTCGGAAAATAAAAAGTTAGTAGCAGCTGTAATTTTCATGTTGTTTTCCATTGTTTTTTGGGCTTTTTTCGAGCAAAGTGGTGGTTCCTTGAGTCTATTTGCAGCCAATAACTTGAATAATACTATAGCAGGAGTTAAATTAAGTCCGAATGGAATAAACAATTCTGCCAACTCCTTTTTTGTTATTGGTTTCGCAGCATTAGTTGGATTAGTTTGGTTGTGGATGGGTAAGCGAAAAATTGAACCAAATACAGTAATTAAATTTGGAATTGCATTTTTATTTCTTGCTGGCGGTTTTTGGGTATTTTATTATACCAAATTTTTTGCAGGTGCCGATGGAAAGACTTCTTTAGGATTGTTTACATTTGGTTGGTTCATAATTACTTTTGGAGAATTATGCCTTTCCCCAATAGGGATGTCGGCAATGACAAAGCTCTCGCCAAAGAAAACACAAGCGGTAATTATGGGAATGTGGTTTTTGGCTAGTTCTTATGGGCAATATTTTGCAGGTTTATTAGGAGCCAATATTGCAGAAGCTTCTGAAAAATCTTCCAATGCAGCAAAACTAATTGTATATGCAGATGGTTATAAACAACTTGGTCTTTATGCCTTAATTGCAGGAGTAATTTTAATAGCAATATCACCATTAATTAAAAAATTAATGCAAGAAGTAAAATAAATTTATTAAATTTCGGGATTATTATTTAAAACAGATTTAATACACAATATGAAAAAGATATTTATTACATTATTATTGGTTGTTTCAGGAATAACAGCTCGTGCGCAAGAAGGACAAACTTGGTTCACCGATATTAATAAAGCAATTGAAGCGTCAAGACAAGAACAAAAACCATTGTTTTTATTTTTTACAGGAAGTGACTGGTGTGGTTGGTGTATAAAATTGCAGAATGAAGTTTTTAAAACTCCTGAATTTACTGCTTGGGCAAAAGACCATGCTATTTTGGTAGAATTAGATTATCCAAGAAGAACTCCACAATCGGATGAAATAAAAGCACAAAATGGGCAATTGCAACAAATGTTTAAAGTACAAGGATATCCAACTGTTTGGTTCGTTAAGCCAACAGTTAAAGAAGATGGTAAGATTAATTTAGAACAATTAGGAAGTACGGGTTATCTTGCAGGTGGACCTACAACTTGGATTACAAGTGCAAATACTATAATTAAAAATTTTGTTGCAGACCCAAAACCTGCTCCGGTAGCAAAATCTAAAAAAGCGAAGACAAAAAAAGCTTAATTATAATTTAAAGAATCCCTTTTCGGCAGTGTCGTGAAAAGGGATTTTTTCTTTTTCACAAGTTGCTTTCCATGCCTTACAATACGATTTAAAATTGGATGCATCTACTACAACTTTTTGCGGCTTCCAATTTAGGAATACTCTTTCTAAATTAATTTTAGGCGAATTAATCAACAGTAAAATATCTGGTCGCTGTTTTTCAAGATATACTCCAGAAGAATCGATTATTAGTATTTTTTTATTTTTGAAATACAGTAAATTGGAAATAGGTTTCTTCATTTGAATGGAACAATAATTAGCTACCAAATAAGACTTCAAAACCAAATTAGCATTTGCGTTTTTTTCTAAATCCTTTGAAAAAAATACCGTAACCTTATCCCCAATTCTTTCGGTGAAAATGCTAGTGCCTTGTTTATTAAAAACAATAAATTCCTGTGTCTTTTGATTGGAATATTTAATTGGAATAGCAATTACTTGTAAAATAATAATTGAAAATAAGGCTGCAATAAATTTTCTATAGTTTGGTTTTTTTGTCCAAATAATAATGCTGAAAATCACCAAATACAAACCCCACATGCTTAAAAAATGAAGTGGAATATCTTTAAAAACGAAATTTTCAAACGAAGCAACCCAAGCAATTATTTTATCCAATAACCATATGCTCCATTCTAATGCTTTTAATAAAGGTATCCAAACCCAATCGAAGGCGGCAAATAGCATAACGATTACTCCAAGTCCTAAAATTAACGACATCCCCGGAAGTATAATAATATTGGTTACAAAGAATAAACTTGGAAATTGATGGAAATAATAAATACTCATCGGGAAAGTACCTATTTGTGCTGCGAAAGAAACGGTAATAATATCCCAAAAATAGCTGACAATTTTATATTTCGGATTCCATGCAGAAGCTAATAAAGGTTGCAACCAAACTATAAAATAAAGAGCGACATAACTCAACTGAAAACCAACATCAAACAAAAAAGATGGTTGAAATAGCAAAATAAGCAATGCAGAAACTGCTAAAGTATTATAGATATTAATGCTTCTTCGTAGGTACATTCCTACTGCAACAAAAGAAAACATAGTTACCGAGCGCACTACCGATGGTGCTAAACCAGCTAATATTCCAAAGGCCCATAAAAAGGTAATTACAATAATCAATTTGATTGTAGAACCCATTCTAGTATTTGGAATTGGCTTTAACAAAAATGTAATAAAAAGCAAAATAAAACCAACGTGCAAACCAGAAACCGACAATACATGTACTGCTCCAGCATATTGATAATCCCGAACAACTTCGGGAGAAATATCTTGTTGTTGTCCTAATATTAAGGCAACTACAACGCTTAATTCTGATTTATGAAAATGATTCTTTTCTAAGTTTTTAATAATTCGGTTTCGCAACAAACTCGCATAATAGGCAATGCTTTTATCTATTGTAGAACCTATTTGAATATCCGAAGCCTCCACATACAATTGCCCATAAATTTGTTGGTTTTCCAAATAGCTTCCATAATCAAATTGGTTAGGGTTATTAGGATTTCTATTTTTATAAAACGGACCAGTTACTTTAAGATTGGCACCGATTTCCATGGAAGGAATAGGTTGGTTCTTTTTTATGTTCAATAGAACTTTACCATAACTTTCTTTCCCGTTAAGGGTAATCATTTGAGCAACATACCGATCATTAACAGCCGTATTTTTCAGTTTTTCTTTTATGCTAATTGTTGCCGTATAGTTCTTGTTTTGCGTAGTAATAAAATGAATATAATGGAGTTTATTTCGAGTTTGATTGTTAGAAACAAAGGTGAAAACTCCTATCACAAAAGCGGAAAAAAGCGCAGCAATTCCAAAGTAATTTTTTGGAAATATACTTTTTTTAAGTAAAAAATAGATAGTTACAACTGCTATAAAACTAATTATTAAAGCAATTAAAGTAACTAAAAAAGGCGGTTTTGTATAATGAGCCAAGAGCAACCCAAGTACAAAACAGCCTGTAATTTTAATTAATGGAAATTGTAATACTCTCATTATACTAAAAGTACAAAAAAAGATTAAATTCTAAAAGATATTTATTTCTTTTCTTTAGGAGCCGTACTTATCCCGAAAGGAAGATACAACGGACAAGAACCAATTAGGCTAGTAAGAGTAAAAATTACTGCTAAAGCCAAAAATACTATCCCTAATGTGCCTGAAACAACTCCTAAAAGATACAATGCAACAAAAATTGCTGCTACAATTAAGCGTATTAATTTATCTACGCTTCCCATGTTTTTTTTCATAATAGTATAATTTAAATTAAAAATCTACTACAAAAGTAAACGCAAATAATTCATTAGATGTAACCTAAGTTACAACTTGAAATTATAGAATCTAGGAAATATTTGAAACAATTAAATGAGCAGTTTTTTCACTAGCGCCAATTCCACCTAATTTTTGTTCTAATGTTTCGTATTTTTCTAATAATACCTTGCGGTAATCAGGTTCTAAAATTTTGGTTAATTCGGCTTTAATTTTTACCGAATTGCAATCGTCTTGAATCAATTCGGTTACCACTTCTTCGTCCATAATAAGATTGACAAGAGAAATATATTTAAGTGTAATTATTCTTTTGGCTATTTGATACGAAGCCCAACTTCCTTTATAACATACTACTTCGGGAACCTTAAAAAGTGCCGTTTCTAGGGTTGCCGTTCCTGAAGTTACCAAGGCAGCATGCGAATGACTTAGTAAATTGTAGGTTTCATTAGAAATAAATTTAATATTTTTCCCTTTCAAAAAAGTCTCATAAAATGAATATTCTTGACTTGGAGCACCAGCAATTACAAACTGATAATCCGGAAAATCATTTACAACGCTTAACATCAAAGTAAGCATCTTTGAAATTTCTTGTTTTCTGCTTCCGGGTAAAATGGCTATTATAGGTTTTTCGTCAAGATGGTTTTCTTTTCTAAAGGAAGCCTCATCGGTGGGTATTCTATTATGAATAGCATCAATTAGCGGATGCCCAACAAATTCCACTGCAAAGTTGTGTTTCTTTTCGTAAAAGTCTTTTTCAAATGGAAGGATCACGTATAGTTTGTCAAAATCTCTTTTAATGTCTTTTATTCTGCTTTCTTTCCAAGCCCAAATTTGTGGAGAAATATAGTAATGAGTCTTGTATCCTTTAGCCTTAGCCCATTTTGCAATTCGCATATTGAAACCAGGATAATCTATAAAAATTAAGACATCGGGCTGGAATTGGTCAATATCGGCCTTGCAAAATTTAATGTTGCTGAAAATAGTTTTTAAATTCAGTAGCACTTCTGCAAACCCCATAAAAGCAAGTTCGCGGTAGTGTTTTACTAATGTTCCGCCTGCATTTTGCATCAAATCTCCACCCCAAAAACGAATTTCGGCAGAAGGGTCTTCTTTATAAAGTGCCTTCATTAAATTGGATCCGTGTAAATCTCCAGAGGCTTCTCCTGCTATGATATAATATTTCATTTGTGTTTTTTAAATCAAATTATAAGAAATTACTTACAAAAATATGGTGATAATTGCCAAGATAATAGTTGCTAAAACTATGCCTCGAGCCATTAAATCTTTGTTTATTTTTAGTAAAATAAAGAACAACAATAAGTTAATAACTGCTCCTAAGGTAATAAGTTTTCCCATAATTCCTTGTTCTCTTATGGTAGAGAAACCATCAATGGAAACTAATTTGGGCATTTTTATTTGTAAAAAAACTAAAGTCCCTAATAGCGTTGCCACGATTCCAATAAAAAAACCAATAAATAAGTCTGCTTTTTTCATATTTGAAGTTTTAAAATTCCCAAGTATTTAAAGTTTGAATAGCATGATGGGCAGTTAAATCAAATTGTACCGGAACGATAGAAATAAAATCGTTTGCCAGAGCCCATTCATCGGTATCGGTACCTTTATCTAAGTTAACAAATTCACCTGATAACCAATAATATTCTTTTCCGAACGGAGTTACACGTTTATCGAATTTTTCTTCCCACATTGCTTTCGCTTGACGGCAAATTTTAATTCCCTTAATTTCATGGGTTTTAAGTTTCGGAAAATTTACATTTAATACAGTCCCTTCCTGCAATCCATTGGTAAGAACTTGAGATGCTATTTTTTTTATAAAGGGTTTAATCTGTTCAAAATCGGCATCCCAATTGTAATCCAATAAAGAAAAACCAATGGCAGGAATTCCTTCTATACCCGCCTCTACCGCAGCACTCATCGTACCTGAATAAATAACATTAATAGAAGAATTAGAACCATGGTTGACTCCAGAAACACACAAATCTGGTTTTTGTTTCAAAATTTCATTTACTGCCATTTTAACGCAATCGGCTGGAGTTCCAGAGCAACTGTATTCGGTTACGGAAGCATTTTCGGTAGAAATTTTATTTAAATGAAGCGTGTTGTTAATCGTTATAGCATGACCCATTGCGCTTTGTGGGCTATCGGGAGCAACAACTACCACATCTCCAAGTTCCTGCATCACAGCAATCAAGGTTCTAATTCCTGGTGCCGAAATTCCGTCGTCGTTGGTTACTAATATTAAAGGTCTTTTAGACATTATAATTTATTTTTGTGTAACAAAAGTAATTATTTTGAGTCTTATTCTATTACAATTTTTATAACTTTGACCACCAACCTTGGTTTTAACAAAAAATTATGCGATGTGCTTCAATCTCGGCATAGTTTTTTATGTAATTTAGTCAAAAATTAATGAATGCAATTATTCAATTTATGAAAAGACACTATAAAATAATAGTTCTCGTACTAGCGATTTCTGTTGGTCTTTGGAGTTTTATTCCGAAAGGCAAAAATGATCCTGAAAAAGACAAGCTTTTATTGGAATTGTTAACCTATGTTATTGAAAAAGGACATTACAATCCGGCTGCCATTGACGATGAATTCTCAAAAGGAGTTTACAAAGACTATCTTAATGCAATAGACCCTTCTAAAAGATTCTTTTTGCAATCGGATATTGAGGAGTTTTCAAAATATGAAATCGATATTGATGATGAAATAAAAAATAAAGACCTTACTTTTTTTGATCTAACCTACTATCGCTTATTGCAACGTATGGAAGAAAGCAAAGAATATTATAAAGAAGCATTAAAAAATCCTATTGATTATTCGGTAAACGAAGAAATTGATACCGATTATGAAAAAGCACCTTTTTGCGCAACGGTAGATGAACTTAAAGACCGCTGGAGAAAGCAAGTAAAACTTTCTACTTTGGCATCTTTAGTTCAAAAACAAAAGGTTCAAGAAGATGTTGAAAAAAATAAAAATAAATCTCCAGAAGAAAAACTTGCTGAATTTAGAACCAAACAAGGGGATAAATTAACTAAAGAAGCCGAAGATAAGTTTAAAGAAAGCCTTGCTAAAAAAGATACCATTACTCCTAAAACCTACGAGCAAATGGAGGCGCAAACTCGTACTAGTACTTTAAAATCGCTAGATGATAATTTTACTTTTATAAAAGATTTGGATAAAGAAGATTGGTTTGGAATTTTTGTAAATACCATAGCATCTCGTTTTGACCCACATACTTCTTATTTTCCACCAGATGAAAAAGAACGTTTTGACGTTAGTATGAGTGGAAAACTAGAAGGAATTGGCGCTAGATTGCAAAAGAAAAATGACTTTACCGAAATAACAGAATTGATTTCTGGCGGACCTGCTTGGAGACAAAAAGAATTAGAGGCAGGAGATTTAGTTTTAAAAGTAGCACAAGGCGATAAAGAGCCTGTGGATGTGGTAGGCATGAGATTGGACGATGTGGTTAAAAAAATTAAAGGCCCAAAAGGTACTGAGGTTAGACTTACCGTAAAAAAACCTGATGGTGCTATCAAAGTGATTACTATCATTAGAGACGAAGTTGAAATTGAAGAAACCTATGCTAAATCAAGTATAGTAGAGAAAAACGGTGTTAAATATGGCGTTATTTACTTGCCTAAATTTTACATTGATTTTGAAAATAAAGATAGCCGTGATGCCGGAAAAGACATTGCTATAGAATTAGAGCGATTGAAAAAAGAAGGTGTTCAAGGTATTATTATGGACGTTAGAGATAACGGAGGTGGCTCTTTAAAAACTGTGGTTGACATTGGCGGATTGTTTATAGAACAAGGACCAATTGTTCAAATAAAATCGGCTGCAGGTAAAAAAGAAGTGCTTTATGACAAAGACCCTAAAGTAGAATGGGATGGCCCGTTGGTAATTATGACTAATGAGTTTTCTGCATCTGCCTCTGAGATATTAGCAGCAGCAATGCAAGATTACAAACGTGCAGTTATCATTGGAAGCAAACAAACTTATGGTAAAGGAACGGTTCAAAATGTAATCGACTTAAATCAATTTGTTAGAGGAAACACCCTTGGCGATTTGGGTGCTTTAAAAACTACAACACAAAAATTCTATAGAATTAATGGTGGTTCAACTCAACTGGAAGGTGTAAGTAGCGATATCGTGATGCCTGATAGTTTTGCCTATTTAAAAATGGGAGAACGCGATGTAGACAACGCCATGCCTTGGGATAAAATTGATCCAGCAGATTATAATCTATGGAATAAGCAAACCAATTTTGAATCGGCTATTGCTAATAGTAAAAAGCGTTTAGAACTTAATCCGCAAATGAAATTAATTGATGAAAATGCAAAATGGAGAGAAGAACGTAGCAAAGAAGATGTGTACAGTTTGCAAATTGATAAGTTCAAACAAGAACAAAAAGAATTAGAAGATAGCAGCAAAAAATTCAAATCTATTGAAGATTATAGCAACAAATTGCAATTCAAATCGTTGCCTTACGAAGAAGCACAAATGGCAAATGACGTTACTTTAAAAGAAAAAAGAAACAGATGGCACGAAAGTTTGTCTAAAGACATTTACATTGAAGAAGCAATTCATGTATTAGACGATTTACAATCGGGTTCTGCTAAAAAAGAAATGACTACCAAGTTGAAAAAAGAAAAAGCAGTTAAGTCGTAACTTATCTTTAATTTATATTGAAAGCCCTAGAGAAAAAAAATATCTCTGGGGCTTTTTTTTGCTTATCAATACCAATGTTTTATAAGAAGAAATTAATCCTAAAAATCAATAGAAAAATGATTGTTCACTCGATTGATATAGTAGTCTACTTTTTGATTTGCTTTATTGAAAAATAATTTTCTATCCCTAGTTCCAGATAAATTTAACGATTTTGAATTTTTTAATTGATCTAGAAAATAAGTTGAGGCATTTTTTGTAGTATTTAAATCATTGGTTATGAAATAACCCAACATGGTGTAAGGGATAAATAATTTACTTTTTTTAGCATTTGAAATCAGAACGTTATTGTTTAAAATCAATAATTCATTAAAATATAAATGATAATTAGGTTTATTTTTACTGCATTTTTCTTCCAATTTTATCAAGATATTTTTAACGTCTTGATAAAGATAAATAGCGTTTTCTATAGTCAACAATCCTGATTCAAAAAAATAAAAAATTTGTTGAATAGTACTATTTATAGTTGTGTCGTTCCATATTTCATGAATTGAAAGGTCGTTATAAATACTTTGAAGTTCTGACGTATATTCTTGAAGTTGTTGTGTTAAATGAAAACTCTCAAAAGCAGAAATGTTTTCTTTTCCTACTAATAAATTTAACCAAACATACAATTTAAATTTAGATAATAAAGTACCTCCAATTGTATAGAACAACGGAATATCTTTTGCAGAATAATAAATTGTTGCATCTGAATTTTTAAATTCTTTCAAGTTTTCAAAGGAATCTTTAAAATATAAGATCAAATCCTCCAACGATTCTACCTCTTTAGTTTTATTAAACAACACATTGGTTTTGTTGCCAAATACTGTATCCATTGCTATTTGATAATGATTGCAAAGCGACACAACTTCCTCTATTGAAAATTTACTTTTCGATGAAACTCTTCGGTGCGAAGCATCATAACTAATATCTAAAACAGTTGCAATAGCATCTATCAAAGAAGTTTCTTTTGGTAGAAGTTTTTTGATTGCTCTTAAAAGTAATTCTTGATTTGTCATTATTTGTGATATTCGCAAATATATAAAAATTAATTATTATTTACCGCCAATAAAATTGCGTTAATCGCAATACTTTTGATTTATAAAATTAAATAGTATGAAAAAAATAAACAAAAAGTATTTAGATTTTTTTGGGATGAATAATCTAATTAAATATTTGAAAATCGTGAATCGGTATATTATTCGAAATTGGCAATATGTTATTATCCTTTTGTTAGCATCCTGTAGTGTTCAAAATCAAATTAATAAAGATGATTACAAAAGAATTCCCAAAAGATTTTCGGCTAGTTTTTATGATAAATTAGATTCTATTAAAAATCAATATGATAATAGGGTTTACACTAAAAGTTTTATAAGAGACTTTACTAACATAGATAATATTGATTACTCCAAACCAATTCAAATAGATATTATTAATAAAGATCTGTTTTTAAAATTTGAAGATGTTGATAAAAAGCAATATGAAATTAAATTTTATGGAAATCAGTATAATAAAAAATTTGTTTTTTATACCAATTATGAAACAATAACATTTCCGATATTATTTATACGTAAAGACATGACCAAATACTCCATTTATTTGCCCAATAGCAATGAAATAAGTATTCAGAAAAATAACGTAAGTGAAGGAATGTTGTTATTTATTGGTGGAGGAAGTTCTTCAGAATCTAATTATAAATTTAAACTTTTAAAAAATGAATAAGATTGTATTTTTTGTTTTGATAGCGTTAAAGATGAATGCGCAAGACACAATTGTTTTTCCTAAAATCGATTTGTATAAAAGAAATATTATAGAATTGAGTTATGGAATTCCGCTAGGACAATTATCTAATAAATATGAAAGTTCGATTAATACTGCTTATTATACAAGAACTAAAATTGCAAAACGGCAATTTATTGATTTTGGAGCAGAATTGAGTGGAATTATCAAAGGTAGATCTGTTGAATATGAGTTAAATGGTGAAAAGATAGTATTAAATGGAAGTAAGACAGCCTTTTTATTAGGGTTTAGATATACAAGATTTTTATATCAGTCTAAAAATGAAGATTTTTATATTGAATCAAATTCTGGTATTGGTTGGAAATATCTACACTATAGTAAACCAGAAGACGAACAATTTAAAGAAATTGATTTTAAACCAACTCCAAATACAATTGCTGTATCACAAGGAATAAAAATTATGTTTTATGGATTTGGGTTGCATTGTAATTATCAATATTCACCTTATAGCTTATTCAATTACAAAATTGAACGAAAATTTGGTTCCTCATCAATAAATTTCGGTTTGTCTGGCAGTTGGAATTTGGTACTATACCATAAAGTGTGTAAGTAAAAAAAATATGAGGGTTTGTGCAAACCCTCATATTTTTTTTACTTAATTTTAATATTTACACATTTTATGAAAAAAGAAGATTTATTATCCGATGAATTTTTGAAGCAATTCAAAACAGG
>CANFZM010000026.1 GCA_947451525.1 Flavobacteriaceae bacterium
AGAAGCAACCAAAAAATGGTCAATGCCAATCCAAAATTGGGGATTAATCCTCAACCAGTTCTTAACTATATATGAAAAAAGGGTTCAACTTTAATTAAAAAGTCAAACCCCTATATTTTTTAACTTACACACTTTTTAGGATAGTGTCATTTTTTAACTTACACACTTTTTAGGATAGTGTCAAATAGAATTACATAATTATCTAATTCTATTTATCTTTTTAGAGTAAAATGCCCATGGTGAATTCTGCCATCTTGACGAAAAACTTCAAACCAATAATCGGTAGCAAGTTCTTCTTTACCGTTATAGGTTCCGTCCCAACCTGGGCTTGTAGCATCAAAAGAAGACATTATTTTTCCGTAACGATCATAAACCACTACTTTTAAATTGGGTTCGTTTTCTGAGTTTTCTATTTTCCAATACTCATTAAAGCCATCTCCATTAGGTGTGAAATATTTTTTAAAATACAACAACCAAACCTCTTTTATAGAAAATCCACATCCTTTCTTATCCCTAACATACACATTGTAAACACCAGGGAGTAAATTAGTAAAAGATGGATTGTCTTGATATATATTGTTATCTAAAGAATATTCAAAATCACCACTATTGGAAGTGAAAACTGTAATACTATTTTCGTTAAGAGTCCAATCTACAGTTTCAAAATGATCAATTTTTGGAATTTCGGATATGGTTACTTCTATGTTTTTAGTATTGGTACAAGTTTGCACTGGAACTCCATAGGAATTAGTTGCTACTACATTAATCGTTGTGGTACCTGGTTGTACTATTGTAATTGATGGTGTTGTTTCTCCCGTAGACCATAAATAAGTTGTTGTTAGCATATTATTTGCGGAAGCATCTAAAACAGTAGGACTTTGCGAACAATTGAGAAAACTATCCTGTAAATTAATAGCAGGTGTTTGTCCTACAATTAAATCAAATGAACGGATTTCATAACAATTAGGCAACGGATTGAAAATTAATCGTGCATAAATAGTTTGCGGATTAGTGGTAGGATTAAAAGTAATAGGATTTGGAATCGCATTAATTGCCGACTGTGCATCAGTAATCGAAGTGTAATAAGTTAAAGTATAATTAGACGGAATTTGAATTCCTAAAATAGTAGCATTTTGTTGGGTCAGATCAAAAGTTTCATTCCCCGTAATTATTCCTTTACATTGTAACATATCATTTGGCTGTACCATATTTACCAAAGAAGCTAAATCAGATACATTAAAAATACGATTAGCAACATTACCACAAGCATCTTCTACTTGAAAAGTATATAAACCGTTAGGCAAATTGTAGAAAATATTAGACGCTCCATTATTTAAAGAAAATGGTGCACCATTTTTACTAATGATGGAATAGTTTAAAGGAGCGGTTCCATTGGCCAAAATAATTACATCTGGAATACCATTACTACTACATGGAATTCTAGAAATAGTTAATATTTCGAAAGCTTGATTAAAAGACATCGTTGGACTTAATTCCTCATAACACAATTTATCTATACCAGCGACTGTTCCATTATTAATACTAACTCCATCATTAAAGGAATTAAAGCAGCGAACAATTCTAAAAGTTCCATTAAAAGATAAATTTAAATTAGTTCCATTATTAATTAATGCTAATGAATTGGCTGCGGTTGGTAAGATTCCATTCACATAAGCAGTTAATGTGGAAGGGCTTCCCCATGTATTGGTAACTGGATCAATTAACTTTTGCAACCAAAAAGTTTGGTTTGTATTTCCATTACTAACAAAATTTAAAGGGATGTTAAAGGAACCACAATTAGTTTGCAAAGAAAAAGTGCTTGTTGTTATTGCATAACCAGGAATATTTGATGAGATAGTATTATTAAATCCACATTCATCTACTGCTTGAAAAGTGTAATTTCCACCAGGTAAATCGTTAATATATAATTTTCCATTAGCAATTATATAATTATCAATAACATACGGTAATACATATGGAAAACCTGCTGGTGCAATAGTTATTGAAACCGACACTAATTTTCCGTTATTACTTTTTAATTCTACCGAAGTTTTACCTAAATCACATCCTGGGCGAGCGGTTAAAGTGAGTTTCATATCAACATACACAGGAACTGTACAAGATAATGGAGCCAAAATACTACCACAATTATCATTAACTTGCATAACATAATTTCCTGTTGGAACTGGATTTAAAGTCAAGGTACCTGTAGCTGTAATAAGAGCGCTAACATCATAAGGCAATGGGAATGGAAAACTAGCAGGAGCTACCGTTATTATTACAGAGGTAAGTTTAAAAGATGGTATAGAAATTACAATGGAACCCGTATTTAGCAAACATCCATTGTTTTTTACTGTTGCAACAGGAACAGAGGGAGTAAAAACTATAGAAAAACTTTTATTTACTATTCTACCACAACTATCGGTTATGCTTACACTATAATTTCCTAAAGGGACAGTGTTGGCATTACTTCCAAACACAATATGATTTGTATTAATAGGACCTGGATAATCTACATTAAAATTAACTGGGTTAAATCCAACTGGTACAGATGTAAAATTTAAACTATAGGGAGCGGTTCCATTTGTAACATCAAGGTAAAAATAATTTTGATTACAATCTAATTTGACAATAGTATTACTGGTGGCAAAATTTTGATTTACCGAAAAAGTATTAACATACGTGGTGTTACAGGCATCAATTATGGTAACATCATAACTAAAAGATTGATTAATATAAATTGGCATCGAAGTACTAATTACTTGCGAAGTAGCGTTTCCTGAAGGTAAATTAGAATTAATAACAATCAAAGGCGCTCCTCCAGGAGGATGAATTGTATAAGTTATATCTAGAGGATAACCTATAACTGTACCATTTGATGGTGTTATAGTATTATTTGCAATAGAAAAATTACAAGAAACAGGATTTGAATCTGTAATTACTGGTGGTCCAATTGTAATTCCAGCGGTATTTTGGGTAACAGTAACTGTTTGCACTACACCAACACCACAAGTATCATAAACTCTTATTTTGTATACACCAGGAACTAAACCAGCAAAAGTATTATTAGTTTGTAAAGGATACAAAATAGGTCCAGCAAAAATTTCATAATTCACGGCGGTACCAGTAATAGTGGTTATAGATATATTACTAATATTAGAGCAAGCTTGATTTAAACTTAATACAGTATAGGTTAAGGGTATCACGTTAGAACTAACAACTATTTGTTGCTGTTGTTCTGTATATGAACTTCCTATATTTTCTCTTGCTACAATTTTATAAGTTCCAGCAGGTAAATTATTAATTGCAGTCCCTAAAACTGTAGTATAAGGAATGGTTATATTAGGAAGTTGATAAACATAAAAAACAATAAACCCGCTTAAATCCGGATTACTAATAGTTAAACTAATAGATCCATTACCTGTGCAAGTTGCCGCAGTTGGAGTAGCAGAAAATGAAAAAGCAAAGGCTATGTAACTATTTAAAAACAGAAACATAACCAAATATTTTAATTTAATTTTCATGAAAATAATGATTTGTGGCAATCAAAATTAATAAATTAAGTAGTACAACTCAATATTAATATCACAAATTTTGCAGTTATTTTAAATTATAAGCCTTAAGTGCTGCTTTAAGTATATGAACCGAACGTACAAGGTCTTCTTTTTTCAATACATAAGCAATTCTAACTTCATTCAAACCTACATTTGGTGTAGAATAAAATCCTGCAGCAGGAGCCACCATAACAGTTTCTCCGTTTAAATTATAAGACTCTAACATCCATTGTGCAAAATCATCTGCATTAGTAACAGGAAGTTGTGCAATGCAGTAAAAAGCACCTTTTGGTGTTCCTACCTTAACTCCTTCAATTTTTTGTAATTCGGAGATTAATATATCTCTTCGTTCTTTATATTCTTCAATTACTTCATCAAAATAACTTTGTGGAGTTTCTAATGCTGCTTCACTTGCTATTTGCTCATAGGTTGGAGGACTTAATCTCGCTTGTGCAAATTTCATAGCCGCTGCCATCACTTCTTTATTTTTAGAAATTATGCACCCTATTCTAGCACCACACATGCTGTATCTTTTAGAAACCGAATCAATCATGATTGCGTTTTCTTCAATACCAGGAACATTCATTACCGAATAATGTTTGTCTTTTGAATCGTATATAAATTCGCGATAAACTTCATCGGCAATCAAAAACAAATCGTGCTTTTTAACCATTGCTGCCAATTGCTGGATTTCTTCTTGAGAATATAAATATCCAGTTGGATTACCAGGATTGCAAATTAAAATTGCTTTGGTTTTTGGAGTAATCAATTTTTCAAATGCTGCTATTGGTGGTAAAGCAAATCCGTCTTCTATGGTAGAAATTACAGGAACTACATTCACACCAGATGCAACAGAAAATCCGTTATAATTAGCATAAAATGGCTCAGGGATTATTATTTCATCCCCAACATCCATTGTACTTCCCATTGCAAAAAGTAATGCCTCAGAGCCTCCAGTAGTAATAATAATATCCGCAACGTCTATAGGTAAACCATGGGATTTATAATATTGAGATAATTTTATTCTATAACTTTCAAAACCTGCCGAATGGCTATACTCTAATACTTTAATATCAGCATTTTTAACTGCATTTAAAGCAACTTCAGGGGTTTTAATATCGGGTTGTCCAATATTAAGGTGGTATACTTTATTTCCGTTTTTCTTGGCAATATCAGCATAAGGTACCAATTTACGAATTGGTGATTCTGGCATTTGTTTTCCTTTATTTGAAATCTTTGGCATAGTAGTTTTTTTGAATATGCAAATTTGCACAATTAAATTGAAAAAAATTACTGAATGTGAAATTTTCAAGCAAAATTTAACTTCAATATATTAAATTATTAAAATTGATATGGTTTTTAAATATATTGTATAAAAAAACAGCAGTAAACGAATGCTTACTGCTGTTTTCATGTTTAATAAAAATTTTTAAATCAATACTAGGATTTAAAATGTCTTTCTTCAATGTCTTCAATATCATCTTTAGTCATTGTATCTACCAATACTGGAGTTGCAATAAATAAGGAAGAATAAGTTCCTACAATAATACCTACTAACATGGCAAAGATAAATCCTCGGATAGATTCTCCACCAAATAAGAACATCGTTAACAACACTAAAATCATCATCAAAGAAGTATTTAAAGTTCTTGATAAAGTACTATTAATAGAAGCGTTTACAACATCTTTAAAGTGACCTTTTTTGTTACCTCCAAGATATTCACGAATTCTATCAAATACAATAACGGTATCGTTCATAGAGTATCCAATTACTGTTAAGATAGCAGCAATGAAATGTTGGTCCATTTCCATATGGAAAGGCATTACTTTATATAATAACGAGTAGATTCCTAATACGAAAATAACATCATGGAATACCGCAGCAATAGCTCCTAATGAATATTGCCATTTACGGAAAGAGATAACCAAGTACAATCCTACCACTAGCATAGCACCAAGTACAGCCCAGTAAGAATTGGTTTTAATGTCTTCAGAAATTGCAGCACCAACTTTAGAGGCTTGCAATACTCCTACTTGTTTACCATCGTAAGAATTAATGAATTTATCATAAGTCATGTTGGTATAATATTTACCTAAAACTTTAAATAATTTCACATTTACTTCTTTATCAACACCGGCGTTTTCTTCTTTAATTTTATATTTGGTAGTCAATTTTAATTGATCTGAATCTCCAAATACTTTTGCTTCTACAGCAGTACCAAATTCTTTAGATAACTCATCAGAAACTTGGGTAGGTTCTACGGTTTTTTCAAATTTCACTTGGAAGGTTCTTCCTCCAACGAAATCTACACCTTCATCTAAACCATTTACAAAGAAAATAGAAACTAAACTTCCAATAACAACAATAGAAGAGAACAAGTACGTCCATTTTTTCATTCCAACAAAATCAAAATGGAATCCTGTAAACCAATTTTTAGTTAATGGTGTAGAGAATGTTAAATCTTTATTATTAGCAACATCTCTGTCGATGAAAATTCTAGCAATAAATATAGATGTAAATAATGAAGTGAAAATACCTATTAATAAAGTAGTAGCAAAACCTTGAATAGGTCCTGTTCCAAATATAAATAAGATTGCTCCAGTTAAAACGTGCGTTACGTTAGCATCAATAATAGAACGCATTGCACCTTTCCATCCATAAGAAGTTTTCACAGCATCAGTAAGAGTTTTACCCTCACGCAATTCTTCCTTGGCTCTTTCATAGATAATAATGTTTGCATCTACCGCAGTACCTAATGTTAGTACGATACCAGCAATACCAGGTAAAGTTAATACAGCACCTAAACTTGCTAAGATTCCGAATAAGAAAAGTAAGTTAACCAATAAAGCTATATTAGCATACCAACCTGCTCTACCATAATAGAACACCATCCATAAGAATACTAATAAGAATCCTACGATAGAAGAAATGAATCCAGCATGAATTGCTTTTTCTCCTAAGGATGGCCCTACTACTTCCGATTGCATAATTTCTGCTCTTGCAGGTAATTTACCAGCACGTAATACATTGGCTAAATCTTTAGTTTCTGCAATATCAAAGTTACCAGAGATTTCAGATCTACCACCAGCAATTGCTCCTGTAGAAACTCCTGGCGCAGAATAAACCACGTTATCCAAAGCAATAGCAATATAACCTTTATTAGTATATGCGTTTAATGTTAATTCTTCCCATTTTTTAGAACCTTGACCGTTCATTTGCATAGAAACGGCTGGTTTTCCAAATTGGTCAAAAGTATCTCTTGCATCGGTAATTACACCACCACTTAATGGCGCAGCGTTATCTTTATTTCCTTTTAAAGCATAAAGTTCAAAAGTTTCCGATTCTTTTTTAGTTTTCTCGTCTTTAGTAATTGTTGGTTTTCCCCATACAAATTTCACAAAACGTTTGTCTGCAGGAATTAAAGCACGAACATCTGCTCTATTAAAATAAGATTTTATTTTTGCAGTATCTTTTACAGAAACTATTCCTAAAACAGGACCACCACCTTGAGATACAAATTTATCTAATAATGGATTGCTTCCTTTTTTATCAGCAACTGAATCTTTAGATTTATCTGTTAACATAGCAGTTAACGAATCTTTAGCAGCAGTTTTCACTTCTTTAGGAGCAACTGCAGTTTCAGATTTTTTCAATAAATCGTTAGTAGCCATCAAGAAACTACCCATTTCGTCTATCTTATACGTTTCCCAGAACTCTAATTGCGCTGTTCTTTGCAATAAAAGTTTAATTCTATCTACATCCTTAGCACCAGGCAATTCTACAAGAATTCTACCCGTTTGACCAAGTTTAGCAATATTAGGTTGGGTAACACCAAATTTATCGATACGTTTTCTCAATACTTCAAAAGCACTTTCTACTGATTCATCAACTTTTTTGCTGATTACTTTTTTAGTTTGTGCGTCGGTCATATTGAAATTTATCTGTTCTGATAAATTTTTATTAGCGAAAATACTAGGATCTGCAAGTTTTATAGTTCCATTAGAATTTGCTTCAAACGCATCATAAAAAGCATCCAAATAAGATTGATTTCCTTTTCGGTTGTTTGTTGCATCCTCTAATGATTTATTAAAAATTGGATTTTTAGAATCGTTAGCAAGACCTTTTAAAACATCTTTAACCGAAATTTGAAGTATCACGTTGATACCTCCTTCAAGGTCAAGCCCTTTATTGATTTGTTTTCCGCTAACATCTGCATAAGTATAATCTATTAATCCGAATAGACTGAAAACATTTTTGTTTTTCAAATCGTTTAGATAATCTACTTCCTTTTGTTGATTTCCTTTAGCGAAAGCTTTAGCATCATTTTGAATTCCATTTGAAACAAATGTGAATGTTAATTGGTAAATACTCACCAATGCAAATAGAATTGCGAAAAATTTAATAAGTCCTTTATTCTGCATTATTACTAAAAATTAATTAATTTTTTTTTGTTGTGTTTTTAAAAACAAGCAAATATTGATTAAACTATTGATTTTCAAATGAAACCAAAACAAAATACTATCTACACGTTTTTACAAACGTGCAAATATATAATTTACCTAAAGATTAACAAATTATTTACTCATTAATATCAAAAAAAAGACTGCAAAAATGCAGTCTTTTAAAACATTTTGTTTTTATGTTATTATAATACCGATTTTAAATCGGCATTCATAGCTCTAACAGCGTCTGCACTTTTAGCAAATTTTGCTTTTTCGTCTTCGTTTAATTGAATATCTACAATTTTTTCAACTCCATTTCTTCCAATAATACATGGAACCCCTATACAAATATCGCTTTGACCGTATTCTCCTTCAAGAAGTACTGAACATGGAATCATTTTCTTTTGGTCATTTAAAATAGAATCTACCAAGAAAGCAACTGAAGCACCCGGTGCGTACCAAGCAGAAGTTCCTAATAAACCTGTAAGTGTAGCACCTCCAACCATAGTATCCGCAGCAACTTTAGTCAATTCATCTTCCGATAAAAATTGAGAAACTGGAACTCCGTTATAAGAAGCCAATCGAGTTAACGGGATCATAGTAGTATCACCATGACCACCAATAACCATACCTTGAATATCGTTAGCTGGTTTATTTAAAGCCAAAGATAAATAGGTTTTGAAACGAGAACTATCTAAAGTTCCTCCCATTCCAATAATTCTGTTTTTTGGTAAACCAGTAGCTTTTAAAGTTAAATAAGTCATAGTATCCATAGGATTAGAAACTACAACTACTATAGCATTTGGAGAATGAACTAACAAGTTTTCGGCAACTGTTTTAACAATTCCTGCATTAATACCAATTAGTTCTTCTCTTGTCATTCCTGGTTTTCTAGGAATTCCAGATGTAATTACAACTACATCACTTCCGGCTGTTTTAGAGTAGTCATTAGTACTTCCCACCATTTTAGTGTTGAATCCTAAGGTTGTTTGAGTTTGCATGATATCTAATGCTTTTCCTTCTGCAAAACCTTCTCTAATATCTAATAATACGATTTCACTCGCAATTCTTCTGTAAGCAATAGCGTCTGCGCATGTAGCTCCTACGTTTCCTGCTCCTACTATGGTAACTTTCATTTTGTTGTGTATTATATTTATAAATAAATTAAAATTCGTATTGTACGGATAAGTTTGTGTTTACAAATTTACCAAAAGCAACGGAAGATTGCACATAAAATTTGTTAAATTGATATCTACCAGAAATTTCACAAATGCTATTAATTTTGGTCTTGTAAATATCTTTCAGTTTTTCATTTAGTATATATTGCACTGGAATTATATCTTCAATTTGTCCTTTTTCTCCAGTTAAAAAATATTTAAAATCACTTTGATTAGTAATGGAACTCAACATCAATTCAAATTTTTTCCATTCTTTGGAAGCACTAATTTGAAATTGGTACGTTTGAACCTTTCCAGTAATTTTATTAATCCCTAAATTACCATAAGTAGTATAAGTATCTAAAAAATCAAAACTAATATCTTCTTTAGAAAAAGCAAAAAGTGCGGCTAGATTTATTTTATTCTTTGTCAATGAAGAAATATATTGACTAAAATTATGCTTTAATCCAAAACCGTAGACTTGATAGTCTCCGCGTTTTAATTTTACTTTAGAAGAATATTTACCAACTACTTCAAATCCTTTCCATAAAGAAATAGAACCTTGTACGTAAGGGTAAAAAATAGATTCCTGACTAACTCCTTTGGGAGTTTCCATTCTAATTTGGTTGTTAGTATCTAATTGTCCTACCAAATAATATTGATTGTCATTTCCTAAAGCAGTTGGAACTGTTGCAGAGGAAACCGGCTCGGAATTGGCATTTTGAATGGTAAAAAAAGAAAAATCTGAATTTTTAATTTCAAAACTTCTATCGCTTTTGGGCACCCAAAAAACATTTCCATGTACCCCTAAAGTTACTGCAAATAATTTTCTCTTTTTAGGAGAAGACATCCATCCAGCAGAGGACTGATAAACTGCAGCATCTGTGGCTGGAGTGATGTACTTTTCAGAATAAAGAGTAGCATCATTTAAAAACAAACTTATTTGCGAAAGGGTTTGGGGGGATTGCGAAAAGGATTTGCCTGAAAAAATCAAACAAATCCCTATCTTAATATATTTTGAAAAATTATTATGCATCAATATTTGCGTAAACTGCATTTTTCTCGATAAACTCTCTACGTGGCGGAACCTCATCGCCCATTAACATAGAAAAAACACGGTCTGCTTCGGCTAAACTATCAATGGTAACCTGACGTAAAGTTCTAAAATTAGGATCCATAGTTGTTTCCCATAATTGTTCTGCATTCATTTCTCCAAGACCTTTATAACGTTGTATCGCTGCGCTGCCTCCCATTTTTTCATTGGCAATATCACGTTGAACATCCGTCCAAGCATATTCTTTTTTGTTTCCTTTTTTAACTAAATATAAAGGTGGTGCGGCAATATAAATATGTCCTTGCTCAATTAATTCTCTCATAAATCTAAAGAAGAATGTTAGAATTAAGGTTGCAATGTGACTACCATCCACATCGGCATCACACATAATAATCACTTTATGGTAACGTAATTTTTCAATATTTAATGCTTTACTGTCTTCTGGAGTTCCAATCGTTACTCCAAGTGCTGTAAAAATATTTCGAATCTCTTCGTTTTCAAATACTTTATGGTGCATTGCTTTTTCTACGTTCAAAATTTTACCACGTAATGGCAAAATAGCTTGAAATGCTCTATCACGACCTTGTTTAGCAGTACCTCCTGCCGAATCTCCCTCTACAAGATATACTTCACAACGTGCAGGATCTTGTTCAGAACAATCGGATAATTTTCCTGGCAATCCACCGCCACCAAGTACCGTTTTACGCTGTACCATTTCACGTGCTTTCTTAGCTGCGTGACGTGCTTGCGCTGCAAGTATAACTTTTTGAACAATGATACGAGCATCGTTTGGATTTTCTTCCAAATAATTTTCAATCATTTCACTCACAGCTTGACTTACTGGCGAAACTACCTCTCTATTACCAAGTTTGGTTTTTGTTTGTCCTTCAAATTGTGGTTCGGAAACTTTTACCGAAATAATTGCAGTTAATCCTTCACGGAAATCATCTCCTGAAATTTCAAACTTTAATTTATCTAACATTCCCGAAGCATCTGCATATTTTTTTAAAGAGCGAGTAAGACCCGTTCTAAAACCTTGTAAATGTGTTCCTCCTTCGTGGGTGTTAATATTATTTACGTAAGAAAAAATATTTTCTGTATAACTAGTATTGTATATTAAAGCAACTTCTACCGGAATTTCTCCTTTATCGTGATCCATCGAGATTACGTGAGAAATAATTGGTTCACGGTTACCATCCAAATAACGGATATATTCTTTCAATCCTTCATCTGAATGGAAAATTTCACTTACAAAATTACCATCTTTATCTACTTCTCTTTTATCTGTAAAAGTAATTGTAATTCCTTTGTTTAAGAAAGAAAGTTCGCGCATTCTTGCCGATAAAGTATCGTAAGAAAACTCAATAGTTTGAGTGAAAATAGTGCTATCTGGATAGAAAGTAACTATTGTACCTCTTTTAGTAGTCTCCCCTATTTGTTTAACAGGATAAAGTGCTTTTCCTCTTTCGTATTCTTGCTCGTATACTTTTCCATCTCTATGAACTGTAGCAGTTAAATGTTCGGATAATGCATTTACTACCGAAACCCCAACCCCGTGAAGTCCTCCAGATACTTTATAAGAATCTTTATCAAATTTACCTCCAGCTCCAATTTTAGTCATTACAACTTCTAGAGCAGAAACACCTTCTTTTTTATGAAGATCTACTGGAATTCCACGACCGTTATCTTCTACAGAAACAGATCCATCTTCGTTTATTACTACACCAATTGTATCACAATGGCCTCCCATTGCCTCATCAATTGAGTTGTCAACAACTTCATAAACTAGGTGATGCAAACCTCTTACACCAATATCTCCAATATACATAGATGGTCGCATTCTTACATGCTCCATTCCTTCTAATGCCTGAATACTATCTGCTGAATAATTGTTCTTTTTGATTTCTTCGCTCATATATTTTTATTCTAAAATGTAATTTTTGTATAACACGCAAATATATTAAATCACGAAGGATTACAAAGTCCTTTTAATTATTTTATACTGCAAGTTATTAACATTATTCTTTAATAATTATTAATAATTTAAACGCAAGACTTTATTTTAAGAAAATTCTAATCTGAATAAAAAACAAAAAACACTTACCTCTCGATAAGTGTTTTTAACAAACAAACTAAACTTCAATATAATCTCACGATTATGCTGTGACAGAGGTTTTAGCAATTTCGGTATCCGCTTGAACGTGTGCCGCATTTGCTCTTCCACTAGGATCTTGATTTTCTTGCCATTTTGGTATCCATTTTCTAACGGTTTGTGCGGCGCTAAGTTGTGGATAGTATTTATGAAAAATAGTTCTATAAAAATACGCTTCCTTGGTAGTTGGGGTATTGTAAGCAAAAAGATTTGAGGCATGTTCTAGCTCGACATCCGTTACCTTAGAAGCGCAGTATTCTATTAATTGATCTATCCAGTTGTACCCTACTCCATCCGAAAATTGCTCTTTTTGACGCCATAAAACCTCATCAGGTAAATAAGGATTATCTGGAGTATCGAATGCTTTTCTTAATATGTATTTTTCTTTTCCGTGGTAAGTTTTAGGTTGTTTTTCTTCGCCTTTAATCAGCATCGCAACATCTAAGAATGCTTTGTCTAAAAACGGAACTCGTGCTTCTAGTCCGTGGGCCATAGTAGATTTATCGGCACGAAGTAAATCGGCAGTGAATAATTTTTGCACTCTTTCTATAGTTTCCCTTTGGAAATCTTCAGTAGATGGTGCATTTCTAAAGTACAAATACCCACCAAAAATTTCGTCTGCTCCTTCTCCAGAAAGTACTACTTTAATTCCTAAATCGGTTATGGCTTTCGATAAGAAAAACATTGGAGTACTTGCTCTTATTGAGGTAACATCATAAGTTTCTAGATGCCAAATTAATTTATCTAAAATCTCTATTCCTTGTTCGATGGTAAAATGTACCTCATGATGTTTGGTTCCTAAAAATTCAGCAACTTTTCGCGCTGCTTTGGCATCAGGAGCATCGGCATCCAAACCTATAGAAAATGAATGCAATTCTTTGCCTTGTTCTTTCAATAAACGAGCAGCAATGGAAGAAGTTAATGACGAATCTAATCCGCCAGAAAGTAATACTCCAATTGGCACATCACTCATTAATCGTTTGCGGGTTGCTTCGGTTAAGGATTCTCTTAATGCAACCAAATCTAATTCGTGGGTTGCTTTAGTATAATCTTCATATTCTGGCTTGTAGTATTTTACAAAACCTGTTTCTGGTGTATAATAGTGTCCTGGAGGAAAAGTAGAAAAAGTTAAACATTGGTCGGCTATGGGTTTCATTTCGGATGCAAAATACATACGGCCTCTATCGTCCATACCATAATACAATGGTTTTACTCCAAGTGGATCACGACCTGCAATAAAATCATCGCCATCAACGACCACAAAAGCAAAATCGCCATCTAATAAATGTAGAAAATTGTATTCGAATTTTTCATACAAATGCACAATTACTTCCGAATCGGATTTAGAACGAAAAGTATGGTCTTTTAATAATCCATCGCGCAATTCTTGGTGGTTATAGATTTCGCCATTGTGCACCATCCAAGCAGAATCACAACCTTGAATGGGTTGTTTACCCGAATGTAAATCTATAATAGATAAACGTTCGTGACATAATATATGGCCACCAGGTGTTATATGTAAATCGCTTTCATCTGGTCCACGATGCGCCATTCTTTTAGATAACTCTCTAACTAGTTCTTCGTCTTTTCCTTTTCCAATAATTGCTAAAAATCCGCACATTTTCTTTTCGTTTTAATATTGTTTATTTGATGAAGCAAAATTGGGCATTTACTTTTATTATTAAAACCAAAAACCCAATATTAATTACATTTTGTAACTAATATTGGATTTTTAAAGTAAATTTTAAAGTAAAAATTTAAAAAAATCTAATTAAAATTTAAAACTGTTATTTCTTCTCAAAATAGAGTACATTTTTATAACTATCACCAAATGGAGAATTTCCTGTGTCTCCTTTAGCAAGAGGATAAGTTTTGCTCAATTGCAACTTCCCATCTTCAATTTTAAAATCTTCCGATTTTTGTAAGTATAAAAAATAGCGGCTTTCGCATTCCATAAAAGCAGGTTCAACTGCTGCCATTTTTGTAGAAATTAATGGAGAAAATTGGATTTTTCCAGTTTTGGATTTTTCGTCATAGGACAAAACAGTATAACCACCCGAAAAATCATTTACGGAAGAATGTCCATACAATTTTTTCATATCGCCTGACGAACCTTTTTCTGAAGTAAATATTAAGTTCATTTCTTTAACCTTGCCTTCATTAGCAAAACCGCAAGGCGCATCCATAGCATCGCCCATTAAGACGTTTTTTAGTACCCAAGTACCTTCAAGCGGATTACTAGTAGTTTTTTGTTTTGAAGTTTGATTTTCTGAAGAAACTTGTTTAGGTGCCGAACACCCAATTGTAGATAAGATTACCAAATAAATAAAATTCTTTTTCATATATAACTATTTTTAAATTGTTTTAGACCAATACAAACGTAATTCCACTCGATTTTGTTTGTACAAAATCCATTGAAAACATGAAATGAAAATAAATTTAAATAGATTACGAAGGGGCTATACTTCTTATATCGGCAACAAAATTATAATTTTTTAATTAATAATTGTTCCAAAAAATGATTAATGAGAAAAATAGTACAATTTATTACTGAATTGATTCAATTATATACTTTGTTGTATTTATTTCAAAAGTAAACCCAACAGCATTTCCCATCAATTTATTTCCTAAAGGAGATTGGGGCGAAACTGCAATTACATTGGCTTCGTCAATAGTTATTTTGGGTAAAGCAGCACTTACAAAAAGTAACATACCATTGGCTTGAACCAAACTTCCTAAAGCAATTTTGGTATGCTTAGCAGTAGCATCAATTTTATCTAAAATGGCTTTTTGCGCCAAAATTTCTTGCAATTTATAATTGAGTTTTTCTTGCTCAAGATGCATCATCGATAAAGCAGTTTCATGTTTATCTCCGGCCGAACCTTTGGCATCGTTTTGCGCATCTATAGTCAAACCAGAAATCATATCGCGAAAAATATCGATTCTATCTTGGAGAATTTGGTGGTAACGTTGTAAAACTTGTTGTTTCATGTTTATTTGCCGCGAAGGCGCAAAGGCGCAAAAAATTTATAAAATAAAGAAACAAAGATACTATTAATTTACTTTGTGCCTTCGTGCCTTTGTGGCATTAATTAAAAGTCAAATTTATAATTAGCACCCACCAAAACCTGAACTCCTTGTACAGGATAATTCAACCAACGTTGGTAGTTTTGGTTGGCCAAGTTGTTTCCTTTTAAGAAAAAGGTCAATCGCTCGTTATGTTTGTAACCTACATGCGCATTCAAATCGAAATAACTATCCAGAGTTACATCTTTTATTGGTTCTGCCATGGATATGTTGGTATATTGGTCTTTTCGTTGTCCTACAAAAAATACATTTGCACCAGCATACCATTTTGAAGTTAGGATTAAATCTAAAGTTGATCCCAATTTAATTCCGGGTAAATTCCAAGCTTCTTTTTCGTTTTTGGTTGCATAACTATTGAAGGTTCCGTTGATTCCGAAAGAAACATTTTTAGAAAAATCGGCTTTCAATTCACCAAAGAAACTAACCGTTTTTACATTATCGTAAACTACTCCAAAGGAATTTCCGTTGGTATATCCTGATGTATTGGTATTTAAAGCGTCGTAAACATTGTTTTTGAACAACGCTTTATTATCTTCATTTTTAACCGAACCTCGAATATTATAGCCTATTGTATTGGCTAATTTACCTTTCAAACCAACATAAACATCAAATTTTTGATCGGTTGGAGCGACTGTCAATGTTGGCGAAACGAAGAAATTTTCTTGTGCAAAATCTTGATACGTATTTTGTTTCAACTCTCCTTCGGCTCCAGCATATGCAATCATTAAATCGCCTACTACTTTGTAGGAACCTGTAATATTTGGGTAAATAAACAGCTTGTTTTTTGCTTCTGAATTTCCAGATGCAGCAGCCATACTATAGAAAACTCCTACTCCAACATTCACCGAAAAATCATCTCTATTAATTTGGAAACTTGGTTGGAATCCAACATTAGTGTAGCCATATTTTCTCTCTGTTCCAGTAAAATAATCTTTTTGAAAACTTCCATTAAGATAATCCAAAACGAAATTGGTTTTCAATTTTACATCCATTACTTCAAATTGCATGGAAGGTTTGGCTACAAAACGATTTTCTGCAGAAGAAAAAGCATCCGAAAAATGACTAAATTTAATAGTAGCATCTTTAAAAACACTTTCTCCAAGGGCTAATCTACCTCCTAAATAAATGTTTTGGTAGGTTTGTTTCGGGTTAATTCCGTTGAGGAATAAATCTTTATCCGATGGTAGTAAATTTTCATACAAAGAAGCATCCAAACCATACCAATTATAGGTTTGACGTTGGTAACCCAAATCGCCATTCCAAGATAGTTTGTTAGATTTACTGCCGTAAATTGCGTCAATAGCCGTGTTAGAAAAATTATCCTTTAATTCTACATTTTTTATTCCTCCTTGTGAAGACAGATGTCGCAACATGGCTCCAACATAATCGCCATTTTCTAAAGTTTGAGTAACAAACAATTCGGCGTTAATCGTTCCATAATTTCCTGCTGCTAAAGTGGCGTAATTACTAAATAATTTTTCTTTTGCACCGTTTTCAACACCTGCTGCTTTTCCTTTAGAAGGCGTAAATGTAGATGCTACTGGAAAGGAAAAAATTGAATACTGAATTGCTTCTTTTTTCGAATTATCCTCATCGTCCAGAGTTGGAGTTTCTTTCACTTTAAAAGCATCTGAAATAGTTGGCGTGTAGGCTTTAACTACGTTTACCACTTCGGTTCCGATGTTTTCGTCTTTCTTTTGGGCAATAGTGATTTGAGTTCCAAAAAGGACTACTATTATTGCGATTTTATATTGGAAATTGATTTTCATGTTTATTTTTTTATCTATTACACAAAGTTGCACAAAGCTTTAACTGAGTTGCACAAAGTTTTATTTATTGATGATAGACGAATTCGTTTTACTTTCTTCTGATTTAATTGAATCCAATTCGGTTTGGGCTTCTTGCACTACCTCGGGAAAATCGGTGAAATTTTCGATAACACTGTCTAAAATAGAAGTCGCTTGGAAACTGTCTTTTAATCCGTAATAGTTTTTAGCCATCACTATTAAACCTCTAGCTCCAAAGAATTTATAACCCGAATAATCTTTAGCTAGTTTCTGAACCGTTTTATTCGAATCGACAAATTTTCCGTCTTTATTTTTGAAATAAGCATCATAATATAAAGCCTCTGCAGCCAATTCTCCTTTGGCAATTTTCAACAAACTAGCATAAGCGCTTCTGGCCTTAACTTCGTCATTGGCTTTTATTGCTGAACGTGCTACAATAATTTGCGCATCACTTTTAACTTTGTTATCCGTTTTAGGATTCGACATTACTTTATCGGCATAAACAACCGCATTCGAATAATCCTTTTGATCGTAATAAGCTCGCATTAAATTTGCTTGTGCAAAGGTTACATTTTGAGGAAAATCGGCTTCGGTTTCCAATCGTTTTAAGACTGGAATTGCATTTGTAAAATCATTCTTTTTCAAATGAATCTCACACAAACGAGCCAATGCTTGTTCGGTAAATTCACTTTTAGATTGTGCTATAACGTATTCATAATTAGGAATAGCATTACCCTCCAAACCATCTGCATAATAGGATTGTGCCAAATAGAAATTCGCTTTCAAGGCATGAATTCCTTTTGGAAATTTCGCAACATAACCACTCAAAGTAGCAATGGCTTGTTTGGTGTTATTTTGCAAATATTGTTTTTCGGCAGCTTCATACGTATCGTTATCCAAATCGGCATCGGATACTTCCACAAAGTCTAAAGTTCTTACCCAAGTAGCATATTCATCTACTTTACCATTATCCACATAAATCAATCGTGCAGTGGTTACTGCCTCTAGAGCCTCGGGAGTCCTAGGATAATCGGCTGCAACTTTTTTGAATTTAGCAATTGCCAATTCATCTTTACTGGCATTATAATAAACTAAACCTTCTCGGAGCACTGCTTTAGAAGCATAAGAACCATTTTTAAATTCGCTTAATAATTGGTCGTAGGTTTTGATTGCTAAATCGGTTTTACTTTCGGCAACATAAGTATTTCCTAATTCAAATAAAGCATCATCTCGGTATTGCGAAGTTTTAAATGTTTGCAAAAATTTATTAAAATCTTCAATTTTCTTATCGTTTTTACTTACAAATCCGTAACTAATTGCTTTTTGAAATGCAGCATAATCGGCATCCACACTTTTTAAATCGATGGCTTTATTGTAAGCATCCATTGCTGGCCAATATTTGGAAGTTACAAATCGACTATCTCCTAAACGCAAGTAAGCATCGTTCAAACGGATTTTATCGTCTTTGGCACCATCAATAAAACTTTGGAAATAATTTCCAGCCTGATCGTATTCTTTTTGCTTGAAATAACAATAAGCAATATTGTAATTTAGATTTTTAAATTCGGGTGTGTTTTTTGCTTCGGCTCGACCTTCAAATTGTTTAAAACTCAACAATGCATCTTTAAAATTATCTAAAGTATATTCGGTTTCTGCTTTCCAGAAGGTAGCACGAGCCGAGAATTTAGCGTCTTTTGGAACCCCAATAGAAGTAACAAACATCTTTTGGGCTTCTTGGTAATTCCCATCAGTAAACAATTCTAAACCGCGATAAAAAGTCACTTTTTGGTACGCCAATCTATTTTCTGGATTTTTATTTTTTTCTAATAAAGTTAGAGCTTCTTTATAATTTTTAGAGGTGATATAGGAATTAATCAACAAACTTTCAATTTCATTTTTGCTTGGAGAATTTGGATATTTATTCAAAAACGAACTTAAAACATCGGGCACCGATTGGTAGGAGTTTCCTATTTCGTAACTAATTTTAGCATAATTCAAATGCGCATCTTCTTGAATTTTTTTATCAAAATCCATTTCCGAAGCCGTTTTAAAAGCATTTAAAGCCTGTTGCTTTTTGTCGGTAATCCTATAGCTCTGACCCAAATGATAATAAGCATTTTGCGCTACAAAATCTTTCCCATCAATGATTTTATTGAATTGCGAAATGGCATTTTCATACTCTTTTTGTTGGTAATAGGTATATCCTAATTGGTAAAAATCGGTGTTAGTCCATTTTCCTTTTTTGCCATTGTATTGTTTCAAATACGGAAGCGCGTCATCGTATTTTTTTAAATTAAAATAACTTTCTCCAATGATTTTATTCAACTCCGATTTTTCTGTTGCGTTAGATTTTGCCATAGCAGCCTTACCCAAATCGATTGCTTTTTGGAAATTCCCTAGTTTAAAATTCATATCCGCTTGAAAGTAAGACAGCTTTTCTTTGTATTTTTCTTCGCCTGAAACTTGGTCAAAATATTTGGTTGCTTCTTTGTAATCGTCTCCTTCATAAGCCATAAATCCTAAATAATACTTGGCTTGCGAGCCGTATTCTTTGGAATTTGCTACTTTATTCAAATAAGTGGTTGCTTCCTTTTTGTTTTTTGCAGAAAAGTAAGCATACCCTTTTTGGAAGTTGTATTTTTCTAACTCGTCATAAGTCAAAGCGCTTTCGTCAATTTTATCAAAATAGTGCAAGGCTTGAGGAAAATTTCCGTTTTCAAAATAATAAGTCGCAACACCTACATAAGCTTGATTTTGTTTGGTACTTGTAGGATAGTTCGACACAAAATCCTCCATCATTTTATCCGCTCCCGATTGGTTTAATCGTATGGCACAATTAGCAATATAATAAGAACAATCTGCTTGAACATCTTGATCTTTATTGATTTGCTGCACTTTATCAAATAGAATTTGAGCCGCTAAATATTGCTTGTCTTGGTATAACGAAATCGCTTTATCCATTTCAGATAACTGATTGGTATAAATTGCAGATTGTTGCGCCGTTATAGTCGCTCCCGAAACTAATAAATTTAATAGTAAAAAAGCCGCCGTTTTTCGCATGGTATGAAAATTAAAAGTAAATCAAAAGTAAGATTATACAAGGTATAACGAGAGAATGCATAGTTTTATTATAAACATTTTTCTTAACAATTGAAAAAGCAGGAAGTTAGAAGATAGTAGATGGAAGATTTTACAAACTATTCTTGAAATTTATTTTGAAAACCTACGTTATCTTATTACTTTTACCAAATAAACAATTATTTTCCTATGTCAAATCCTGTTTTATCTTTAAAAGACGTTACCATTTATCAAGAAAACAAAGTGATTTTATCTCAAATAAATCTTGAAGTAAATCATGGAGAATTCCTATACATCATTGGAAAAACTGGCACTGGAAAAAGTAGTTTTATGAAAACTTTGTATGGCGATTTGCCTCTTACCGAAGGCGAAGGGCGTATTGTAGAATATGATTTGGCAACGCTACAAGAAAAAGATATTCCGTATTTGAGAAGAAAAATTGGTATAGTTTTTCAAGATTTTAAATTGTTGCCAGACAGAAGTGTAAATGACAACATGCTTTTTGTTCTAAAAGCAACTGGCTGGACCGATGCCACTGAAATGCAAAATAAAATTGATGAAGTTTTGGATAAGGTTGGCATGAAAGGATTTGCTAATCAAATGCCACACCAACTCTCAGGTGGAGAGCAACAACGTGTTGCAATTGCACGGGCTTTACTAAACGACCCCGAATTAATTCTTGCCGATGAGCCTACCGGAAATCTTGACCCACAAACAAGTGCCGAAGTGCTAGACGTATTAAAAAACATCAATGCCAATGGTAAAACTATCATTATGGCAACCCACGATTATGCTTTATTGATGAAATTCCCATCTAAAACTTTAAAATGTGAAGACGGTGCTATTTTTGAAGTGGTGCAGAGATCGATTTAAAATTGTCTTTAAGAAATTGTGCCAATAAAATTAAAATCAACGGATAAATTACAATGTAAAACCTATCTGCTTGATCACTTGAAATTGCAGACATTGCAACAATATAAATTATTGCAAATGAAGTTGTTTTTAAAAACTTATCCGTTTTTTTTCTAAAGAAATAATATAGTGATACAATAAATCCTACAAAGGAATACAACATGCTTTGTAGCCTTGAAAAGCCTCTAAATAAAACCCGGTAGATTTCAAAATGAACAGAATTAGTTTTATTTTCATAAGCATAAAAATAACCACTTGCTCTACATGAATTTAAGAATAAATTGGCACAATATGCTTTAGCAAAATTAAAAGTATTATTGGTCAATTGATTTTTAACATCTTCAAAAGCAACCTTTTTAGTATCCGACAATGAGAACTTATTAAAATAGCGATAGCGATAGTTATTACATTGCACGAATTTAGTTCCATTTTTAAAACAATCTGCTCTGGTTCCTAAATAATTATAATAGGTGAACGAATCAATATAACTTAAGGTATAATTTCCGTAATTGGATTTCATAGAATACAGGTGACACAACACCATGAAAATTGAACTATAAACCAAAATACTAGAACGACTTCTTATTACTTTATTGAGTTCCTTTAAACCAAAGAAAACACACACAAAAAAGAATAATAAAAGAGATACTGGCTTAATTAGCATACTCAAAATTAGTGTTGAAAAGCCTAAACATAGGTAGGTAACCTTCTTGTTTTCTGTATATTTTCGAAAAAGAAAAAAAGAAACTAGCAAAAAGAATGAAAAAACGGTTTCAGATAAAAACTCAAATACAATTAACAAACTACCCAACGTAAACAAATAAATAAGTGCAATAAAAAATGCTGCTTTTTTAGAAATTATTTTAGAACACAAACTAAAAATTAATAGCATATTTGCAAACCAAAAAACTAAATTCACAATTGAATTCCATAGAAATAAACTAGTTTTAGAAAACCCAAATAACAACGGAAACCCATTAATTAATGCTATTAACGAAGGACGTATATCATTTGATTTATATGAAAAATATAAATCTTCGGATGCTCTTATATAAGACTCTGTATCCGGATAAACATATTTTTGAAAGGAAATTTGAAGTAGAAAATTAAGTATAAAAATCCACAGAAAACCAATAAAAACTAGACAAATTTGAAATTGGAACTTTTGAAATAAATTTTTCATAGAAACAAATTTAATGAAAAAATTGTAGATTCAAAATAGTAGTGTAGATTTGTGTTTCTAGATTTTAAAAATGAAAAAGTTAACTATAATAATCCCTGTCTTTAACGAAAGTGCCACAGTGCATTTTATTTTAGATAAAGTAAAAAAAGTAAAACTACCACAGGATATTGAAAAGGAACTTATTATCATCAACGATTGTTCATTTGACAACACCAAAGAAACTATTGAGAATTATATTTCAAAAAATTCAGACCTAAATATTCTTTTATTAAATCACGATAAAAACAAAGGTAAAGGCGCTGCTATTCATACTGGAATTGCAAATGCTACTGGAGATTATTTAATTATTCAAGATGCCGATTTAGAGTATAATCCTGAGGAATATACCCTTTTATTACAACCTATTTTAGATGGCTTTGCCGATGTTGTTTATGGCTCTCGATTTATGGGTGGCAATGCACACAGAGTTTTATTTTTTTGGCATACAATTGGAAATCGATTTTTAACTTTGCTATCCAATATGTTTGCGAATTTAAATTTAACAGATATGGAAACCTGTTACAAATTATTCAACACCAAAATGCTTCAATCGTTAAAACTAAAAGAAAAACGTTTTGGATTTGAGCCCGAAGTGACTATAAAAATAGCAAGAATCCCCAAAATAAGAATTTATGAAGTAGGCATTTCCTATTATGGAAGAACCTACGAAGAAGGAAAAAAAATAGGTTGGAAAGATGGATTTCATGCCATTTATTGTATCCTAAAATACGGATTATTTCGTTTATAGAAAAACATTTTGACTCCAAAAACAATCATCCTATCAGGAATTAACATGAAAGAAGGTGGTATTTCTACCATCTTGGATAATTGTTTGCAAAAAATATCCGATTACGCTAAAGATAAAGACCTTAAAGTAATTGCTTTAGTGCCAGATGCCTCTCTATTCAATTACCCAAACATTGAATATATTGGATTTCCAAAGTCAAAGAAATCTTGGTTGAACCGAATGTATTACGAATATTTTTACTTCAAAAAATTATCCAAACAATTACGGCCCGACGTTTGGTTTTCCTTGCACGATGTGAGTCCGAATGTAGTTGCTAAGAAGCGATTTGTATACTTTCACCATCCTACAATTTTTTATAAATCTAGTTATAAAGACTGGAAATTCGACTATAAAATTGGGGTTTTCTCTATATTATACGAATACTTAACAAGAATAAATCTTAAAAAAAATCATACCGTTTTTGTACAACAAAACTGGATTAAATCAGAATTTGAAAAACGTTATAAAATCCAAAATATAAAAGTTTGCAATCCCGAATTTATCGCGTTTACCAATTCGGAAACAATTGAATTGGAAACTTCTAAAATTAACTTCTTTTACCCATTAATTGCCCGAAGTTTTAAGAATGTAGAAATTATTGCGCAAGCCATACAACTCCTACCCGATTCCATTAAAAACAAGTTTCAAGTTTCTTTAACTTTTGCTGAAGGGGATTCTAAATATGGCAATTTTATTATGGAGAAATATCCAATACACCAGTTTAATTTTATAGGAAAATTAACCCGTGAAGAAGTTTTTGGCTATTACAAATCTATGGATTGCTTGATTTTTCCATCCAAATTAGAAACTTGGGGATTGCCTTTATCGGAAGCTAAAGCATATAAAAAACCAATTCTTGCTGCCAATTTACCCTATGCAAAAGAAACCGTTGGAGATTACGATAAAGTATCTTTTTTTAATACAGAAAATCCAAAAGAGCTTGCACAACTCATTACAGATTTTGTAGCTAATACCATACAATTTCAAGGGAATAGTGCTACATTTGATAAAAAGGACCAATTAAACGATTGGAATTCTATTTTTGATTACCTACTAAAAGACTAACCAATGCCTTTTTTCACCGTCATCATTCCGCTTTATAACAAAGAAAATTATATTGAAAATACCCTAAAAAGTATTCTCAATCAAACCTTTACGGATTATGAAGTTTTGATTGTTAACGATTGCTCAACCGATAAAAGTGTTGAAAAAGTAAAGCCATTTCTTTCAGAAACAATTAGACTAATAGAACATACGGTAAACAAAGGACTTTCGGCAAGTAGAAACACCGGAATAAAAAAAGCGAATGCAAATTATATCACTTTTCTCGATGCCGATGATGTATGGAAACCTACTTTTCTAGAAACTATCCATCAGTTAGTTAAGGATTTTCCAGAAGCAAAAATTTTTGGCACCAATTATGAAGAGGTTTATTCTAATAATATAGTTTCTCCTATTAATTTTTCTAATGTTATAGATTCAAATAATGCTCAAATAATTGATTTTTTTAAATACAATTTAGGACAGGGAATTTATAACCACGGAAGCGTTTGTTTTCATAAAAGTGTTTATGAAAAGGCTGGTTTGTATGACGAAACAATAGATTTTGCAGAAGATATCGATTTTAATATTCGAGCGAATTATTTTTTTAAATTGGCCTATTCTAATACAATTCAGATGCAGTATTTTATGGAAACTGGAGCGCAACTTACAAGAAGTTCCATCTTAAATAAAAGGCTTCCCGATTATGATAAATATGATGCTTTTGCAAAAGAAAATAATAGTTTATCCAAGTATTTATCGTTTGAAAGATATGTCTTAGCCAAACATATTAAAACCGATGGAGGTTATGAATTGTATAAAAAAATTAGTTCTAAAATAGATTATAAATATCTCAATTGGAAACAAAAATTACTTTTGAAATTACCTACTGTTATTTTGAAAGTAATAAAAAAATATAAGGAAATTTTAATTAAAAAAGGTATGAAATTTACAAGTTATTAGCAACTTTATTCTTTATAAAGTCCTCATAATTACGAATGTAATCGTCTTCTTTAAAAACATCGGAAGCCAAAACCAAACAAACCGCACCAGAAGAAAAGTTTTCAAGTTCCCTCCAAATATTATTAGTAATCAAAAGGCCTTTATCAGGTTTATTTAAGGACACTATTTTAGTTGTGCTACCGTCTTTTAAAATCACATCAAAACTACCAGAAACAGCTATTAAAACTTGACTTAGATTTTTATGTGCATGACCGCCTCGTTTAGCCGTGCTAGGAACATCAAATAAGTAATATACCCGTTTAATTTCAAACGGAATAGACTCTTTTTCTACTACTCCAATAGCACCTTCTGATCGTTCAATTTTTGGAATGTCAATTATTTTTACTTCCATATTATTCAAATTTTAATAATTCCAACCATTGTTTGCCAATATTCTGTATTTTAAATTTTTCCATACTTTTCTTAGCATTGCTCTTACAATGATAATACAATTTTTCGTTTAAAATCATTTCATTCATGGCAATTTTCAATTTATCTTGGTTTTGGTTTTCTACTAAAAGTCCATTTTCTTGATCGACAATAATTTCGCTAGGCCCAGAAAAACAATTGAAGGCAACAACTGGTGTTTCACAAGCTAACGATTCTAAAAGCACCGTCGGGAAACCTTCATTTTTACTAGACAAAACAGTATAAAGTGCCTTTTTATAATACGAAAACGGATTAGCAACTTTTCCTTTAAATAAAATAAAACCTTCCAATTGAAGATTTGCTACCTGTTTTTCTAAATCTTTTCGCAGCAAGCCATCGCCTAAAAGAACCAATTTTATATTTTGTTTTGGCAAATTGGAAGCCGCATAACAATTAATTAAAACATCAAATTGTTTCACCGAATCTTGCATTCGCCCTGCAGCCAATATATATTTAAAATCTATTGCTAATTCTTCCTTAGTGGCTATTTCTATAAACTCAAAATCAATAGGATTATAAATAGTTTGAATATTAGAATAGTTGAATTCAGAACTTATTTTGTGCTTAATCGCTTTAGAAACTGCCACAATTTTATAACAATGCGAATAAATAGTATTTGCCAAAAATTTATTTTTCGGGAAATATAAATCGGTCATAAAACTATGAATGGTAACAATTAAAGGGGAATTAAAAATGTATTTTGCAATAACGTATTCTTGCAAAAAATGACGTTTCACACGGAAATCAATAATAAAATCAAATTTATTATTCTGGAAAAATTGCTTTAAAACCATAAATCGTTTGAGTCTGTTGAAAAATCCATTCGACTGATTTTTTAATTTCCCAAGATTTAATACTTCGCCCGCAAATTCATATTCTACTTTATCCACAACCACCACATGGTGCACTTTGCAGTTGTTTTTCTCAAAAAAAATCGACAATAAAGCAGCACAACGCTCGGCACCGCCAGTAGCAAGTTGGTCGGTAACGATGCAAATTCTATGTTGCTTTTTTTCGGAAACGTTCAATTTTTGACTATTTTAGCAACAAATATAAGCAATAAGTGAGAATTTTATTAATAGGAGAATTTAGTCGGCTGCACAATTCTTTAAAAGAAGGGTTGGTTGCGCTTGGACATGAAGTGGTAATTGTTGCTAATGGCGATGGTTTCAAGAATTATCCTGTTGATTTATCTACCAAAGCAAAATGGTGCGAAACCCCGTTAGGAAACATTCCGCGTCAAATAATTTACCGATTGACTAATTTTGATATTGCAACGTTAGAATTCGGAATTCGATTTTATATTCATTTGAATCAATTGAAAAATTTTGATGTAGTTCAGTTGATTAATGAGGCTCCAATACAAACCATCCCAAAGTTGGAGCGATTTCTATTGAAGAAAATTTTTAAGCAAAATAAAAAAACATTCTTGCTTTGCTGTGGTGTTGATTATCTAGTTGCAAAATATTTGATGGAAAAAAAAGAACGATATTCCATCATGAATCCGTATTTTGAAAATGCTAAATCAAAAAAGGAATACCAATTTATATTGGATTTTCTATCGCCTAACCACAAGAAAACGCACGATTTAGTATATCAAAATATTCAAGGAGTTATTGCTTCCGATATTGATTATTTATTGCCAATGCAAAAACATCCTAAGTTCTTAGGAATGGTTCCGAATCCTGTAAATACAAGTAAGTTTGAATTTTCAGAAATGGAAATTAATGCTAAAATAGTTATTTTTCTTGGAATAAATCACGGGACATATTACACTAAGGGAATTTCCTTTTTTGAAAAAGCATTGGAAATTCTCAAACAAAAAATGGGTGACAAAATTGAGATAATCATTGCCGAAAATCTTCCATATCAAAACTATATTTACAAATACAATCAGGCACATATTATTTTAGATCAAGTCTATGGATTTGATCAAGGGTATAATGCTTTAGAAGCCATGGCAAAAGGAAAAGTAGTTTTTACAGGTGCTGAAAAAGAATGGAAAGACTATTACAAATTAACCGAAAAAGTCGCCATAAATGCCTTACCCGATGTGGATTATTTGGTTTCCGAATTGGTTTATTTAATAGAAAATCCAGATGAAATAAAAGAAATTGGAGAAAGGGCTAGACAATTTATAGAAAAAGAACACAATTATATCAAAATTGCACAAAAATATTTAGAAATTTGGTCTCTTTAAGAAAACAAATACTTCCTAAAATAAACACTCAAAGACACCAAATAAATACCATAAGTAGTAGCATGTGCTATAACAATTCCTTCAATACCGAATTGCGACACAAAATAAATACTACTAAAATATAAAACTGCTAGCGAAAATAACTCAAAGAAAATAAAGGCTTTAGTAAGTTTCTTGGCGTAAAATTGGTATCCCAAAATAAAAGAAGCAGCTTTAAATGTATCGCCAATTAATTGCCAAAAAAACAATTTAGAAACTGGTAAAAACTGTTTGGTAAAAAGCACCTGAATGATACTATCACGCAAGAAATAAATTGTAATCATACAAACTATAAAAACTGGTAAAATGCCTTTATAATATTCCCAAAAGAGTGATTTTGTTTCCTGATTGTCTTTTGCCATTGCTAATTTTGGCAGAAAATAAATTCCAATTAATGAGGTAATAAACAAGAAATAATAGGAAGAAATTCTGGTAATAGCTTCCCAAAAACCGGCTTGTTCGATACCTAAATTTAAGATGATATTTTTTCTAATGGATAATAAAACCATTGGTCCGAAAACTGCAGAAACTAATGCCATCAAGGAATAAGACGACAAACTTTTCAGAAAAGAAAGATTATAAAACTTAGAATGTACTGCTTTAAATATTGCAATTTCTTTGTTTATAGATAAAAAAGAAACCAAAAACAATAAAGAAGGAGTTAAAATAATGGCTAACAAAGCACCTTCGGTTTTTAATTTTAAAATTAACAGTACCGAAACTACTAAGCCTATACAACTTCCAATACTATTAATTAAAATTACTTTTTTATATTCGCCAAGCCCGTTAATGGTTGCTATTAGAAAAATATTCCCAATATAAAATGGAAGTGCAATTGCCAGGGCTTTAAACACAAAGGCATATTGGTAGGCAGTTCCAAAAATAGAACTATTGAAATAATCGGAAAATAAAAACAAACCCAAACTCAAAATAACGCAAACCACGAGAACCGATAGAAATATAGTGGACAAGGTTTGCTTGAGTTTTTCTTCTTCCTGTTTATGTTCAGCAACATATTTAACAACTCCATTTTCAAATCCTAACGTTGCAAATGCTTCGGTAGTAGTAAGAAAGTTGCGCAAATTTCCCACAAGAGCCATTCCGCTAGGCCCAACAAAAACAGCAATAACTTTGGAAGTTACAAAACCAATAGCCACTTTAAGCAAAATACTAATACCATTCAAAGAAGTGGCTTTGAATAGGGGTTTGGATAGTATTTCTTTGATAAATTTCAATTAGTACTTGTTTAGTGTTGCAATTACATAATCAACCTCATCGATAGTCATTACTGGACTTATGGGCAAACTCAGTACTTCCTTATGAATCTTTTCAGTAATCGGAAATGAGTGAGAGTTCCATTCGGCAAAAGCCTTTTGTTTATGAGGTGGAATCGGATAATGAATCATCGTTTCAATTCCATTTTGAAGTAAATATTCTTGCAAAGCATCTCGGTTTTCGGTTCGAATAACAAACAAATGAAAGATATGAGATTGCTTCGTACCTCGCAATGAAAAAGTTGGCAACACTATTTTATCATTTTTAATTTCCGATAAATAACGATTTGCAATTTCTTTTCGTCTATCATTATCGGCATCTAAATGGGGTAATTTCACATTCAAGAAAGCCGCTTGCAATTCGTCTAAACGAGAATTAATTCCAATATATTCGTTTTGGTATTTCTTCTCCGAGCCATAATTCCGTAAGGAATGAATAACTTTTGCTAAAGCATCATCATTGGTGGTAACAGCACCTGCATCGCCAAGAGCACCTAAGTTTTTTCCTGGATAAAAACTAAACGCCGCTGCATGTGATAAACTTCCTGCTTGCCTCTCTGCAAACTGAGCACTGAATACTGAGCACTGAGTACTTGCCCCATGTGCTTGAGCAGCATCTTCAACAACCAATAAATTATGTTGCTCTGCCAGATTGTTAATGGCTTCCATTTCTGCTAATTGCCCGTATAAATGAACGGCTAAAATTGCTTTTGTTTTGGGAGTTATCTTTGCAGAAATTAAATCGGTATTGATGTTATATGTTTCCAACCTTGGTTCAACCAAAACCGGAACTAAATCGGCCTGCAAAATCGCTAAAATAGAAGCAATATAAGTATTAGCAGGAACTAGAATTTCATCTCCTTTTTGTAGTTTCCCTAACTGAATATATCCTTTAAAAATTAACACCAAAGCATCCAATCCGTTGCCAACACCAATACAATGTTTGGTGCCGCAATTGTTGGCAAAATTGATTTCAAAAGTTTGTACCTCATCGCCAAGAATAAACCATCCTTTATCTAAAACCAAATTCAATTTTTCTTGAAATTGCTCTTGATACACGGCATTAATTTTCTGTAAATCGAGGAATTTTATCATATTAAAACCGTTTCTAATAACGAATAATTTTTAGTTTCCACTTCATAAAAACTTTGAACAACAGTTTTCGCACCAAAACTTTCTTTCCAAAATAACAAGCCTTCATTTATTTTAGTTCCTTGTGATTCGTTGGAGATTCCAAAATCAAAATAGTTTTTATCTTTAAAAACTTCAGAAATTAAATGATGGTATAAATAATCTAAACTTCCCAACTCATTTTTATCGGAATTTCCAGAAATATATTGAGGGTGCGCCACTTTATTGGTACAAAAAACTGTCGTTCCTGCAACAATTTTTTCGTTGTGATACACATTAAAATGTCGAATATTATTTGGGAATTTTTGTTGTAATTCTATAATTTCTTCTAAAGTATGAACCGGTTTTACTTGGTGCTTTGTATTCAAATTTGGAATCAAAATTTCATTCCAAAACAATTCAAAATTTAATTCTTCTCTAATAATTAAGTTGTTTTTTTCTCCTCGTCGAATACTTTCTCTTCTAGTTTTCGCGATAATGTAAGGTTTTGTAAGATCAATTACCGAAAGAGAATCTCTTCTATTTAATTTAGATTGAACAATAAAAAAACAATATTCTAATTCATCTGAAAAATAATCCAAATAAAAGTTGGGCATTGTTTTAACTATCATTTTATTGATGGAATTCTCATTTAAAAACTGTAAAACACTTTTAAAAATTGAAATTACAACACTCAATTTAGCATTTTGAATTAAAACCAAACTTCCATAAGTTAGTCCTTGATGCGAATATACAGTATCTCCTACTCTATTGGCAGGCAAAACAGCCACTAGTTTTTCACCATCCAAAACCATCAAAGAATAATCCTCAAAACGATCAGAATGGTATTCCATAAAATTTCTATTGAATAAAAAAGTAGCATTTTTGGCAACACTAATAAAAGTATTCCAAAGAGAAAAATCTTGCGGTTGGTATAATCTAACTTGGTACTGCTTCACGGGATGTTCTAAAAACTTTGGAAAATTACACAATTATTTGATAGCATTTCCAATTTCAAATGTAGTTATCTAAAAATAATTGTCTAATTTAGGCATTCCAAATGAATTAACCACTGTGAAATTAAATTTTATACTATTGATTTTTGGCATAACCTCGCTATTTTCTTGCTCCTCTTTTGGGCAAAATGTTTCGTTGTACAACCAGTATAATGGTCGGTATGATTTTACTTTCATAGGAAATACAATGAATTTAGGTGAGAATAATATTACTGCAGGTTGTGAAGATTTATTAGTCACCTCTTCGGCTGCTACTTTAAATTTAAACACTTCTCTAATTATTCAAAATGCTTATTTGTATTGGGCTGGATCAGGGCTGGGTGATTTTAATGTACAATTAAATTCGGTTTCCGTTACCGCACAACGAACTTTCTCTAATATTTCTATTTCTTCTGGATTACCCTATTTTAGTGCTTTCGCAGATGTTACTTCGCAAATAATTAGCACCGGAAATGGCACTTACACCCTTTCGGATTTAGACATTTCACAAACTCTAATTGATGAGTCGGGATATTGTAACAACCGAACTAATTTTGCAGGTTGGGCCATGATAATTGTTTACAAAGGCACTACCTTGCCATTAAATCAAATTAATATTTATGATGGTTTAGAAAGTATCCCAAATGCAATTACTATCAACTTAAGTAGCCTAAATGTCATAGATACTACCGGGGCGCAAATAGGCTTTATTGCTTGGGAAGGGGATGCTAATCTTGCAATAAATGAAACCTTGAGTATTAATGGCACTGTTCTTAGTAATCCGCCTTTAAACCCTGCCGACAATGCCTTTAATGGCACAAATAGTATTACAGGAAGTGACACTTTATACAATATGGATTTGGATATTTACAGCATTCAAAACAATATTACTGTTGGCGATACCTCCGCGCAAATTAAACTAACTTCTGGACAAGATGTGGTACTTATTAATGCGGTTGTTACTAAACTAAACAGCCAATTACCCGACGCTAGTATTGTACTGAATTCGAATATTCAAGCCTGTGATTCCAAAAAAATAACTGTAAATTATACTGTTTTTAATTCCAATTGTACGAGCGCACTCCCTGCAGGAACTCCTATTGCTATTTATGCCAATGGGCAACTGGTTGGGCAAAGCCAAACTACTACAATTATTCCTATAAATGGTTCGGAAAATGGGCAACTACTTATTACGATCCCATCCGGAATTCCAAACAATTTTACATTAACTATTGCTGTTGATGATACTGGAAACGGTAATGGCATTGTAACTGAAATTCTAGAAAATAACAACCAATTCAGTGCTGCAATTTCGCTTTGGACAGCACCAACTTTCAATGTTCTTGATACAAAATTCACCTGTAATCAAGGGCTAACCAAAGGAACTTTTAATTTTTTCGATTATTCAACCTCAGTTCTCACTAATGCTAACGATACTTTTATTGGTTTTTACGAATCTCTATCAGATGCCACCACAGCAACAAATGCGATTAGTAATACAACTAATTATACTGCCGATGTAACCCCAAAAGAAATTTTTATCCGAATAGAAAACCAACATTGTTTTGCTATTACTTCTTTTTTATTACAAACAAGAAACTGCCCTCCTACTGTTTACAACTACGTTTCTAGTAATAATGATGGCGCCAACGACACTTTTTTTATTGATGGATTGCGGAATATTTTTATGAATTTTGAATTAGAAATATACAACCGTTGGGGAACATTAATTTGGACAGGAAACAACAATTCTCCCGATTGGGATGGGTTTGCTAGCAAAGGTTTACGAATGTATAATTCCAATGTTCCTGAAGGCACTTATTATTATATTCTCAATTTAAACGATTCCGATTATCCCGACCCGCTAATTGGTTGGTTGTATTTTAGAAAGTAAATTGGATATTTTAAAAATCTCATTAACTTCGCCAACTAAATTCTAAGTATTCCTTGAAACAAATTACTTCCATACAAAACCCTTTTATAAAAACGTTGCTACAATTGCAAGAAAAAGCGAGAGCACGCAAGCAATCGGGCACTTTTATTATTGAAGGAAAACGCGAAATTGAATTGGCTTTAAAAGGAAATTACCAACTGGAAACCATTCTATTCCTACAGGAATTGATTTCTGAAAAGGAAATTAATAACAGTTTTGTTATCCCGAGCGCAGCAATGGGATCTCAGGCAGAACTAATCGAAATCAATAAAGAGGTATACCAAAAATTAGCCTACCGCGATACTACCGAAGGAATTATTGCTGTAGCAAAATCGAAATCGTTAGCATTATCCGATTTAAAATTACCAGAAAATCCATTGATTTTAGTCTTAGAATCTATAGAAAAACCAGGTAACATTGGAGCGATGCTTCGCACCTGTGATGCTGCCAATATAGATGCGGTAATTCTAGCCAATCCGAAAACCGATTTGTACAACCCGAATCTTATTCGCTCTAGCGTTGGATGCCTTTTCACCAACCAAATTGCATCAGGATCCACCGAAGATGTGATTCAGTTTTTAAAAGATAAAAAAATAGCCATTTATAGTGCTACTTTACAGAATTCGAATTCGTATCATACCCAAAATTATACCACACCAACAGCCATTGCAGTAGGAACCGAAGCAACAGGGCTTTCGCAAGCATGGCGCGATAATGCATCCCAAAATATAATCATTCCAATGCAAGGCCAAATCGATTCGATGAATGTATCGGTAGCCGCAGCAATTTTATTATTTGAAGCCAAAAGACAACGCGGTTTTGAGGTTTTACAAACTCCCAAATTATGAACTATAAATTACTATTTGCTCTACTAATTACTACCCTTAGTGTACAAGCACAAATTTCCGAAACTAAATTAGATGATGTGGTAAATCGTACCATGAAAGCCTTTAATGTACCTGGTATTGCCGTTGCTATTGTAAAAGATGGCAAGGTGGTTATCTCTAAAGGTTATGGCGTTACCAACATCAAAACCCAACAAAAAGTAGATGGCAACACTCTTTTTGGAATTGCTTCTAATAGCAAAGCCTTTACCTCAGCGGCATTAGCCATGCTTGTAGACGAAAAGAAAATCAATTGGGACGACAAGGTAATTCAATACATTCCGGAATTTAAAATGTATAACGATTACATTACCAACGAATTTACTATTAGAGATTTACTTACCCACCGAAGCGGACTTGGTTTGGGTGCTGGCGATTTAATGATATGGCCTGACGGACATAATTTCACTCCCAAAGACATTATAAAAAACATCCATTTTCTGAAACCGGTATCGTCATTTAGAACTAAATACGATTACGATAACCTATTGTATGTAATTGCTGGCGAAGTTATTGAACGTGTTTCGGGTAAAACTTGGTGCGATTTTATAGATGCCAGAATTTTGAAACCATTGCAAATGGACCACAGTGCTGCTTCATGGCGCTTTTTGAAAGACACAACAAATACTATTGTACCGCATGTTCCAACCAACGGAAAATTAGAAGTTATAAAACGATATACCAACCCAATTTTTGATGCTGCTGCAGGAATTTATACCAGCACCAACGATTTAAGTAAATGGGTAATTGCCCAATTAAACCACGGAAAATATGGTACTAACAATGAAAACCGTTTGTTTAGTGAAGTAGTTCTAAAGGATATGTGGACACCGCAAACTATTTTGCCATTAAATAATATGAAGCCATACAGTTGCAATTTCAAAGCTTATGGTTTAGGATGGCAATTAACCGATATAAACGGACATTTACAGGTTTCTCACACGGGTGGATTGGATGGAATTGTAACACAAACCATTATGATTCCAGATTTACAATTGGGAATTATAGTGCTAACCAACCAACAATCGGGATCTGCATTTAATGCTATTTCCAATACTATTAAAGATAGTTATTTGGGATTGCATCTTCCAGATCATGTGGTAACGCTTAGTTCAGGAAGAAAACAAGTAGAAGAAAACGCCGATAAAATTACCGACGAAGTTTGGGCAAAAGTAAACCTGAACATTGTGACCAATACCCAATTGGAACCTAAAAAAATCACTGGTATTTATCAAGATAATTGGTTTGGGAAAATAATCATTCGCCAAACCAAAGGTGCTTTACGCTTTCAATCGGAACGTTCTCCAAGACTTACGGGTTCTATATTTTATTACAAAGAAAATACCTATGCCGTTAAATGGGATAATAGAAGTCTTAATGCCGATGCCTTCATCCATTTTGATATGGATGCCAATGGTATTGCTACCCATTTTAAAATGGATGCCATATCACCACTAACTGATTTCAGTTTCGACTTTCAGGATTTAGATTTTGCAAAAGATTTGGAGTAATTATTACTATCTTAAAGGATTTTAAAATCATTTCAAAAAAATAGGTAAACCTTGTTACTTCGGGATATTTTTTTTGCGGATTGTAGAATATTAGATGCCCTATATCCTATATTAACTAGACTGAAGTCCAACCTTACAAAATAAATCGAGCCTACGGCTCTATCACGTTACTTCAAAGTTCCGTAGGAACTATCCATTTTGTAGCAATGGATTTGAACAAAATAAATCGAGCCTACGGCTCTAACAAATTACTTCAAAGTTCCGTAGGAAGG
>CANFZM010000027.1 GCA_947451525.1 Flavobacteriaceae bacterium
CTTGTAAAATATCATCGATTAAACAAAAAATTGATATAATTTTGTCTTTGCTAAGCATTGGTTTCGTTTATTGGTTCGCAAAACAAATTTACTTAACCTTTGCTTTTCTTTTTTATACTTTTTAAACTAGCAACTTGAATTAATTATCAATATTTTAAAGACTAATATATGAAAACAGAAAAGCGCTTGGAAAAATTAAATCGAAAAGGGATAGCAAATAAATAATATCTAAAGTATAATAATCTTTATCCTTTTCTAAATATTCCCGACCTTTGCCATTCCTAAATTAATAACAATGACACTTCACATAGAAACCCCTGCCCTATTATTCTCAGCAACTTCCTTGATATTATTGGCGTACACCAATAGGTTTTTAACCATTGCACAAATTGTACGGGGATTGAAAAAAAATTACGATGAAGTGCAAACTAAAAGTATACTACTTGAAATAGCAAACCTCAACCTAAGACTAACCTTAATTCGCTATATGCAACTGTTTGGAGTATTGTGCTTGTTCCTTTCGGTATTTGCAATGTTGGTTTTGTTTCTAGAATGGCAAATGGTAGGCATTTATATCTTTGGCGCAAGCCTACTTTGTTTACTCATCTCCCTGGGAATCTCCTTCTGGGAAATAAGCATTTCAGTAAACGCATTACGAGTTCATTTAAGTGATTTAATGAACTAAGAAAAATAAATTGGCTATCCTGCAAGGTTTCCAAAACCTTGTAGGTATTGAATTTTAGTTAATACAAGTTAAAATCTAATACTCAAAAGTACCATATTCGCTAACAATGGTAAGTTTTTTTACGTCACTTGCTTCTACTCTACCCACAATTTGAGCAGCAACACCAAACGATTGAGAGATTGCAATAATATCGGCAGCAATCGCTTCTGGAACGTATAATTCCATACGGTGACCGCAATTAAACACTTGGTACATTTCTTTCCAATCGGTCTTAGATTGCTCTTGTATCAACTGAAACAAAGGTGGCACCGGAAATAAATTATCTTTAATTACATGAACGGCATCTACAAAATGTAAAACTTTTGTTTGCGCACCACCAGAGCAATGCACCATACCGTGAATTTCGGTTGGAGTATATTTATTTAAAATAGATTTTATAATTGGAGCATAGGTTCTAGTTGGAGATAAAACCAACTTCCCAGCATCAATTGGCGAATTGTCAACAGCATCGGTAAGTTGCACCCCACCAGAATACACCAAATCTTTAGGAACCGAACTATCGTAACTCTCTGGAAACTTATCGGCCAAATAATGCGCAAAAACATCGTGACGTGCAGAGGTTAATCCATTGCTACCCATCCCTCCGTTATAGCCTTTTTCATAATTCGCTTGACCAAAAGAAGCCAAACCTACAATAACATCCCCTGCTTTAATATTGCCATTATTAACCACATCACTGCGTTTCATTCTAGCAGTAACAGTAGAATCTACAATAATGGTCCGCACTAAATCACCTACATCGGCAGTTTCTCCACCTGTAGAATGAATGGTTACACCAAATGTTTTCAATTCGGCAATAAGTTCTTCGGTACCATTAATAATTGCAGATAAAACTTCGGCAGGAATAAGATTTTTATTTCTTCCAATTGTGGACGAAAGCAAAATATCATTGGTTGCACCAACACACAATAAATCGTCGATATTCATAATCAACGCATCTTGAGCAATGCCTTTCCATACTGAAATATCGCCAGTTTCTTTCCAATACATGTACGCCAAAGACGATTTAGTACCAGCACCATCGGCATGCATGATAATACAATAATCTTCGTCGTGGGTTAAATAATCAGGAACAATTTTACAGAAGGCTTTAGGAAACAAGCCCTTGTCAATATTCTTAATGGCATTGTGAACATCTTCTTTAGATGCAGAAACTCCGCGCAAGGCGTAACGTTGGCTGTTATCAGAACTCATTGTGTAGTTGTTGTGTTGTGGCGCAAAGATAGTAATTTGAATTACGAATTACGAATTATCAATTAGGTATTACAATCCAAATACAAAAAAATTTGACACGAATTTCACTAATTTACACAAATTATAATATGTTAAAAAAAATTACACGAATTTTATCTGCCTTTAGTAGATTAATTCTTCAGGCATTTGTAATTAGTGAAAATAAAATATTAGTGAAAATTCGTGAAATTTGTGTTGAAAAAAATCAATTATCCACTATCATTATCTCCACTCTTCTATTATCGTCTTCTTCTTGCGAATTTTTTTCTGGAATTGGATGAATTGGCCTAGAAACACCATAACCTTTAAACGATAAGCGTTTTCTATCTATTTTATTTAGAATTAAAAAATTATAAATCGCTCTTGCTCTAGCCGTTGAAACAGCATCCACCTGATTTGGAAGTTTACAACAAATATGTCCTTGAATTTCAATTTTTAACTTCGGATTGTCATTCATCAAACACAACAAATCGTATAAAACAGGTTGCGATTTAGGAACAATTTTAGCCGAATTATTGAAAAAATAGAAGTTTGGCAAACGAATTAAATCCCCAATTTTAGAACCTTTAAACTTATCTTTTAATTTTTGTTCGGAAGTAACTTCCACTGGAATTTCTTTCTTTTCTTGGAAAATTATAGTCACTCTCCTATTTTCTCCTTGCACAGAAGATTGCTCAAAATCTTCTCCGAAACCACGAATTTCAATTTCTTTTTTGACTTCTATTTTACTTTGCTTCAAAAAATTATAAACGGTATAAACTCTTTTCAATGCTAAGGTGTCATTGTATTCATTAGTTCCTTTTGAATCACAAAAACCATATAATTTAGTTACTTCATAATCTTTACCTTCGGCAATCCAAGAATTAATCTTTTTGTATGCTTGCTCATTCAAATCGTATTTATCAAAATCGAAATACACGTCTAATTTTGCTTGAGCAAAAGAAAACATAGAAAACAACAGAAATAATACGATGAATTTTCGCATAACTATTTATCTAAAATCATAATTTCTACCCTTCGGTTTCGAGCCGCTTCGAATTCGCTTTTTTCGGGAATAGCATATTTAGGTTTGGAAACTCCAAAACCTTTAGTTTGAATTCTTCTTTCTGCAATTTCTTCTGAAACCAAAATTCTTTTAACCTGTTTAGCCCTTTCTGTAGAAAGATTACGCACATCTTTAGCAACACAACAAATGTGTCCCTGAATTTCAATTCTTAATTTGGGATAGGTATTCAAAACATAAATCAATTCGTCAATTGCCCTTTTGGAAGTTGGCATTATGGCAAACGTATTGACATAAAAATTAATATCATTCAACCGAATCAGCGTTCCTTTTTGCGAAAGTTTAATCTTTGTTTCTAGAGTTGCATTTTCTGGAAAATTCATTGCTTCTTCTTCAATCGGAACTAGTTCTGGTTCAACGGCAACTTTTGGCTGAACTACCTCTTGAGTTATTCCTAAAATCTCATTTTCTCTAGCAAAATCCTTTGGTAGTATATAAAAAATAGTTGCTTTTCTATTTTTAGATTTATCATTTAATTGCTTAAAATTTTCTCCAAAACTTATAGTTTTAAAGTCTTCCCGGATTTTGATTTTATCTTTAATCTGACTAAAAATAAAAGCGACTCTTTTTTTAGCAAGAGTATCATTAAAACCAGTGCTTCCATCTTCATCGGTAAAACCATGAATAGCAATAATTTTAACTTCTTTATGGGCTAAAATCCAATTTTGAAGTTTTTGATTTTCCGTTTTTGTAACTGTTGATTTATTGCTTTCAAAAAAAACAGAAAATTGTTCTTGTGCCTTTGCATATTGAAAGGAAATAAAAAGAAATGTAAAAAAAATAAATTTAATCATATTCATACAACGAAGTTACGGAAAATATATTTTGATAGGCAAAATTATTACTAATAAAAAACCCGATTCAAAAATATTGAATCGGGTTAGTCTTTAATCTATATTCTATTATCTATGTTCTAGAAAAAACTATCTCGTAAACAACAACTCTCTGTATTTAGTTAAAGTCCAAGTTTCATTGTCTACTAAAAGTTCCAATTTATCGCAGTGTTCTCTAATTACTTCAAAGTAAGGCTTCACTTTATCGCAATAGGATTCGGCCATTTCTTGTGCATCCGTCAAGGCATTTGCTGCTTTACGAGCCTCTGTCATTGCTTCCACTTGTGTATTAATCCCTTCAATATGTTCTGAAATTTCTTTAATCAAAACAATTTGCTCTTTACCTATTTTTTTAAATTCGTCTCCAAAGATTTCTTTCAATCCTCGAACGTTTTCAATCAAGGTGTTTTGGTAACGAATTGCAGTTGGAATTACATGGTTACGAGCAATATCGCCAAGAACTCTTCCTTCAATTTGGATTTTCTTAGTGTACTCTTCCAATTCAATTTCATAACGAGCCTCCACCTCAACGTGGTTCATTACGTTTAGGTCTTTGAACAAGTCTAAAGCTTTTTGAGAAACCTTAGCCTTCAATGCTGCTGGAGTAGTTTTATGATTGCTTAACCCACGTTTTTTGGCTTCAATTTCCCAAGCTTCGCTATAACCATCTCCTTCAAAAAGGATTTTTTTAGTTCCTTTAATGTATTCTCTCAATACATTAAAAATTGCTTCATCTTTCTTTAAATCTTTAGTTTCAATTAAAGCATCTACTTCTTTTTTAAACTCTTTCAATTGTTTTGCAACGATTGAATTCAAAGTTGTCATAGCATTAGCACAGTTTGCAGAAGAACCAACTGCTCTAAATTCAAATTTATTTCCTGTGAAAGCAAATGGTGATGTTCTGTTTCTATCGGTATTATCCAACATTACGTCTGGAATTTTACCAACTACATTCAATTTTAAATCGGTTTTTTCTTCTGGAGATAATTTCCCTTGGGAAACCCCTTCCAATTCGGCCAAAACTTTAGTCAATTGCTCTCCAATAAATACCGAGATAATTGCAGGAGGCGCTTCGTTAGCACCAAGTCTGTGGTCGTTACTTGCCGTTGCAATAGCAGCACGCAATAATTCCTCATAATCATTTACCGCCTTAATGGTATTGATAAAGAAAGACAAAAACTGCAAGTTACTCATTGGCGTTTTACTTGGAGAAAGTAAATTTACTCCAGTATCTGTAGCCAAAGACCAGTTATTATGTTTACCAGATCCATTAACTCCTTTAAACGGTTTTTCATGGAAAAGCACTTTAAAATCATGACGCTCTCCAACTTTAGACATCACATCCATCAAAAGCGAATTATGGTCTACTGCTAAATTTGTTTCTTCAAAAATTGGAGCCAACTCAAATTGGTTTGGCGCAACTTCATTGTGACGTGTTTTTACTGGAATTCCCAATAACATACATTCTTCTTCCAATTCTCTCATGTAATTTAATGCACGAGAAGGAATCGATCCAAAATAATGGTCGTCTAATTGTTGTCCTTTTGCAGAAGTGTGTCCTAGCAAAGTTCTACCCGTCATTACAATATCTGGGCGAGAATTAGCCAACGAACTATCTACTAAGAAATATTCTTGTTCCCAACCTAAAGTGGCGGTAACTTTCTTAACATTTTTATCAAAATATTTACAAACATCGGTTGCTGCTTCATCCACAGCATTCAAAGCACGTAAAAGAGGTGTTTTATAATCTAATGCTTCTCCTGTGTAAGAAATAAATACGGTAGGAATACATAAAGTAGTTCCGAAGATAAACGCAGGAGATGTTGGATCCCAAGCAGTATAACCACGTGCTTCAAAAGTATTTCTAATTCCTCCATTTGGGAAAGAAGAAGCATCTGGCTCTTGTTGTACTAATTGACCTCCGCCAAATTTCTCAACAGCATCCGAACCATCATAAGAAGTTTCAAAGAACGCATCGTGTTTCTCAGCAGTAGTACCCGTTAAGGGTTGAAACCAGTGCGTGTAATGGGTTACGCCTTTGCTTAAAGCCCATTCTTTCATTCCCATAGCGATATAATCGGCTAATTTTCTGTCAATTTTAGTTCCGTGCTGCACAGCATCTTTTACCCCTTTGTGCGCATCCGAAGTCAAAAATTGCTTCATTGCTTTATCATTGAATACATTCGATCCAAAAAGATCCGATTTTCTACCGGCTTCTTCAAATTTTACAGGCTTTCTACCTGATGCTTCTTTTAATGCTTGAAAACGTAAAGTTGACATAAAAATTAATTTTTAAAGTTATACCCTATTTATTTTATGCAAATATAATAATATTTTGATTCAATTTTAATTATACCCTATTTTTTTAGGGGCAAATTTATAAATTATGGATTTGTAATTATGAATTATGAATTTCCACCAATGATTAATAAAGGTTATCTTTGTAATTCCTAATTTTTAATTCCTAATTAATTATGTTTGTTTGGATATTTTTCATACTCGCTGTACTAATTTTCCTAGCCTTAGATTTAGGAGTTTTTAATAAAACCCCTCACGTTATTAGTTCTAAAGAGGCCGGAATATGGACTGCCGTTTGGGTCACTTTATCCTTTGCTTTCTCGGGTGTGATTTATTGGCTGTACCAAAGCAATTATATTGCCAATCCCGACCAACTAAAACCAGCAGAGGCTTCGATAAAGTTTCTTACAGGTTATTTAATAGAGTTATCGTTGAGTGCCGATAATATTTTTGTAATAGCCATTATTTTTGCTTCCTTTAAAATTGCACAAAAATACCAACATCGTGTTTTGTTTTGGGGAATAATAGGCGCCATCATTTTTCGAGGTTTAATGATATTCTTTGGAGTAATCTTAATTCGGAAAGTAGATTGGATTACTTATGTTTTTGGAAGTTTCTTGGTTTTTACCGCCATGAAAATGTTGTTCAAAAAAGAAGACGAAGACGAATTCAATCCTAAAGAATCGAAAGTTTATAAAATAATAGGAAAGGTAATTCCGATATCCCACCATCGCGATAAAGAGCATTTTATCATCAAAGAAAATAATCGGAATTATGCAACGCCACTTTTAGTTGCACTTCTTGTAATTGAAGTAATGGATGTAGTCTTTGCCATGGACAGTGTTCCTGCAATATTAGCCATAACCTCCGATCCTTTTTTAGTATTTAGTTCGAATATTTTTGCCATATTGGGCTTGCGTTCTATGTATTTCTTTTTGGCGAACATGCTGCAAAAATTCAGTTACTTAGAATACAGTTTGATTGCAATTCTAACTTTTGTAGGATTGAAAATGCTTCTAGTGCATTTCTATAAATTCCCAGAATGGGTGTCGTTAAGTTTTATAGCGGTTGCTTTACTAACCGGAATTGTGGTTTCGCTAAAAATGGCAGATAAAGAAAATAGCGAGAAACCTTCTCCAGACGAAGAATAAAAAAAGAGGCTACACTTGTGTACAACCTCTTTTCAAACAAACTATAGACTAACCAAAAATCTATTTTATTTTAAGCACTTTAGAAGGATCAATATGGTAGGCGTTAAGCACTGCATTATAATCATTAAAGTCAACAGTATTCGTGTTTTTATTTCCGAAGAAACCAGGAATTACAACAACTCTAAGAACTTGATTGGTTCTATATGCAGCAGAAACTCCTGCTAAATCAAAACCATCCATATAAACATTCACATCATATTTAGTGAAATCAAAATCATATCTGAAATCTAAAGTTCCATCGTTCATAAAATAAGATTCTGGTAACAATTTCCATACATCAGCGCCGCTAGTAACTCCTGAAAGTCGGTATACCAAAACCATATCAGAAGAATATATAACATGTGGAAATGTAATTAAATTACTGAAATTATTTGTAGTTGTAAAAGATCTAGTAAACTCCCAAACTTCACTTATAGTATCGTTGTCGGTAGTGTTAATTGGCGTAGTATCGTTTACAGTACAACTTTGAAACGTTAGCATACCAATAATAGTGAATAATAGTGTAAATTTTTTCATGAGGTTTAATTTAAAAGTTAGTACTAATTAATTCTATTCAATACTTGTGCCAAACTTTAAAATAAACAAAAAATTGTACCTTTGACAGATGGAAAAAGAAGTAAAACTCTATATGATAATGCTAGGATGTCGCCCTAAAGGTAGATGTACCGAGCAACACGACATTTTTTTTGGTATTGGAAATTCTCTGAAAGAATTAATTCCGAGTATGAACACTTTTTGGCCAGAAGCCAAAGGTCAAATTCATATTGATGCTTGGCGCGAAGTTACTATGGTGGATAATTTTCAAATAAAAGTGCTTCCAAAAGATACTTTGGCCGCTTCTGCAGCGCAATTGTTTTTCATAAATCTTGGCGGATATAAAGAAAATGAGTTTGAAGAATACCATTACAAAATGTTAGCCGTTGGCGATTCTTTATCGGAAGTTACCAAAAAAGCGAAAGACACCGCTTTCTACAAACATTGCGGATTCAAGGGCGCAACATCTCATATTGATGATAAATTTGGGATTGATATTGACGATGCCTTCAAGGTTAGAGAGATTTTACTACCTATCTTTACCGACCAATTTGAAATACAAATCACTCCAAATCCAAATGCAGTAGAAGACCAATTGCACATTGGGTATTTAAAAATGGATAAAATCTTATAATTATGGGTCGAAATAACGAAAGGAATATCAAAAAACACAACGACAAACTTCACAAAGAGCAAGATAAAGAAAAAGCCAAAAAAGTGGCTCGTGAAGAAAAACGCAAAGAAATTGTTAGAAAATTTAACGAAAACAAAAACAATGGCTAATTGTTATTGTGGTTCAAATACACCTTTTGAAGACTGCTGCCAAGTTTACATAAAAGGAATACAAAAAGCACCTACTGCCGAAACTTTAATGCGATCCAGATATTCTGCTTATGCTTTTGGTGATGCCGATTATCTTGTAGCAACAACGCATTCTTCCACCCGAAAACTACACAAAAAAGAAGACATCCTAGAATGGAGCAAAAGTAACCATTGGATACAACTAGAAGTTTTAGCATCTACAGAAAATACAGTGAAATTCAAAGCCCATTATTTAGATTTCCAAGGGAAAGCACAAGTTCACGAAGAACATTCTACTTTTATTCTAGAAAATGGCAATTGGTTTTATGTAGATGGCGAATACTAAACTTTACTTTTAATCGGAATCCAAATTTCCTCTTCGGAGTTTGGATCGTTGTTCTTGTATTTTTCTCCAAGGATTTCAAATTGCGGATGATTTCCTAATTCATATCCCGAAGAAGGCAACCATTGGGTGTAAATAGCATTAAAAAATGCTGCTGCATTACTTTGATCTCCTTTGTAATTAAAAACGGCATATACTCCTTCTGGGATTTCTAAGGACTCCATTCCATCTGGAACAAAATCAAAATTAGAAATCGCAACCGCAGCCCATTTTACAAAAGGAGTATTGGTATTAAAATTGAAATTACTTGGATTGATTTGGATATTGTATAATTCGGAACCAATTACATTTTGAATTTCTTTTTTGCGAGGCATAAAACTGCTCCACAATTCAAAAGCACGATAATTTTCATAGGTAAAAGAAAGATTTTTACCAATGAAATTGGTGGTTGGAAAGGTTTTTATTTGTGGCTGCATCATTTTCAATTAATATTGTACGCTAACATAATTTCAAATCTAAATAGATTAGTTTTATAGGATTCTTTCAAATTATAATCAGCAGGAATTACATAATCTGTTGATAGTTTCTTCTCCCCAAACAAATAACCAAGTTGTGTATCAATTGACCATCTTTTAGATTGACTACATAATACAACTACCCCAATTGCTGGGCCTATAAATTTACATTTAATTTCTTGATGATAGTAATCGTGCGGGTAATTTCGATCATTATCAATGGTGTTAATTCCTGTTTTATAGGATAACGAACTATAAAATGAAATACCAGTTCTTTCTCTAAAAGAATTAAAATTGAAATAATATTTATATTCAAAAATAAATGATTTGTCTCTGTCGTTAGTATAATCTATTGGTTTATAGCCGTCATCTTTACCAGATTCTCTGTGTGGTGTAAAGTCATTATAAATAAATTTAACTCCAATTGAATTGTTTTTAAAAAATCCTTTTTCAACCCCTATTATGGAGCCATAACCACCATCTAATAAATTCACATAAGCACATCCCTTTATTGCAAGAGTATTGTTTGGATTTTCTTTACTAAAAGGAACTTGCCCAAAACAAAGTGATGTAATAAAAAATGCAAAATATTTATACATAATTTTAATCTAATTATTTCAACGACCCGTTTTCTTTTAAAATTTTATTAAAAAACAAAACGTGGTAGGGTAAAGAGTTGTTCCAATATTCCCATGTATGCGCTCCAGGTCTTTCGGTGTAATCGTGTGGAATTTTATTATAGACCAATCTGCGGTGCAATTCTCTATTAGTTTCAATTAGAAAATCATCCACACCACAATCTATAATTAGCGGCATTTTATTGGCTTTAAATAAATCTATCCTATCCAAAACAGCATATTTAGCATAGGTTGCTGGCGATAAAACCTCATCTCCAAATATTGGGGTCAACAACTTTTTAGTGCGTTCTAAATTATCGGGATTGAGCATCATGTTCATATCTACTGCTCCACTCATGCTTCCTGCGGCGCAAAAAAGATCGGGATGTTTGCTAGATAAATATAAAGCACCATGTCCTCCCATGGAAAGACCGGTTATTACACGTCCGTTTTTATTGGCGATGGTTCTATAACTTGCATCCACTTTTTGAATTACTTCTTGGGTAATGAAAGTATCAAATTGGCTTTCTTTACTCACCGGACTATCGAGATAAAAACTAAACGTTTCTCCTTCAGTCATTACAATTATTATGTTGTATTGGTCAGCTAAATCCGTAACTAAGTTTTCGTTTGGGGTACTAGTTAACCAATCTCGAAAATGTCCGTAGGCGCCATGAAGCAAATATAGCACAGGATAATTAGTTTTGCCTTTAGCATACGAATTTGGCGTTACCACTGCAGCATTATAGGTTTTGTTCATTGCAGCACTGGCAATTTGAAGGGTATCGACTTTTGCAGCAAAAGCAAAATTGGTAAGTAATAAAACTAGACTAACAAGAAAGAAGTTTTTTTTCATGACTGGGGATTATTTTTTTCAAGGTAAAGATACTTTTTTTAAACAAAAGAAAAACCTTCCATTTCTGAAAGGTTTGCTCTATTTTATATTTTCTAAGATCCCGATAAAAATCGGGATAAGCGATTCACACAAAATATTTTACAAATATTTTGGTTCTCTGCTTACATATTGCGTCTATATTGCCCACCCACTTCAAACAACGCACTGGTAATTTGTCCTAATGAACATACTTTGGTGGCTTCCATTAATAGTTCAAAAAGATTTTCGTTTTTGATGGCTGCCGTTTGTAATAATTCTATTTGTTCGGCAACTTTTTCGGCACTCGTTTTTTGTAAATTGGTTAACATATCAATTTGATATTGTTTTTCTTCTTCGGTTGCACGAATTACTTCTGCCGGAATTACCGTTGGTGAACCTTTGGAACTCAAGAAAGTATTTACTCCAATAATAGGAAATTCGCCTGTATGTTTCAAGGTTTCATAATACAAACTTTCTTCTTGAATTTTAGAACGTTGGTACATGGTTTCCATTGCTCCTAAAACTCCGCCACGTTCTGTAATTCGGTCGAATTCTAGCAATACAGCATTCTCAACTAAATCGGTTAATTCTTCAATGATGAACGAACCTTGAATTGGATTTTCGTTTTTCGCTAATCCTAATTCTTTATTGATAATCAACTGAATTGCCATTGCTCTACGAACCGATTCTTCGGTTGGCGTAGTGATTGCTTCATCATAAGCATTTGTATGCAAGGAATTACAGTTGTCGTAAATGGCATATAATGCTTGTAACGTGGTACGAATATCGTTAAAATCAATCTCTTGTGCGTGTAAAGAACGACCAGAGGTTTGAATATGGTATTTTAACATTTGGGCTCTTTCGTTGGCTCCGTATTTATTTTTCATGGCTTTCGCCCAAATTTTACGCGCTACACGACCAATCACGGCATATTCTGGATCTACTCCATTAGAGAAAAAGAACGATAAATTAGGTCCGAAATCGTTGATGTTCATGCCGCGACTTAAATAATATTCCACGTAAGTGAAACCATTAGAAAGTGTAAATGCCAATTGTGAAATAGGATTTGCACCGGCTTCGGCAATATGATATCCAGAAATTGAAACCGAATAAAAGTTACGCACATTTTCTTTGATGAAATATTCTTGTACGTCACCCATCAATCGCAAGGCAAATTCGGTAGAGAAAATACATGTATTTTGCGCTTGATCTTCTTTCAAAATATCCGCTTGAACCGTACCACGAACTTGTGCTAAGGTTTTTACTTTGATGTCGTTATAAACTTCCAAAGGCAACACTTGATCTCCAGTAACGCCCAAAAGCATCAATCCTAAACCATTGTTTCCTTCGGGTAATTCGCCTTGGTATTTTGGTCTAGCAGTACCTTTTTTCTTATAAATTTCGTTGATTTTTTCTTCTACTTCTACTTGAAGGCTATTTTCAACAATGTATTTTTCACAATTTTGATCGATTGCCGCATTCATGAAAAAACCAAGCAACATTGGTGCTGGACCGTTTATTGTCATTGAAACCGAAGTCATTGGATGACTCAAATCGAAACCAGAATACAACTTTTTAGCATCGTCCAAACAACAAATAGAAACTCCGGCATTACCGATTTTCCCATAAATATCAGGACGAATGTGTGGGTCATTTCCGTAAAGGGTTACACTATCAAATGCGGTAGAAAGTCGTTTTGCAGGCAAACCAGCACTTACATAATGAAAGCGTTTGTTGGTTCGTTCTGGACCGCCTTCACCAGCAAACATTCGGCTTGGATCTTCCCCTTCTCGCTTGAACGGATACAATCCGGAAGCAAAAGGAAATTCACCAGGAACATTTTCTTGTAAATTCCATTTTAAAATATCGCCCCACGCTTGGTACTTTGGCAAAGATATTTTCGGAATTTGAGAATGCGATAAACTTTCGGTATGCGTGGCAATTTTGATTTCTTTATCCCGAACTTTAAAACTGTAAAATGGGTTTTTGTATTTGTTTACCTTTTCGTCCCAAGTTAATATTACTTCCCAATTGTAAGGGTCAAGGTTCATTTTTACGCGGTCGAATTCTTTATGAAGTAATGCCAAAAATTGATGAGATTCCTCCTTCGTCGGAATGACAATATCCACTAAGCCAACTTTAGTTAATTCCGGTGGTTTACCTGAAACGGTTTCAATGGTTTTGAAAATTCCGTATAATTTTTGAGCAACTTCCACTTGAGAAAGTGCTGTCTCGTCGTATTTTCTATTATTTTCTGCAATTTCAGATAAATAACGGGTTCTATGAGGCGGAATTACGAAAATTTTCTCGCTCATTTCACGAGTAATTTGGAAGGTTGATTTTAAATCGGCTCCCGTTTTCTCTACAATTTTATCCATAATAGATTTGTAGAGCGTGTTCATTCCGGGGTCATTGAATTGGGAAGCGATAGTTCCAAAAATTGGCATCGTATCCACATCAGCATCCCACAAATTATGATTGCGTTGGTACTGTTTTTTAACATCACGGATAGCATCTAAAGCACCACGCTTGTCAAATTTATTTAAGGCTACCAAATCGGCAAAATCCAACATGTCAATTTTTTCCAATTGGGTTGCCGCACCAAATTCAGGTGTCATTACATATAACGAAACATCCGAATGGTCCATAATTTCGGTATCACTTTGACCAATTCCAGAAGTTTCTAGAATGATGATGTCGTATTTTGCTGCTTTTAAAACTTCGATGGCTTCATTCACATATTTTGACAAAGCCAAATTAGATTGTCTTGTTGCCAATGAACGCATATAAACTCGAGGATTATTGATGGCATTCATACGAATTCTATCGCCAAGCAAAGCACCACCAGTTTTTCTTTTGGATGGATCTACCGAAATTAATCCGATAGTTTTTTCTGGGAAATCGATTAAAAAACGTCTTACCAATTCGTCTACCAAAGAAGATTTACCAGCACCACCTGTTCCTGTAATTCCAAGAACTGGAGCCCCCCCCGCCCCCGAAGGGGGAGCTTGAGAGGATTGAGGAAAGACTTTGTGGAATGCATCGGGTTTATTTTCGGCTAATGAAATTAATCGAGCAATTGTGTTAACTTCTTTTTTCGCAAGCATTTCCACAATATGCGCAGCACCCCCTTCGGGGGCGGGGGGGGCTTGTTCGGCTCTTTTCACCAAATCATTAATCATTCCCTGCAAACCCATAGCACGGCCATCGTCTGGCGAGTAAATTCGCTCGATTCCGTAGGCTTGAAGTTCTGCAATTTCTGTAGGAAGAATTACCCCACCACCGCCACCAAATATCTTGATATGTCCTGCTCCTTTTTCTTTAAGCAAATCGTACATGTATTTGAAATACTCATTATGCCCACCTTGATAGGAAGTCATTGCAATAGCATTAGCATCTTCTTGAATGGCAGTATTTACTACTTCTTCAACACTTCTGTCGTGGCCAAGATGAATGACTTCAACACCAGTAGACTGAATAATTCTACGCATGATGTTTATGGCAGCATCGTGACCATCAAAAAGGGATGCAGCGGTAACAATTCTTACTTTATTTTTAGGAATATAGGGCGTTTGTGGTTCCATTGGTAATTTTTATTCGAATTTGAGAGCGCAATTTACGAATTTAATAATTTTATACCCTTTTAATTCCTCTAAATCTTTACTTATTACAACTACATTTAGTTTAATTTTAATACTATTTGAATATTGAGGCATTATATTTGCTTTAGCATTTAAAATTAAAACAAAAAAGATGAAAAAATTATTCTGTTTACTACTGATAGTTCCAATACTTGGAATGGCGCAATTGAAAAGTATTCCAAAGAAAATTACTATTCCAAAATCTAAAATTACGTTACCCAAAGTAATCCCAACGCCCTCTGGACTTACTAATCCTATCGATATTTCGGCTGGTCTGAAAGAAGCATTGAACAACGGAATTACCAAAGAAGTTTCTAAATTAACGGCTGTGGATGGTTTTTTGAAAAATGAAGCTGTTAAGATAGTTATGCCTGCCGAATTGCAAAAAGTAGAAAGTACTTTACGAAAATTAGGCATGGGCAATTTAGCCGACCAAGGAATTACAGCCATGAATAGGGCTGCCGAAGATGCAGTTAAAGAAGCCACTCCTATCTTTGTTTCTGCAGTTAAAAATATGAATATCACCGATGCTAAATCGATACTTCTTGGAAATGAAAATGCAGCAACTGTTTATCTTCAGGGAACAACCAACAAAGATTTGTATGCGAAATTTAGTCCTGTAGTGCAACAGTCTATAGGGAAAGTTGGCGCAGATGTAATTTGGAATACCCTAATTAGCAAATACAATAACATTCCATTTGTAACCAAAGTCAACCCAGACATTACAGATTACGTTACTAATAAATCTATGGAAGGTGTTTTCAAAATGATTGCTGTAGAAGAAAAAAATATTAGAACCGATTTAAAATCAAGAACTTCTCCTTTATTGCAAAGTGTTTTTGGATTATTGGATAAAAAATAATTTGTAAAAAATTAAGAATCAAATACATAAGAATAACATTCTCTTAACATTGCTATCAGGAAAAGAACGGATATTTGCAGTGTTATAAATGAGGATTTATAATTTTGTTTGGTTTAGTTAAGTTAAAAAGAAATTGCCAGTGTTTGTTTAGCATTGGCATTTTTTTTTCAAGAAACATATTTTATATTTACAAAAAAAATATGAGAATCCTTTATACTTTACTTATATTATTTCTTACAATTCAACTGCAAGCCCAATTCAATTTTAACTATAATTTCAATTCTACAGGAAGGCGGGTTTGTCTTGTTCAATCTTCAGTAATTACTAGCCCTCCTAGCGTAACTATTGAGTTCTTAGATAAATTTTCAAATATATCGGAACCCTATTCTATAAAACGAAGAGGCTTAAATGGAACTAATTCCGATTGGGTTACGTTGGCTTCCAATCTTCCTCCAACTTCCATTAATTGGACAGACACCACTGTTTCATTAGGAGGAGTTTATGAATATCAAGTAAGAAGAAGTACAACTAGTGGAGATGCTATTGGACATTTAACCGTAGGGGTGAATTATGATCAAACCAACTATAAAGGAAAAATGATTTTGGTAGTTGATAATTCCTTTCAAACTAGTCTATCTGCAGAGATTATCCAACTCAAAAAAGATTTAACCAATGAAGGTTGGAATGTCATTGAATTGTATGTACCAAGAGCAACAACATGGGAAACAGAAGCGTCAATTGTAACTGTTAAAAATAGTATTGTAACCGCTTACAATTCGGCGCCGAATAATGATAAACCAACTCATTTATTTTTATTAGGTCATATTCCTATTGCTCGTTCAGGCCAAAATGCAATTGCGCCAGATAATCATGATGTTAACAAAGGAGCACGCGGTTCGGATTGTTATTATGCTGACATTGATGGCATTTTTACAGATACAGCAACCTATAATCCGGGAAACATAAATTCGTTAGCAATTAATTTACCCAATGATTTTAAATGGGATCAAGATTTTATTCCATCCTCATTAGAAATGGCATTTGGAAGAGTTGACTTTGCAAACATTACAAGTTTTTCAATTTCAGAAGAAAATTTATTACGGGGTTATTTAACCCGATTACATAATTATAGAATTGTTGCAAACGGTTTGGATATGGGAGAAAAAACTGCTTTTAGAACAGGATATGACAATTCAAATGATGGATCTTATCGGAGTTTGATTCCTATTTCTGGAGCCAGCAATGTAGATTATTATTCGGGAAGTTTGCCTTTCCCGCAATGGGTTCAAAATAATGGTCCGTATCAAATTTTTATGCAAAATTCACTAGTTCCAAATCTTAATGATTGGAATACTTATGGAATGGACGCCACAATTTTTAGTAGTGACCAAAGTTACTGGGGCTATTGGGAAGAAGCCGAAGGATTTACGTATGGAAAAATTAGAGCTTTATTAGCAGCTAATACAAAATGTTTAGGTGCGATTTATACAACAACTGCTATAAATACCTTTCATCAACCAGCAATGGGAGAAACAATGGGCTGGAGTTGCAAACGAATAATGGATCATAATTTGACCAATAATTTATTAGAAAAACAGCAACAATCGTATGACACTTCCGAATTTTGGAATCGGACTCATTTTCAATACCATGGCGATCCAACTTTGCGTTTATTTCAAGTTAAACCTGCTTCCAATCTTCAAGCATCCGTACTTGGCTCACAAATTACATTAACTTGGAATGCTTCAACTGAAACTGGAATTATTGGTTATCATGTATATAAAAGCAGTACTGAATTTGGAATTTATACTAAGTTAACTTCCATTCCTATTTCAGTTTTGAACTATACCGATAGTTCATATAATACAACAGATTGGTATATGGTAAAAGCCATAAAGCTTCAAACAACAGGAAGTGGCACTTATTTAAATCCAAGCATTGGAATAAGTAACAATGCTGCTTCATTGACTACTGAAAGTTTTGATTTTGAAACCGTTACTATTTTACCAAACCCAGCGAAAGAAGTGCTTTTAATACATTGTATTGAAAACATTCAATCCTATCAAATCATTGATTTACAAGGAAAAGTGATTTTGGAACAAGCATTTGATAAAAATTCAATAAACATAAGCCAATTGGAAAAGGGAGTTTATTTTATTAAAATTTTTAGTTCGGATAAAAATAGCACACGAAAGTTTATCAAAAATTAATTCGATTTCAAAATTAATTTTGCTGGATAAAAGCAATAACTTCTTGATTAAAAATAGCGGGTTGTTCTACATTAACAACATGCCCACAGTTTTCTACTACAAATAATGTGGAGGATTTAAAATGTTTCTCTACCACTTTTCTAACGGAAGGTAAAAACATATAATCTTCTTCTCCCATTACATAAAAGGTTGGGATATTTAATTCTTGTTGCCGAAACCATTTTAGCACCGGATTGATTTCTGCAGTAAGTTTGAACCATCGAATAAACTCCTTTTGGTAGAGTTTTTTGGCTTCGTTAATAAATAATAATCTGGATTGTTTGTGGTTTTTATTGGGCATGATTACAAAAGCAAAAAACTTGTACAATACCAAATAAGGCAAAACGTATTTGAAGATATTTCCCAACTTCATTAAGATTTGGGAACGGAAATTCATTTTTAAAATGGCGCCACCCATTATCATGCTTTTTACTCTTTTGGGATGCACTTCTGCCAATTGACGAATAACAATAGTACCTAGGGAGATTCCAATAAAATGGGAAGTCTTTATTTTTAAATGATCTAAAACTTCCAAAACATCTTCGGCAATAGATTGGAAGGTATATTTTTGTTGGAATGCTTTTTTTATTAGTTTGTTGGAATTTCCATGACCCCGTAAATCCAATAACAACACATTAAAATGCTTCTGAAACTCACGTATTTGCTTGAACCATATAGACGAACTTCCTCCTGCGCCATGCACAAAAGTCACCCATTCCTTAGAATTTTCGTTGTTGTATATTGTGTAGGCTATCAAAGGGTGTTCAGAATTTCTTTCATTTCCAATTGCATTTTCAAAGCCTCTTCTCTTGCTTTTTCTGCAAAATCTAATCCATTGGAAGCATAAATAATTCCACGAGAAGAATTGATTAACAAACCTACATTGGTACTCATTCCGTATTTACAAACTTCTTGCAGGCTTCCTCCTTGCGCTCCAACTCCGGGAACTAAAAGGAAACTATCTGGAATTATTTTTCTAATCTCTGTAAAATATTCTGCCTTTGTGGCTCCTACTACATACATTAAATTCTCAGAATTTTTCCAAGATTTAGAAGTTTCAATTACTACTTTATAGAGTTCTTTACCCTCTACATTTTTGGTTTGAAAATCAAATGCGCCTTCGTTAGAAGTTAGTGCCAACATAATTGCATGTTTATTTTCAAAAGCCAAAAAAGGTTCTACAGAATCTTTTCCCATATAAGGTGCAACAGTTATCGAATCAAAATTCAAATCCTCTAGAAATGCTTTGGCATACATAGTAGATGTGTTTCCGATATCACCACGTTTAGCATCAGCGATGGTGAAAATTTCAGGATGTTTATCGTTAAGATAATTTATAGTTTTTTCAAGAGATTGCCAGCCTTTAATTCCATAGGCTTCGTAAAAGGCCATGTTGGGTTTGTAGGAAACACACAAATCGTGGGTGGCATCAATTAGGGCTTTATTGAATTCGAAAATTGGATCTTCGAGTTCCAATAAATGCTGTGGGATTTTAGTTAAATCGACATCCAAACCTATACATAGAAAGGATTTTTTGATTTGAATTTGTTCTATAAGTTTTGTAGTAGTCAAAATTGTTGGTCGTTTATTGTTTGTAGTTCGTTGTTGGGCAAAGTTAGTTTAAAGTTTGTTAACCACAAAAGTTGCGAAGAAATCTAATTTATTATTGTTAGACACTAATTACACTAATTTACACAAATTATTTACTTACTAAATTACACGAATTTTATCTGAATATGTCAGATAAAAAGAGCAACTATTTTTTGGCCAGCAGATTATACAGATTTTGCGGATTTTTTTAATGGAATTCCAAAAAAAATGCCTTACTAAACTTGTAAGGCATCTTTATTCTTTTATCTATATTCTATTATCTCTTTTATAAAACTTCGCTTTCTTTCAATTTTTCCATGTTGTTTACTAACTGAAGTTCGTCTACAAACTTCTGGATTTTTCCATTCATAACACCGTCCATATCAAAAACATCTAGTCCTACTCTATGGTCTGTAACGCGTCCTTGTGAATAATTGTAGGTTCTAATTTTTGCCGAACGGTCACCAGAACTAACTTGAGAAGTACGAGTAACCGCATCTTCCGCTTGTTTTTTTGCTAATTCTTGTTCGTATAAACGGGAACGCAAAACGGTAAACGCTTTGTCTTTATTTTTATGTTGTGATTTTTGATCTTGGCATTGCGCTACTAATCCTGTTGGAATATGGGTTAAACGAACTGCCGATTTGGTAGTATTTACTGATTGTCCACCTGGGCCTGACGAACAGAAAAAATCCACACGAACATCGTTCATGTCAATTTGAACGTCAAACTCTTCTGCTTCTGGCAATACCATAACGGTTGCTGCCGAAGTATGTACACGTCCTTGTGTTTCGGTTTGGGGAACACGTTGTACGCGGTGTACACCTGCTTCAAATTTTAAAGTACCATAAACATCTTCACCAGAAACCTCAAAGATTACCTCTTTAAATCCACCCGATGTTCCTTCATTCATATCAACAACAGAAGTTTTCCATCCTTTTGTTTCACAGTATTTAGTGTACATTCTATACAAATCACCTGCAAATATAGAAGCTTCATCGCCACCGGTACCGGCACGAATTTCGACCATAACGTTCTTAGCATCTTCGGGATCTTTCGGAATCAAAAGAAATTTTATCTCTTCTTCCAATTCTGGTAAACGCTCTTTGGCTTCTTCCAACTGCATTTTGGCCATTTCTACCATTTCGGCATCGCTACCATCTGCAAGAATTTCGTTGGCTTCTTTAATATTTGCATCTAGAGTAACATATTCCTCCCGTTTCTCCATAAGGTTTTTCATTCCCTTATATTCTTGATTCAGTTGAACATAACGTTTTTGATCGGAGATAACATCGGGTTGAATAATCAAATCCGAAATTTCGTCGAAACGTTGTTTTACATATTGAAGTCTATCTAACATTTTGTATTCTTTAATTGGAGTGCAAAAGTAATAAAAAAAGTGTTCAGTTAACAGTGTTCGGTTGGCAGATTTTTCATAGTATTGTAGTATTAAAAATAGTAACATGAAAAAAATTGCCTTCTCTATAGCAATAGTTGCCTTAACCTTAGTAATATCTTGTAATAAATACGATGCAAAAGGCAAATTGATAAAAAAATACGACGAATTGCAAAAAGCCGCTTGGCTACTTGGAGAATGGGAAAAGTCGGATAGTTTAGGAACCTTAAAAGAAATTTGGACTAGCAAAGACGATAGCACTTTTATTGGGCAATCTTATTATATTCAAAACGAAAAAGATACTATTCATAACGAACAAATAGAGTTGATGCAAGATGGGGAACATCTTATATATACCGCGACAATTAAGGGGGAGAACAACGATACTTCTGTTCCTTTTCAAATGACAGATGATCAAGATAGTATATTGGTTTTTGAAAACCCAAAGCATGATTATCCTCAAAAAATTCAATACAAACTAATGAAAAATCATAGTTTGGTTGCCCTAATTTCTGGTAAAGTAAAGGGCAAAATTACTTCAGAGAGTTTTCCTATGACCAAGAAAAAATAACTCACACATCTTATTTATACTAAAAACTTGCTCCACTGCAAGTTTTTTTTATTTGTATTTGAAACAAAATCAACTTCTTAAAAAGTTTATTTATATTAAGTCTAAATAAACTTTGTGAATTAAAAATGACTAATTATATTTGCATCATTATTTTAATTCAATCTAAATAAATGTTTAAATATTTTTACTACTCGACCCTAGCCCTTTTTATATGCGCTCAAAGTTTCGCACAAGAAACTATATTAAATGATACCGTAAAAACAAAAAAAGGCAGAATTCTAAAGGATGTTATTATCCATACAAAACAAAAAAATGAAGCAACTGCTGCCCGTTCTGGCATTAAACCAATGGATTTACCACAAAGTATTCAAGTAATTGGAAGTGCCGTGATAGAGCAACAACAATCCATCCGGCTTAGTGATGTGATAAAAAATGCCAACGGAGTTTATGTTGGATCTGCAAGAGGTGGTGCACAAGAATCCTTTTGGTCACGAGGTTATGATATGACTGCAAATAATATGTTTAAAAATGGCTTCCGATTTAGTAGTGGTTCTATTCCGGAGGTTGCTTCATTGGAAAAAGTGGAGATTTTAAAAGGTAGTTCGGCTCTTTTATATGGCAATGTTGCTCCTGGCGGAATTTTGAATATGGTAACCAAAATACCTTCTTTCCAAAAAGGTGGTGAAATAAGCATGCAGGCGGGAAGTTATAATTTTTACAAACCTTCTATAGACTTTTACGGTCCTTTAAGCAGAAGTATTGCGTATCGTTTTATTGGAACCTATGAGAATTCAGAGAGTTTTAGGGATGTTGTAAAAAAGGAACGTTATTATGTGAATCCGTCTTTTCTTTTCAAAGTAAATAACAAAACCGAAATTATTGTTCAAGGGGATTATCTTAATGATGATTGGACACCCGATTTTGGAACAGGTTCTATAGGTAGAGACGTTGTAAATATTCCTAGAAACACTTATTTGGGTGCAAAATGGTCGCATGGAAATACCAAACAAGCAACTGCTTCTGCTTTAGTTAATTACCAATTTAATGCTAAATGGAAATTAAATTTCAATACTTCTTATCAGAATTATAATAGAACTTCTGAAGGAACCGAACGTGTTTTGCCTGCTTCAAATGGAGATTGGATCCGTCCATTAGGTAAAAATAAAGCGGTAGAAGAAATTTACAGCCAACAATTAAGTCTTCAAGGAAATATATCAACCGGAAAAATAAAACACCAATTTTTTACCGGAATGGATGTTGAAAATTCGTTTGCAGATGCTTATACTTTTGTCTTTAGTCCTGCCAATTACGATTTAATAAATATCTATAATTTGGATTTATATCCACAAGGAACTGCAATTCCGCAAGCAACAAATACCAAAATCGTTAAAACAGAAACCAATAGATATGGCGTTTATGCACAAGATTTAATTTCGCTAACCTATAAATTCAAAGTTTTGGCTGGAATTCGTTATTCTATTCAAGAAACAAAACCTATTACTTATGATTTAGTTGCTAATACTATTGTAGATGAAACGATTCGAAACGACCGTGCTTTTTCTCCAAAAGTTGGATTAATTTACCAACCTACAAAAAGTACAACCTTATTTACGAGTTATTCGAATTCTTTTACTCCAAACACAGGCATAACCATTTTAAACGAAGCACTAAAACCCTCTTTAATAGACCAATTTGAAGTAGGTGTAAAAAATGATTTTTGGAAAGGACTCTTGAGTACCAACGTTACTATTTATCAAATTGTAAACAGTAATTTGGCTCAAACTGCCGAATTTAATGCCAACGGAACAATAAACACCAACACCAATGTAAAGACTTTAAGTGGTGAAACTACTAGTAAAGGTATTGAAGTGGATGTTATTTTAAAACCATTGGAGACTTTGAATATTATGGCAGGATATAGTTTTAACAACATGGAATACAGTAAAACTACGGGCGCAACAGGTAGTTTTATTGTAGGGGATAGATTGGTTAGAACACCTCAAAATACTGCTAACTTTAGTGCTTTTTATACCATTTCGAAAGGAAAATTAAAAGGATTATCTTTGGGCACGATTGCAAACTATATTGGTGATCGACTTGGTGGCTATAATAATACAAACAATCAGGATGCAAGCCTTGGCGACAGAACCATTCCCCTTAGCGGCTACACAACAATTGATTTTTCTTTAGGATATAATTGGAAAAAGTTTTCATTGTTGTGTAAATTGTCTAATATTACCAACGAATTGAATTACACGGTTCATGAAAATTACAGTGTCAATCCGATTGCGCCAAGACAAGTATTCACCTCACTAAAATATAAATTTTAAAACTATGATTTCACCATTAAAAGCAAGAAACCTTCACAGAGATTTAGGTTATTTCTACATCGGATTAATAATTTCATTCGCGATTTCGGGAATTTTGATGAACCACCGCGATAGTTTTCATGCCGATAAATACACCACCGAAACCAGATTAATTGTAGCCAAAGTGCCTCAAGAAAGCGAAGTTACTGATGCGTATGCCGAAGAATTAGGAAAAAAACTAGGTGTTGACGATAAGTTCCGTCGCCAAAAATTAGACGATGGAAAACTTAGAATATCCTTTGAAAAGAATGATATTGAAATTGATTTACAAACCGGAAAAGGAGAAATCACAACTTTTATTAAAACTCCAATCATCAGTTCAATGATGAAGTTGCATAAAAACACTTCCAACTGGTGGATTTATTACGGAGATATTTTTGGATTATCCTTAATCACTATAGCCTTAACCGGAGTATTTATGATTCCTGCAGGAAAATTTACTTTCAAGAAACGTGGCTGGAAATTGGCTTTGGCAGGAATAATTATTCCGTTGCTGGTTTTGCTGTTTGTGTAAAAAGTGGATTTAACAATTTGTAGAATATCTTTTATTTTTTTGAGAAGTATTGCAAAGTAGCGGATATACTAGTTAACTGTTATGTTGCCCAAAAACCTGAAACCTGAAATCTGAAAAATTAAACACAAATTGTTACCAAATTGGTAAATATTTTATATTTTTGTAAAAAAAAGGTTTGAGAATAGTTGCGAAAAAAATATTGAGAGATTTTTGGGAAAAACACGAAGATTGTGAACAACAATTAAAATCATGGTTTCGTGAAGCACAAAAAGCCGAATGGAAAAATCCTAATGAAATTAAAATAGAATATCCAAGCGCAAGTATTTTGAATTATAACCGAGTAATTTTTAACATAAAAGGAAATAATTACAGATTGATAGTAAAAATAAGTTACGAATATGAAATGGTTTGGATTCGATTTATTGGAACGCACACAGAATATGATAAAATCAACGCAAACACAATTTAGATTATGAACATAAATCTTATAAAAACAGAAACCGATTATAATCAAGCGTTGGAGAGACTTGATACAATATTTGACGCAAAAAGAGGAACGGAACAAGGCGACGAATTGGAACTTTTGGGAATGTTAATTGACCAATATGAAAACGAACATTTTCCGATTGCTTTGCCTGACCCAATCGAAGCAATAAAATTCAGAATGGAGCAAATGGGTTTCAATCAAAATGATTTAGCAAGAATTGTTGGATTCAAAAGTCGAGCAAGTGAAATTTTGAACCGAAAAAGAAAACTATCATTAGAAATGATTAGACAATTACATAACGAACTAAATATTCCAACCGACGTTCTGATACAAACATATTAGTATAAATAAGCGCAACAATAAACTGACTTTTCGCAACATTGGGTTTTTAGAATTAAATTAAGATGGTTTCTAATCAGAAAAGCATAGTCTTTAATCGAAATATTAGGCTTCCTTAATCCCCAACCTCGCCAAGTGCCGGGACATTAAAACCAAACTCAAAAGTTGTTTATTGCTAATAGCCTTTTTGAAAGTATAAATTAAAAAATCCCGCTCTTCAGCGGGATTTCATTTGTAATAAATTTTTATTTTCTTAATTCTTAACCGGAATATTCTCTAAAATTTCCAATACAAATTTCCAGAATTTTTGAGAAGAAGAAATACTTGCTCTTTCATCTGGGCTGTGTGCACCGTGAATGGTTGGTCCGAAAGAAATCATATCCATATCTGGATAATTAGTTCCTAGAATTCCGCATTCTAAACCTGCGTGACATGCTGCAACGTTTGGTTTGGTTCCGTTTTGTTTTTCGTAAATTGTAACCAATAGGTCTAATATTTCGGAGTTCACATTTGGAGTCCATCCTGGGTAACTTCCTGCTAAGGTCACTTCACAACCAAACAATTCGTAAGCCGAACGCAAAGCATTTGCTAAATCAAATTTAGAACTTTCTACAGACGAACGCGTTAAATTTTGAATCGTGATTTCGCCATCTTTTACAATTACACGAGCAATATTATTAGAAGTTTCTACCAAATCTTTAATGTCTGCAGTCATGGTATATACCCCATTATGAGCAGCATAAATTCCGCGAAGCAAACCTTCTTGAACACCTAAATCCATTACTTTACTAGGTAAATCGCTTTTTACGATTTCAATAGTTAAGTTAGGTTCCATAGTTTTGAATTCGGCTTTAATGTCACTAATCATTTCTTGCATATCAAACACAAATGCTTCGTCGTACATTGCTGCAACAATAACTTTGGCGTTGCTTTCGCGAGGAATAGCATTGCGCAAACTTCCACCTGAAATTTCTGCAATTTGCAAACCAAAATTTTCAAATCCATCAAACAATAACCGGTTCATGATTTTGTTGGCATTACCCAATCCTTTGTGGATATCCATTCCGGAGTGTCCGCCATTCAAGCCTTTTACGGTGATTGTATATCCAACAGAACCTTCTGGAGTTTCCTCTTCATTATAACTTCTGTTGGCAGTTACGTCAATTCCTCCTGCGCAACCAATACCTATTTCATCGTCTTCTTCGGTATCCATATTCAAAAGGATTTCTCCTTTCAAGATACCACCTTTTAAGTTTAAAGCACCCGTCATTCCAGTTTCTTCATCGATGGTAAAAAGTGCATCGATAGCCGGATGTTTAATTTCTTTAGATTCTAAAATTGCCATCATCATCGCTACTCCAAGTCCGTTGTCTGCACCAAGAGTGGTTCCGCGAGCACGAACCCAGTCACCATCTACATACATATCAATTCCTTGGGTATCAAAATCGAAATTGGTATCATTGTTTTTCTGACAAACCATATCCAAATGCCCTTGAAGTACAATTGGCTTGCGATTTTCCATTCCTGGAGTTGCTGGTTTTCTTATTATTACGTTACGGATTTCGTCTTCAAATGTTTCTAATCCTAGGCTATTCCCGAAGTTTTTCATAAACTCAATTACTCGATCTTCTTTTTTGGAAGGACGAGGCACCGCGTTTAAATCGGCAAATTTGTTCCAAAGTGCTTTGGGTTCTAGGTTTCTAATTTCTTGGCTCATTGTATTTTTAGTTTGTTATTGAAACACGAATTTTTACGAAATAATTTCATCCGTGATATTGTTATTTTAGTTGTAGTAAATTTATAAGATTATTATTTATTTGATGTAGAGAATCTTGATTCAATTCTCCTAATTTTCCAAGAATTAAATCTTTATCTAAAGTTGTGATTTTTGATAAACGCAATAAGGAAGTTTTCTTTAAACCATTTAAATTATCCGATTCCAGTTTCATATCAAATTGGCTTTGCCATTTTAATTGTGTTGTAATGAAAGCGACAATGACATCTAATTCGGAAACAACTAAAATTAAAGCGGGTCTAACTTTTTTGCCTTTCAAGTCGGTAAATGGAAAAGAAAGAAGTACGATATCTCCTTTTTTCATTGGTATTTTTCTTTAACATCGCTTACTTGATAGATTTCTTCCTCGTCATGAAGAAACTCATACGCCTTAGAATTAGAAACTAAAGATTTTATTCCTTCAGATATTATTTTGTCGTCAATTTTGGCAGTTAAAAAACTAACATAATCAGAAACCTCCTGAAGTCGATTATCAGAAAGTTGATTTAGTTTTTTAATCGTATTTTTAATGAGTTCCTCTCTTGACATTTAATTTTTTAAATTAATTTCATCACAAATTTACAAAAAAAGAATTAGGAGTTCTTTATTTATAAGTATTTTTATGGCAAATTTAATAGTTTGAAACGCAAATACATCCTTCCTTTATTTCTATTAATTCAGATTTTATTGCTGAAAATCCTTGCCTTTTTCCCAGAAATGGTCGAACGATATTATAGCAATGGCTTGTATCTGGTAATTTCTAAAATCTCTCGAACTGTTTTAGGAAAGATTCCTTTTTCGGTTGGTGATGTGCTTTATGGAATTGTACTTTTGTATGCCCTTTATTCCATTTGGAAAACTAGAAAATCTTGGAAATCACAATGGAAAAACAATTTATTGAAGGTTACTAGTTTTCTTTCGGTTGCCTATTTTCTTTTTCATTTGCTTTGGGCTTTTAATTATTATAGAGTGCCACTTTTTGAAAAAATGAACATCCAACGGGAATATTCTGAAGCCGATTTGGAAACATTCACTGAAAAATTAATTGCTAAAACCAATATCCTTCAATTGGAAATTACGCATAACCGAAATTTAAAAGTTACTAATCCAAATTCACAAGATTCGGTTTTGGCTATGGCGCAAAATGGCTATACTTCTTTAGCAAAAGAATATGCTTTTTTTAATTATGAAATTTCGAGTAAGAAGAAATCATTACTGAGTTTGCCTTTAACTTATATGGGATTTGCAGGTTATTTGAATCCGTTTACCAATGAAGCGCAGGTGAATGCTAAATTACCAATGGTGAGTTTTCCAAATGTGGTTTGCCATGAAATGGCGCACCAAATTGGCTATGCCAGTGAAAGTGAATGCAACTTTATTGGATTTTTGGCTGGGACAAAAAACAACGATTTGTATTTTCAATATTCGGCGTATAGCAATGCGTTGCGGTATTGCATGATGAATATTGCAATGAAAGACGAAGCAAAATTCAATGCTTTAAAAACGAGAATCAATCCCGGAATTATTGCAAACTACAAAGAAAGTGATGTCTTCTGGAAACAATACGATACCTTTATAGATAAAGGATTCCACGCTTTTTACGATCAAATCTTAAAAATGAATCAGCAAAAAGACGGCATAGAGAGCTATAGTAAATTTGTGAACTTGTTGGTGAATTATTATAAGGAGGGTTCTAGGTTTTAAGTTCTAGGTCTTGGGTTCTACCTATTTTCCTGCAAGGTTTTTTTAACCTTGTAGGTATAAAAACCTTGCAAGACTAGAAACTTTATACTTCATCACTCGTAAATGTGGTAAAACTTTTCTTTTTAAATGGTCGAACAATTAATCTTCCTTCGCGATCAAAACGGATGTAATTGTACACCCAATTTAAAAAAACTACGGCTCTATTTTTAAATCCGATTAGGGAAAAGAGATGGACAAACATCCAAACAAACCAAGCAAAAATTCCACTAAAATGATAGTGTGGTAAATCAACCACTGCTAAATTTCTACCGATGGTTGCCATAGAGCCTTTGTCTTTGTATTGAAAAGGTTTCATGGATTTATTGTTAATTAATTTTACTATGTTTTCTGCTAATAAATTACCTTGTTGCATGGCTGGCTGTGCCATCATAGGATGCCCTTGTGGATATTTAGCAGTCTCCATAGTCGCAACATCTCCTATAGCAAAGAGGTTGTTGTACCCCACTACTTGATTGAATTGGTTTACGCGAATTCTTCCTACTCTTTGTACTAATGATTTTGCATCTATACCCGGAATAGCGGCCCCTTGCACACCAGCAGTCCAAATAACGGTCGCGGTATCAAAAGTCAAATCGGAATTGGTAGTAATGGTTCTTCCATCGTAATTAGTTACTCGGACATTCTTCCAAATGGTTACTCCTAAATTTTTAAGAAATTTTTCGGCAGCAATAGAGGCTTTTTCTGTCATGGTACTAAGAACCCTATTATCACTTTGAATCAAATTGATTTCCATTTTAGCAATATCTAAATCGGGGTAATCTTTTTGAAGAATGGCTTTTTTCATTTCCGCAAGTGCACCTGCAAGTTCTACACCTGTTGGACCTCCTCCTACTAGTACGAAATTTATTAAACAATTTCTGTCGGCTTCGTCTTTCGTTAAGACTGCTTGTTCAAAATTTTCTAGAATTAGACTACGAATATTAAGAGATTGCGGAATAGTTTTCATTGCCATTGCATTGCGCTCAATTTCTTTGTTTCCAAAGTAATTGGTTTTAGATCCTGTTGCAATGACTAGATAATCATAATGTAAATCGCCAATTTCGGCAATTACTTTTTGATTTTTAGTGTCGATTTCTTTTACAGAAGTTAGTCTAAAATAGAAATCTTTGTATTCTTGAATTACTTTTCTAATGGGGTAGGCTATAGAACCTGCTTCCAATCCGCCGGTGGCAACTTGGTATAAAAGTGGTTGAAAGTTGTGGTAATTGTGTTTGTCTAAAAGTACTACTTGAAGGTTTTTATTTCGGAGTTTTTTGGCCAAGGCTAGTCCGCCAAATCCGGCTCCAATAATAACTACACGAGGAATGGATAATTGTGGAATGTTCATTTTGAGATGCTATTATTCTTAACTATAAAGTTGCAATCTTTTTTTTAATAATTGTCTAGATTTAACATAACCTTATTTTGAAAGGAAATTTCTCTCTAAATGTTAGCTAATCTAGCCCCGATTGAGCCGATAGCTCTCGTGGAGGAACGGAACGAGACTAAAGGCGAAAGCGGGAATTACCTTTACTAAAATGCGCAAGCCATTCGCTCCTGAAAAAAAAATGCTATCTTGTAACAAATTCTAAAAATAGAGTACTAACAGAGGTATGAGTGAAAGTTTGGAACAATTATTTGTGAAGCAACTTAAGGATAATCAAAACATTATCCATAAGATTTGTCGCTTGTACACCACGGGTGACGATGCGCACAAGGATTTGTTTCAGGAAGTTACGATACAGCTGTGGAAGGCTTTTCCGAAGTTTAGGGGAGAGTCTAAATTTTCTACTTGGGCGTATCGGGTGGCTTTAAATACGGCAATTACGCTGTATCGAAAGAGTACTCGAAGTATCTCTACGGTGGATTATGAGAGTAAGAGTTATTTTATTAGTCAGGAGGATTACAATACTGAAGAAGAGGAGCAATTAAAGTTGATGTATAAGGCGGTGCACCAACTGAATGACATTGAAAAGGCGCTGATTTTCATGTATTTGGAAGATAAAGATTATACCGAAATATCGGAAACATTAGGAATTAGTGAAGTTAATGCAAGGGTGAAAATGAATAGAATAAAAGGGAAATTAAAAAAAATATTAAATCCGTAAGATTATGATGAAAGAGCTGGATTTATTGAAAAAAGACTGGAAAAAAGATAAGAATACTTTTGAACAATTATCGGAAAGTGCAATTTATGAAATGATACATAAACATTCTTCTTCATTAGTGAAGTGGATATTGATTATTAGTATTTTGGAGTTTATAGTTTTAAATGGTATTAGTTTGTTTATTAATGATGAAAACATTGATAAATTTTTAGCACTACATCCGTATTTAGATATTCTAAATTATCTAAACTATATTGTAGTTATTGGGTTTATAATTATTTTTTATAAAAAATACAGGGCCATTTCAGCATTAGATTCTTCCAAAAATTTGATTGAGCAAATAATAAATACCAGACGCGTTGTTAATTATTATATCTTTTGGAATGTGTTAATTGGTGGATTTTTTGGGGTTTTTGGAACTATAGCTGGTTTTAACGATATTTATTCTAAGAACAAAAATCTAAATTCAACTTCAGAATATATAGCTATTCTAGTTATTGTACCACTAGTTATGGTATTTATTTGGGCATTTTATAAACTACTTTACGGAACTTTATTAGATAAATTAAATAAAAACTATAAGGAATTAATGAAAATTGATTTGTAGTACATTACTAGTATTCCCACTGTCGTAGGCGGTTTAGTTTTTCTTGTTCTTCAATTTCTTCAGCAGGGATTACCTTTAAAAATGAAGGATGCTGCTCTATAGCATATTCAATTTGTTCTACTATTTGATCTATCGTATCATTTTCATAATCAATCACTAAAGGTTCTTTGATGATAAATGATTGGAGTATGTTTTTCTTTTTCATTCGCAGACCTTTTTTATCAAAAGATCTTCTAAAGCCGTCAATAACAATAGGAACCACGATAGGTTTGTGTTGTTTAATAATGTGAGCAGTACCTTTTCTAACTGGTTTAAAGGATTTGGTTGTTCCTTGCGGAAAAGTTATTACCCAACCATCGGCAAGTGCTATTTTAATATTTTCGGTATCGTTGGGGTTAACATCTCGTTTTTCGGTTACGTCTTTCCCGTCGGCTCGCCAAGTTCTTTCTACGGTTATTGCTCCAACATAGGCAAGAATTCGTGGTAGTATGCCAGCTTTCATGGTTTCACTAGCAGCTACATAATATATATTCATTTTAGGTTGCCATAGATAACCTACATTTTTAATGCTGTTTTCGCGTCCAGAAAGACTAGCATTAAAAACATGAAACATAGCCACTACATCCGCAAAATACGTTTGGTGATTGGAAATAAAAAGTACATTTTTATCGGGAAGATTTTTTATAATTTCAGAACCTTCTATCTGTAATTCGTTAAATCCTCTATATCTTCTATGTGTAATACATCCAAAGATTCGAATTAACCATTTTTTAATAAAAAGTATGTGTCCAAAAGGATTTCGTTTAAACAAAACCATAATAATTTAAAGAATATTAAAAGCAAACTTACAAAAAGTTATCCTTTAAAGCACCATTTTAAGCACATCTTTTAACTCACTTAGCATCATTGCAGTTGCTCCCCAAATAGCATGTTCTTGAATTTGGAATACAGGCACAGTCATTTCTTTAGCATAAGAAGTATCTAAAATTTTATGTGCAATAATAGAATCGTCTAACAACAAAGAAACTGGCATTTCAATAATTCCGGCTACTTCCTCTTCTTGCAATACAAATTTTAATTCTGAAGTACTGACCCCCATAAAAGGATACACTAAAAAATTACTTGGTGGTATATAAATAGAAGAAAAACTTCTAATTACATTAATTGTATCCGAAGGAATTCCAATTTCTTCAAAAGTCTCCCGCAAGGCGGTTTCTTGTAAATCCAAATCTGTTTCTTCAACCTTTCCACCAGGAAAAGCAATTTGCGAAGAATGTACACCAGGATAAGAATTCCGAACAATTAAAACCAAATGAGCAACATCTCCCTTTGGATAGAACAACATCATAACTGCTGCTTTTCTAGCAGAATCACTAAAATCATGCCTATTTTCTAGAGATTCAATCCGTTCCAAAGGCGCCATTTTAACATGGGAAGACACCGATGGTAAATCCAGCACCGAAATAGTAGAAACAGCATTTAAAAAGAGATTAAAATTCATGGCTATTAACTTATATTATTTATAAATTTACCAAAAAAAGATAACATACCCAAATAACAATTCATCATGTACAGCAAAGAAGAAAGTTTAAAAATAAAAAAAGAATTTTGGGTACAATTTGCAGAAACCTATCCAAGAAAATGGCTTTTATACGACACCAAAATTAAAGATGTTACCTTTAAATTTTACGTCGACAACAAAAAAGCACAAGTTTTACTCGATATTGAACCAAAAGAAGAAGAAAAAAGAAAAATTTACTTCGAAAAAATACAATCCTTACAAACTATCCTTCTAGAAGATTACCTTCCAGAAGCTATCCTAGAACGAAACCATTATCTAGAAAGCGGAAAAATAATCAGCCGAATTTGGGTTGATAAACTAAACGTAAGCCTTAATAATAAAAGTACTTGGAATGAAATATTTGCTTTTTTTTACAACACTATGACACCTTTTGAAATCTTCTTTTTAGAACACCAAGACTACATTAAAGATCTAGAAATCAATACCTAATTGTTTTTTTTTTATAGCGTGCCTCTTCAAATCGGGCTGTTCGTATATCTTTGCTTTTTAGATTGTTTCGTGCCTCGCAATTAAAAGCAAAGGATGCCGCTACCATCCCTCACGCAAGATATTTACATTTCATCACAAATATAAAAAGGATCAAGTCAAAAAGTTGTGGGGAAATATTAAATATGGATATTTGCATTTCAAAATTAAATAGAAATGCAAGATTCATTTGTAGAACTTCTCAAGTTATTATTACCAGAAATCATTGTTGAATATTTTGAACTAACTTCTTATGAAA
>CANFZM010000028.1 GCA_947451525.1 Flavobacteriaceae bacterium
AATGTTCACAATATCATCTATGATGTATTTCGCCCCGACACAATTTGGCAACTTGGTTTTGTTTATCAATTGTTACTATTTCAAAGATACATATTTCATATTTTTATTTCATTACAAAGATATGAGCCCTGACAGAAGTGGAAATCCTGACATTGCGACAACCATTAGTGTTATTAGATTGCTTCGTGCCTCGCAATGACAGATTGCAACGGATGGCAGGAATTACCTTTACTATAATGCCGAATGTTTCGCTCCTAAAAAAAACAAAAAATAGATTTAGAAGAAAACATTTCATAAATTTGTTGAAAGAACCATTGTTATTCTTAAAACGAGTACAAAAATAGTATAATTTAAGAAATGTCGAAGAAAGTTAAGTATTATTACGACCCCGAAAGTTTGGCTTACCGAATAATTGGCTCACAGAAGCGAAAAAAGTTTGGCTATCCTGCGCTATTCTTGTTGGCTTCGGCATTATTTGGGTTTTTATGCTTTGTGGTTTTGATGAATACTTCGTATTTTGAGACGCCAAAAGACAAGATTCAGGCTCGAGAAATTGAAAATTTGAAACTAAGTTATGCTATTTTGAATAAAAAAATAGAAGCGATTGATCAAGTAGCATCGGATTTAGAGGATAGAGATAACAATTTATATCGTGTTTATTTTAATTCTTCTCCAATTTCAAATGAAAAAAGGAGAGGTATTATTGATAAAAAAAGGTACCAAGAATTGGAAGGTTTTAATAATTCGGAGTTGGTGATTAATACGTCTGAAAAAGTGGATGGTATTTCCAAAGCATTGGTAGTACAATCGAAATCGTTAGATGAAATTTTGAAATTAGCCAAAGCAAAAGATAAATTGTTGAGTGCTATTCCGGCAATTCAGCCTGTTAAAAATGAAGATTTAAAGCACATGGCTTCGGGTTTTGGATACCGAAGTGACCCATTTACTAAAGCACGGAAAATGCACGAAGGAATGGATTTTACTGCAAGAACGGGCACTCCTATTTATGCCACTGGTGATGGGGTTGTGAAAAATGCCGACAATTCGTTATCGGGATATGGTAATCATATTGAGATAAATCATGGTTTTGGATACTTAACATTGTACGGACATTTAAGCAAATATAAAGTGCGACCTGGTCAACGTGTTAAACGTGGTGATATTATTGGCTATGTGGGAAGTACTGGAAGAAGTCAAGCGCCACATTGTCATTATGAAGTGCATAAAGATGGAAAAGTAGTGAACCCAATAAATTTTTACTACGGAAATATTTCGGCAGCAGAATATGTGGCAATTTCTAAAATTGCAAATCAAGAGAATCAGTCGTTGGATTAGGATTCAGTGTTCAAAATTAATTTAATAATAAATAAAAATAAATCTTATATTTGGTATCATGAAAACATTGACACTTAACGTTCCAGATAGTTTAGATTTAACCAATAAAGAATTGGTTATGCTAGTTGCGTCAAGATTATACGAACAAGGAAAACTTTCTTTGGGTCAGGCGGCAGAACTTGCAGGATTGACTAAACGTACTTTTGCAGAATTATTAAATCAGTATAACGTTTCGCTTTTCAATTTCCCTGCAACCGATTTATCTAGTGATGTTGAAAATGCCTAAGATAATAATTTCGGATACTAGTTGTTTTATTGTTTTATCAAAAATTGGGGAACTAGATTTGTTGCAAAAAGTTTACGGACAAATTATAACTACACCAGAAATTGCCGAGGAATTTGGAGAAACACTTCCTGAATGGATTAGTATTAAAAATGTTTCTGATAAATACAGTCAGAAAATTCTTGAATTACAGATAGACAAAGGAGAATCTAGCGCAATTGCATTGGCTTTAGAAATACCAAAAAGCATTTTGATTTTAGACGATTATAAGGCTAGAAAAGTAGCGCATCAACTTGGTATTTTATATACAGGAACAATAGGAGTTATAATCAAAGCCAAGTTAAACGGAATAATTCCATCTATTAAACCGTATATTGAAAAGATAAAGCAAACAAATTTCAGAATTTCGGATGCAATTGAATTACAGGCTTTAAAAGAAGCAAAAGAAAAATAATGAATTATTATTGACACTTATTTAAGGTGTTTCAATTTAAATGAAAACTATGCAGATAGAATTATCTAAAGACAAATTATATTTTAGCATTGGTGAGGTTGCCGAGGCTTTTGGAGTGAATGCATCCCTTATTCGTTTTTGGGATAAAGAATTTGATATTCTGAAACCAAAGAAAAATGCTAAAGGAAATCGAATGTTCACACAAGAGGATGTGAAAAATTTACAATTGATTTATCATTTAGTTAAAGAACGTGGCTTTACTTTGGAAGGCGCTAAAACGCATTTGAAAGAGGGGAAAAAGAAAACTTTAGATAAATTTGACATCATTTCGAAGTTAGAAGGTATTAAAGCCGAACTGACAAATATTAAAAATCAACTTTAGGAATGATTTTTGCATGTATATAGAAAACAATAAATAAACTTAAAAAATTAGAAAATGGATTTTAAAAAATTTTTACCTTGGATTATTGGAATAGGAGCAATTTTAGTTATTGCTTTTTGGGTTATGGGTGTTAAAAATAGCGGTTTACGTTTCAGCCAAGCAACAGAAAAAGAATGGGGTAATGTTCAAACTTCTTACCAAAGAAGAAATGACCTTATTGGAAATTTAGTAAACACTGTTAAAGGTGCTGCTGATTTTGAAAAAAGTACTTTAACTGCTGTTATTGAAGCAAGAGCAAAAGCAACTGCAATTACTATTGACCCTACTAATGTTTCTGCAGAACAATTAGCACAATTCAATCAAGCGCAAAGTGGTGTAAGCAGTTCATTATCTAGATTATTGGTTTCTGTAGAAAGATATCCTGAATTAAAAGCAAATGAGAATTTCTTGAAACTACAAGACGAATTGGCTAGCACAGAAAATCAAATTTTAACTGCTAGAACACGTTTCAATGAAAGTGTTCAAGAATATAACGGATATGTTTTAGCAATGCCACAAAGTTGGTTTTTAGGAAACTACAAAGAAAAAGCCTACTTCCAATCGGTTGCTGGCGCAGATAAACCTGTAGAAGTTAAATTTTAACGATGTCTAAAGTAGAAGCATTTTTATCGAAAGAAGAAGAGGCAGAAGTGGTAGAAGCCATTCGTTTAGCCGAACAAAATACTTCTGGAGAGATTCGAATCCATATTGAAAAAGAAACTTCCATTGCTCCTATGGATCGAGCAGTGGAGGTTTTTCATTTGCTAAAAATGGAAAATACCCAAGAACGCAATGGTGTTTTGATATATGTAGCAGTGAAAAGTAAGCAATTTGCAATTTATGGCGACCAAGGCATTCATGACAAAGTAACCGATTCTTTTTGGGATAGCACTAAAGATATCATGTTGCACCATTTTAAAAATGGCGACAACAAGCAAGCCTTAGTTGATGGGATTAGTAAAGCGGGAGAGCAATTAAAAAATTATTTTCCATACCTAGAGGATGATGTAAATGAACTTTCTAACGAAATATCTAAAGGAGAATTATGAAGATTTTAATAAAATTTCCGAAAAGCCTATGGATACTTGCAGTTTGTTTCATTTCTCAAGTAGGATTTTCACAGTTTACAATTCCTGAAAAACCAGATTTTCAAACTTCGGTTTATGATTATGCAAAACTATTAAGTGATTCGGAAAAACAGCAACTAGAAGAAAAACTAGTTCGCTATTCGGATTCTACTAGTACACAAATAGTGGTGGTAACCATTGAAAGTCTGAAAAATGAAGATATTGATGTGCTCTCTACTAATTGGGCACAAAAATGGGGAATTGGTCAAGCCAAAGAAGATAATGGCGTAATGATTATGGTTGCCAAAGACGAACGAAAAGTAAGTATCCGTCCTGGATATGGTGTAGAAGATCGTTTGGTATCAGGAATTTGCGGTGAAATAATTCGGAATGTAATTGTTCCCGAATTTAAAGACGGCAGTTATTACAACGGCCTTGACAAAGGTGCCGATGCAATCATTGAAGTGGTGAAAGGAAAATATAAAGGAACAAGAAAACACGATAATACAAGCGGTAGTTTACCATTAGTAATATTCTTAGTACTTTTTGTAATTGTACTTATTATCATTTCTAGAAATAAAGGAAAAGGGACTGGTTCCGGACTTGGCAGTAGCCCTAGTTTACTAGACATCATTATTCTCAGCAGTTTGGGAAGAAGTGGCGGAGGTGGCTTTGGAGGAGGTGGTGGCTTTGGAGGTTCTTCTGGTGGAGGTGGCGGCTTCGGCGGTGGCTTTGGCGGTGGAGGATTTTCTGGTGGTGGTGCTAGCGGTGGCTGGTAACCTTCTAATTATTTGAAGATAAAAACACATAAAAAAACTCGTTTAGAAATTTCTAAACGAGTTTTTTGGTTTATTGTCGAACAAAAATAATATAATCTAATTAATACCTCATCACGGCCCCTCTTGATTGCTTCATACTTCGCAAAAACAGGAGAGGGGTGCCGTTGACCATATACACTCTTTTTACCAATTGAATCTGCCACTTGATTTTTTCTCTTTTCCTGCAAATTTTTCTAATTTATAAGTTAAAGAAAACATTATATATCGTTTTAAAACCGTATTTTCTTCATCCCTTATGGTGGTGGGAGTTATGGTTCTTATAGCACTTTGATTTTGATTTAATAAATCGTACACTTTTATCTTAGCCATTAATTTCTTTTCAAAAAAGCCATAAGACAAACTGGTATTCCATAAAAAGAAATCTTTTTTGAAACCATCTGCAATATTAGAATTATAAGTGTAGCCAAAGTCATTACCGAATATCCAATTTTTAGGATAGTAATTGGTTACCTGCAAGTTGAATTTATGCGTATAATTAGATGCCGAACCAATCACATAATTGGTATAATTAGTGGTGTTATACGAATAATTATAGGATGGATTTATTGTTAATAATTCGCCATAATCATACGTGAAATTTACTCTTGGAGAAAAAGTATAGGTTTTTGCTTGGTACATTTCACCATCCGTATATCCTTTAGAAAGTCCAAAATTGTTATTCATTCGCAATTCAAATCGGTATTTATTGGCATCCTTTTTAATGGTTTTATTCCAATATACGCCAAGCCAAGAGTTGTAGGTTCCTGAAACATTAGCATAAGTAGTGGTTCTTTTTTTATTTTCATCATACGAAACCGAAGAAACTATTTGATTGTCATAAAAATTTCCTCCAGTATACATTCCATATCCTGATTTGGTAGCGTAATCATAATCTCTGTAGGAGAAATAAATTCCGTGGTATTTATTCAAATCTAAATTAGGATTACCTATATAAGTATTTAAAGGATTGGCCAAATCCTCAATAGGTAGCATTTGTCGTGCAGATGGAAGGCTATAAGAGTAGTTATAATTTACCCATAAATTTTTAGTTTTGGTAAATCTGTAATTCCCATAAGCATTTGCATAAGGCAAAATAAATTCTTTATTTAGAGTAGAATTTACATCTAAATAATTGGCATCGTTATTAAAATTAATAATATTGGTACCTAAATTTACATTTAAATTGTATTTTTTTCTGCTGAAAATTATCCCAGTATTGGGTGTAAATGTTTTTTCTGTAGAATTAAAAGCATTCGTTAATAAATCATTTGCAACAGAATAGGATTGGTTGGCAGGATCATAATTAAAGGAATTTCTGCTGTCTTTATTTTTATCTATTTTATATTCCAACCCAACTTTTATTTGAAGAGAATCGGTAATGGGCTGTGTAAACTCAAACTCCGTTCGGTAATTAGCATTTATGGTTTTCGATTTATTAAACTGATTTCTGTTATCCTGAGTTACGGTTCCTTGATAGAAAACTGTATTAGACTGAAGGTAATCGTTTTCAGTAGTAGTTCCGTTTTCATTTTCAAAAACCAAACTCAAATATTTATTTTTCTTTTTGAACGATTTTGTAAAGGACAAGGTGTTGTTAAACGTATTCGCATCGTTCTCATTATTAGTATTTGAGGTGCTAGAATTTAGCATTGCATTAGTAGCATCAAAAGAAGATTGGACCGCTAAATTTCTGTTTTTAGTATTCGATTTAGTGAAGTTTGGCTCGATTACTATAGAAGTTAAGGAGTCTAATTTATATTCAAATACCGAACTGACATTGTGGGTATATCGGTCTTCATTGGAACTGGAATTGGAATTAGTCGTGAAATTTCCAGAAGGTAAGAAGTTAATTTGATTGGTTTTATTCTCGTTTTTGGTATTGGCTCCCGAATAGAAATAACTCAAGGACGATTCGGAGTTTTTAGTCCATTCATCCGAATAATTAATTCCAACTAAGTTAGATTGTGTTATGCCACTTCCGCCACCATAGCGCTTACCATCTATACTAAAAGAACCATCGGAATAGGTGTTCATATTTCTCACTCGCCCACCTCCCATATTATCAAAAACTTCGTCCATAGAAAATCCAATGGAATTGATGTTGTTGGAAGAAGCAAGAACGCTAATTTTTCTTTTGTTTTTAAAATAGTTTATTAAGGCACTGCTTTCATATCGCCCATCGGAACCTTTACCACCCATTACTTTTCCGAAAAAACCTTTGTTCTTGTCTTCATCTATAGTAAGATTAATACTAGCCGAATTGGAACTTGCAGCCGCACCTGTTTTTTCTTCTTTTTTGGTTTTGGTATCCGTTATCTGAACTTTATTTACAATATCGGATGGAAGGTTTTGTAGGGCAACTTTACCATCTTTATCAAAAAATGGTTTGCCGTTAACTAATATTTGGTTGACTTCTTTTCCGTTTACGGTAATTTTTCCATCCGCATCAATTTCTACCCCAGGCAATTGTTTTAATAAGGTTTCTACATTGGCGTCGGGACGCACTTTGAAAGAGGACACATTAAATTCAAGTGTATCTTTCTTGATTCTAATTGGGGGTGCTTGGCCTTTAATAACAACATCCTTAAGAGATTTTACCGCATCTTTTAATTCTATGGTTCCAAAATCTTTATCGGCTTCAATGCTTTTTAAAGGCAATTTATAATCTTGATAGGATACAAAGGAAACTTTAAGAAATACCGGTTGGTTTATTTTTTTTATTTTGAATTCAAATTTTCCGCTTTTATCGGTAATAGTATAATCTATTACTGTAGAATCTTTTACATTAGAAAGATAAACTGTAGCCGATTGAATAGGCGTCTTAGTGGTTTCTTCTACTACTTTCCCTTTTAAGGAAACTACATTTTGAGAATAAGATAAAGAGCAAATAAATAGGGCTAAAAAAATGGAATAAACTTTGGACATAAATATTTTTTTTGGTTTTATAGAACGCTGTGTTTTTTAATTTATTGTTTATTAATACAGTTTCACAATGAGATTTAACATTTAAACTATAAAAAAACTCGTTTAGAAATTCTAAACGAGTTTTTAAAACATTACTTTTCTGTATTTATTTTTTTGGTGCCTTTGGAGTCACTTTGTTAGAATTTAAACTCTCTAAAGATTTAGTTGCATAATCGTTTGTTGGATCTAAAAGCAAAGTTTTTGCAAAATATTCTTTCGATTTAACTTTGTCTGTATTAGCATAAAAGGCTGCAATACTATTATAAGATTCTGTTACTTTACCTTTATTTTTAGTGATTTCTGCATCACCTTTAGCAAGAACAATATCTATATATTTTTGATAAGTATCTGCCATAACATCATCTTTATCTAAAACACTATTAATTCTAGCCTTATATAAATAGGCCTCTTGATAGTTAGGTGTAGCAACTATTACCGTGTCCATTGCTTTATCCGCATTTTGAAGTGCAACTACATTTAAATCTTTTGGTTCTCTACCTCTATTTTCGGTTAAAACCGAAAGACCATAATATACATTATCTTCTAAATAATTTCTAGAATCTGGATTAGTAATAGCCAATTCAAATATAGAACTTGCTATTGGATATACTTTTTGGACAAAATATTTTTTTCCAATTTCATTTAAACCATTTGCAACCCCTGCATCCATTTCTAAAGATTTTTTCAAATCGGATATTCCTAATGCAAATGTAGTAGTATCGATTGTTTTACCATCTGCAGCAACTGATTTTGCAACTTTAGATAATCCTAAAAAATAATAATCTCCTGCAATAACTTTATTGGTGCCTAATGATGTAAATTCATTTAAAGCGTTAATCGCTGCATCGAAATTTCCATTTTGATATGCTGAATATCCTAAATAACGTAAAATACGTGGGTTTACTTTATCTAATTTTTGCATTGCATTAGCTTCAACTTCCAATGCTTTGTAATCTTTTGCTAAGATTAAAAAATCAGCATGACGCATACGAGATGACAAAGAATAATCCGTTAAACTCAAGTATGTTTCATAATTGCTTAATGCTTTAGCAATATTTTCAGTATAAGTTCCTGGTTTATTATTCGCCCATAAATAATAGGTTTCTGCCAATTCACGAAAAACAGGACCATATTTAGGATTTAAAGCCAACACTTCGTCAAAGGCTTTAACGGCTTCAGTATAAGCTTTAGCACCTTTTAACAAAACTCCTAATTGCATTTTTGCTCTTATTAAAGTATTGTCAATTGCATAAGCATCTCTGTAAGAGGCATAAGCATCATTTTGACTTTTATCACCATAATAAGCATCACCTAAAATTAATTTTATATTGGCATCATTTGGATTGGTCAATTGTGCCTTAGTTAATAGATTGATAGCTGCTTTATAATCTGGCTTAGAATTATTCATATAAGCCTGAGCGATATATAAATACTCTTCAACATCTTTCTTTTTCAATTCTTTTAATACCTGATCAAACTTAGCTTGTGCAGCAGATGAATTTCCATTTTCTAAGTCAATTTGACCTAAACCTATGGTGTTGAATCTTGATCCTTCTGAAGCAGACAAACCTTTTTGAAAATAAATTTTAGCAGAATCTTCTATATTTTGTTTAAGATATAGAGTACCTAATAAATAGTCGGCTCTACCATTATCGGCTTTTGCTTGAAGACTATTTTTAAGCATAGTTTTTGCTTTTTCATATTGCTCTGCATCTATGGCTTTTTTAGCTTGATCTATATCTTGGGAATGACCAACAACAGCTGCTGTCAAAAAAACGAGGCTTAATATCTTATATTTTTTCATCTTATAGTGTATTTCTAATTACTTTCAATTTTATTTCTAATGCTTATATTTCTGCTTGGTTCTCGCATGGGTGCTAGACCAGATTTTAATATTATTCTTTGACCAATTTCTCCTGAAATGAATGAAGCAAAGCCAATTCCTAAGCCATCATATCCTTGACAATTGATTATATACAAAACACGTGCCAAAGGATACTTTCTTGCTGCAATGCTCTCTTGACTAGGATAAACATAATCCTTAGTAGTTTTGTCTTTAACACTCAAAACCGTAATGTTATCCAGTATTTTCTTAGTAGCAGCGCTTGGTTGAAAAACCCAATTAACGCCAACAACTCCAATCATACCTTCATTTTGTGATACATATTGGATAACTTCATCATTTGTTTTAAATGAAAAAACACCTGTATCTGGCATATTTTTTAATCCTGCTAATTCTAAAAAGTAACGGGTCGTACTCGAATTAGCATTATCAAAAACTAAACCTTTAATTTTTGTTGGATTCCCTTTTAAAAACTCGACTATTTCGGAGATATCTTGTATGGAATCCTTAGTTTTTTTATTCTTGATTAAAGCAACAGCATCAATTGCAAAAGAGGTTTCTAAAGGTGTGATGTTTCTGTTTTTGAAAATTGCTCTTTCAGTTGTATTTAATTTTCGGGATAATATAATAGTTCGGGCTTTATTGTTTACAAAAGATTGCACACTCTCTTTTTCAGATTGTGGAAGCAACTTAATTGTAGCATTGTACTGACTTTCAAAAACTGCAACCTGATCTTCAATTATTGGCAAAATAGATTCATCTACTAAAATAGAAGTACTTCCAGTTAGTATCGTTTCTTTCGTTTCGGAATCTCCTTTGCAAGAATATAGAACAACAAGAACTAATACAATTCCAAATAAAACGGTCGCTACTTTGTTTTTAATTTTAATCATCCGAATCGGTTTTTAATAATCGCCAAAATCTAAAAAAGCCATAAACTATTAACAATATTCCTAAAGCAATTCGATATTTGGTTTCCATTCGAATAGGAAATTTGGTCCAAAAAATAAGAATTACGCCAAGTGTTAAATATATCATAAGAAACAAAACTCCTATAAATAGAAGAAATCGCTCTTTAAGCGATTTCTTCTTATAGTTAGTAACTATTTGTTTCATTTTATTATTCTTCTGGGTTTTCAATAGAGAAAGTCTGTTGGAAAGCACAACGTACTTTTCTACCATTTTGTTCTGCTGGAGTCCATTTTGGACCTTTTCGCAAAACTCTTTCTGCTTCTCTTCCTGAACCATATCCTATATCTTTCAATACTTTGATATCGGTTAAAGAACCATCTTTTTCTACAACAAAAGAAACAACCACTTTACCTTTAAGTCCTGGTTCATCTGGTGGAGAGAAATTAGTTCTCAAGAAACTATACCATTTAGGCATTCCTCCAGGAAATCCTGGCTGAACCTCTAAACCTGCAGAATCGTGAATAGATTCATCTTCTGTAACATCACTTGGTGGTCCATTTCCTACTGGCCCTTCTGGAAGCGGTGCATTTTTATCACCTTCTAGATTCTCTTTTCCAAGATTTTTATCTTTAATATCCTCAACCTTTGGTGGCTCTTCAGTTACATCTTCTTTTCTAGCAACTTCTGGCTTAACAAACTTTACCACATCCTCTCTTGGTTTAGGTGGTGGTGGTGGTTTTAAATCCTCTTTTGGTTTATCATCTTTAGGAGGTAATTTAATAGCTACTATTCTATCGTGCAGCCCTTCATCATTTGCAGCAGTAACGCTACTAATGAAATCGGCAATTTTTGGTGTTGCAACTGCAAGTGCAAAAACAACAGCTCCAATACCTAATGCTTTCAGATTAGTACTCATATTTCGCTTGCGCAAATCATAAGCACCATAACTTTTGTTACGTCCTTCAAAAACGATGTCTAACCATTTTCTTCCTAATAGGTCTATTTTCATCTTTTTGTTATTTTATAAATGCCAGAGCATTATTTATTAATTTCTTCAGCTAATTTATTTTCCTCAGGGGTAAATTCGTTAACTATAGCGTAAGTTGGCACTTTACAAATTGCCATTTCATCTAAAATATCGACCAAATTTTTGTAGGTTGACTTTTTAGTAGGTTTAATGATAACAATCAATCCCTTATCTTTATCGCCCATAACTAGTGGGATAGACTTTACTCTTTTCAATAATTCTTTACGAATTCCATCTTTGCTATAATCCGTTGTAGTTGGAGCACCTCCAACTTCAGGAGTAGCAAGCAAACCATGAAACCATTTAATCTGGTCATTAGCACCTAGAATTACAGTAACAGTTCTTCTTTGATCTGTTTTAATTATTGGTGGTTTTGGATCCGTTGGTTTGGGTTTTGCTGGAAGACCCAAAGGCATCGATTGCGGTTTAGATAACGTGGTAGTTAGCATGAAAAAGGTAATCAACAAGAAAGCCAAATCCACCATTGCGGTAAGATCTACTTTAGAATTCTGTTTTTTACTTCTTACTTTGCCACCTTTGCCACCGCCACCATCGCCAGTATTTAATTCAGCCATTGTATATCTTTTAAATTATTATTAAATTAATTTGTTTTAGGTTTAGCTCTTAAGCCAGTTACTAAAGCAAAATTATTAATGTCTTGTTCTTGTAACATATCCATAATTTTTCTAATTTGTGGATATTGTTGTTTAGCATCGCCTTTAATAGCGAAGTCTAGCGCTTTCTCTTTCTGCAAATCTACATTATTAGCTTTTGTGCAATAGATAATCCAATCTTTTAATTCATTATTAGTTGAATCTATCGGAATACCTGGTTGCACACCACTTTGGTTTCTTTTATCATTTTTCATTGCTATTAATTGTTTCAAACCTGAAACAGGAACACCAAATTCTTCAATTAAAGAAAACTGAGCAATTTCGGCAGGAGTAAAAACAACGCCATACTTCTCCCCCATTAATTCTAGGGCTTTAGCACGAACATCTCTATCCTTCATACCAAAAAACACACTTTCGCCTGCATTATTTCTACCAACGGTTATGGTAACTAATCCTGTTTCAGGAAGTTTAGTTAACACTGTTGACGCTGGTGTTTGTACTGGCAATGGCTCTGGTTGTTTTGCTGTAGCGGTCAAAATGAAGAACGTAAGCAAAAGGAAGGCCACATCACACATAGCGGTCATGTCAATAGATGCTGCCTTTTTGGACATTTTTATTTTAGCCATTTTTATCTATTTGTTATTTCTTTGAAAAAAAATTCAAAAAAATTAATTATTATTTTATACTTCCTCTCATTCTTCTGTAAGAATTCACAATTGCAGTACCTGCTTCGTCAATAGAATACGTTAAAGTATCAATTTTTGAAGTAAATAAATTGTACATGATAATTGCTAAAGCAGAAGTAGAAATTCCTGTTGCAGTATTTATAAGTGCTTCAGAGATACCATTTGCAAGCATGGATTGATCTGGAGTTCCTGAAGATGCTAATGCACCAAACGCTTTAATCATACCTGTTACAGTTCCTAATAATCCAGCAAGAGTACCTAAAGATACTAATGTAGAAAGGATAGTCATGTGTTTTTCTAACATTGGCATTTCAAGAGAAGTAGCTTCTTCGATTTCTTTATGAATCATTTCAGATGCTTCTTCGCTATTAAATCCTTCTTTTTTAACTTCTTGGTATTTCACTAATGCAGATTTTATTGCATTTGCAACAGAACCTTGTTGTTTATCACAAGCAGCAATTGCATCTTCAATATTTCCTTGAGAAATATTACCTTGAATTGACGCCATAAATTTATCTAAATTACCAGTTCCAGATGCTTTAGAGATAACAAAAAATCTTTCAAAAGAAAATACAATAACCATTAATAAACATCCTAATAATACAGGAACAATTGCTCCTCCTTTATAAACCATTGCTAAATAATTTCCTGCTTTTGGATGACCTGCTTCAGCTCCTGCATCTAACATTGCTTTTTCGTTTTCGAAATTACTTGCAGACCCCATGATCAATTTCCATACTAAAAATCCTACAACGATACATGATGCAATGATAATTCCTGTCATCATTCCGCCACCATTAGCCCCATTTTCTTTTTTTGCGTTTGCCATTTTTTTTTAATTTTAATAGTTTTTAATAATTTATAAGTTTTAGTTGTAATAAACTTGAATAGGAGCAAATTTAATTTTTTAGTTGTAATAAAAAAACTTTTTTTAACTTTTAATTAAAAGTCCATTTACGAAAACGTTTTCGGTAACATAAACTTAACATTAACAAGCCCTAAACGAACTTAACATATATACATTAACGTAAATATATTGAAATATTGTATGAGGATTTGATAAAAAAAGGTTAAAAAAATTTCTGTTTTCTATTTGTAAAATAATTTTTAAAGTTTTGTTCCTTTAGAAAACTAATTTAGCATCTATATTAATTAAGAGAAATTTATTATAATAAATTCAAGATTATCTGTAATTTACAATTTATTAAATATTTTTGTTTTATTATATTTTTAAACATTACTACAGATAAATAAATGTAAAATAGAAGATTGACTTTATGAAAAAATACTTAATTCAAAAAACACCATTTGTTGTTCCAACTACGGATGGTAAACTAATTGAAGAACACCACGGAATACCAACTACAGGAAATCAGGAAATTTCTATCGCACACATGATTGCACCACCAAAATGGAGTGAACCTTTTCAAACTCCCGAATTTGAAGAATACACCTATATTATATCAGGGAAAAAACAATTTATTATTGCAGGGGAAATTCTAATTTTAGAAGCAGGTCAATCAATAAAAATCGAAGCCAATACACGAGTTCAATATTCCAATCCGTTTGACGAACCTTGCGAATATATTGCAATTTGCAAACCAGCTTTTGACTTTAACAAAGTACATCGGGAGGAAAATTAGAATGTAGATTTTAGATTTTAGATTTCAGTTTTTCAATAATTGAATTCTCTACTTCTAATGAATTCCATTTTTCTTCAATATCTGGAATTTGCATTACCTCTTCCATAATTTTATTTTGGAAATCGCCAATGGCAAGTGCTTCGGAATAGGGTTGTAAACTAAATGTTACCCGACTATAGAGTGGCATCCATTTATCGGGATGTTTATCGGAGAACCATTTTTCGATTTTCTTTTGTAAAAGGAATTTTTCATCGGCAGTTTTAGCACTCATTTCAATGAAGTTTCTTCTGGAAAGTTCGGCAATAGCGTCTGCATTGGGTTTGCGTGATTTTTCATATTCAGAGAAAATCATTTTCCAATCGTCGCCATATTTAGTAATTAGTTCATTTAAAATAGTGATGTCTTCAAATCCAGCATTCATTCCGTGTCCGTAAAAAGGAACTATGGCATGCGCCGAATCACCAATTAAGGCTACTTTATCTTCATAAGTCCAAGGGTAGCATTTCATAATTGCTAAATAACTTGTTGGATTTTTGAAGAAATCTTTAACCAAATCGGGAATTACCGCTTTAGTATCCGGAAAATATTTGGCAAAGAAAGCAACCAAACTTTTTTCATCTTTTAATTGTTCAAAGGAGTTTTCTCCTTCAAATGGCATGAATAAAGTACAGGTAAATGTTCCATCTAAATTAGATAATGCCATCAACATAAAGTTGCCTCGTGGCCAAATGTGTAGCGAGTTTTTATCTATTTTATGGGTATCGTCTTCATTGGCTGGAATATGCAATTCTTTGTATCCAATTTTCATGAATTCTTGCGAATAGTCAAACATGGATTGGCGTTGCATTCTATGTCGGATTCTAGAAAAAGCACCATCGGCACCAAATACTTTATCGTATTTTATATCTTCCCACTCGCCTCTTTCGGTTTCGCCAATATGCAAAGTGGCATCGGCTAGAGTGACGTCCCAAATTTTATGATCAAAAAAGAATTCTACACCTGCATCTTCTGCTAAATCAATCATTCTACGATTCAATACCCCACGAGATAAGGAAAAAATAGCCTCCCCTTCTTTTCCATAATATTGGTACTGCAAGGTATCGTCTTGGGTATGAATGGCACGTTTATCTACTGGAATTCCAATTTTTCGAATTTCATCTTCCAAGCCTACGTCTTGCATGGCTTTCCAACCGCGATTGGACATCACAAGATTAATAGAACGACCCGAAAAAGCAACCGTTCTAATGTCGGGACTTCGGTCGTATACGTGAACGGTATGTCCTAATCTTTTAAGATATATTGCCAATAAAGTTCCAACCAATCCGGAACCTACCACCGCAATTTTTTGGGGAGTTTGCATTTAATTTGTAAAAAGTTAAGCAAAATTACAGAATTAATTGTTTCAATTAGCAGGAAATTAAACAAAACGTATCTTTGAAAAAAAATAAACCATGAAGAATTTCACCAAGGAAGACATTAATGAAATGGATAAAATAAGACGATTGAATTTAGTCAACTCTTGTACAGGTTATAAATCGGCTAATTTAATTGTTACTAAATCTATTTCTGGAGTTTCTAATGTGGCGGTTTTCAGTAGTGTAACCCACATTGGGAGCAATCCTCCTATGATTAGTTTTATTACTCGTCCACTTTCTGTAAGACGGGACACCTACACAAACATTAAGGAAGTTGGCTATTTTACTGTTAATCATATTACCGAAAATATGATAGCAGCTGCGCACCATACTTCTGCAAATTATGACGAAACTATTTCTGAATTTGATAAAACAGATTTAGTAGAAGAATATAAAGACGACATTTTAATTCCTTTTGTAACCGGAAGTCCTGTTCAATTATATTGCAAATACCTCAACGAGTATTATATTAAAGAAAATGACACGGTGCATGTTATTGCTTCCATTGAGAATCTATTTTTTAATGAAGAATTGCTTCATAAAGATTATTGGTTACAACTAGACAAGGCAAATGTAATCGCAATAAACGGTTTGGATGGGTATGCGTTGCCAAAACTTATGGACCGTTTGGAGTATGCCCGACCAGATGTGGAAGGGAAATCTATTTTGGAGAAATAGAGGATAATTGTATTTCTTTGTTATAATAGAATTAATTGTGAAAAACCTCTCCCCCGGCCCCTCTCCAAAGGAGAGGGGTGCCGAAACTTGAAAGTATTGTAGATGTTTGAGCGGTGTATTTTGTTTGATAAAAAACCACCCCGCCCTACGGGCACCCCTCCAAGGGAGGGGAATGGATACTGAATGTATCCTTTTTATTTATTCTAAAGTTCTGGGAAATTCAATACGTGTTGCGTGAGGGATGGTAGCGGCATCCTTTTCTTTTATTATTGCGAGGTCACGAGCAATAATAAAAGAAAAGATACAGCGGACAGCCCGATTCGCCGCGGCGAACACGCCATAATACTGAATTACTCCTTCGGTTTGAAAACTAATTTAGTAGAGGTGGCTATAATCTCTTTTTTATTGAGTTTCATTTTTCGGAATTGTCCTTTGTTGTACATGGCAGCTTGATCGCTGTAATGGGCACTCATTGGATTTCCAGATTGCCCTGTTGGGAGGATACTCACACTGTTTTCTACATCTGAAAAATCGATTACTCTTCTAGTGGATGGACCTCCTTTAACGTCATATTTTCCGGTGTTGTCAAAATAAAACAACATATTATTTATTACTTCGTTGGAACCACTTTCTTCGAATGGCCCAACATTGAAAAAACTTCTAAGAGCAGCAATTTTCCCTATTGGATGTTGGTGCTCCAAAGTATGCACTTTGCTCCAAGTCCATTTGGTTTCTGTAGAACCTAATTGTTTTTCTAGAGAAGTAATTGCGTCTTTGAAGGATTGTGTTAGAATTTCTTTTTTGGTTTCTTTTTTATTTTTTGTTGCAGTATTATCCCACCACAAAGAATTTTCATTTTTACTTTGACCTTCAATTACTTGTTTCATGATATGGGTTCCCAAAAAGGCTTTGAAGTTCTCTTCGCCCAATTCGTCTTGGAAGGTGTTTTTTAAATAACAAGAAATCCATTTATTGTAGATGGTTGGAGCAACATCTTGAAGATTATTAGAACCTGACCATTTTTTTAGTATTTCTAACGCTTCTTTTTCATTGGTATTCCAACTGTTTTTTGCCATCGATTGTATCCAATTAGCAACCAAAGAAACCGCTGTAGCAGAAGTATTATCGTTAATCATACTTTGCACGTCGGCACTTGTCCAATTGTTTTTAGGCTTTAACAAATCATTAATTCTAGTCGCTCTATCTCTAGGCAAATAATACCCAGGATATAAATAACCCTCTATCGCTTCAGGTTGGTTGTTGGCCGAATACACATAATTCCAATTTGGATTAATTGCAGATGGATTCTTAGAGAAATCAAGAAATTCTTTTTTATCATCGATACCATTAGCACCATTCATAATAAAATTTCCGTTAACCGATTTGTCTAATTTGTACAACTTTCCAGAAGTTATCCATGCAATATTATTTTTAGCATCACCATACATAATATTGAGTCCTGGCGCAGCGATTAAAGAAATGGCTTTAGAAAAATCATCTAATTTTTTAGAATGTGAAAGTGCATGAATTGCTTCAAGAATTTGATTTTTTTGTTGGGTATATACCCAAGACATTGCTACCGGTTTTTTAGTTGTCAAAGTATTCAATAGTCCGTTCATTATTGGGCCGTGAATGGATTCCTTAATATTTAGTGTTACCGATGCACTGTCTTTTACTTTAATTATTTTCTGACGAACGGTATAATTTTTATAACCATCAACTGTTTTATATTGCTTGTTATTTGCAGGGTTTTCTTCTTCTTGAAACAAATCTAAATCGTCGTTTTCAAACATGGTTAAGCCATAAGCAAAGTTGTGGTTGTGGCCTAACAAAGGGAAGGGTGTTCCCGCAAGATAGTAGCCGTACATTTCATAATCGGGGGTGGTGATGTGGGCTTCATACCAAGTGCAGGGTTGCGAAAACATAATGTGCGGATCATTTGCAAAAATAACTTTACCATTCTTGGTTTTTTGCGCACCAATTACCCAACTGTTGCTTCCAATGAAGGATGGGATTGGAGAATTGTCTAATAAACTTGCAATAGATTTTGAGATTTCGGCATAATCATTACTCTTTCCTTTATAACTTTTTAATTGTGTAGTTCCAAACGAACCATCTATACCAAAGTCTTTTAGATATTCCATTCCGAATTTATCTCGAATATCGGTAAGCAATGGGTCGGTTTTTTGTGCCATGGCAAAACTAAAAGACATATATCCAAAAATATTATAAACGTCTTTCAGAGTGAACTTTTCTTTCTTAACACTGAGCAATTGAAATTCAATAGGTGTTTTTCCTTCTTGCATGTATTGGTTAATTCCATCTACATAGGACATTGCTAGTATATAAGTATCCGAGTTTTTATCGAGTTGCGCAATTGCCTTTTCGGAATTCTCATCGATGCCTATTCCGGCAAAAAACTGGTCGTTTTTTAATGCTTTGGTTCCGAACAACTCCGATAATCTTCCTGGGGCAATTCGTCTTAGGAGTTCCATTTGCCACAATCTATCTTGCGCATGAACGTATCCTAAAGCAACCATGGCGTCTTTTTGGGAAGCAGCATAAATATGTGGCACTCCATAATCGTCAAAGTAAACAGTGGTTTCTTTTGCAATGTTTTTTAAAGCAATTTCTCCTTCGTATTTTGGTTTGGTGGTTTGCAAATAAACATAAAGTGATACGAATAGAATTGCAATTATGGAAAGTAGAATTATAAGAACTTTTTTAATTTTTTTCATTTAGAAAGGAATTGGAATTCAAATTTAGAAAATAAACTTTTATGTATAGTAAACTTCGCATAAAAAAAGAAGACACGAATTACACAAATTTGCACAAATAAAAAAACTAATAAGATTACACAAATTGTATCTGCCTTTGGCAAATTGAAATTTAAACTATTAAGATATTAAGTTTCATTAAGAACAGTTCTTGATATCTTAAGAGTAAAAATATTTATGATTGGAAAACTACCTCGGGTTCTTGTTGACTCAAGCAATGAAAACTGCCTAAACCCCAGATGATATCGGTGGAATCAATACCTACCACTTTACGTGATGGAAAACAATTTTGTAATATATCTAATGCTTTCGCATCGTTTTTATCGTCTCTAAAAGTTGGGACAATTACCTTTTCATTTGCAATATAGAAATTAGCATAGGATGCTGGCAAAATTTGATCTTCATAAATAACTGGTTTCGGCATTGGCAATTCAATAACATTTAATTGTTTGCCATTTTCCAATCGCATTTTATTTAGCAACTGAAGATTTTCTTGTAAAATAGGATAATTCTCGTCGTTTTTATTCTCTTCAACAACAGTAACCACGGTATCTTCATTTACAAATCGGGTGATGTCGTCAATATGTCCGTCGGTATCATCGCCAATAATTCCGTCATTAACCCAAAGTATGTGATTTACGCCATAGTAGTCTGACAAATATTTTTCTATTTGGTCTTGATTCAAATGTGGGTTCCGATTCGGATTTAACAAACACGCTTTGGAAGTTAACAAAGTTCCTTTGCCATTAAATTCTACGCTACCACCTTCCATGACAATATTAGGATGAAAAACGGGTAATTCCAATTCTTTTCCGATGCGTGTTGGAATGACATCATCCAAATCAAAAGGAGGGTATTTATTTCCCCAAGCATTATAACTCCAATCTACAATGGCCTTGGCATTAGAATTATGATTCAATAAAAATGCCGGACCATGATCGCGACACCAAGCATCGTTAGTAGGATTAAAATAAAAAGTGATTTGACTTACTAAATAATTCAAATTGGAAACCTTTTGAGCATAAACACACGATTGCAATTGCGCTAAAGCAAAAGTTTTCATTGTTTCATTAATTACATTGATGCAAACTTTTTGATTTTCTGCAACTTGCAAAATAAATTCACAATACGAGTTGAAAATTGTATTTATTTTTCCGGGCCATGATTCTTCTTTATGCGGCCAAGAAAGCCACAATGCTCTTTGTGGAGCGAATTCTGCTGGGAAATAAAATCCTAATTCTTTAGGTGTTTGCATGGGTACCTGTTATTCTTCGTCTATAAATCGTTTCGTAATTGGCTGGTAACTGTCAATTCTTCTGTCGCGAAGGAAAGGCCAATGCATTCTAAAATAGTTAGACTCTTTAAGATCTATATTGGTAACAGTTGTTTCTTCGTTTTCATGAGAAGCCAAATACAATAATTTCCCTTGGGCATTGGTTACAAAACTTCCGCCCCAAAATTGCATAGCACCATCTTGCTCGAAGCCAACACGGTTGACACTCACTACAGGAACCCCATTTGCAACAGCATGAGAACGCTGAATAGTTTGCCAAGCATTGTATTGGTCTTTGTTAGTTTCCTCATCTTGATCGGTTGCCCAACCAATTGCAGTAGGATAAAACAATATTTCAGCACCCATTAAAGAGGTGATTCTTGCTGCTTCTGGGTACCATTGGTCCCAACAAATTAAGACACCAATTTTGGCAAACTTAGTTTGAAACACTTTATAGCCTAAATCTCCTGGCGTAAAATAGAATTTTTCATAAAAAGACGGATCGTCTGGAATGTGCATTTTACGGTATTTACCTAAATAACTTCCATCGGCATCAATAACCGCAGTGGTATTGTGGTATAATCCTTCGGCTCTTTTTTCAAATAATGAAGCGATGATAACCACTCCAAGTTCTTTGGCTAAATCACTCATAACATCCGTAGTTGGACCAGGAATTGCTTCTGCCAATTGGAAATTATCGTAATCTTCAACATCACAAAAATACAAGGAAGTGAAAAGTTCTTGCAAACAAATAATCTGCGCTCCTTGTGCAGCAGCATTTCGTATTTCTTTTTTTGCTTTTTCAATATTGGTGGCTACGTCTTTGGAACAAGACATTTGCACCAATCCTATTTGTACGTTTGTCATCTTAATTTATTTTTTTGGCAAAGTTAGTGTTTAAAGTAAATTTTTGAAACTATTTTTCTAACGCACTTACTCTGTATTTAACTGAATCTCTAGTTTGATTTTTATTTACTTGCTAAAATTCCTTGTTTCAACATTTGTCCAAAGTCGTACATGTCTTCATAAGAAGTATATAAAGGCACTGGTGCCAAACGAATCACATTCGGTTCACGCCAATCGGTGATTACGCCGTTTTTCATTAAGTAATCAAATAAACTTCGGCCTTCTCCATGAAGAAAAACAGATAATTGACAGGCTCTTTCTTCTGGATTAGAAGGGGTGATTATTTCGAAAGTGCTATCGACTTCTTTATCAATTTCATGTAAAATGAATTCAAGGTATGAAGTGATTTGGTTTCTTTTTTGGATGAGTTTTTCCATGCCAATTTCGGCAAACATATCTACGGATGCCAAATAAGGTGCTAATGACAATATTGGAAGGTTGCTAATTTGCCAACCATCTGCTCCATGAACAGGGTCAAAGGTTGGTTCCATCTTGAAACGACGTTCTTTATTGTGTCCCCACCAACCTGCAAAACGAGGCAAATTGGTATGGTGGTGTTTTTCATGAACAAAACAACCAGAAGCGTTTCCGGGTCCGGAGTTCATGTATTTATACGAACACCAAGCCGCAAAATCTACATTCCAATCGTGAAGTTCTAATTTAATATTTCCTGCAGCATGCGCTAAATCGAAACCTACATAGGCTCCAACTTTATGACCTGCTTCGGTTATGATTTTCATGTCGAAAACTTGTCCGGTGTAATAGTTCACTCCGCCAAATAAGACTAATGCTAATTCATCTCCTACTTCTTCAATTTTAGCTAAAATGTCTTCTAATCGAATGTTATGTTCGCCCTCGCGACGTTTTATTTCTATGATGGCATCGCTAGGATTGAAACCATGGTGGTTGACTTGCGATTGGAACATGTATTGGTCGGAAGGGAAGGCTTTTTCTTCGCAAATAATTTTGTATCGTGTTGCAGTTGGACGATAGAACGAAACCATTAACAAATGTAGGTTAACGGTCAAGGTATTCATTACGGCAACTTCGGTAGGCTTTGCTCCTACTATTTTACTCAACGGATTTGCAAATCGTTCTTGGTAATCCCACCAAGGTTTCTCTGCATAAAAATGTCCTTCTACGGCAAGATTGGCCCAGTCGTTCATTACTTCATCTACATAGGATTTTGTTCTTTTAGGCTGTAAACCTAAAGAATTTCCGGTGAAGTAGATTACGTTTTTTCCGTTGTGTTGTGGGAAAATAAACTCGTCTCTGTAGGATTTTAATTCGTCTTGTTCATCAAGACTTTGTGCGTATTCGCGGGTATTTTGAAAGGTCATTTTTTTATTTTTTTGGCAGGAACAAGTAGAGACTTGTCCGTACTATGTCCGTATTGTGGTGTAAATGTAGAGAAAAATATTAAAGGCGCAAAGTGTTTCAAGTTGCAGAATGTTGTGGGAAATTTTATTTTTAGGAACAATGCCAACCGCTTAGCCCCGATTGCAGTGGAAATCCTGGCATTGCGATTTACAATTGTTGCTATTGGATTGCTTCGTTCCTCGCAATGACAGATTGCAACGGAAAGCGGGAATTGCCTTTACTAAAATGCGCAAGCCATTCGCTTCTTATAAAAAAATATATTGTCTTTGCCACCCCGCCCTACGGGCACCCCTCCAAAGATTGTCTTTGCCACCCCGCCCTACGGGCACCCCTCCAAAGGAGGGGAATTAAAAAAATCTCACCATTGCTGATGAGATTTTTTCTTAATTATATTTCCAAAGGAATTATATGATTAGCATGGCGTCACCATAAGAATAGAATTTGTATCCTTCTTTGATGGCTTCTTCGTAGGCTTTTTTCATTAAGTCGTGTCCGCAGAATGCCGAAATCATCATTAATAAGGTTGATTTTGGGGTATGAAAATTAGTTATCATAGCATCGGCAAGACTGAAATCGTGAGGAGGAAAAATGAATTTATTGGTCCAACCTTCGAACGGATTTAAAGTGCGTTGGGAAGAAACCGAACTTTCTATGGCACGCATAGAGGTGGTTCCTACGACACAAATTTTCTTTTTGTTTGCTTTGGCACTGTTTACAATGTCGCAGGCTTTTTGGGTGATTTTTAATTCTTCCGAATCCATTTTGTGTTTGGATAAATCTTCTACCTCAACTGGATTAAAAGTTCCTAAACCTACGTGTAGGGTTACTTCGGCAAATTGAACTCCCTTAATTTCTAAACGTTTTAAAAGGTGTTTAGAGAAGTGCAAACCTGCAGTTGGCGCTGCTACAGCACCTTCTTCTTTGGCATAAATAGTTTGGTAACGCTCTGCATCTTCCGGAGTTACTTCGCGATTGATGTATTTTGGGATTGGTGTTTCACCAAGTTCGGTTAGTTTATTACGAAACTCTTCGTAAGACCCATCGTAAAGAAAACGCAAGGTTCTTCCGCGAGAAGTAGTGTTGTCAATTACCTCAGCAACTAAAGAATCATCATCTCCAAAATATAATTTATTTCCGATTCTGATTTTACGTGCTGGATCCACCAATACATCCCAAAGACGTTGTTCTGCATTTAATTCTCTTAACAAGAAAACTTCAATACGAGCACCGGTTTTTTCTTTGTTTCCAAACATACGAGCAGGGAAAACTTTAGTATTGTTCAAAACCATTACATCGCCATCGCCAAAATAATCGATAACGTCTTTGAACATTTTGTGTTCTATAGTTCCTTTTTTTCTATCGATAACCATTAAACGAGATTCGTCGCGGTTTTCTGCCGGAAATTCAGCAAGTAATTCTGTTGGAAGGTTGAATTGAAAATGAGATAATTTCATATTTGTATATTAAATTTTAGTTATTAAATTTTAAATATTGCTATGAAAATTTAATAGTTGGCAAATATACGATTGTGAGATAGGCGTTGTCAAGTGTTTTGCGGTTTATTTTTATTTAAGTTGCTTAAGCACTGAGTTACTTAGGTTCTTAGTTTCTCTTAAAGTTCAGAAATTTGGAAACCAATGGTTTTTAAATCGTCCCAAAAAGTTGGATAGGATTTAGAAACTACTTCTGCTTCTTCTATAACTAATGGCATCTTTAATGCTAGGGGTGTAAATGCCATCGCCATGCGGTGGTCTTGGTAGGTTGCGATTTTTGGAATTGATGAAGAAGTTGGCACCTTTGATAGTGCCTCCTCTTTTGAAGGAAAAACCACCCCGCCCTTCGAGCACCCCTCCAAGGGAGGGGAATGGAAGGCTGTAGATTGTAAAGTAAGGCTATCGTTGGTCACGGAAATTGAGGCTCCTAGTTTCGTAAGTTCGGTTTTTAGTGCTTCAAGACGGTCGGTTTCTTTAATTTTTAAGGTATGTAATCCTGTTAAATGACAGCCAATTCCTAATCCGAAACAAGTTACGGCAATGGTTTGGGCAATGTCGGGGGAGTTGTTTAGGTTGTAGGCAAACCTCTCCCCGACCCTCTCCAAAGGAGAGGGAGACGATGCGGATATAGAGGGTTGGGAATTATCTGTTTTATGTTTTTTTAATGTAATAGAATTATTGTTATTAAAAGTTGTTTCTACTCCGAAGTCTTTATAAATTTCTACTAGAGCAGCATCTCCTTGCAAACTGTTTTGTTTATAAATGGACAAGGTTATTTGGGTACCAATTTCGGATAGGGCAACTATTGAATAATAATAGGATGCCGAAGACCAGTCGGATTCGATAAGCCCCCTAACCCCAGTAGGGGGAATTGATTCTAAATGACTTACTTTGATAGTATTATTTTCAAATGAAGTTGTTACTCCAATTTCGTTTAGCAATGCCAATGTCATTTGAATATAAGGAATTGATGTTATTGCACCTTCAAGGGTTAATTCCAATCCGTTTTCGAGTTTTGGTGCAATTAATAATAAAGCCGAAATGTATTGGCTGCTAACATTTGCCGAAAGGGAAACTTTACTTTGAGTTAGTTTCTTTCCTGTGATTTGAATAGGAGGGAAGCCTTCCTTTTCAATATAGTTTATTTCTGCTCCGAGTTGTTTTAAGGCATCTACTAAAATTTTAATGGGCCGCTCTTTCATTCGGGAGGATCCTGTTAAACTAACTTCGCTTCCTTCTTGTATAGCAAAATAGGCCGTTAGAAAACGCATGGCGGTTCCGGCGTGGTGAATGTTTATAGGTTGTGGGTTGTGGGTTGTAGGTTTTAGGTTTAGTGCCTCCATCATTACTTCGGAGTCATCCGAATTGGAGGTGTTTTCTAAAACAAGGTTTGGATATAAGGCTTGCAACAACAACAATCTATTGGTTTCCGATTTGGATCCAGTGATTGAGATGCTTGATGGTTGCTTGTTGATGGTTGCTTGTTGATGGCTTAAATCCAATTTTCTAAAGTCTTAATTCTTAATACTCTTATCTTAATACTACTTTAATTTTTCGTTATTTTGATGCCGATCATGGTCGCGATTGGTTTTCAAATCTAGTTTTTTATCAAATGCTTCTTGCAGATTAATACCTGTTTGATTGGCAAGACATAATACTACAAAAACCACATCGGCAAGTTCTTCACCAAGGTCTTTATTTTTATCCGATTCTTTTTCAGATTGTTCGCCATAACGTCGGGCTATAATTCGGGCTACTTCTCCTACTTCTTCAGTAAGTTGTGCCATATTAGTAAGTTCATTAAAATAGCGAACACCATGGTTTTTTATCCAGTTGTCTACTTCGAGTTGGGAGTTTTTTAGGTTCATAATTATTCTTTATTTTTAGTATCCATTACTATAGTTACAGGCCCATCGTTTAAAAGTAAAACTTTCATGTCGGCACCAAACTGTCCTGTTTGCACTTTTTTATCTATTTCAATTTCCATCTGAGAAATAAATTTCTCATAAAGAGGAATTGCAATATCTGGTTTTGCTGCTTTAATATAAGAAGGGCGGTTGCCTTTTTTGGTAGAAGCATGAAGCGTAAATTGACTAACCACAATAATATCACCATTTATGTCTTTCACAGAAAAATTCATGATACTGCTTCCTACTCCCTCTCCTTCGGGGAGGGCTGGGGAGGGGTTGGCAAAAATTCGGAGGTTTGCAATTTTAGAAGTTAGCCAAAGGATATCTTCTTGCGTATCGGCATCTTCAATTCCAACAAGAACTAGTAATCCTTTTTGGATTTCGGCTACTATTTTAGAATCTATGGTTACAGATGCTTGAGAAACTCTTTGGATTACTGCTTTCATTATAATTGTGAATTATTGGATTGCTTTGCTTCGTGTCTTGCAACCGTACCTCCTCGCAATGACTGCAAAACTGACCACTGAATACTGACCACTGCCTACTTATTCCTAGTCTCGTCGCTTGCAATTCTATCGTCATTATAAATATCGGTGCGGTAATTTTCGTCATCGCCTTCGAGGATTTTTAAATAACTGTTGTAACGGGTCCAAGAAATTTTATCTTCATCTAATGCTTTTTTGATAGCGCAATGGGGCTCTTCTTTGTGTAAACAATTATTGAATTTACATTGATCTTTTAATTTGAAAAACTCCGGAAAATAACCGCTTATTTCTTCTTTTTCCATATCTACAATTCCAAAACCTTTGATTCCTGGGGTGTCTATGATTTTGGCTCCAAACGACAAATCGTACATTTCGGCAAAAGTGGTGGTATGTTGTCCTTGTTTACTTTGTTCGGATATGGTTTTGGTTTTTAAATGCAAACTAGGCTCTAAAGCATTTACCAAAGTAGATTTTCCTACTCCCGAATGTCCAGAAAACATAGTGATTTTATCCTTCATGAGTTCTTTCAATTCTTCAACTCCTTTATTTTCAGTAGAAGAAACTCTCAGACATTGGTAGCCAATTTCCTGATAAACATGTTGCATGTACAACTGTTCGTCTAGGGTCGCACCTTCAAGGGTATCTATTTTATTGAAAACCAAAATCGTGGTAATACCATAAGCCTCGGCAGTAACCAAAAATCGATCTATAAAATTGAAAGTTGTTGGTGGATTGTCTATCGTAATTAGTAGAAAAACGTAATCTAAATTGGATGCAATAATGTGCATTTGATGCGACAAGTTTACCGATTTCCGAACTATATAGTTTTTCCTGTCGTGGATATGGTGTATAGTACCTGTGGTCACATCCGAAGTTTCGTCTAATTCATAATCTACCAAATCGCCAACCGCAATTGGGTTGGTGCTCTTGATTCCCTTAATTCGGAATTTTCCTTTGATACGACATTCCATAAAAACGCCTTCTTCCGATTTCACGGTGTACCAACTTCCAGTAGATTTATAAACAAGTCCGGTCATATTTTGGGTTCTGGGTATTAGGTTTTAGATTCTGATTTCTAGGTTTTAGGTCCTGGTTTTGCAAATATAGATAAAACTAATTTTAGTTTAATATCCTCAGACCTAAAACCCAAAACCTAGAACCCTATCAAGAATTAAATATTTTCTCTTGATGGGTGATACTTTCTTGATGGATTGCTTTAAAAAATTGTACAATGAATTCTTCACTTAATCCTTTTTGGCTTCCATCGGCAATCATTTTATCTAAAACTTCGTTCCAACGTTTGTTTTGTAAAACAGCAACATTTTTTTCTTTTTTCAAAGCACCAATGCTAGCAGCAACTTTCATTCTTTTGCCAATAACCTCTAATAATTTAGTATCAAATTCATCAATTTTCCCTCGAAGTTGATTCAATCGTTGTTGGTAATCATCGGCTTCATCGGTTGTATTTCGGATGGTTAAATCGGAAATTATTTTCTTTAATTGGGTTGGTGTTACTTGTTGGGCAGCATCGCTCCAAGCATTATCTGGGTCGATATGGGTTTCAATAATCATCCCATCGTAATTCAAATCGAGTGCCTCTTGCGTTACTTGAAAAATCATATCGCGATTTCCTGTAATGTGGGAAGGGTCTATAATTAAAGGTAAATCGGGAAATTTATGTTGAAAATCAATTGCAATTTGCCACTCGGGATTGTTTCGGTATTTTGTTTTTTCGTAGGTAGAAAACCCTCTGTGGATGATGCCTAATTTCTTAATTCCAGCATTATACAAACGTTCTACACCACCAATCCACAAAGCCAAATCGGGGTTTACAGGATTTTTCACCAAAACAATTTTATCGGTATTTTGCAACGCATCGGCAATTTCTTGCACTGCAAATGGGTTAACGGTGGTTCGAGCACCTATCCAAAGCACATCAATATCATGTTCTAAAGCAAGTTTCACATGAGCCGCATTGGCAACTTCTACAGCCATAAGCAAGCCCGTTTCGGCTTTTGCTTTTTGCAACCATTTCAATCCTATTTCACCAACGCCTTCAAATCCTCCTGGGCGCGTTCTTGGTTTCCAAATCCCAGCACGAAAAATAGACACTTTGGAATCTTTTAATTCGTGTGCAATTTTCAATACTTGTTCTTCCGTCTCAGCACTACAAGGCCCCGCAATCACTATTGGATGTGGTAAATGAAAATCATTTAACCAAGTTCGCATTTCTTTATTATTTTCCATGTTTTTTCTTTTATTCCCCCTTCGGGAGTTAGGGGGCTTATCTTAATATCTCTTTAATTCTATTTGTATTCTGCATTTCATTGAAAACCTCATCGTATTTATCTTTTTCCAATAACTCTTTAAAATTGGTTAAATTCAAAATATATTCTTCTAATGCATTAACCACTTCTTTTTTATTTTGTCTAAAAATGGGCGTCCACATTGCTGGAGAACTTTTGGCTAAACGAACCGTACTTTCAAATCCAGAACCAGCCATGTCAAAAATATCTTGTTCGTCTTTTTCTTTTTCGATGACAGTTTTTCCTAACATAAACGAACTTATGTGCGACAAATGCGATACATAAGCAATGTGTTTGTCGTGCGATTTTGGATCCATATAGCGAATTCGCATTCCCATTTTATGAAATAAATCCATTGCTTTTTCCTGCAATTTGAAGGTTGTTTTTTCAACTTCACACAGGATATTTGTTTTCCCTTCAAATAATCCTTTTACTGCTGCTTTCGGACCTGAAAATTCGGTTCCTGCAATCGGATGGCATGCTAAGAAATTCCTTCTATTTTTATGCTTTTCAATTGCTTCACAAATTGGAAATTTGGTTGATCCTACATCAAAAACCAAAGTTTGCTCTCCTATTTTATCTAAAATTTTAGGCAAAATTACTAAACCAATATCAACTGGCACAGAAACTAGTACCAAATCTGCGTTAATTAAATCGCTTTCCGTTGCTTTTTGGTCAATAATTCCAAGATGTAAGGCTTCTTCGAGATGTTTCTCGTTGGCATCTATCCCGAAAATTGTGGCGTTGTCATAAATAGATTTTATATCTAATGCCATGGAACCACCTATTAATCCAATTCCGATTATAATTACATTCATATTTTAAGGTTATAGGTTGTAGGTTTTGGGTTGTAGGTTAAGAAACCCACAACTTATAACGTACAACAATTAACAAAATCTCTTTATTGCTTCTAAAATTTTCTCCTCTTTTACACATAAGGAAAACCGAATATATCCTTCACCATTACTCCCGAAAATGGTTCCGGGCGTCACAAAAAAATGCTTTTCCAACAATAATTTATCTATGAATTCTTCCGATTTTATACCATTTGGAAGTTTAGCCCAAACGAACAATCCAACTGAATTTCTATCGAAAGTGCAATTCATTTTTTCGGCCAATTGAAAGATTAAATTGCGTCTTTTGGAATAAATTTCATTATGCTTTTCAAACCAATCTTTGCGCAATTTTAAGGCAGCAATGGCACCTTTTTGAATTCCGTAAAACATGCCGCTATCCATATTGCTTTTTACTTTTAGGATGGCATCTATAAAAGTTGAATTTCCAGAAACCATGCCTACGCGCCATCCTGCCATATTATAGGTTTTGCTTAATGAATTTAATTCTAAAGCAATTTCTTTTGCTCCATCAATTTGTAAAATTGACAACGGCTTTTGATTCAAAATAAAACTATACGGATTGTCATTTATAATCAAAATGTGATGTTTCTTTCCGAAATCAATTAGTTTTTGATACAACTCCAAAGTTCCGTTGGCCCCCGTTGGCATGTGCGGATAGGAAACCCACATCAACTTCACTTTGGATAAATCTAATGTTTCTAATTTTTCAAAATCGGGTTGCCAATTAGTCTCTTCTTTTAAATCATAATAAATTGCTTTGGCTTGCACCAATTCGGCTACCGAAGCATACGTTGGATAACCTGGATTTGGAATCAAAACTTCGTCACCTTCGTTTAAAAAAGCCAAAGAAATGTGCATTATTCCTTCTTTAGACCCCATTAATGGCAGGATTTCCGAATTGTAATCAAAATCAACATTGAAATTGGTTTTATAAAAACGTGCAAACCCTTGTCGCAATTCGGGCAGACCTTGATAACTTTGGTATTCGTGGGCTTTGTCTTCCAAAAGGGATTTTTGAATTGCCTCAATAACCGAAACATGCGGAGCCAAATCGGGACTGCCAATTCCCATATTAATAATAGGTTTTCCTTCCTGAAGTAACTGACGGACTTCCTTCAACTTTCGGGAGAAGTAGTATTCTTGAATGCTTTCTAATCTTTTTGCTGTTGTAACCATAATTTTTTTGACACGAATTACACGAATTATCACTAATTCATTCTTTTGAAAAATTCCACTAATTTAAAATCTTCGATTTTGTAACTTTTATTTTGCCACAGATTAAACGGATTTTACAGATTTTCACGGATTGGTTTTTGAAATTGTTATTGCTTTTGGTTCTTGTATTCTCCTAAAACCTTGAAATGATTAGTCATGAGTTGTAAAATCTTGGTTGCTTTTTCATAATGTTTGTATTTTTCAAATACCACATCTACAAAAAAGGAGTATTGAAAAGGTATTTCTATAATGGGCATCGACTGGATTTTGGTTAAATTTAATTTGCAATTAGTCATTACATTCAAAACCGTGGCCAAACTTCCTGGCGTGTCGTCTAATTCAAATTTAATAGAGGCCTTGTTTATCTGCTCTTTTGGAACTTTACTTTCTTCTTTACTGAGAATAAAAAAGCGTGTCATATTATTGTTCACTGTTTGAATTTCGGGTACAATTATGTTTAAATCGTATAAATCTGCTGCAACTTTACTTCCGATTGCGGCTATGCTTTTTATTTGATTTAGATGAATTCTTCTGGCAGTTTCGGCGGTATCTTTGTCTTCTACTAATTTTAGATGCGGATGCTTTTTTAAAAATTCCATGCACTGCAATAATGCCATTGGATGGGAATGTACTTCTTGAATATCTTCTAAATTTTGGTCTTTTAAAACCATTAAATTCTGAATAATATCCAAATAATATTCGCCAATGATGTGCAAATTATTCTTATCAATCAAGGCATAATTTGGAATGATAGAACCCGCAATAGAATTCTCAATTGCCATTACCGCTAATTGCGATTGGTTGTTTAACAAACTATTTACAAGTGCTTCAAAGGATAAACATTCGTCCAAAAGAACATTTTCTTGAAAATATTCCATGGCAACTTGATGGTGAAATGAACCTTGAATTCCTTGTATGGCAATCCTCACCTTTGAAGAAGGAGAATTAGGAAGACTTTTTTTTACTGTTTTATTCATTTTATTTTTTTTGGAACCATTCAGAGATTAAGAAAAGTGAAGTTTAAATATTGCTTAAAGACACTTAATATCTTAATGGTTACATTTTAGTCAAAAAAAAATCCCGATTTGCATCGGGATTTGTATATTTATATGTTTTTAAATTTCTATTTTTTCACATAACACAATACCATTCCCTTTTTCTGTCCGAAGAAGAAATAAAAGAAATAGCTAAAATAGGTTGTCAATTTTGTGTTCATGGTTGTTTTATGTTTTGCTAATGTAGTAATAAATGTTAAACCAATGCAGAAAATTTATAAAAAATTACGGAAACGATTTCGTGAAATCATAAAAACGGCTTTTCTTCGTTATAAGTTTTATTCCTTTTTAGATTTCCTTTATTAATTAATTCAAGTTGCTAGTTAATTGATTTGTTTAATTGTAATCCAAATACAAAAAGAGTAAGTTTTATCAAAAATCCTTCTAATGTAATGGCGTGTATTGTTCTAGGAAACATTTTCTTGATGTCG
>CANFZM010000029.1 GCA_947451525.1 Flavobacteriaceae bacterium
ATCTGCTTCAATTTTGAAACATATCCATCTGAATAATGTTTCTTTAAAACCAAATCTACACATTCTAATTTAAATGCATAGTCATATTTAACTTTTCTTTCCATAAAAATGCCCCAAATAGTGTCTAACTTTTTGGGGCATGTTCATAATGCTTGGCTTTTTAGTTTTATTTTGAAATTGTCTTAGTCGGCTAATACAATTACTTTATTGTCTTTCATTTCAATAGTTCCAGATGCAATTTCTAGATTGAAGTTTTGATCGTTTACTTTGGTAAATTTATCTTCTACTTCTTTTTGAAATTTAAAACTAGCTGCTGTAATTTTTACAGTTCCTTGTTTTAAAATGGATACTATTGGTGCGTGGTTATTCAATATTTGAAAAGAACCATCTACACCTGGTAAAGAAACCGAAGTTACTTCGCCTTTAAATAATGTAGCTTCTGGTGATACTATTTCTAAAATCATATTTTTTTATAGTTAGAAGATGGAAGATGGAAGATGGAAGATGAAGATTTAACTTCTAACTTCTGACTTCTGACTCCAAACTCAATTAAACTTCGGCTAACATTTTTTCTCCCGCTTCGATAGCTTCTTCAATAGTTCCTTTAAGGTTGAAAGCTGCTTCTGGCAAGTGGTCTAATTCACCGTCAATGATCATGTTGAATCCTTTGATGGTATCTTTAATATCAACTAATACCCCTTTCAATCCAGTAAATTGCTCTGCTACGTGGAAAGGTTGTGATAAGAATCTTTGAACTCTACGAGCTCTAGACACAGATAATTTATCTTCTTCAGACAACTCTTCCATACCAAGGATAGCGATGATATCTTGAAGTTGTTTGTATTTTTGAAGGATTTCTTTTACTCTTTGTGCACAGTCGTAATGCTCATCTCCTAAGATTTGTGGAGTTAAGATTCTAGAAGTAGAATCTAACGGGTCAACCGCTGGATAAATACCTAATTCAGCAATTTTACGAGACAATACCGTAGTTGCATCTAAGTGGGCAAAAGTTGTTGCTGGTGCTGGATCGGTTAAATCATCTGCAGGAACGTAAACCGCTTGTACTGATGTAATAGAACCTTTTTTAGTGGATGTGATACGTTCTTGCATCGCTCCCATTTCGGTCGCTAATGTTGGTTGGTATCCTACCGCAGAAGGCATACGACCTAAAAGAGCCGAAACCTCAGAACCTGCTTGTGTAAAACGGAAGATATTATCTACGAAGAAAAGAACGTCTTTTCCTTGGTCAGAACCTGCTCCATCACGGAAGTATTCTGCAATAGATAATCCTGATAAAGCCACACGTGCTCTAGCCCCAGGAGGCTCATTCATTTGACCGAAAACGAAAGTAGCTTTAGACTCTCTCATTCCTGGTTTGTCTACTTTAGATAAATCCCATCCTCCATTTTCCATAGAGTGCATGAATTCGTCCCCGTATTTTATAATTCCTGACTCTAACATCTCACGAAGTAAGTCATTTCCTTCACGTGTTCTTTCTCCTACTCCTGCGAATACAGAAAGACCCCCGTGACCTTTTGCGATATTGTTAATTAACTCTTGAATCAATACTGTTTTACCTACTCCAGCACCACCAAACAATCCAATTTTACCCCCTTTAGAGTAAGGCTCAATTAAATCGATTACTTTGATACCAGTGAATAAAACTTCTGAAGAGGTAGATAAATCTTCAAATCTTGGAGCAGTACGGTGAATTGACATTCCGTTTTCTCCAGTTTTTGGTAAATTTCCTAAACCATCAATTGCATCACCAATTACGTTGAACAAACGTCCGTAAACATCTGCACCGATTGGCATTTGAATTGGATTTCCAGTAGAAACCACATCCGTACCTCTGCTTAATCCGTCTGTAGAATCCATAGAGATGGTACGAACCGTATCTTCACCAATGTGTGATTGTACTTCTAAAATTAATAGAGTACCGTCTTTTTTAGTGATTTCTAATGAATCGTAAATTTTTGGTAATTCAGCGTCTTTAGTGTTGAATACTACGTCAACTACTGGCCCGATGATTTGAGAAACTTTTCCTATTGCTTTTGACATTGCTTATGTATTTATTTAATAGCGTATTAGAAATGAAAAAATAATGTCTTTTTTCAGTGTGCAAAGATAATTTTTCTAAATAGAAAATCAATAGTAAAAAGAGATTTTTTTAAGATTTTTTTGACTTTTTTTAAGAGCATCTTGGATTTTATAAAGAAATCTATAGGATATAAACAAAAAACCACCTACCGAAGTAGATGGTTTTGAAAAATATAGGTTTTTTTTGTCATGAAGAAGAAGTTGGAAAGTATTTTATGTTTTCTACAATTGAGCAGGTTATCAAAAAATCTAAATAAAAATGTAACTATTAGACTATTGTTTTATTTTGTTTGTATGCTGAAAACAGACTATTTTGGTTGAAATTTACTATGAATTAACAAGGTATGTTATTTTAAGATTATCAATAATAAATTCCTTTGGAACTAACACATGATAAGTATAGAATGTATTGCCCGTTTGAGAAAGAATAATTTTATAATTTACAGATAATTTATAATAATTTGGCTCACATGAACTATAAAATTTATAAGGTAAATAATTAATCCCTACATCGCTAAATATTGTACCAATAATTAGGTTATATTTTGTAAAGTTAATTGTTGGATGGCAAACGCCAACTACAAGATTATCATAATCAACGCTATTAGCAATTACTTTATATTCGATATTGGAATTCAAATGCATATTTGTTGTTGTATTCTCACAACTGTACTCTTTTTCAATACTGGTCAAGGAATTTGAAATATCTACTGAACACACTTCTTTAGTATCCTTGCAACAACTTTGCATTACAAAAAGAATTACAATAATTAATAAAATTTTAGTTGATTTCATATTTATCTCTTTTATTAGATTCCCATATAAAAATATTGCAGGGCTGGTGTTCCATAAATATTTGGTATAATATTCCCACCCAACCATTGTCCCAAAATATTGTAATTAACTTTTAAATAATATGTAGCAATATTCATAGTCGTTTGACCAGTTGGAGATACAGTAATATTATAAGCATAACCAAAAGATTGATTTGAGTAATTTAAATAAAGTTGGTTAGTAAAACTATTTGGTTTTATCCAACCAGTTGTGTTATTGGGCAATACTATATTTGCAGAGTACCTACCTATATGACAAAAATAAACACCATAAGAATAATTAGTTGTGTTATTTAAAACAACTTTAGCATTTTCTTGAATTATTCCATTATTAGATAATGAATAATTAAATGGCCCAAATATCGAAGATGGTGGTGTTACAGGCGGAGTAATTACGGGTGGTGTAGTTACTCCTGTTGTATCATTAATAGAACCAATAAGTTTCTCTTGATTAAGATTTATGCTATCTGAAAGGTTACATATTTTATATTTTTGACCCTTAAAAAACTTCTTTAGATCTTCTCTGATGAAATTTTGATTTTCAAGATTAATTTGGATGTCAGATGTCTTATTTATTTTAAGAACACTAGATTCACTTTCGGTATCGTTTTTACTACAAGAACTTAGTAAAAATAAAAAAAATGAAATACCTAAAATTTCTAATTTTATTATAAGATTTTTCATAAAAATATTTTTCTTCCCTTTTTAGAAATGTGGACTACCACAGGACGACAACTTTAGGTACTATTTTAAATGTTAGTTAATGTACCGCCCCGTTAGCATAATTAATTTATATTTCCGTGTTAAATAAATAACTGTTTCTTACTCATTTCTTGAATAAATCAAAGTTTTTCAAGTATTTTTTTCAGACAACGTCAGTCATAAATTTTCTACTAACTTGTTAAAACATGAAGTAGTAATTCGACAATATGCAATTTAATGAAGACGAAAGATACAATTAATTATTTAATAAAAAAAATAGAGCACGAATTAGATAAATTTCTTAGGTGATTAGAAATCGCATTAGATTATTCATTTAAAAAGAATATCGGGACCGTACCGAATTAAAATGGCAAATATTATAGTTGTTTTTTTCCTTCCTGCCTTTTTAAATATAGTATCTTTTGAAACTATTATTTCACAAAAGACAAAACCTACTTAGCCCTGACAAAAGTGGAAATCCTGGCATTGCGACAATACTATGGTGTCATGAGATTGCTTCGTGCCTCGCAATGACAGATTGGTACGGATGGCAGGAATGACCTTTACTAAAATGCCTGCTTTTTCGCTCCTAATCCTACATCTTATTATAAACAAAAAACCACCTACCGAAGTAGATGGTTTTGAAATTTATAAGTTTCTTTTATTATAAAGTAGCAGGAAAAAGTATTCTATAACCTCCTAAATCTGGTCCTCTTAAGTTAGAGCCATAAGTTGCATTGATTGCTTCTATAAATTTATTAGCAATTAAGGCATATCCTTTTGGACTTGGATGTACTCCGTCTAAAGAGAAAGCATTTCCGGTAACATAAGTAGAAGTCATAGTGAAACCGTTATAAGCGATTCCGCCATTAGCCACTTGTGACATGATTGTATTTGCATTTACAAACGCTAAGCCTTTGGCTGCTGCCAAAGATTGAATGGTTGCGTTGTAAGCATCTGTAGCAACTTTAACTTCTGCTGTTTCTGCTGCTGTTAATGTTGTACTGTCTTGCATAGGATAGGAAACTCCAACAGTATTGAATGGTGATGGAGCACCTGCTTGAGTAGTACCTATTACCGATTGTGCAGTTAACAAGATATAATCTCTAGTTGCTGGAACATTGCTTGCATGTTTTGCTCTACCATATAAATTTCCTACATATCCTGCAGTTGGGGCTCCTAATGCTGGAGTTAATGCTGCAGTTATATAAGCAGAAAGGTTTGGCAAACTTTCGTCATTAATAAGCAATGGATTTTTTTCAGTTGTTGCAGGGTTGTTGTCATCTGCTACAATAGTTGCAAATCTATTTGGTTGCCCTAATGCAGTAGTGATTTGGTTAATTGCACCAAATAATTGGTTTAATTGTGCAGCGCTTGCAGTAGGCAATCCTGGAATAGGATTAGTTGGAACTGTTGTAAAAAACGGAACTGATGTTACATAAGGAATATTAGCAATAACTCCTTTAGCACCATTAGCAGTTAAGCCATTTATTAAAGTATTATATACCGAAGCAAAAGCAGTTGGATCGGTAATGTCATTAGCACCATAAGTTGCAGGATTCATGTTTCCTGTTTGGTTTACACCAGTTCCTCCTGATGTAGCATATGCTAAAACGTCATTGTTTCCTATCCAAAGAGAGAAAAATGTAGGGTTTTGAGCGGTTGCATCTCCTAATACAGTTGCAGATGTAGAGGAAGCAAAACGCACAAAATAAGGATTAGCATAAGATCCTATTCCTGCTGGATTTCCGTATGTATTAGATAATAAATGGAAACTTTTTGCTCCTGGAACTCCCATATTATTAAAAGGTCCTGTTAGGTGCGTAAGTATTTCTGTACTTGGAGTACCGGAAACTGGCACGGGTGCAGAACCATTAAAATACAATCTTGGTCCACTAGCAACGGTTCCTCCTACTTTAAATCCACCAACATTATCTGCCATAAACGGAGTACTGAAAGTACCTCCACCTATAAGGGCAAATTGTTGCGCTAAAAGTGCTGGATAAGCACCTTTTTGTCCTTCAATAAAAAGAGCCCCATCACTATAACCAGAAGTTAAAGAGTTACCTAAAGCAACATATTTAGAAAAATTGGCGCTTCCGGAAGTTAATGGCAAACCATCTGATGAATTAGCATCGGTAGTTACCTCGTCGGTATTATTACAAGCTGCAAAGGTTAATGAAACCAAAAGAAGCCATTTGAAATTTTTTATCATAATAGTTTTATTATATGTTATTATTGAAAATTAAGGATTGATAGTTAAGGAAGCAAAATATTGACGACCAATTAACCCTGCTCCAAGAACTTGTTGGTATTCTTTTCCACCAATATTAGCAGCGCCTAATTTAAGTACTGATTTTAATTTTGGAAGTGCATAGTTAACTTGAGCATCAAGAACGGTTGCAGCAGAAATCATTCCATCTGCAAAAGTAGATTGCCATAAGTAACCTGTATTCCATCTTCCACTAACATTAAATCCGAAGTTTTTGAATAATTTTTCGTTTCCGAAAGATGCTTTTACTCTATGTTTTGGAGTATTGAATCCAGCTTCAAAACTTGGGTCTTTAGCTTGATCAAAATCAAATTGTGCATAGTTGTAATTAGCACTAACTTCAAAATCTTTGTAAACTTTTTTACCTACACCTATTCCGAAACCTAAAGATTTGATTTCGATATCTGTATTGGTGTATAATTGATATGCTCTAGTATTTCCGTTAGTTAATGCGTGAACCGATTGGAAACCTGCGTCTGTTGGACCTGCAGCAAGACTAGGAGAATCCATAGCAGTACCATATAAAGGCGCAACCACAGTAAGATTTCCAAGGAAATGGTTATATACATTATAATAGGTATTCACATCAAAAGAGAAACCTTTAAATTGTCCTCTATATCCTAATTCAAATGCTTTAACCGTTTCTGGTTTTACATAAGAAGCATTTGATTTTCTTAACAATGCTGCCGCTGCAACAGGATTTGAACCTGCAAGAGCAGCAAATGCCTGTACTGAAGAAGCAGTATACGAATTGTTATAAGCATTTAAACCTGTCATTACCACAGATGTTCCTCCTGCAAAAGTTTGACCTGCTGCTGAAGATACTGGTAAAGTTTCAGTATATCTAACCAAGTTGTCTGGCGCAGAACCTACTAACACAGCACTACCTACATTAAATCCGATGTATTGGTCTTGTGTAGATGGATTACGGAAACCTGTTTGGAACGAACCTCTAAATGTGTGTGCTTTTTGTGCTCCTGCAGAATAAACTGCAGAAATTCTTGGAGAATAACTTCCGTTAAAGTTTTTAGATTTGTCGTAACGAACAGACCCTGTAAGTTTTAAACGATCTTCCATTAATTTCTTTTGTGCTTGGGTATATAAACCATATTCATTATAGTATATAGGACCGTCGGCATCTGTGTAAATTCTTCCATGAGAATTCAATTGGTATTGTCTAAAAGAACCTCCAACTTGAATTTCAACTGGTTTGAAAAGATCTTTAAAGTTATAATTTGCATCCGAATGGTAAATTCTAGAATTGTCTACTAATTTAGATCCTGAAAGAACATCTGGATTAGCAATTACATTATTGAAAGCACTTTTGAATGCATCTGTTCCTGGAATTAATCTTCCAGTATCTGCTACTAATCTTGCAGCAGCATGAGCTTGATCTGGAGTAGCACCTCCTAAAGTAGAAGATATGTATTGTCCTGCATATTGACCAAACCAAGTAGCATCACTTTTCCATGCTCTATTTACATTAAGTGCTGTAAATAACATATCGTAGGATTTTCCACCATCTTCTGTTGTAGTATATCCTCTAACAAAGAAATTTTTCCCTTTAACTTCTAATTTATGTTGTTGCATAAAAAAGTCATTTAAATAATAACGGTTGGCTCCTTGATAAACTGCATTACCAAAACCAAATTTACTTTGCCAAATAATTTCCAATTTTTCATTTCCTAATGGTCTGAAATGTAAAGAAAAATCAATTTTGGTATTTCGTACTTTATTATCTGTTAAATCCGTTTCATTATAACCAGTTCTACTTACGTTATAATTTGGCAATAAATTTACTGCAGATCCTGGGATTAATCCCATACCTGCTAATGTTTGACCTACTCCTTTTAAGTTAGTAGTTGCTTCATCTCCATAAACGTTAAGACCATTATAATTATAATACGATCTGTCTTTTCCTGGATTGCTCAAATCTCTATAATCTGTAGCATACCAATCCGTTGCTTTTAAGAACGTAAAGTTAGCTTTAGCAGCAAAATGACTATCAAACGCATGTGCAACTCTCACACCGTAATCGGCATAATCATTAGCACCCGCAGCTTTTTGAGTAGTTTGACCATATTTTACATAGGCCGTAATTCCTTGGCTAGTAAAAGGACTTTTACTGTTCATGAATAAAACACCATTAAATGCATTCGCACCATATAAAGCAGAAGAAGCCCCTGGAAGTAACTCTACACTTTGCACATCAATTTCAGAAACACCAATCATGTTTCCGATAACGAAATTCAATAATGGCGAAGAGTTATCCATGCCATCTACTAATTGCATAAAACGAGTATTGGCAACCGTAGCAAAACCACGAGTATTGATGGATTTAAATGACATACTACTAGTATTCATTTGCACCTCTTTAAGATTCTCTAAACCATCATAAAAAGATGGAGAAGCCGACTTCTTAATGTCTTTAATCCCCATTCTCTCAATGGTTACTGGAGATTCTTTAATTCTCTCTGGAGTTCTAGAAGCCGAAACTACAATGTCATCCAATTTAGTGTCTTCACTTTGTAATACCACTTCTACATTTTTAGCAAGTGAAGTTACTTGTACTTTTTGTGATGCATAACCGATGCTAGAAACTTCAATTGTAAACGGAAGTTTAGCAGGGGCTTTTAACACAAATTTTCCAGTTGCATCGGTAATAGCCCCTAAAGACTGACCGGAAATTTTAATATTTACACCTGGAATTGGTTCATTTTTAGTGTCTTTTACTGAACCTGAAATTGAACTTTGCGCAAAGGATATGCTGCAAAAAAACAATGTCAAAATAAAATAATAAATCTTCATTAGGTTTAATTTTGTTGGTTATAAGTAGCCAAAGTACAAATAATTTTTATATTACTAAAAAAAGAGGGTGATATTTTAATAATTATCATTTTTATCTACACAATACTGAATATTCATATCCTGCTTTTTATTAAGTTTTTCTTAACAAAATAGGGATTTAAGTAAATTTTATAAGTTTACTCTTACAAAAAATTGAAAATAATTATTAAAACAAAAAAAAAGCGAAACAAAAGTTTCGCTTTACAATATTGTGTAAAAAATGTGATTATTCTACCGTAACTGATTTTGCAAGATTTCTAGGCTGGTCTACATTACAACCTCGCATTACAGCAATATGATAAGATAATAATTGCAACGGAATAGTAGTTAATAATGGAGACAAGGCATCCGAAGTTTCTGGAATTTCAATAACGTGATCTGCTAATTCTTTAACTTGACTATCTCCTTTAGTAACAATGGCAATTATTTTACCACTTCTGGATTTTATTTCTTGAATATTACTAACCACTTTATCATAATGTCCTTGTTTTGGAGCAATAACAATAACTGGCATTTTTTCATCTATCAAAGCAATCGGACCATGTTTCATTTCTGCAGCAGGGTAGCCTTCGGCATGAATATAAGAAATTTCTTTTAATTTCAAAGCACCTTCTAGTGCTACTGGAAAATTATATCCTCTTCCCAAATAAAGACAATTAGGTGCGTCTTTATAAATAGAAGCAATTGTTTTAGCCATATCATTAGTTTCTAATGCTTCGGCAACTTTTTCAGGAATTAACTCAAGTTCTTGTAAATATCTAAAATAATCCGATGTAGAAAGGGTTCCTTTTGCTTTAGCCAAACGCAATGCTATCATTGTTAACACAGTGATTTGTGTTGTAAATGCTTTGGTAGAAGCTACTCCAATTTCTGGACCTGCATGGGTGTAAGCCCCTGCATGAGTTTCTCTAGAGATAGAAGAACCAACTACATTACATACTCCAAATACAAACGCTCCTTTTTCTTTAGCTAATTTTATTGCAGCCAAGGTATCGGCAGTTTCTCCCGATTGGGAAATAGCAATAACAATATCTTTATTGGTAATAATAGGATTTCGATATCTAAATTCTGATGCATATTCTACCTCAACAGGTATTCTAGCAAATTCTTCAATTACATATTCTGCCACTAATCCTGCATGCCAAGAAGTACCACAAGCTATAATGATAATCCTTTCGGCATTTAAAAATTTTTCTAGATTATCTTCTACTCCCGACATTTGGATTATTCCAGTATTGGGATGAAGCCTTCCTCTATAGGTATCTTTAATAACATTAGGTTGCTCGTAAATTTCTTTAAGCATGAAATGTTCGTAACCGCCTTTTTCTATTTGCTCTAAATTCATTTGTAATTCCTGAATATAAGGATCTACAAGAGAATCATCTTTTATTTTTCGAATTTTTAATGGCTTATTTAAACGAACAATTGCCATTTCTTCGTCTTCCAAATAAATAGCATTAGAAGTATATTCTATAAATGGTGTAGCATCGGAAGCAATGAAAAATTCATTTTCTCCAACTCCTATTGCCAATGGGCTACCCAATCGAGCAACTATAATTTCATCTGGTTTTTTCTTATCGAAAACACAAATAGCGTAAGCACCTACTACTTGATTTAAAGCAACCTGAACTGCTTTACCAAGTTTTAAATTTTCTTTTTTCTGAACTTCCTCAATAAGATTTACTAAAACCTCGGTATCGGTATCGGAAGTAAAAACATAACCTCTTTTTATTAATTCTTTCTTTAATGGCTCGTAATTTTCGATAATACCATTATGAACTACACAAATATCTCCCGAATTAGAAACATGAGGATGCGAATTTACATCGTTAGGAACTCCATGAGTAGCCCATCTTGTATGCCCAATTCCTATAGATCCGTTAGTTGTAATTTCTAAAGAAGATTTTTCTTCAAGGTCAGAAACTTTACCTTTAGTTTTAGAAATTTTTAATTCATCTCCATCGTAAAGCATTAATCCGGCACTATCGTAACCTCTATATTCTAGACGTTTCAATCCTTTTATTACTATAGGATAAGCCTCACGGTGTCCAATATATCCAACAATTCCACACATAAATTTGGGGTTTATTTAGTCAGGTTTAGTATAATAAATTTCTAATTTCACTCTTTTATTGTAATCAGGATCTCCTACAGGAATATTACTTCCGTACAAAACAGTTCCTAAAGGGTTGGCTACAGACATCATAGGGATGTATTTAGTTTGAAACATATTAGTTCCGCTTCCAGAAGTAAAAGGAGATTGTAAATAATTATTATAAGCATTGGATATGTTTTCAGTTACAACCAAACCTAATCTAACGTTAGTTGAATCTTTTGTTACTCCTATCCCACCATATTTTATTAAATTTCTTATATGGTTGGTAATATTAACCTTATAAGTAGTTCCTTTTTCTCCAATTTTGGCATTTACAATTTTGCCATTTTGATCTTGTAATATTCCGCCATGAATAAATTTATTAAACTTGAAAGTACTTCCTGAAGTATAATCGGAATAATAATCTATTAAAGGTCTTTTGTTATTTAAGTCGTATAAGAAAACTCTATTAGGTTCAATTGTATTAGCCATTGTAGATTTTGCAATGAAAAAAGTCAAATTGGCTTCATTAATTAACCATTTTTGTTGACCTCCTGCTGGATTTCTTAAATCATCCAATTCATCAGAAACATTGTTTGGAGTATTTTCTTTAACTCCAGTAATTTTATTATATCCGTAATTATCCGTTTTACTAAACAAATCAATTACCGCCATTGATCCATCGCCACCTTTTAAGAAAAGATTTCGGTCACCCGAAGTTGGGTTAGGCGTAACATATCCTGGAAAAGTATTTTCGTTGTTTAACAAATTAACAGAATTCCCCGAAAGGTTTAATTGAAGTGTTTTTCTAATTGGAGAAGCAGTATCTGTAGTTGAAACTTTATCGTGATAAACTATAGTAATTACTCCATTAGTAAAATTCATCATTGCAAGCGTTCCTTGATCTGGTGAATCTGTAGCATTTTCAACTTTAAAATAAAGCCCTTTAAAATAATTTTTAAACACATTGTTATTAAACAATTTTTCTGATGGCGCTTGTAATATTTTAGTTTTGAAAAAATCTTTATCTAAATTAAGAAACATTCCTGGTGCTTTTCTTTCGGAAACTTCTGTAGTTCCTGGGGTACCATCTGCTTTATTTTTATAAAATTTAATTTGACTATTACTAAACACAAATTTATCATTTTGACTATTATCTGGAGTTGTGTTTTTAGGGTCAATACTTTTATTATCATTATTCAACTTAAATCCACCATTATTTGCATCAAAATCTGGTTGTTGGTTGGAATAGTATTTTTGTTGTAATTGAAAACCTGATGCAGGATCTAAAGTTTCTAAAAACTTAGTAGACTCATAAACGCTCAATTTTATTTTACTTGAACCTTTAAGTGAATCTAAAGTGTAAGAACTATCACCAGAATCAGTGTCTGTACTAACAAAAGTACTAAAATAAGGAACATACAAATATACAGAGTCAATAGTTGGTGTATAAAGAGCAGGGGCTTCAGAAGCAAGTGCTACTTGAGTAACAAAACTTGCTTTGGTTTTTCCAAAAACAGGATTATTATAATAACCAAACTGGTTAACTGTCAAATTATTAGTTTGAACGGGCCCTAAATTTTGATTGTAAGCAACCACATCAGAGTAAGCCAAATCCATTCCGTAGTGATTATTACCCGTAATTCCTGAACCAATTTCATTAATGTCTTTATCGCAAGAAGCAACTAGAACAATAAAAAATAAGGCAATAAATGTTTTAAGAAAGAAATTAAATTTCATGTTTTGTAAATTATATTATAACATATTTTTATAAAAAGTAGTGTAAGCCTCGGCAAACCCTTCTTTCGGAGCGAAAGGTAAAAAAGGTTTTTCTGAAGATTCTATAAATTTTGTTAAACTTGGGGAAAGATTTTCTGATGCAATAATTACTGCATCCGAATGAGTTATAGAGGTTTTTATTAAATTCTCGTAATTAGGAACTTCTAAATCGGCAATAGCCTCTGTAGCGATTCCATCAAACTTGATTTTATTAATCATTTCAACGTCTAAAGTCCCTTCAAAAGATTGTCCGTAAACCGAAGTAACTATTTTAGTTTCCGAAAATAACGCTTCGTCTTTATAAAAATGTTTCATATAAACTGGTAGCATCGATGCCATCCAACCATGAACATGAATAATATCTGGAACCCAGTTTAATTTTTTAACCGTTTCTACTACTCCTTTTGCAAAGAAAATAGCACGCTCATCGTTATCTGGATACAAAACGCCATCTTCATCAGAAAAAGTTGCCTTTCTCTTGAAATATTCATCGTTATCAATAAAATATACCTGAATTCTCTCTTTTGGGATAGAAGCCACCTTTATAATCAAAGGCATGTCTACATCATTTACAACTAAATTCATCCCCGATAAGCGAATAACTTCGTGCAATTGATGCCTTCTTTCATTGATATTTCCATATCTTGGCATAAAAATTCTAATCTGTCCTCCTTGGTCATTAATCATTTTTGGCACGTCATAAGACATCAGAGAAACTTCATTCTCAGCCAGATAAGGCACCACCTCAGATGATACATACAATATCCTCTTGTCTTCCATAAAAACTTTTATTTACTTATTGGCAATAAAAAACATGCAAAATTACAAAAATTTATGCAGATATTTACTAAAGTAGTAAGTTTGTACCCTATTTTAATTAAAACGATATGCTCATTTTCAACAACAAAGCGGATTTAAACAAGCACTTACAAAGCATCGCAAGCCTTAATTGCACCATAGGGTTTGTACCAACCATGGGAGCATTACACTTAGGACATTTATCTTTGTTGGAAAAATCGATAGAAAACAATACCCATACGGTAATTAGTATTTTTGTAAATCCAACGCAGTTCAACAACCCAGAGGACCTTGAAAAATACCCTAGAACTTTAGAAAATGATGTGGAAAAAATAAAAACAGTATCCGATAAAATCATCGTTTATGCACCAACAGTAGAGGATATTTATGAAGGAAATACCACATCACAACATTACGATTTTGATGGTTTGGAAAATCAAATGGAGGGCAAATTTCGTCCCGGACATTTTGACGGAGTTGGCACGGTAGTGAAACGACTTTTGGAAATTGTTAAACCAACAAATGCTTATTTTGGCGAGAAAGATTTCCAACAATTGCAAATTGTAAAAAAATTAGTTGCCAAAGAAAAAATTCCCGTTACTATTATTGGATGCCCTATTTACAGAGAAACTAGTGGTTTGGCCATGAGTTCAAGAAACGAGCGTCTTTCAACAAAAGAACAAGAAAATGCTTCCATTATTTTTGAAATATTAAATCAGGCAAAAACACTTTTTGGCACGGAATCTGCTACAACCGTGACGGATTTTGTTGCAAAAGCATTTGAAAAACATCCAGAATTTGAATTAGAATATTTCGAAATTGCCGATGAAGAAACGCTTTTAACCTGTGTAACCAAAAACGAAAACAAGAAGTATCGTGCCTTTATTGCCGTTTTTGTGAACAAAATAAGATTGATTGATACTATTTCACTAAAATAATTTAACTTTGCCCCATGCAAATTCAAGTTGTAAAATCAAAAATTCATCGCGTTAAAGTAACTGGCGCAGATTTAAACTATATCGGTAGTATTACTATCGATGAGACTTTAATGAATGCCTCCAACCTAATTGAAGGCGAAAAAGTTTCTATTGTTAATATCAATAATGGCGAACGTTTTGAAACGTATGCTATTAAAGGAGCACCAAATTCTGGTGAAATAACCCTTAATGGCCCAGCGGCACGAAAAGTGCATGCAGGCGATATTATCATCATTATTTCTTATGCTACTTTAGATTTTGAAGAAGCAAAAACATTCAAACCTTGGCTCGTTTTCCCTAATGAAAACGACAATTCCTTGAAATAAATTTTGAAAAATCACCTTAGCAAATGGTTGTCAATTGTCATTCCTATAGCTTTGGGCATAGGTATAATTGCTTACCAATACAATAAATTTACCGAGGCGCAAATAAGCGAAATCGAAGGGTATTTTAAAAACGCCAATTACTATTATGTGATTTTGGCTGTTTTTATTGGCTTTGTTGGCAATGCCATTAGAGCCTATAGATGGAAATACATGTTAGACCATTTGGGTTACGAATCTTCTTTTGCAAATAATTTCATGGCGGTTAATATTGGTTATTTATTGAATTTAACCGTGCCAAAATCTGGAGAAATCTCTAGAGCTGTTATAGTAAAAAAATACAATAATATTCCATTTGATAAAGGTTTTGGGACTATAGTTGCCGAAAGAATTATTGATATGTTTTTCTTGTTATTCTTCATGCTTCTTGCGGTAGTTTTACAATTTAATATTGTTAAAGCATTCATTTTAGATAAAATGCCTCTGCATTTAATAGCAATCCTTTTAATAGCGGGAACAATAGGTTTTATTGCTTTTATTTTAATTTATAGATATTCTAAACTAAAAATAGTTACTCTTTTTAAAGAAAAAATTTCCGGTTTAAAAGAAGGTTTGTTGAGTGTGGTTCACATGAAAGAAAAGTGGAAGTATTTTTTTCAAACGTTATTAATTTGGGGTTCGTATATTCTTACTTATTTTGTTGCAACCAAGGCAATTCCCGAAACTTCGGTACTAACCATTGGCGCCATTATAACCTCATTTGTAGTAGGAAGTATTGCCATAGCCTTCACCAACAGCGGCTTTGGTGCTTACCCTTTTCTTACATCTAAAGTCTTACTTTTTTACGCTATTGCAGAGCCTATAGGAACTGCATTTGGATGGATTATTTGGACTTCCCAAATGCTTTTAGTTTTAATTTTAGGATTACTTTCCTTCTTATTTCTTCCTATTTTAAATAGAAAATAATTCTTATCTTGCTAGACTTTAAACTCTTTTATTAGAACTTTAATTTCTAAATTTATATGAAAAAAATTATCCTTTTATTGTTAGTGACTTTAAGTTACAGTGGATACTCTCAAAAAGTGAAAGATAGCGTTATGTTTAAAAAACAAAAAACCTATCGGGAATTAACTATATCCCTTCCCCCATCTTATTCTAAAGAGACTAAAAAAACCTATCCATTATTGTTTTTATTGGATGGCGATTATCTTTTTGATCCCTTTCAAGGTGCAATAAGTTATGGCAATTACTGGGATGATTTGCCCGAAGTTATCATAGTAGGTTTAACACAAGGAAACGAACGCAATGACGATTGTACTATAGACGATGCGACTGGTTTGCCAGAAGGAAAAGGCTCTGATTTTTTCGAGTTTATTGGCGGCGAATTGATGCCCTATATTCAAAGTAAATACCGAATTTCCCCTTTCAAAATTATTGCAGGTCACGATGTAACGGCTAGTTTTATGAATCTATATTTATACAAAGATGCACCCTTATTTAATGCTTATATTTCATTAAGCCCAGAACTTGCCTTAGATATGGAAACTAATATTCCCGAAAGACTGGCAACTTTTAAACAAAATATTTTTTACTATCAATCTTCATCCGATGGAGATATCAAAAAAATGAAAGCCAAAATCACCACTTTGGATACTAATATCAAGGCGATAGTAAATCCTGCTTTGAATTATAAATACGATGATTTTAAAGAAGCATCTCATTATTCGTTAGTTTTATATTCTATTCCGAGTGCATTGTACCAGTTTTTTGCTTCCTACCAACCTATTTCTACCACAGAATTTCAAGAGAAAATTGTCAAATTAGAATCAGGTTATGTGACGTATTTGAAAAACAAATACGATGTTCTAGAAAAAGCCTTGAGCATTAAAATGAACATTCGAATTAACGATTTCAAAGCAATTGAAGCGGCAATCTTAAAAAATAAAGCCTATGCCGAATTGGAACAATTAGCACAACTTTCGCATAAAATGTACCCTAGAACCATGCTTGGCGATTACCAAATGGCGATGTATTATGAAAATACTGGGGATATGAAAAACGCGGTAAAATACTACCAAAACGCTTTTCAGTTAGAGGCTATTGGTAATTTAACCAAAGACATGATGTTGGATAAAGCAGCACAACTTCGTGCCCAAATAAAAAAATAATGGCCAAACTTAAAACTTCCTTTTTTTGTCAGAATTGTGGCACCCAATATGCCAAATGGCAAGGGCAATGTAATGCCTGCAAAGAATGGAATACAATTGTGGAAGAAGTAATTCAAAAAGAAGAAAAAAGCAGTTGGAAGCCTACTTCCGAAGTTAAAAAAGCACCAAAACCACTAAAAATTGCCGAGATAGATTCCTCGCAAGAAGTACGCATGGATACTTTGGATGGTGAATTAAACCGTGTACTTGGTGGCGGTATCGTTCCTGGTTCTTTAATCCTTCTTGGCGGGGAACCTGGAATAGGAAAAAGTACTTTGTTACTTCAAATATCTTTAAAATTACCTTACAAAACCTTATACGTTTCGGGTGAAGAAAGTCAGAAGCAAATAAAAATGCGTGCCGAAAGAATTACTCCAGAAGGCGATAATTGCTATATTCTTACCGAAACTAAGACTCAAAATATTTTTCGACAAATTCAAGAAATGGAACCCGAAATTGTAATTATTGATTCCATTCAAACGCTACATACCGATTATATAGAATCTACTGCCGGAAGTATTTCTCAAATTAGAGAATGTACTGCCGAGTTGATAAAATTTGCTAAAGAAACTAACGTTCCGGTTATATTAATTGGACACATTACCAAAGACGGAACCATTGCTGGACCAAAGATTTTGGAACACATGGTAGATACCGTTTTGCAATTTGAAGGCGATAGAAATCACGTGTATCGAATTTTACGAAGTTTAAAAAACCGATTTGGTTCTACTGCCGAATTAGGAATTTATGAAATGCAAGGTTCGGGCTTGCGAGAAGTTTCCAATCCTTCCGAAATATTGCTATCGCATCGGGAAGAAGAACTTTCGGGAACTGCTATTGCCTCTACTCTAGAAGGTATGCGCCCGTTAATGATAGAAATTCAAGCATTGGTTTCTACAGCAGTTTATGGAACTCCACAACGAAGTACCACAGGTTATAATGCCAAAAGGCTGAACATGCTCTTGGCGGTTTTAGAAAAACGTGCCGGATTTAGATTGGGCACCAAAGACGTTTTCTTGAACGTAACCGGAGGAATTTCAGTAGACGATCCTGCAATTGATTTAGCGGTTGTGGCTGCTATCCTTTCGTCAAATGAAGATATTGCCGTTGGAAAAGATGTTTGTTTTGCTGGCGAAGTAGGCCTTTCGGGAGAAATCCGTCCGGTAAACAGAGTAGAACAACGGATTCAAGAAGCTGAAAAACTAGGATTTGCAACCATATTTGTATCCAAATACAATAAAATATCTATAAAAAATTCCTTTATAAAAATAGTTTTAGTCTCTAAAATTGAAGAAGTAGTAGAGCATTTATTTGGGTAAATCAAAAAAATATTTTCAAGGCTTCCCAACCTTTTTATAAAAATTGTGCTCTATGTAAGTAATACAAATGTTACAATTTGAATTTAACTTAAAAATAGAATGCTATGAAAAAGAAATTTTCCTTAGAAATAACAAGTCCTTGCCACGAGAACTTCAACAACATGATTCCGAATGCTAATGGTTCGTTTTGCAATTCGTGTGTAAAAAACGTTGTGGATTTAAGCACTAAAACCAATTCGGAAGTGACTAAATTCATCTCAGAAACCAAAGACAAAAATATTTGTGCGCGTTTGAACGTTTCACAATTAGAACAAACTTTTGAATATGAAACTAATTCAAAAAACAACAATTTCAAATATGCTGTTGCGGTAGCGGCTTCTATTTTATTGACCTCAAATATTGTGGCACAAGAAAGTCCAGCTCCAAAAACAGAGCAAACCCCAACTCCAAAAAGAGTAATAATGGGAAAAATGATGGCGCAACATAAAGATGTTTCCATTATTATACAAGGTAAAGTTTTGGATAGTAAAACCAAAAAACCTGTTTCGGAAACGGAATATCCAAATTTGTCCATTTTCGTAAATGGTTCGGCAACAAGTGTAAAAATAGATCCAAAAACTGGAGCGTATTCCATTGAATTATTAGTAAATGAAAATACTAAATCCATTACAGTATATATTTCCAATGAGGAGGTACGCTATTCGAAAGTATTTCCAATAAATACTAAAGAAAAAACCAACAAATTAGACATCTTTGTAAATCCATCCGAAGATTTCCAATCCTTCAAAATCATAGGCGGAATGGGTATTCTATATAAAGACAATAAAAAAAATATCCTTTCTTAATTCCTTACAAATGTAAAAGCCACAAAATATATTAATACCTACAATTGTTAAATAAATATTTATAGTCTTTCCCCATTTCTATTAGATTTATCCTCAAATACAATAACCACAAAATTTATTTTATTATGAAAAACACTTTTAAAATTGAAATTAATTCGCCTTGTGATGCTGATTTGGATAAAATGCAAAAAATCGATTCGGGCTTTCATTGTTCTATTTGCACTAAAGATGTTATTGATTTATCCGATAAAACCAATTACGAAATTGGTAGATTTTTTTCGGAATCCAAAAACAAAAACATCTGTGCTAAATTAAAAACTACCCAATTAGAGGAAGAATTTGATTTGATAACCCTATCAAAATCAAATAATTTTAAATATGCTGTTGCGGTAGCTGCTTCGGTATTATTAACTACCAATATTGTAGCACAAGAAAAGCCAGCACCAAAAATTACACAAACAGATTCCATGCAAATAGGTACTGTTATGGGAACGGTAGCGTTAAAAAAACCTATTTTTATAACTCAACCTTTTACTATTAAAGGTAAAATAATAAATGCAACGACCAGCAAACCATTTGATATAAAAAAATATCCAAATTTTACAATCAATTTCAATAATGCAAAAAATGAATTGAAATACAATCCAAAAACAGGAGAATATTCGGTGTTATTAGAAATTGAAGATACGGCAAACCAATTGGATTATTCTCTGTCGTATTCGAATCATACTCTGAATAAAAGCATTCCAATTGATAGAAAAAAAATTAAAAAAAATTCCTTAAATCAAAATTTCACCATCAATCCTAAAGAATTCAGAAAAGTTATGGTGGCAGGTGGAATTGGAATGGTTATAAAAGGAGAGACATTAAAAAAATAATTATGAAAAAATTACTTCTTATCACAGTACTGGTTTCGGCAATTAGTTTTGCTCAAAAACCAATTTTCGCTTCCGCAAAAGTAAAAGCCGCTACGGTATATTTTAATGCTGCCGAGTTGCAACAAACTACTTCGGTAAATCTTCCGGCAGGAACGAGCGAAATTGTCATTAAAAATGTTGCCGATTATTTGAATGAAAATACGGTTCAAATTGGCGCACCCAATTCGGTGACGGTATTATCGGTGCAGTTTACCCAAAATTACATCTCCGAATATGAAATTGACGAAAGCAATCCAGCCATTAAAAAAGTGCGCGATAGCATTATTATTGTAAACAAGGAGATTGCCAAGATTCAAATTGAGAAAGTTTCCAATTCAAAAACAGTTGATTTGTTAGATAAAAATCAAATGGTTGCAGGTGCTAATACCGGCTTGAATATTGCCGAACTGATGAAGTTGGTAGATTTCTACAAAGCCAAACGCAGCGAGTTGAACAACACCATTACTTTGCTACAAGAAAGAGAAACCAAGTGGACGATTCAATTGCAAAATTTGAATAAAAAACTAGAAATCAATACCCAAAAAGAAGACAAATCATCCGACGGAAAACTAATTCTTCAGGTGATGAATGAAGTCGCCGGAAATGTGAATTTCGACATTAATTACATCACCAACAATGCCAATTGGAAACCGTTTTATGACTTGCGTGCTGTAAGTGTGAAAGACCCAATTAATATGATGTATAAAGCACAAGTGACTCAAAATACGGGCATCGATTGGAAGAAAGTGAAATTGACTTTGTCTAGCGGAAACCCAAATCAGAATAATCAAGCACCTATTTTAGGATCTTGGTTTTTGAGATATGGATACCAAGACGATTATCGTAATGGGGATGTTCTTAGTAACAAACTTCAAGGTAGAGCATCCGGGGTTCAATTAGAGGCGGTTATGGTAACATCATTAGGAGTTAGAAAAGATAAGTCAGTACGTTCTATTAATGCTACCGATGTGGAAACCCAACTCAACGTTTCCTTTGATATTGACATTCCGTATGATATTTTATCCAATGGTAAAGCGCATTCGGTGGCGTTGAAAGAAATTAAATTGCCAGCTACTTACAAATATTATGCAGCACCACGAGTGGATAAAGAAGCGTTTTTATTGGCCGAAATTAACGATTATTCCAAATACAATTTGTTGCAAGGGGAAGCCAATATTATTTTTGAAGGATTGTATGTAGGCAAAACCAACATCAACCCAAATCAAACCACCGATACCTTGAATTTAAGCATGGGACGCGATAAAAAAATATCTATCAAACGCGAGAAAGTAGTGGATAAATCAGGTACAAAATTCTTGTCTTCTTATAAAGAGCAAATGTTTACCTACGATATAACCATTCGAAATAATAAAAAAGAAGATATTGAAATGCTTTTGAAAGACCAATATCCATTGAGTTCCGATAAAGAAATCACCATTGAGTTATTGGAAGATGGCAAAGCAAAAGTAAACACCGAAACCGGAATTCTAACTTGGGAATTGAAATTGGCTCCCAACGAAACTAAGAAAATCCGAATTAGTTATAAAGTGAAGTATCCGAAGGATAAGGTGATTGATAACTTATAAGTTTTAGTGATCAGTGGTCAGTGCTCAGTGTTCAGTGTTCAGTGCTCAGTAAAACTAAAATTTCAGTCTAAAAGACTCAATTTTCAGGTTCGGAAGGTGAAATTTCAGGTAAATAACCTCAAAATTCAGGCTCAGAAGGTGAATTTTCAGGTAAAAAGGGTGAAAATTCAGGTTATTAACTTGAATTTTCACCCTTTTAATATGAATTTTGAGGTTCCGAGCACTGAACTCTGAGCTCTGAACTCTGAACTCTGAGCACTGAACACTGAACACTGATCACTGATCACTGAATACTACGGAGCAGGATTCGGGATTAACTCTTGAATTTTATTAATTTCTGCTAGAACTTCTGGAGATAAAACTACTTCAAAAGCATCTATATTGGCTTTCAATTGCTCTAAAGAAGTGGCACCAATGATGGTAGAAGTTACAAAACTTTGTTGGTGTACAAATGCTAATGCCATTTGAGCAATCGTCAGATTATTTGCTTCGGCTAAATCATTATATAATCGAGTGGCTTTCACTGCATTTTCGCCAGTATATCGAACGAATTGCGGGAATTTTGCCATTCTATATTCCGGATTAATTCCGTTTAAATATTTACCAGAAAGCGTTCCAAAACCTAAAGGCGAATAGGCTAAAAGACCTACGTTTTCACGCATACAAATTTCCGAAAGGCCAACTTCAAACAAGCGATTCAATAACGAATACGGGTTTTGAATGGTAGCAATTCGTGGCAAATTATTCTTTTCGCTTTCTTGTAAAAAACGCATCACACCGTAGGGATTTTCATTAGAAACTCCGATGCTTTTTATTTTTCCATCCTTTACTAATCCGTCATAAATGGACAATACTTCGGCAAAATTATCTTGCCAATGGGTATCAATTTTAGTTAAACCACGTTGCCCAAACATATTCATAACCCGTTCTGGCCAGTGCATTTGAAACAAATCAATAACATCGGTTTGCAGATTTTTCAAACTTAAATCCACCGCATCGTGAATACTTTTTTTAGAAAAATCTAAAGGTTGACGGATGTATTCCATACCGCGATGGGGTCCTGCAATTTTAGTAGCAATCACCAACTTCTGTCTTTCAGAAGAACCAATTTTGTGTAACCAACTTCCAATATGGCGTTCGGTACTTCCAACAATTTGGGCGTTCCCTCCTATCGGATACATTTCGGCAGTATCAATAAAATTGATGCCTCGTGCTATGGCATAATCCAATTGTTGATGGGCTTCAGCTTCACTGTTTTGGTTACCAAAAGTCATGGTTCCAAGGCAAATGTTGCTCACTTTTAAATCAGAATTGGAAAGGTTGGTGTACTTCATTTTATTTTAAAATTGAATAAGAGTTGCAAAAATACATTTTAGAAAAGGATTTCAAATGCTAACAATTGTTAAACAAAATAAAAACTATAAAAAAAGAGTCGATCTATCTAGACCGACTCTTCAATTAACCAGTTTTTATTTCCAACCACCACCAAGATTTCGGTAAATGTGAATAGCAGCATTTAATTGTTCTTTCTTAGTGTCTACAAGTTCTAGTTTAGTATCTAGCGCATCGCGTTGTGTCATTAAAACTTCAAAATAATCAATACGTGCGGATTTAAACAAATCATTAGAAACTTCTATAGATCGGTTCAAGGCAGTCACTTGTTTGGTTTTTAAGTTAAAACTACTTTCAATATTACTGATTTTAGACAACTGATTAGAAACTTCTAAATAGGCATTTAAAATAGTTCTTTCGTAGTTATACAATGCTTGAAGTTGGCGCGCATTGGCATTGCTAAACTCTGCTTTAATAGCATTTCGGTTTATTAATGGTGCTGCTAAATCTCCAGCTAGTGAATACAAAATAGATTCTGGCAAGGTAAATAAATACGATGGTTTGAACGCTTGTAAACCATAGGTTGCTGAAATATTTAACGAAGGATAAAATTCGGCACGTGCTACTTTTACATCTAGTTTAGCAGCAGCCAATTCCAATTCGGCTTGTTTAATATCCGGACGATTTGCTAACAATTGGGAAGGAATTCCCGAATTGACAACCGCAGCAGGTAAGGTTAAGAAATCGGTTTTATTTCTTTTAATCTCTTGCGGATAACGTGCAAGCAAAAAGTTAATTCTGTTTTCGGTTTCTTTTATCTTTTGTAACGTTTCAAATTCCATGCTTTGCGATGCTAGAACTTCTGCTTGAAATTTTTGCACTCCTAGTTCGGTTGCTCTTGCGGCTTCTTTTTGAACTTTTACAATTTCAAGGGCATTGTTTTGCAAAACAATAGTTTGTCGGATAATTTGAAGTTGACTATCTAAAGCCAATAATTCGTAATACGAATCGGATACTTCTCCGATAAGATTGGTGATTACAAAGTTTTTACCTTCAATAGTAGATAAATATCTGCTGATGGCAGCCTTTTTAGAGTTGCGCAGTTTTTTCCAAATATCTACTTCCCAATTAGCATAAGCCGCTACATTAAAATCGGTTAAAGCTTCAGGAACTCTGCTTCCAGGAGTGATTTCTGCCGAAGCATCTCCAGCACCTTGACTAGTGTAGGTTCCTACTTTTTCAATACTAGAACCGGCTCTTACTCCAACCGTTGGCAACATAGCCCCTTTACGAATACGGATATCGTTTTTAGCGATAACTATATCCTGAAGGGTAATCATCAGTTCTTGATTGTTTTGAATTGCAACATCAATCAAGTTTACTAAATCGGGATCCTTAAAAAAAGTTTTCCACGGAAGTGTAGCTACATTGTTAGTATCCTTACTAGTTGCATACGATTCTGGAACGGCTGCGCTAGCCTTTGTAGGAGCAATAGCAGGCGCTTTACAACTTACCACCGCCAAGCAAATGATTAGCGGGATAAGAAATTTATATACTTTATTCGTATTCATTGTTATTAATTTCTTCGGTTAATGGGTTTTCTTCTTCGTTTTTCACAAATTTGGTTCTTTCGGAAATTCTACCAAATATATAATACAATCCAGGAATAATGATTACTCCAATTATGGTTCCGAGGAGCATTCCTCCTGCAGCGGCTGTACCGATAGTTCGGTTACCAATTTTACCTGGTCCAGAAGCGAATACTAACGGAATTAACCCTGCAATAAAGGCAAAAGAGGTCATTAAAATTGGACGAAAACGCACTTTTGAACCCTCTAGAGCGGCTTCAAGAACAGTTGCGCCAGCTCTATGTTTTTGTATAGCAAACTCTACTATCAACACCGCATTTTTACCCAATAGACCAATTAACATGATGAAAGCAACTTGAGCATAAATGTTATTTTCTAATCCAAATAGTTTAAGCAAAAGGAACGATCCAAATATTCCAACTGGAAGAGACAAAATAACTGCAAAGGGAATAATAAAACTTTCGTATTGTGCTGCTAAAACTAAGTAAACAAATAATAGACAAATTAGGAATATGAAAATAGCTTCGTTTCCACGGCCTACCTCATCTGCAGAAATACCTGCCCAGTCAATTCCATATCCTCTTGGCAAAGTTTTAGCCGCAACATCTTGAATAGTTTTAATTGCTGCACCACTACTATATCCAGCGGCAGCCTGCCCATCAATTTCGGAAGCATTATACATATTGTGACGCGTAATATCATTTAATCCATACACCTTTTCCATGTGCATGAATGCGGAAAATGGCACCATCTCGTCTCTATTATTTTTTACATAGAGTTTCATGATGTCTTCTGGCAATGCTCTAGATTCAGGTGTTGCTTGCACAATAATCTTATATTGTCTGTCGTATTTGATGAAGTTAGTTTCATAAGTACTACCCACTAATACCGAAAGAGTATTCATGGCATTATCTAAAGTTACTCCTTTTTGTTGGGCAATATCATTGTCAACTTTAATTAAATATTGCGGATAATTTGCATTGTAAAAACTAAATACAGAAGACAATTCGGGACGCTTAGATAATTCTTTTACAAAATCACTACTTACATCTCCCAATTTTTTATAGTCACCACTACCTGCTTTATCTAACAAACGTAACTCAAAGCCTCCAGCGGCACCATAACCAGGAACGGAAGGTGGTTGGAACATTTCGATAGTAGCTCCAGTAATAGATTTAGATTTTTCATCAAGTTCTTGAATTATTTCCGACACAGAATGCTTCCTATCTTCCCAACTTTTTAAGTTTATAAGGCAAGTTCCTGCGTTAGATCCCGTTCCTTCTGTTAATATTTCATAACCTGCTAACGAAGATACCGATTTAACTCCTTCAACTCCCTCTGCAATTTTTTGCAAACGCAGGGCTACATCATTAGTTCTTTCTAAGGAAGATCCTGGAGGGGTTTGAATAACCGCATAAAACATCCCTTGATCTTCATTTGGAATAAATCCAGAAGGAAGACTATTGTTTAAGAAAAAGATTCCAATACAAAAAACAATCAAAACACCAAATGTTAAAGATCTTTTAGTAATAATCTTTTTAAGAATATTTTGGTATTTATCGGATAGTTTATTAAAACCATTATTAAATTTATCTAAGAATTTATCTAACGGCGATTTCTTCTTTTCTATTCCATGGTTATTTTTCAAAATCATAGCACAAAGCGCTGGTGTAAGCGTTAAAGCAACAATTCCCGATAGGATAATTGAAGTTGCCATGGTAATGGAGAACTGGCGGAAAAATATCCCTACTGGTCCCGACATAAATGCAACTGGAATAAACACTGCTGCCATTAAGAATGTAATAGCGATGATGGCACCACTAATTTCGTGCATGGCTTTCTTTGTAGCCTTCATTGGCGACAGATGGTGCTCTTCCATATTGGCATGGACGGCTTCAATTACCACAATGGCATCATCGACAACAACCCCAATAGCAAGTACAAGTGCAAACAAAGTAACAAGATTTATGGTAATTCCGAAGAACTGCATAAATGCGAAAGTTCCGATAAGGGAAACTGGCACCGCAATTGCCGGAATTAAAGTAGATCTCCAATCGCCAAGAAATAAGAATACAACTAATCCTACCAAAATAAATGCCTCCAAAAGGGTATGCAATACTTTTTCGATAGAAGCATCTAAAAATTTAGAAACGTCATAACTTATTTCATAATCCATTCCTTTAGGAAAAGTAGTTTTCTTAAGCTCTTCCATTTTGGCTTTAACATCTTTAATTACCTTACTTGCATTACTTCCGTAGGATTGTTTTATGGTAATTGCAGCAGATGATTTACCATTTAAACTAGAATAGATATCGTACATGGAACTTCCAAGTTCAATATCGGCAACATCCTTAAGACGAAGAATTTCACCATTTGGATTGGAACGTAAAATAATGTTTTCATAACCTTCTTTAGTGGTGTATCTTCCTGAATATTTTAATATATATTCAAAAGTTTGCGAACGTTTTCCAGAACTTTCTCCTGTTTTACCCGGAGAAGCTTCCAAACTTTGTTGGTTTAAGGATTCCATCACTTCATCTGCAGAGATTTTATAGGCTAGCATACGGTCAGGCTTCAACCAAATACGCATAGCATATTCTCTGTTTCCTAAGATATCTGCAACTCCAACACCATCAATTCGTTTAATTTCTGATAGAAGATTTATATCTGCAAAATTGTATAAAAACTTTTGATTTAAAGATTCCGATTTGCTGTATAAATTAATATACATCAACATATTCGGTTCTTCTCTTGTGATTTTAACACCCTCTCTAACTACGATAGGAGGTAATTTATTAACTACCGAAGCTACTCTATTTTGAACATTAATGGAAGCTTGGTTAGCGTCTGTACCTAGATTAAAAATTACATTGATACTTGCTTCACCATCATTTCCTGCAGTAGAGGACATGTATTTCATTCCTGGAACACCGTTAATGGCTCTTTCTAGAGGAATGATTACTGATTTAATCATCAATTCATTATTTGCTCCAGGATAATCGGCTACTATATTCACCTTTGGTGGGGATATAGTAGGGAACTGGGTAATTGGTAAACTGGTCATAGCCAATACACCTAGTAAGACAATCATCAGCGATATTACTATCGACAGAACGGGTCTTTGTATAAATTTATTAAACATTGTTTACTATTTAAGTATTAGAACTATTCGGCTTTTAATTTCAAATGACTAAGAACGTCTTGTGGTTTTTGATAATCAAATTTAATTTTATCATCGTCTTTTACCTTCTGAACTCCTTCAAGTACTATTTTATCGTTGGCATCTAAACCACTTTTCACCACATATAAATCAGGAACTTCTCCTGTAATGGTGATTTCTCTTGTTTTTACTACGTTGTTCTTATCTACTACAAAAACATATTTTTTGTCTTGTACTTCATAGGTTGCTTTTTGAGGAATAATTAATGCATTTACAACTGGAACCAACATCATTACTTTACCCGTTTGTCCATTTTTTAATAACTTATCGGTATTTGGAAAACTTGCTCTAAAAGCTATGTTACCCGTTTCGTTATCAAATTCACTTTCAATAACTTCTACTTTTCCTTTGTATTTTAAAAGTTGGTTGTTAGCAAGAAGCAAATTTACGGTGCTATTTCCTCTTCCTTTTATGTTGTTTTGATAGTCTAAATATTCTGTTTCAGAAACATTAAAATAAGCATACATTTTACTGTTATCCGATAGACTAGTTAGTAGTTCTCCTTCATCTATAAGACTTCCTAATTTTTTAGGTATTCTATCAATGGTTCCGGCAAATGGCGCTCTAATTTCGGTAAAAGACAAATGCAATTTTGCTAAAGAAACTTCAGCTTGGGCTTGGGCTAATTTAGCTTGTGCCATTGCTTGTTCGCTTTTAGAAACGATATTTTTATCGGCTAGCATTTTAGCATTTTGCAATTCAATTTGTGCCGCTTGCACTTCTGACTGTGCTTTAAGTAATTCGGCTTCGTAAATTTTAGGCATGATTTTAAATAACAACTGTCCTGCTGTTACATATTGGCCTTCATCTACATAAATATTTTGAAGGTATCCTTTTTCTTGCGCGCGCAGCTCAATGTTTCTAACCGAACGGATTTGCGAAACATATTCTTTGGTAAATGAAGTATCCATTACTACCGGATTGGTAACAATAAATTTATCTTCTTCTACTTTTTCTTCTTTTTTAGTATTGCAACTAGTAAGGCATAAAAAGGCAATAAAGCCTGCTAATAAAACTTTTGTATTCATGGTATGTAATGAAAATTAAACAATTTTAGAGTGAAATTAATATTTTGAAAATAAAAATTTTGGTAATTTAAATGTAGATATTTCTACTGAAACAAGTAGAATATTTTTGAGACCGAATTGGAAAAGTAAATCAAATTCTTAAAACCCTTTGGGTAATATAAATTGGTGAGGTTGAAGAACCTAAAATAGGGGAAATTTTAAACCCTATACAACAATAATTTAGGATTAATTGTCTAGAAGGCGAAATGTATAAAGTATTAAGTAAACTGTATTTTCCAGTAAGAAATTTGTTTGCCAAATTTTCTTTATAATCTTCACTAGAAAGCAATTCTACCTCAACATCTATATCGGTATCTTCAATAAGTGTGGTGCTTAAGTCATCAGCAATATACTCTGCATGTTTATCTTTAGTGAATTTTGGGAAGAAGGATTTAACATTATTGCCCGGTGAAGTACTTGCATAAAAATACTGTCCTCCACCTAGCAGAAGAAAAAACATATACATAAAAAACACTAATGTCTTCATTTGGTCGCAAAAGTAATGAAATTTTGAAAACAAAAAAGTATAATTCTAGTTAAGAAAAGTATAAACTATCGAAAACGTTTTATTCCGATATTCAATTACATCCGTTTGTTAAAATCAATACAAAAAAAGACCCTAAGAAAATCTTAGGGTCTTAGTAAAGTAAAAAAAATTATTTTACTTATCTTTTAATCACTCGAAGTGTTTTCATAGCATCCCCTTGGCTTACAATTACGTTGTAAACTCCAGAAGGATAATTAGCTCCTACTTCAAATGTTTCAACTTGTGAAGCATCCAAAATTTGGTTTTCAATAAGTTTTCCTAACATGTCGTATACCTTAACTTGTATAGTTGCTTCGTTGCTAGTTTTAATATCTAACTTGAAGTTCTCTGCAAATGGGTTTGGATAAGCAGTAG
>CANFZM010000030.1 GCA_947451525.1 Flavobacteriaceae bacterium
ATCCTAATGTTCACAATATCATCTATGATGTATTTCGCCCCGACACAATTTGGCAACTTGGTTTTGTTTATCAATTGTTACTATTTCAAAGATACATATTTCATATTTTTATTTCATTACAAAGATATGAGCCCCGATAGTAATGAAAATAAAAAATGTCCCGATTCTTTTCGGGACATTTTTTATTGTAATGGATAGCGGGAATTGCCATTGCCGAAAATGCCCTAGCCATTCGCTTCGAATAAAACTAATGCACTATTTGTTCCATCAAAACCTCTAAATCATGCATTTGGTCGTTGCCTCTTTCGCGTATTTGCTTAGCAACAATATATAGTAATAACCATACGAGAACCATCATTGACATAATAATGCCGTCCATTAAGATGGGTTGATTCATTGTGAAATTAGAGTAAGCAATCATTCCAAAGATTAAAAAGATACCACCTACAATAAAATGCAGAAACATAAATAGCGTCCATAACGTAGGGTCGGGGCCAAAAAGGCATCTCAAGTGAGTTTGGTTTTCTTCCTTTTGTTCTAATTCAATATGCAAATGCGGAGAATAATACTGCTTATTCTCGCCAACGATGTGCAACCAAATATGATTTTCATTTACCTTAATAGAATAATCTATAGGACAAATTGCTTTAAAATCTTCAAACTTTTGTCTTACTACCGCTATGTTTTGAGGGATATCTTTGTAAAAACGCAAGCGCAAACGCATCTCTTTTGGAACCTCCATAATCACCAAAATTTAATTAAACAAAAAATTATACAGTACTAATGTAGTAAAAAAATGGATATTACATCTCTAAATAGTACCTTTGCACATTATTTTAAAATCATTCTGAATTAGAAAGTTGGAAAAATGTTCCAATTTATAAGGTTCTAATGATTCAATAAGGAAATAAAAAAAATACACATGAATAACATTGTTGCGATAGTAGGAAGACCTAATGTAGGGAAATCAACCCTTTTTAATAGGCTGATACAAAGAAGAGAGGCTATTGTAGATTCGGTATCTGGAGTAACCAGAGATAGAAACTACGGAAAAAGCGAATGGAACGGAAAAGAATTTTCTGTAATTGACACAGGCGGATACATTCGTGGTAGTGATGACGTTTTTGAATCGGAAATCCGTAAGCAAGTAGAACTTGCTATTGACGAAGCCGATGTTATTATTTTCGTGGTAGATGTAGAAGAAGGAATTACCCCAATGGACGATGCGGTGGCCAAATTACTTCGTAAAGTAACCAAACCCGTATTGTTAGCCGTTAATAAAGTAGACAATTCCATGCGTGAAAAAGACGCTATTGAATTTTATAACTTAGGTTTAGGAGAATATTTCACCTTTGCCAGTATTTCAGGAAGTGGAACTGGAGATTTATTGGATGCACTTATTGATGCCTTCCCAATAAAACCATTACCAACCCAAGAAGAAATTGTATTGCCAAGATTTGCTGTTGTAGGTCGTCCTAATGCAGGAAAATCTAGTTTCATCAATGCCTTAATTGGTCAAGACCGATATATTGTTACCGATATTGCAGGAACTACAAGAGACTCCATTGATACTAAATTCGACCGTTTTGGTTTTGAATTTAATCTAGTAGACACCGCAGGTATCCGTAGAAAAGCCAAAGTAAAAGAAGATTTAGAATTTTATTCGGTTATGCGTTCGGTTCGTGCTATTGAGCATTCCGATGTTTGTTTACTTATCATTGACGCCACTCGCGGATTTGAAGGACAAGACCAAAGCATTTTTTGGTTGGCCGAAAAAAACCGTAAAGGAGTTGTGATTCTAGTTAACAAATGGGACTTGGTCGAAAAAGAAACCATGTCCACCCGCGACTACGAAGTTAAAATTCGCGAGCAATTGCAACCATTTACCGATGTGCCAATTCTTTTCGTATCGGCTTTAACCAAGCAACGTTTGCTAAAAGCATTAGAAGCAACCGTTAAAGTGTACGAAGACAGAAGCCAAAGAATTTCGACTTCCAAATTCAACGACTATATGTTGAAAATCATCGAAAACCATCCGCCACCTGCCTTAAAAGGTAAATTTGTAAAAATAAAATATTGCATGCAGTTGCCAACACCAACGCCACAGTTTGTGTTTTTTGCCAACATGCCACAATACGTAAAAGAAGCATACAAACGATTCTTAGAAAATAAAATTCGGGAACACTGGGATTTTTCTGGTGTGCCAATTGACATTTACATAAGAGAAAAATAAATCCATATCCTAACAGGTTTTTTAACGTGTTAGGTGTTTTTATATAAAGAGGAAAATAATTAGAAGCGAATGGCTCGGGCTTTATTTGTAAAGGCAATTCCCGCTTTTCGTTTCAATCTGTCATTGCGAGGAACGAAGCAATCCAATTGTACTATTGCCTTGTCGCAATGCCAGGATTTCCACTGCAATCGGGGCTAGAGAGTTATCCATTTTTCTATTTGTTACATTTTCAAAAGCAACAAATAGTAAACCAGAAAAACTTTGCGACTTAGCGCCTTTGCGTGCAAAAAGAAAAAAAACCTTAGTGTCTTAGCAACTCAGACACTTAGAACCTTAAAAAAAATGCTAGAAAAAAACATACAAATAGCAGTCGATAAAGGCGAGATGTTACCCTTAATGGAAGAATTCTACACCATTCAAGGCGAAGGATTTCATACCGGTACCGCTGCCTACTTCATACGTATAGGTGGTTGCGACGTGGGTTGCCACTGGTGCGACGTAAAAGAAAGTTGGAACGCCGAATTACATCCCCCAACCCAAATTGATATTATTGTTTCCAATGCCAAAAAATATGCCGATACCGTTGTAATAACTGGTGGAGAGCCATTAACTTGGGACATGAAATTACTTACTAGTAGGTTAAAAGAGCAAAATCTTAAAGTACACATAGAAACTTCAGGTTGTTACCCCGTAACGGGAACCTGGGATTGGTTTTGTCTTTCTCCAAAGAAAAACAAACTACCAGTGGAAAGCGCTTACCAAATAGCAAGCGAACTTAAAGTGATCATCTACAACAAGCACGATTTTATTTTTGCCGAAGAACAAGCCGAAAAAGTGAATCCAAACGCAATACTTTTCTTACAACCAGAATGGAGTAAAAAAGAAGAAATGACGCCACTTATTGTTGACTATGTAATGAACCATCCCAAATGGAGAGTTTCCTTGCAAACCCATAAATATTTGAATATTCCTTAAATTTTGTAGATGAGAAAACTTATTCTATTGTTGTTGTTATTGTTGAGTCAATTGAACTTTGGTCAAGGTGCAGAATACCAAGATGTATATCCACCCGATGTCATAATGCCAAAATTTAACAATGGCGGTTTGGATGTTTTTTACGATTACGTCAACAAGAATTTCGATTTTTCTAAAGTTACCAAACCAGGCACAATGGTAACTGCATTCACAGTAGATGAGTTTGGCGAAATAAAAAACATTAGAGTTATTCAATTCGCATCCATTGAAGCAGCAACTGAAATAATTAGAGTTTTAAAATCTGCTCCTAAATGGGAACCTGCCATGAGAGGCGGAAATCCGTTTAGTATAGCAATAAAGTTCCCTTTGGATTTTAAAGAAAAAGAAAATAATACAGAACTCAAAACTACTTTAACAGAAAACAATCCAATTCCTTCCAAAGATAATTCTATAAATAAATCAGGAGTTATAGAGGTTCAACCCAAGTTCGTTGGTGGGACGAGTAAATTTTATAAATATCTTTCTAAAAATTTTAGTCCTCCAGATGTTCCTGGTCTTAAGGGTAAAGTGGTTGTTTCCTTTGTGGTAGAAAAAGATGGTTCTATTACGGATGTCATTGTACTTAAAGATGTTGGGTATGGCTCTGGAGAGGAAGCAGTAAGAGTGTTGAAAAACTGTCCCAAATGGACCCCCGCTGAACAAAATGGCAAGAAGGTACGTTGTATTTTTACACAGACTTTTAGTATTAGTAATCCTTAGAAACTCCAAATTATATTTTTTTATATTTGTATCTAATATCAAATTATATATTATAGAATTTTAGTCTATGAAAAAAATAATAGTGTACTTCCTTTTTTTATGTGCTTTTCAAAATGCACAATCCCAAACAGATTCCTCTAAGCCGCAATCAAGCGAAGATAATTCAATTTACAATTCAGCAGGAATAGAAGTTAAACCTGAATTTAAAGGAGGCTTGAGTAAATTCTATACTTATATAATTAAAAATTACAGATCTCCAGATGTTCCTGGCTTAAAGGGACAGGTCTTAGTTTCATTTGTTATAGAAAAAGACGGATCTATTACCGACATCAAAGTACTTAAAGACGTTGGCTATGGTTCAGGAGAAGAAGCAATACGAGTTTTGAAAAACTGCCCAAAATGGACTCCCGCAGAACAAAACGGGAAAACAGTACGTTGCCAATTTATGTTGCCTATTGCTATTCAAACTCCTTAAAAAAAGCATAATATATTTTGCGAAAAACGTAAAAAATTATATATTTATAAAAATTTTAATTTAATAAAGATGAAAAAAGTATTTTTAACATTAGGAATAGTATTAGTAAGTCAGTTTGGCTTTTCTCAAGCTGCAAAAGCCAAACCAGCAACTGCTGCAATAACAACTTCTGCTGCTGTTGTAGCTCCTGCAACTCCTGCTGCTCCAGTAGATGAAGCATTCAAGAAAGACGTATTAAAAGTAATTGAAAAAAGTGGAACAGGTGGGCAAATTGCTGGTGCAAAAAAACAAATTCTAGGAATGATTCCAGAAGAAAAACATGCAGCTTTTTTAGTAGAATTTGAGGCAATGTTGCCAAAAATTTACGATGCTTCTGCTAAAATCTACATGGAAGAATACACCAAAGAAGACATTAAAGCTATGTTAGCTTTTTACGAAAGTCCAACAGGAAAGAAAATGGCTGAAAAAGCAGAAATAATTTCTAGTAAATCTCAAGAAGCAATGGGTACTTTACAAGGAGATATTCAAGCTTTAGTTGCAAAATACATGCAATAGTAACTTATTTCAAACATACTAAATCCCAAATAATTTTTCTGAATGGGATTTTTTATTTAATTTTCTTCAAATACAAACAGTGGTTAAAGTAATCAATAATGGCTTTGCCATCAATAAGAATATCAGCACCAATAATACCTTGAACGGGTTTGGCTTTGTGTTGTATAATCGCTTCATTAACATGCGATAAATCGAAAATCGCTAAATGAAATGTAGTATGTTTCCACGTGCCAATTTGTAACAGATTATCTTTTGCCAATTGGGTAAACATTCCGGTTGCACCAGCCCCCGAAGCCTTGGTTTTAGATTTTCCAGCAACAAGTTGAAATAAATCGATACTCTCAAAGCCCACACAACTATTACTTGCGCCAGTATCCAGAATAAAGTTTCCCTTTATACCATTGATGCTTGCTTTTATTAGCAAATGCTGTGTTTTAGAAACTTTGAAGTTAATTTTTTGGTAGCCTTCTTTTTTTAATAGTTTTGGTAGTGTTTCCATACTTCAAAAGTAAATTAAAATTCGAAAATAAAGTTTGTAACTTTGTAACTTTAAAAAAATAAAATGATTTTCACCGATACCCATACCCATTTATATTCTTCCCAATTTCAAGACGACAGAAACGAAATGATTCAGCGCGCCAAAGAAGCAGGCGTTAGCCGACTTTTTGTTCCGTCCATTGATTCGAGTTATACCCAAAAAATGTATGATTTGGAAAGTCAATTTCCAGAAAATGTTTATCTGATGATGGGATTGCATCCAACTTATGTAAAAGAAAATTATTTAGAAGAATTGGCTCATGTAGAAACCGAAATGGCTAGAAGAAAATTCTATGCCGTTGGCGAAATCGGAATGGATTTGTTTTGGGATAAATCATTTTTGAAAGAACAACAACATGCTTTTCAGCACCAAATTCAATTGGCTAAAAAATACCAATTAGGAATAAATATTCATTGCAGAGATGCTTTTGACGAAACATTTGAAGTATTAGAAAGTGAAAAAGCCTCCGATTTATTTGGAATTTTCCATTGTTTTACTGGCGATTTAGAGCAAGCACAAAGAGCAATTTCATTAGGGATGAAACTCGGAATAGGAGGGGTAGCAACCTTCAAAAACGGAAAGATTGACCAATTTTTAAACGAAATTGATTTAAAACATATTGTTTTGGAAACCGATTCGCCTTATTTGGCTCCAGTGCCACATCGCGGAAAGCGAAATGAAAGCAGTTACATTACTTTAGTTGCCCAAAAATTATCTGAAGTTTACAATCTTCCAATTGAAGAAATTGCAAGGATAACAACGGAGAATTCCAAAGCAATTTTCGGGATTTAATAGACTATTAATTTAATAAGTCCTTTTTTTTTTGTTATTTTGTTGCTTTAATAACAATCCATAACTAGAGATGCAGAAATTTGACGCAATTCGACCGTTTTATGATGCCGAAGTTAATACCGCCATTAAAGGGTTAGTGAACCACCCAATGATGAAGGCTATCATGAGTTTTACATTTCCGGATGTAGAAGATGAGGTATGGAAAAATCAATTATTAAAAACACATTCCATTCGTGATTTTCAATGTAATTTTATTTACCATTCGGTTCAAAAGGTACTAGAAAATTCTTCGGAAGGATTAACTACTTCAGGTTTTGAAAAACTAGAAAAACATACCCCTTATCTTTTTATTTCCAATCATAGAGATATTATTTTAGACACCTCATTGCTCAATGTTTGTTTGTTCGATCATGGTTTAGTAATGACCGCATCTGCAATAGGCGATAATTTGGTAAAGAAAGAGTTTCTTTTAAATCTTTCTAAATTGAATCGAAATTTCTTGGTTCAAAGAGGTTTGCCACCAAGAGAGTTATTGCAAAGTTCTAAATTAATGGCCGAATACATTGGGCAATTAATTTTAAGAGAAAACCGTTCGGTTTGGATAGCACAAAGAGAAGGAAGAACTAAAGATGGAAATGATGCAACCCATTCGGGAGTATTGAAAATGCTAGGAATGGGCTCAGACGAGAATAATTTAATGGATTATTTTAAGAAATTAAAAATTGTTCCAGTTTCAATTTCCTATGAATACGATCCTACAGATGCTTTAAAAATGCCGCAATTAATGGCAGAAGCCAAAGCAGAAAAATATGTAAAGGAAAAAAACGAAGACTTCATTACGCTTTTAAGCGGAATTATCGGTCAAAAGAAGCGCATTCATATTCATGTTGGTTCTGTTTTAGATAACGAATTGAATGCCATTGCTCTTGAAAATGATAATACTAATAAACAAGTTCAAGCCGTTGCTCAAGCAATAGATGATTCTATTTTGCAATCCTACAAATTGTGGCCAACCAATTATATTGCCTACGATATATTATATAAAACCGACAAATTTAAAGGGCATTATACCGAGAACGAAAAATCATTATTCGAAAGAAGATTAGAAATGAAAATTGATTGTTCTAACGGAATTATGACGGAAGGGTTCTTAAATATGTATGCCAACCCTGTGGTAAACAAGTTGAAATACGAAAATGCAATCTAAACCCAATATATTATTAATTTATACCGGTGGTACTATTGGTATGATGAAAGATTTTAAAACGGGTGCTTTAAAAGCATTTAACTTTAATAAGTTGTTGCAAAAAATTCCAGAATTGCAGCAGTTAGATTGTACTATCGAAACTGTTTCATTTGAAAAAGCAATAGATTCATCGAACATGAATCCAGATAAATGGGTTCAAATTGCCACAATTATTGAAGAGAATTACGCTCTATTTAATGGTTTTGTGGTGCTTCATGGATCGGATACGATGTCTTATTCGGCATCGGCGGTCAGTTTTATGTTAGAGAATTTAGGGAAACCTGTTATTTTCACAGGCTCGCAATTGCCAATCGGCGATTTACGTACCGACGCTAAAGAAAATTTAATAACTGCGATACAAATTGCTTCCTTGCAATTTAAAGGAAAACCAGTCATTCAAGAAGTTTGTTTGTATTTTGAATACAAATTATACCGTGGCAACCGAACTACCAAAATTAATGCCGAGCATTTTAACGCATTTACTTCTCCAAATTATCCTGCCTTAGCCGAATCTGGAGTACATCTTAATGTAAATTCGAGTACTCTTTTTGCTAAAACAAATAAAAAACTAGCAGTTCATAAGCAATTGGATGATAACGTGGTCATCCTGAAAATGTTTCCAGGAATAAATGAATCGGTAATGGCATCTATTATTGCTATTCCTAATTTAAAAGGAATAATTTTAGAAACCTATGGTTCAGGAAATGCACCTACCGAAGATTGGTTTATCCAACTTTTAAAGAAAGCCATCAAAAGCGGTTTACATATTATAAATGTTACCCAATGTCCAGGTGGAAGTGTAAGCATGGGTCAATATGAAACCAGTACCTTATTAAAAAAAATCGGAATTATTTCCGGAAAAGATATTACCACCGAAGCGGCTATTACTAAGTTAATGTATCTGTTAGGTCAAAATGTTGCTCCAAATAATTTTAAAACCATATTTGAAACTTCGCTTCGAGGCGAAATGGTGTAAACTAAGTTTTGATAATTGCAAAATTTTGTTGTTCTTTGCATCATAATTCTTAGAGAGGTGGCCGAGTGGCTGAAGGCGCACGCTTGGAAAGCGTGTATATGGGTGACTGTATCGAGGGTTCGAATCCCTTCCTCTCTGCTGTAATAAATCCCTAAATGGTGTCAAAACCTCGAAAATCCTATGATTTTTGGGGTTTTTTGCTTTTACAGACTTACCAAATTATTCATCGAATCTTATCCCTAAAGGGGCAAAATCGAGACCCTAGAAAAAACTAAAAACCTAGGGTCTCGCTAAAATCCCTTAACCATTGCAAACATTGGGTTTAAAAGATAAGTTTAATTACTTGTTCATTTATTAAACATCTTGTTTGACTTGGATTAGAAATTTAAATTGATAAATAATTAATCAGTCAGTAAAATGAAAGTGAAAGTAAACCTGCATTTCTATGCAAAATCCACTAAGTCTAACACTAAAGGGCAATTTCCTATTTACGTCCGCCTTACAGTAAATGGAATCAGAACAGAATTCAGCACCAAAAAATTCATAGACCCTAACCGATGGTCATCGGAAGCTTGTAAAATGAAAGGTACAACAGAGGAAGCTCGTTCAATAAATGGTTATCTTGATATATTAAAATCTAAAGTATTGGATATTCAAATGGAACTAATACACAAGAATCAGGAATTGAGCATTGATAACTTTAAAGAATTACTTTTCGGTTCTGATGAAAAACAGCGCATGCTTATTCCCATTTTCCAAGACCACAATAATAAAATAAAAGAATTGCTTGGTAAGGAATACGCTCCTGGTACTTTAGAACGCTACAATACCTCGTTAAAACACACCATCGAATTCATGCATTGGAAATACAATGTATCAGACATAGACATAACTAAGATAGATCATGCCTTCATCACAGACTACGAGTTTTGGTTGCGTAGCGTTAGAAACTGCGCTAATAACACCGCCGTCAAATACATAAAAAACTTCAATAAAATCATTAAAATTTGCCTAGCAAATCACTGGATAGATAAAAACCCATTCGCTAACTACAAATCCAAAGTCAAAGAAGTAGAACGTGTTTACCTAACAGAAGATGAAATCCAATCGATTATGGAAAAAGAATTCAAAACAGAAAGATTATCGCTAGTGCGCGATATCTTCCTTTTTAGCTGCTTTACAGGTTTAGCTTATATAGATGTCAAAAATCTAACTAAATCGCATATAAGCTTTGGTATTGATGGGGAGAAGTGGATATTCACCCACCGCCAGAAAACAGAATCCGCTTCCAAAATCCCAATCTTACCGGTAACACAAATGATAATCGACAAATACGAAAATCATCCTCAGTGCTACAAGGAAGAAAAACTCCTCCCTATTCTTTCGAATCAAAAAATGAACGCCTACTTAAAAGAACTAGCGGATATCTGCAACATCGATAAAGAACTCACCTTCCACATTGCTCGCCATACATTTGCTACGACTGTAACACTAACAAATGGCGTTCCAATTGAAAGTGTGAGCAAAATGCTAGGTCATAAAAACCTTCGCACCACTCAACATTATGCTAAAGTACTAGATAAAAAAGTAAGCGAAGACATGAGAATTCTGAGAGACAAATTTGTATTCCAGAAAATCAAACTAAATAAATCGGGGGCTTTATAAACTTCCGATTCTTACTTTCAATTTAATAGATCTTGCTAAAAATTTATGATTTATATAATAACGTAAATAAATATCTTTAAATAGCCTCTAATATATATTAGAGGCTATTTTTTTGTGTGTAGTTATTCAATATAAAAGGGATTCTGTTTTTGTATAAAAACTATAAACACCGTAAAAAAAAGACCAAAAAACCGTAAATCAGAACTTTACGAACTCTCTATTTTAGCAAATTATTACACCATCGTTTATTCTATACTATTTTCACTAATTGTTGAATTTAATATTTACTTAAACCTAAAACTAGATAATATTTTATGAAACTTTCAATCTCTCAATTGCTTTTAACTGCCATCATTTTGATTGGCTTTAACAATTTTATGTTTTCTCAACAAGAAAATTTGACTTATAAAGATTGTTTATGGATTAAAGGAATCGAAAGTAATAGTGGTACTATGGATAGCTTAAAGCTTAAAAGTGAAGACTTATTAAAAAAACGGTTGAATTTTAATCCTATTGTTGATTTCTCGAAAGATAAAATTCTAAAGAAATATAAAAATATAGTAACAAAAAAATCTACCCTATTTGTTGTTTTTAAAAGCAATGAAGAAGCAGAGAATATTCTGTTAACCATTCAAAGAGGAAGTTTTAAGTCTACATTAAGTAATAAAAAAATTATTTGCGATAAAGATGTTTCCTTAAATAAAGGAAATCCCCAAACAGGAACATTAGTGAGCTATCTGTTTAACAAAAATTCATTATTAGGGGAAAAAAATGGAAGTTTAGAATTTGATGATTTGTTACTAAACGATAAGCAATTTAAGAATCAATTAGTAGAACTCATATATATTCCTAGATTCCTAAATGAAAACGAAAAAAATATAATTGAAAGTTATTTGGCTATAAAATTCGGAATTTCTCTAAATGAAGATAAAAGTTATTATAATGAAAAGGGTGATAAAATTTGGGATGTTAAAGAAAATAAAGGTTTTAACATACATGTTACAGGGATTGGCAAAGAAGATTTTTTAGGTTTAAATCAAATGCAGTCCTGTAATTCTCTTGCTGATGGATTAACTATAGGTATAGATAAAATAGAATTATCAAATGCTAGAAATAAAGCAATAGTATCAGATAAAACTTTTATTGTTTGGGGAGACAACGGAAAGAATACTTTGTTAGTTAAACAGGAAAATAGTGAAGAAAAAAGAATTAAGCGAATTTGGAAATTAAATACTAAGTCAAGTGATGGTTTGAGTTATAAGACTCAAATTAAGATCGATAAAAAATTAATGATGTTAGAAAATGACTCAAGCAGTCCCGATAGAGATTTTATGTGGATAGCAATTGACTCAACACAGTCAAAGGAATTTAACTATGCAAAGGCAAAATATATAAAAGCAACCCAAAATGATGGAAATGAAGTTGTTTTTGATAAAGTAAATTTTAGCACTAATACTAGTTATTTATTTACAATTGTGAAAGCACCAGAATATTTAATTAATCAAATTTTCAATTCTTCCAAATTAGACAACAAAAATCAATCAGCTAGTGGTTATAAACTTTTTCCAAATCCAGTTGTAACTAATGAAAATTTTTCTATTCAATTTAATTTAAAAGAAACTTCAAATGTTACTATTCAAATCACCGATGTCAATGGTAAAATAGTTAAAAGTAAAGATTTAGGATTGATAGACTTTCATTTATATAATGAAAGTTTAGCTGTTTCAGGAACTTATTTAGTTCTTGTCTCTATAAACGGGATAATAGAAGCCAATAAATTGATAGTAAAGTAATCGTAAAAAAACATAATTTTCAAAACATGGAAAACAGAAAAACAATTTTTGGAGTAAATAGAAAAGTAGTGTTATTTTTTCACAGACTTATGTTGATTGTAATGTTACACGCCACAGTCGTAGCTCCTTCGCAAACATTGATTAATGACTGCTATTTTCCAAGAAAGATAAAGTCTTATTATGCAGGTAGTTATAGCTCTACTATAAGTAACAACGGAACTAATACAAATGTTTCATCTTTTAATCCTTTGCTATTGGCAAAAAAATATAGAAGTACATCTTCTTCAACTAACACTAATCTTATTCCCAACAATAACCTTTCTAATAGTTATTTTATAAATGCAGATATTAATGAAGGTATTATTGGTGTTTCTAATACAAATCCTTTAGATGATGCAAAAGATAATTTATTTAAATTTTATATTAAAAATCTTCCAATTCAAAATTTTAGAACATACTTAACTTATGAATTGTATGGAGTACAAGATTGTAATGGTGTTTCTCGCAGTATAAATAATAGACAGGCAACTGGAGGGTATATTGTTAAAAACCAAAAAGGTTGGACTTCACAAAAAGAGGAAATTAATATAGAGTGGTTGCGATTAGGTGAAAATCAAATAATGTTTAGTATTCCTAAAGGAGCCAATTATCAATATCAAATTAAAAATATTAAACTTGAATTTGAAATAAATAAAAGTAATAATATATTACCTTCTTTAGTGGTAAATAATACAAGTTTGAACTACATCAAAGAAAATCAATTGTATGTAAAAGGTTTTTTGCGAAATTGTAATTCAGATGTAAAAGTTTATTTTGATGGAACTCCTTTAAACCTAATAAAAGGTGAATTTGAAGGTTTTTTAAAACTTACAGATGCTTTGAAAAACCAAAAGTTTGTAATGGTAAAAGCACTTGATAGTAAAGGCCTTTTAGGACAAGAATTAATCTCATTAGATAATTTATTAGAAGCCGATAAATTTTTTATCCCAGAAGAAAATTTTAACCCAACTGTAAATTTTGTTAAAGCTAGAACTAATGAATTTATAAAAACAGAGGGTGCTTCTATAAAAATTAATGATAGCGCATTAGTAGAAAACAAAGAAATTAGTATTTCTAAAATTAGAAATATTGATATTGCGCCAATGTCATCTGGTTTGGTAAATGTTACGCAAGGTGGTTATGGTTACCGCTTTTTACCTGATGGAACTAAATTCAATAAATCAGTAGCTTTAGAGATTGCTTATGATGAGGATTTAATACCTAAAGGACATAATGCTAATGAAATAAAGACTTTTTATTTTAATACCAAAACTAAAGCTTGGACACCTATTGAAAGAGATACAATAAATAAAATTGATAAAACAATTACATCGTTAACTAATCACTTTACAGATTATATTAACGGAATAATACAAACCCCTGAAAGTCCTGAAACTGCTGGTTTTACACCAACGATGATGAATGACATAAAAGCAGTAGATCCATCTTCTGAAATGACATTAATTAGCCCACCAGAAGTTTCTCAAAAAGGAGATGCTAATGTGAGTTATCCTATCAAAATTCCAGCTGGACGTAAAGGACTGCAACCACAAATTGCAATACAATATAATAATGAAGGTGGAAACGGTTGGCTAGGGCAAGGATGGAATATTAGTATGCCTTCTGTAAGCATTGATACAAAATGGGGTGTCCCAACTTTTAATCCAACAGAAGAATCGGAAATTTATACTTTAAATGGAGAACAATTAATGTACCCGAAACAAAATGGTGCTGATTGGATGCCTAATAGACATTATGATGTAGCTGGTGCACCAGTAGGAACCTATAACACATCACCAATAAATAGAATTCCTAATTTACAATTTACCCCAAGAAAACAGGCAGGTTTTGCTATAATTGAACGTTTAGGTGATGCTACATCCAATTATCACTGGAAAGTAACTAATGCAGATGGTACAATAAACTGGTATGGTGGTAAAGATGATGTTGAATCTAATGCGGTAATTAGAAATGATCACGGAGATATTGTCCATTGGGGATTGTTTATGACACAAGATGTTTATGGAAATAATGTTAAATATTTATACGATAATAGTATAATTCCAACTCAGTCTGGTCAAAACGAAAATCTTAATGGTGGAGTTATTTTCCATATTCAAAATATTCAATATACAGGATTTAATAATGCAGATTACAAGTATGAAGTTGTTTTTAATTCTACTAATACAGTTCGTCAAGATGTTAGTATCAATGCTCGACTTGGATTAAAACAAATTGAGCCCTACTTTTTAGACAATATTGTTGTTAAAAAAGTTGGTGTCACAGAATTAATTAGAAAGTATAAATTGAATATTGGCTATGGTACGTTTAATAAAGGGCAATTAAAATCTGTTTCTGAGTTAGATAAAGACGATAACATCTTTTATACACATACTTTTGAGTACTATGATGATGTTACTATGCAAGTTAAGCAGAAAACTATAGTATTATTTGATGAGCCTATAAAAATAAGTATTCCAGATCCTAATAGTCCAAATTTTACTTTAGGTATTAATCAATTGTTTGGCTCATCAAAAATAAATACGAATCAAACATTTGATTATGGTTGGGAATTACATCCATCTATTGGTTTACAAATAAGATGGAAAAATATTTCACAAGACCCATATAAAACTATAAATTTTGGATTGCCTTTTGGTAAAAGTTATTCAAAAAGTAATGGTATAATATCAATGGTTGATATTGATGGTAATGGTTTAGACGACATTGTTTATAGAACAAATGATGGATTAAGATATTATCCACACTATTTTGATGTTAATACCAATCAGACTTCATTTGGAACAGAAAAAAAGATAATAGGTATTCAAAGCTTTAATAAAAGTTCAGGTACATCACAAAATAAATTTTTAGAATCTTGGGATTTAAAACTTCAACTTCCTTGGTCAAGTAAAAGATTTCATGTAGGTAAAAGAAGATTTGTTTCTAAAAATTTCACTAATATTTATTTTACTGACGGAAATGGTGATGGATTAATAGATGTAGTTAAAGATGATCAAGTTGTTTTTAATAATGGCCTAAATACTAACGGTGAGATCGAATTTGTCCCATCAAGTAAGGACACACCAAATATGTTAATAACCGCCAATACTGAAACAATTCCAGCGGTTAATTCCAATGATGTTATTACAGAAGAAGGCACTTACGATGTGGTAAGGGTTTGGGTTGCTCCAAAATCTGGTAGAATTGAAATTGGAGATTTTATATATTTAGAATCTGAACCTAATTTTACTATAGATGCTAATTCCAAAGGAGTTTATTCAATTGAAACCAGTAATAATAATATTAATTCTACTCTACCTTTTAGATTATACTTTAATGAATTAACACTTTCAAATCCTTCAACATCTGTATATATATTTAATTATTTAGGTAATAATCCACCTTTAGGCTCTAACAATAGTAGCTTATTGTCAGTAATAAAAGGGCAACGTATCTATTTTAGGCTAAAATCTAATCAACTAGGGGCACACTATAAAATAGCTTCAAGCCCAAAAATAACATATTTGAATGAACCAAATCTTTCTGTTTTAAAAGATGAAAACCTAGAAAGTCATATTTATTCACAATACGAAACAGCATTTATTCTTAATGGAAATCAATCTTTTGATATTCCAGAGAATGGTTCATTAAGTATAAATTGGGACACAGTAGCAATTAGTAATTTATCTGATGATGTTAAATATGAAATAATTAAAACTACATCAACTCCAACAATTGATGGGCCAGACGTTGAAGAAGTAATTTATTCAAAATCTTTTAACAGTGGAGTTTCAGGTAATCTAACTCCAAATAATTATGATCTTGGACAAAATGTAAGTATACCAATGTCAATAAATTTAGGTAATAGCCAAGATCCAAACGCAGTTTCAATTAGTTTTAAAGTTACTTCAGATTCTAACTTAAAATGGAATGAAATTCAATGGAAACCAAAAATTATATTTACTCCTACTACTCCAAGTAATGGAATTTCACAATCAATAAAGTACCCAGTAGTTGAGCATTCTATTTACAAGAGTGTTTTTTCAAAAAAAATGCAGCCAGATGCAAATTGGATAACAACCAACTCAATTGTTGATTATGGAATTAAACCATTGACAAATGTTAATTTAGGGGCTAATAATGGGGGAGATTTTTTAATGGTTGTCAAAAAAGATGGTGCAGTGGTTGGCAAAAGACTAATCAGTGTTGACGGTTCAGGTATTGTTACGGTTAATAACAACAACCCAATAACGTTCAACAATCCTATTAACATTACACAAACGAGCCAACAATTTGAATTTACAATTGGCTTTTATGTTGACAATAGTTTCGATAATGAGTTAATTAAATCTTATTTATTGGCAACAAATAACAAGCCTGTAGTTTTAGGCTACAATTGGACTATGCCAATTAACAGTAATTATTACTTGCCTATAACGGTAGAAAGTTGCTACAATGAATTGGAACGTTTTGGCTCAATGTATAAAGAATGGGGACAATTTTTTTATAACGAAAATTTAGATAATACTACAACTATACCTTCAGATAGTAATGGTAAATTATTAAATAGCTTTTATATTGACAAAATTTTTAATGGTAATACTTCTGGTTACTCTAGTTATAATTGTGGTAATACGAGCGATCCTGGTTATCAAGAATGTATGGAGAATGCAAATATTAATAATGTTAACACAGGACAATATGATGACCCAGCGACTATTCCAGAAAATCCTACTGACCCAATGTATAATGAAATTAATCCAGTTTTTTTAATAGCAAATCCACAAAGAAATTATTTATGTAATGGGAGAAAATGCGAATACATAGAAAAATGGACAGGAGCTTATGATTCGCAATATACTACTTTTCGCAACTTTTTTTCTGGTTCTTTTGAATCTTCTTCATATGGATCTATGTTTTCAGATACTAATCAGCCAGAGCAAATAATACAGGCTGATCTTAATACTGGAATGATAGCTGCTACAAAACTTGTTGAAAGTGTTTCAGTTTCTAAAACTACTGGTTGGAGTCCATTAAGTGTAACAAAAAATGAAAGTAGATATAGTAATACTACACTAGATTTTATGGATATTAATGGGGATAGATACCCAGATATTATAAGCAGTGATAATGTGAAAACGACTCGTATGACTGGTGGTCATAATGATTTTGTTCAACATAATTATGGTGTAATTGCCTCTAATTCTAATAATGGTAGAGTACTTACTAGTTTCGGTTATGGTAATGCAACAGGAACTACTTTTTTAGGTTCACTTGGCTTTGGGAATTCAGAAGGAAATCCAGCAGCTTTTCTTACAAACTACCCTATTCAACCTTCAATTAATTTAGGTACTGTAAATAAAGAAAATACTTTTTGGACTGATTTGAATGGTGATGGATTGTCCGATAGAATTACAGATACAGGCTCAACACTTCAATACCACCTAAATACAGGTAGGATTTATAGTAATGTCCAGTATGAACCTTTTAATTTATTAGAATCAAACCAATCTAGTCCAACTCCAATAGGCCTAAGTATTGGTGTTCCAATACCTTTAAATAGTTTGTTTAATACCGACAATTTACCTTTTTCAATAAATCTATCTATTGGAGCGAGTTTTAATGGCACATCTACTGAAGCAACCTTTATTGATATTAATGGTGATGGTCTTGTTGATTTACTAGGCTCAAATTATGTTAGACTTAATTCTGGGAGTGGTTTCTCTGGATCGGGCATTCCTTTTTATACTCCAAGTTTCATTACTAAATCTTTGCTTAATGATAATAGCACTTCTACAGCAACTATTTCAGGTGAAGCAAGTAGATTTTTTAGGATTTACTCTTGGTTTAGATTTCCCAAATGGCTACGTATTTTTCATATTAAAGCTGGTATCACTGCAAGTGGTAATGCTAGTTTAACATTATCCAATTCAAAAAAATCATTCAAAGATTTTAATGGTGATGGACATATGGATTTGATTGAAAAAATTGATGGAGATATCTATGTATATTATTCTAGAATAAAGAGAACAGACATGTTAAAATCGGTAACCAATCCTTTAGGGGGTAAATTCACTATCGATTACAAAGTACAGCCAGTTGATTATAACAATCCTCAAGCTAAATGGGCAATGAGCGATGTAGTAATTGAAGATAATTATGACAAAGTAAATGATGGTAAAGATGTTTATAAAAAACATTTTGTTTATGAAAATGGAAAATACGACAGACGCGAAAGAGAATTCTATGGATATAAAACAGTAAAAACCGAAGATTACATTTCAGATAATTCGGGTAATACAGTATTGTATAGAACATCAATTTCAAATTATCTTAACCAAAGTTATTTTTTAAATGGTTTGTTAGACGATTCGTATGTTATTAAAGGTGGAGATGAAAATGAAAAGTTTTCTAGAACTAAAAACTACTATCAAATATTTAAACTAAACAATACTAATAATGAAATTGATTTATCTGCTGTTCAGCCAGAAACTTATGATGTTGGTGGGTCAGAAGGTCGTCGTTCGGCAGCAGTTTTACTTACAAATACAATAAATGAATTATACGAATTAAATCCAAGCCCACAATTAACAACAGAAGTAAGATTTAAATACGATACTAAAGGTAGAGTTATTGAATATTTCAATAAAGGTAATGTTGCTGACCCAAGTGATGATTATACTTCTACTATTTCTTATCATACTTCAATGGTTGCATTGAATATTATAAATATTCCGCAATCAATAAAAGTAAATACTGCTTCTAGCAGTGTAATCAGAGAGCGTAAAACAGATATAGATTCTGTAAATGGTAGCATACTACTAATTAGCACAAATAATAATGGCTCATGGTTAGATACTTCTTTGAAATACGATCAATATGGTAACTTAATTCACATTGAATATCCTCAAAATAGTAATGGAGAATCTATGTTTTATGACTATACTTATGATTCAGAATATAATAAATATGTAGTTAATATTAAAGATGCGTTTGGTTATAGTTCTTCTGCAATCTATAATTCAGATTTTGACAAAATAGAGGGAACTGTTGATTTAACAGGTAATAAAATGATATATAAATATGATTCTTTTGGACGAAATACAATTATAATTGCTCCTAAAGAAATAGCCACAGGAATAAAGTACACAATTAAATTTGAATACTTCCCTTATTTTTATAATTTACCATCAAATAGTGGCGTAACTTATGACCCTTCAAATCCCTCAAATTCAACATTTGTTCCGGTTGCTGTAACAAGCCATTATGATCAACAACATCCAGATAATGATATTCAAACTTTTACTTTCATTGACGGACTGGCAAGACCAATTCAAGTCAAAAAAGATATTTGGATTAATAAAAACGAGAACCAACATGATCCTGAATTTATTGAAGCATTAAGCGTAAGTGGTAAAACACAATATGATGAGCTAGGCAGAACAATAAAACAGTTCCATCCTTGGTGGGAAGTAAAACAAGAGGATACTAAATTTTTACTTAATGAATATGCTTCGCCATACAAAACCGTTACCTCTTTAGATGAATTAGACAGACCTCTAAAAACTCTCGACCCTGATAACAATCTAAGTTCAATAGAATATTCATTAGCAACAGATGTTACGGGTGTGATGGCTATAAAAACTAAATCAGATGTGGAACAAAACAATACTCAACATATTATCACTGAAACATTCAAAGATGTTGCAGGTAGAGTAATTTCAACCAAAAATGTTGGTGGTCTTTCAGGTGCTATATTGACAAAATTCAAATACAACGAAATAGGCGAATTAATGTCATACACAGATGCACAAGATATTACTACAACATACAAGTATGATATGTTAGGTAGAAAAGTAATGGTAAGCCATCCAGATAATGGAGTAAAAAATTTCACTTATGATAATGTAAATTTAGTATCCTTACAAACCGCGAATTTGCATAATAGCGGAACTACAATAAATTATAATTATGAAATAAATAGATTAACCAACATACAATATCCAGATACGCCCGATGGTAACCTTAATCTTGCCAATGTATATTATAAATACGGAGATACAGGCAACCAAACAGGCAGATTGATATGGCAACAAGACGCCACAGGTACACAAGATTTTGATTATGGCAACATGGGCGAAATAGTATCTAATGTTAGAACAGTAGTTGGTCCAAACATTCCTACAAGAATATTTAAAACTCGTTTTGAGTACGACAGTTGGAATCGTTTACAAATGATGCAATATCCTGATGGCGAAAAAGTAACTTACAATTATGATTTAGGTGGTAATTTAAACAAAATGACAGGGGTTTATAATAACACACCTTATAGTTATATCAAGCGTATCGATTACGACTATTACGAACAAAGAACCTACCTGCTTTATGGTAATAAAACAGAAACTTTCTATAACTATACACCAGCATTAAGAAGGTTGGGCAATTTAAACGTAAAAACATCTGATGGTAATGATTTATTCAATAACAAATATGGTTATGATAAAGTAGGTAATGTACTCTCTTTAATTAACTCTGCAGGAGTAACAACCAATAATATGGCTGGTAAATACGATCATGCATTTAAATACGATAACCTTAACCGTCTTGCTTCGGCAGAAGGTACGTTTAATGGTAGCATGACACAAATTGATTTGGGTAACGATGCCAATAGTGACTATAGTTTAACAATGAAGTATAATGATACACACGGCATACTTAATAAAAGGCAAAAACATATCAAGAATGGAAATGCGTTTATACCAAATACCTATAGCAATGATTATAAATATGTATCAGGAACCCATAAAGTTGAAACTATTATAGACAATACTACAGGAAACGAAGAACATTTTAAATACGATGCCAATGGAAATATAACACTACGGGAAACAAATGAGTTGCACAGAGATTTTTATTGGGATGAATCCAACCGTTTACGCGTAGTTTCAGACTATCACGATATGCTACACTATATTTATGATGCCAATGGTGAGCGTGTACTAAAAGCCAATTCCGAAATGGAAACAGTTTATGAAAATGGTACTATGGTCAACCCACCAGGATCCGTTAGTATTAATGGATACAACAGTTATCCTAGTGCTTTTATGGTTATTACTGCTGATGGCGTTTATAGTAAACATTATTATGCTGGTAGCCAACGTATAGTAAGCCGTTTGGGCGATAATGATGCTAGTATATTTGAATTACCTTGTGTAGATTGTTACAAAACAGCCAATACCAATTTTGACGACAAAAAACTGCAAAGAGCCCAAAAAGCCGACTTACAACAATATGCCGACAAAGCTAAAAAAGGTACATTAGTTTACAAAGATTACAAATCAATTTCATTAGCCGAACAAGAAAAAAACCTAGCAGAAGAAACTGATAGACCAATAAACCCCGAAAATAGAGTACCACCGCTGTACTTTTACCACCCCGATCATTTGGGTACTAGCACAGCTTTAACCGATTTTAATGGTAATGCGTACCAATTTTTCTTAAATTTGCCTTTTGGCGAAACAATGGCAGAGCAGTTGGGTAGTAATTACTACAACACGCTCTATAAGTTTAACGGCAAGGAGTTGGATGAAGAGACAGGGCTTTACTATTACGGGGCTAGGTACTATGACCCGAGGGTAAGTATTTGGCTGAGTGTGGATCCGTTGGCTGAGAAGTATCCCTCATATTCTCCATATAATTATTGTGCAGATAATCCTGTAAAATATATTGATCCGGATGGTAAAATAATTGTTGATCCAAATGGAAATATAGTTTTTATTCCTATTCAAACAGGTGTTAATAAGCATCAAGCAGATATGGAGGGAGCAAAAGGCGAGTTTGGTGTTATTTTTACAAACGATGGTAAACCAATATATGTTTTTAGAAACCTTTCAGATAAAAAAAGTTGGAATACTGATTGTCATGGACAAACTTTTACAAAAGGCAAATATTGGATAGATAGTCCACAAGTTGAAAATTTATTAAAAGGAGATGGATATTCACAAATAAAAGATAAATCTAAATTAAAAGTTGGTGATGTTGTAGTGTATAGAAATAAAGAAACTAACGAAGTTGAAGACTCGAGAACAATTTCAAAAATTGATAAAAAAACAGGTGAAATTACTGTTTATGGTCAAGGAGGATTAGAAGAGGAAAACTATGAGAAAAATATTAATGAAGCTTGGGATGGAAAGCAGACGTTTTATAGAAAAACTCAACAAAACAAAAAAGTAGACCAAAAAACTATAGAAGCTACTAAAAGACAAATTCAAGAGAGTATTAAAAAAGAACAAGTAAATAAAAAAGGATAAATGAAATTAAATATAATATTATTGATATTTTCTCTGATTGCTTTAAAAGATGAATTAAATTTAGGAGATAAATTATTAAAGAAAGATGTTGTTGGAATTGAAAATTTATTAATTTTTCCATCACAAATGGAGGATTGTTATATCATAAAGAAAGAAAATATAATATATGATGTTACAATCACAAAGGATAGTATAATAAATTATATAACAACTAATGATGTTAAATTTAAAACGACTGAAGGATATAAAGTTGGCAGTTGTTATAAAGATATTAAAAGTTCAAAGTTTATTATTTGGAATGGTTGGGGTAGATTTATTAATTTAAATTCTGGTTGGAATGCTGTTTTTAAAGATGAGTCTTTAAATGATAACTCAAAAGTTTTATTTTTTTTTAAATTTAATAAAAAATTAGGGAAGACAAAAAAAAAGGATAATTTAAATATAAAATTCAAATTTTAAAACTCCTAGCTGGCGCGGGCATTAGGTAACACAGTCGCTAGCGCGATGCCTCTGGCTCGTGCCCACAAAACAAGACAAACTACAACCCTAAAAAGTTGTAGTTTTTTTTGTAATTTTCCCCAGCTGCGCAAAGAGTTTCAATGGAAAGCTCTGCAAATGTCTCCTGACTTTGCGGAATTTTTATAACATTATCTCAGTGGTTATTTACTTAACTGAAATTATCTAATCGCTCTCGAAGCTACATTCCAAAAAACACTAATAAATACACTGAGGCTCTACTTTAATGCTCTCAACGGTGACTGAGGTTCTCGAAATCACACTCCAAAAAACCGTAAAAAAAAACCAAAAATACCGTAATGTAACATACTAAAAACGCAATATCATTGTACAGTAACTTATCATTACAAAAGACCTTATAGTATATATAGTAATAGGGATGTTATATAAAGACATCTTCTAGTTAGCCGTTATATAATTACGGAATCAGGAAACAAACACAATTTAAAATCATAAATATGAATGAAATATGTATTAAAATGGAAATAGTAAGTTTTATTATTCTTGGAATTTGGTTAGTGTCTTTATATTTATTTTGGCTTTTTAGAGAAAAACTGTCGAAGAATATTGAAAATCAATCAAGGTTCTTTCTTGCTTATACTCTAATTTCTGCAATAGTTTTAATTATAACACAAGGCGAAAATTTGTTTATTCCAAATGATTATAAATCAAATTTAATAACTGAAATAATTGGAATTGTGATTACAGTTTTCCTAATTGACCGAATATATAATTATATCAATACTAAAAATGAACAATTATATAGAAGTATTTCATTAAGAGTTTGTAGAATGCCAATCTACACATATTGCGCTAATTGGTTTTTTATATATGAACCTAATAATAATGCTCAACTAAATGTAGAATTAAATAAATATGAAAATTTAGCAGACTTTTTTAAGTCTGATGACTTTTACAATAAAATAGTTTCTTATAATTTTAACGGTCTGATTGCAGTTGATAAAACTTATGCGCAATACTACAATGAAAAAATGCAAAACGTTGCAGATAAATTTCAAAATATTTTAGCTAAATATGCTTCTAAACTTTCTCATAAAGACATTCATTTACTAGAGCATTTTGGAGGAAGAGCATACTTTTTCTCAATATTTGCAGTAATGAAATTTATTAGTGAAGCAAAATTTACTGTAATTAAGCAAAATGTAACAACGACAGTAATGCCTTTTAACAATAATTTTATAGGTGTTGACAGAGAAAATTTCAATAAACATTTTGACAAATTAATAGAATTGATTAATGCTTATAATGAAGTTGTAGAAAATGATTTTGAAAAATGGACAATACAAAATATCAGTAAATTGAATACAACTGAAACTGCAAATAAGAATCCGAGTATAGAATGGTAATTTATATTATGGCTAAGAGCAGTTCTTATGTAAAGCACCATAAAGTTATCACCCCCCCCCAAGCTGGTGCGAACAAGAATAATACCCATCGATTAGTGCGAGTTTCTAACTCGTACCCACAAAGTAAATAAAAAGCACTACAACCCTAAAAAGTTGTAGTGCTTATCTGTGTATTGCAAAAAATTATACTAATGACATCCAGACTTTTAGATATAAGTAGTAATTGATTATATTTTGATTACAAGTAAGATCTAGTAATTTAAAATATCTAAATCATTAATTCACAATTGAGAGTCCTTTTACAATTAGACCTTATCCAACCAATAAACGTTGACAATTGAGCTTTACTCCAAAGTTCTAACTTTCTTTGTAGTTATCACACTCCTGAATACTGGTTTTTAGATTTAAATAAAAAATATAAAACCGTAAAAAAAAACGCCAAAACACCGTAAAAATATTTAAAAAACTATTCCAAAATTGCAGAGGTATAATTCAAATTAATACCAATAGCAATCTACATAGCAGGTTTAGACAATCAACCAACAAAGAGTCGGTCGAGAAATATGCAGCACGCTATATCAAAGAATTAGAATATAGTACATCCGGTGTAAACTACTACACCAAAGTCGAAAAAAATTATTACAATGAAATGCACCAATCCTACTGGGACGATTCCAAATCCGGACAATCCTGCAAAAGATTAATATTCAACAAAATGAAAGAAAAGCAATATTGAAATTAAATTAAAAAAAAATATTATAACTTAAAAAAAAATGGAAAGAGAAACTGTAAAATCATCAAATTTAGCCTCAATAGGATATGATGAAGAAAATAATATTCTAGAAATAGAATTTAATCATGGGGGTATATATCAATACTCAAATGTGCCTTATTATGTTTATGAAGAATTAATGAATGCAAGTTCTTATGGAACCTATTTTTCTGCCAACATACGGAACAACAAAAAATTCACAACGGAAAAAATTAAATAATATGGAAAAATATAGTAATAAAGGTGGAGATTCTGGAGTTTATAGTTATGAAATTGGGAATAATTATATAAAAGTAATTTTTTTTGGAAATTCAAAAACATACCAATACAGTTATCAAGGAAAAGCAGGACAAAGTCATGTTGATAATATGAAATCATTAGCAAGAACTGGTTCTGGTCTAAATAGCTATATTAATTCTTATGTGAAATTTAAATATGATTGAAAAAATTGAACAAATCAAAGATTTTGGAATCTACAAAGATTTCAATTGGATATCATCTCCAGATATTAAAGATTTTAATTTTAAAAATCTTTTTTATGGATGGAACTATTCTGGAAAAACAACTTTGTCTAGAATATTTAGTTCTTTAAGAGATAAAAAAATACATGAAAGCTATGATAATGGTCTATTTAAAATAAAAACTAAATCTGGCGATTTTATTTCAAGTAATTTAGAAGCTTTTCCTTATGACTTACTTGTTTTTAATTCAGATTATATTAATGATAATTTAGAATTCAGCACCCATAAAGATTTAACCTCTGATTCAAAAACAATTTTATTTGAGGTAGGAGATAATGCTAAATATGAAGTTAAAATATTAGAATTAAAAACTCAAATTGGAGTAATCAATGGTTCTGAAACTACAATAGGTAAAAAATCTGTTTTTTTGAAAAGTATTGAAGAATTTGAAATATATGACCGAGCTACATCTGGACATTTTACAATACTTGCAAAAAAAATATTAAACGAAGATTTTTTGAGTTTAATAACTTTTACAAAAACTCAATTGAAACCTATAGTAAATTATGTTAAAAAAGACATTGATTCATTCATAATAAAAGATAAAAAACTGCTTTCTTCTTTAAGTGAAATTGTCAAGACTAGTGAACCTAAAGAGATATTAGATGAAATAAAAATTGTTTTGTCATATTCTAAAATAATTGATGAAACAAATCGAATTTTGATTAATACTCCTGATAATGGTATAATAAATAAAGTTTTAGATGGAAATTTAGATCGTTACAGTTGGGTAAAGGAAGGTCAAAGTTTTCATAAACCCAGTGATAAATGCCTTTACTGTGATAATATTATAACAAAAGATAGAATTGATTTTCTTAAAGAATACTTCAATAACGAAGCATCAATCCTAAAAGAAGATGTTAATGTTTTAAAAAAAATAATTTTTCAGGAAGAACAAAATATAAATCTCATTAATATTCCTTCCAGTATAAATGACTTTAATTTAGGTTTCATAGAGGAATTTAAAACCTTAAATAAACAATTTGATAAATCTTTATTATCTTATAAAAAACATCTTAAATATTTACTTTTAAAGATTGATGAAAAAATTAATAAATCTCTTTATTCAGATTTGGGTCTAGTGACTGAATTTAAAATTGCTGAACTTGAAAAAACAGTTGAAAAGTTAAATGAACTGATAAAAAAGAATAATAGTTTTTCGGAAAATTTTAATATTGAAATAGATTCTAAAAGAGATCAATTTAAAAATCACCTAGTAGCATCATACCTTAAACGTGAAAGATATCTATCGAAAGAAAAAAAGTATAATAATGCAATAAAAGAAATAGAAAAACTGAATTTAAAAGTTGACAAATTAGAAGATGCAATTTATTGGAATGAATCGAGAAAAGTAAGTGATTCTGAAGGCGCATTGCAATATACTTCATTCATTCAAAGTTTTTTAAATAGGGAAGATATAGAAATCATAGTAGATCCTACAACTAAAAAGTTTAATTTATTGCGAAATAGTGAGAATGCTTCGAATTTAAGTGAAGGTGAGAAAACTGCAATTGCTTTTTCTCATTTTTTAGTAACAATCAAATCTTTAGAATCAATTAATAAATTTAAAGATTATATTTTTTTTGTTGATGATCCAATTTCAAGTTTGGATGGAAATCATATTTTTCAAATCAATTCTTTATTAAAAGATACTTTCTTCGAACAGATTCCGAATCCTTCTGATCCTAATCAAAAAATGTGGAATATTAAATGTAAACAATTATTTTTCTCTTCACACAATTTTGAGTTTTTTAATCTATTAAAGGAAATGCCAACTCAAAATGGTTATAGATATTCAAAGAGACCTAGTAGCAATGAATCTAGATATTTCATACAAAGAAATATTGATAAATCTGAAATTGTAAATCTTTCAAGCATTTATGATAATTAATTCAAGTTGCTAGTTTAAAAAGTATAAAAAAGAAAAGCAAAGGTTAAGTAAATTTGTTTTGCGAACCAATAAACGAAACCAATGCTTAGCAAAGACAAAATTATATCAATTTTTTGTTTAATCGATGATATTTTACAAG
>CANFZM010000031.1 GCA_947451525.1 Flavobacteriaceae bacterium
AGTACAATTCATCCCAATTTCTTGGTATTGAGCTAGGTGCAATGTATTGGCACTTTCTTGATTTCTTGTGGATTTATTTATTTTTGTTTTTATATTTCTTTAAATAAGAAAAAAATGTAAATTTGGGAACTTTTTAACAACAACTTTTTTATGGGATCGAAAGGTACTACTACAAACAATGTAGGCAAAACTTGGGATGGCGGCAATGAGCCATTAGAAGCAAGTTACGGAAAATTAATGATGTGGTTTTTCATCGTTTCAGATGCATTAACCTTCTCTGGTTTCTTGGCTGCTTACGGGTTTTCAAGATTTAAATTTATTGAAACTTGGCCATTAGCCGATGAAGTGTTTACACACTTCCCATTTGCACATGGGGTTTCTATGCCGATGTATTATGTGGCATTAATGACTTTTATTTTAATTGGTTCTTCGGTAACCATGGTTTTAGCGGTAGATGCTGGACATCACATGAAACAAGGTAAAGTAGCATTTTATATGTTTTTAACCATTATTGGAGGTTTAATCTTCGTTGGGTCGCAAGCATGGGAATGGAAAAACTTTATCCATGGAGAATATGGCGCTATTGAAACTAAAGGTGGAAGTATTCTTCAATTTGTAGATGCTAAAGGTAAACATATTGCTTTAGAGGATATTGCCGATTTGAGTATTCCGAAAGAAAGAGAACAACTTACCCGCGGTAAAGGAAGATGGTTTATGGAAGAAGGTTCTTTACCAACTTATTCTGTAGAGCAAATTCAAGCAGGTTTCAAGAATCATCCAGATTATTTAATTCGTACAGAAGTTATATTTGATGCAGAAACTGCTAAAACTGCTGTGGGTGTAAATCCAACTTTAAACGATTTCCAGTTTCATTCGAAACATAAAACTATTTTAACAAGAGCAGAATCTGAAAAAAGATTAGCCGAAGCAAAATTAGTTATTGAAGGTGCTAACTTACAACACAACGAATACGGAAGTAAATTATTTGCTGATTTCTTCTTCTTTATTACTGGTTTCCACGGTTTCCACGTATTCTCTGGAGTATTAATCAACATCATTATTTTCTTCAATGTATTATTAGGAACTTACGAAAAAAGAAGATCTTATGAAATGATTGAAAAAGTTGGACTTTATTGGCACTTTGTTGATTTAGTTTGGGTATTTGTATTTACATTCTTCTATTTAGTTTAATTTTTTTTAGAAATTATATATTATGTCACACGAACACGTTTCTAATACCAAAAGAATTTGGTTGGTTTTCGGAATACTATCAATAGTAACTACTGTAGAGGTTTTCTTAGGGATAATTAAACCAGAATTTTTACACATGACTAATTTTTTAGGCATGAATTTGTTAAATTGGATATTCATTATCTTAACAATATTTAAAGCATATTACATCGTATGGGCATTTATGCACATGGAAGGAGAAACTCCTGTCTTGCGAAGAGCCGTAGTATGGACCGTAATTTTCTTGATTTCCTATTTAGTTTTCATTCTCCTTACAGAAGGAAACTACATTTTTGGGGTTTTTAAAAATGCCACAATTAAATGGAATTTTTAACATTATATTAATTCAATAAAAAGGTACGCATTGCGTACCTTTTTTTTATTTTTGTACCAACCAAATTTATAATTCTAATGAAAAAGAATTTAGTTCTCTTTGTATTGTTTATCCTTCCTATAGTTGCGTATCTATTTTTTGCGTCTGGAATTAACAGTTTTGCCAAACTTCCTACCATAACTAAAAACATTCCCGAAATAAGTTCCTGGAAAACATTAGATAATAAACCAGTTGCATTAACAGGCAAAATCACCATCCTTGGGTTTATGGGACAAGATGTTTTAAAACATAAAGGCAATATTTTTAATTTATACGAAAAAATATTCGATAGAAATAAAAATTTTAAAGACTTTCAAATGGTAATGATTATGCCAAATGGAACGCAAGACCAAGTGAAAGAATTGCAAAAGGTTTTAGTAACCTTGGGTACACAAGCTGGATGGAATTTTGTTTTTGGAACGCCTGATGAAATTAATAGTTTCTACAATAAACTTAATTTAGTAGGAAAGTTGGATGCTACTTTAGCAACTCCCAATGTTTTTATTATCGATAAAAAAAGAAACCTTCGCGGTAGAAAAGGACACGACCAAAAAGGCAAACCCGAATACAAAGAAGGTTATAATACCAAATTTGTTTCAGAACTTTATAATGAAATGACCGACGATGTTAAAATCATTCTTGCCGAATACCGCTTGGCTTTAAAGAAAAATCATAATGCAACAAAAGAAATATAATTTGATATGAAAAATAAATCCTACATAGGAATTTCCTTCATAATTCTAATTTTCGGAATTATCTTTATTCCTAGAATTATTGATAGAATAAAAAATGGTTCGGTAGTGCAAAATGACCGTATGAGTCTTTCTAACGAAATGGTGAAAGAAGAGGCATTAGTAAAAATTGGACCTGCGCCAAAATTTGAATTGACTGATCAAAATAATATCAAAATATCCAATAAAGATTATGTTGGAAAAGTATATGTAATGGAATTTTTCTTTTCAACCTGTCCATCTATTTGTCCAATTATGAATAAGAATATGGTAGAAGTTGAGAAAGCATTTTCTGCAGAGAAAAACTTTGGAATTGCTTCGGTTACCATAAATCCAGATAATGATACTCCCGAAGTCTTGAAAGCACACGCTAAAAAACTTGGAATTACTGCACAAAATTGGCATTTTCTTACTGGAGATAAAGATTATATTTTTAATTTAGCCAACAAAGGTTTTAATCTTTATGTAGGAGAAAACAATAAAGCAATAGGAAACTTTGAACATTCTGGACTTTTTGCTCTTATCGATAAAAATGGGAACATTCGTTGTAGAAAAGACAAACAAGGAAACCCAATTTTATATTATGATGGATTGGAACAACCAGGAGTTACCGCAATAAAAGAAGACATTAAATTATTATTAAGAGAATAATCATGGAAAATACTACTGTAGAAAAAAAATTTAAAACACCAATTATTATTGTTTCTGTTGTGATTCCACTTGCTGTGGTATTGCTTTTTAGCATCCGATTAAAAGATTTTGGAATAAATGTAGAGCCTCTCTCATTCTTGCCTCCAATCTATGCTGCTATTAACGGAATTACTGCACTATTATTGATTTTAGGAGTACTTGCAATCAAGAAAGGCAATCGTGCTTTACATCACAAATTTATGACCTCGGCAATTGCTTGTTCTTTGGCTTTTTTATTGATGTATGTGGCCTATCACATGACTGCAGAACCTACAATATTTGGTGGTGAAGGAATTATAAAGTACGTTTATTTTTTCTTATTAATTACCCATATTATTTTATCTGTAACAATCATACCGCTAGTTTTGTTTACTTATGTTCGCGCTTTGTCGGGAGAGTTTGATAGACATAAAAAATTGGCAAGAATTACATTTCCGCTTTGGCTTTATGTTGCTGTAACAGGCGTTATAGTTTACCTTATGATTGCTCCTTATTATGTTTAAAATAAATTTAGAACAAAGAAAAGAGAAAATAGAAAAGAGAAGATTTCCAATTAAAGGGAAATTAATCTATGTTCTATTTTCTATTTTCTATTCTCTCCAAATAAATGCCCAATGCGCCATGTGTCGTGCGTCTTTAGAAAGCGAGGGTAACACCGCCAAAGCCGAAGCCGTTAATGATGGTATAGTATATCTTATGGTTATACCCTATGTTTTGGTTGGAGTAGTAGGGGTTGTGGTGTATCGAATGTATTCTAAGAAAAAGCAATTGTAGTCATTGCGAGGAGGCACGACGAAGCAATCTCATCAACATAACTGATTGATATGCTATATTATGTTTCATTCTAAATTTTGTAATGTTGAGTTAGGGGCGTCAAAAATTCTACTCCATCCCATCAATTTTCACATTCATTTTTCCAGTGGTGGTAATGAATGCTATGATGGCTTCGTTAGTTAGTTCTACTTTTTCAAATTCAAAATCATTCAAGATGCCATTTACAAATACCCCTTTCATGGGCGAATAATTGTTTAAATAAGGGGCTAATCGTTTCTTTCCTTCCTCGAGATTTTCTTTAATAGAATACCTACAATTTTCTTGGATTTTCTTCAAAATTACTCCTTGTAAAAGCCAGTTGGCGGTTTTGGTTAATAAGCCTTTGGTGTTCAATACATAATCCATTTGTTCAAAATAAATTTCTTTGGTAATGGTATTGTAATTTGGAATTCCGCTTAAATAAATTGTTCCGTTAAGGCTTCCAGTCATGTCTAGCGCAATAATCATTCGGCCATCTTTTGCCCATAAATCCACCTTTTGCACTACTATTTTTCGGCTACCAGAGGCGAATTCCTTTCCTTGAAAGTTCTTAGTAATAATGCGCGAAGCACTTTCATAGGTGGATATTGCTGCAATAGAAGCGGTCGTTTTTTCAGGCACTTTGGTAACTGGTTTAAAAGATATCGCATCTTTATTGAAACTCGTGCTTGGTTGTTGCCCTACCATAGTTTGCATGGAACATTTTAAACCCAAATCCATAGAGATTTTGCTTTTTTGCACCACCGCATCCGTTACATAAACTTCTATCGGATTTAATTTAAACCAAGTTTCAAATTCGGCACTAGTTTGAAATGGTGTGCTCATCGTTTGCAAAACATTCAAAACATAAGGTTTGAAATCACAAGATTTTTCAATGGCATCATCAATTTTTTTAGCCATTTTCGATTTAAAAATTGACAGTGTAGGATTGATGATATAAGTTATAGGTACTTTTCTGCCGGCAACCAATATCGTTGGACTTTCACTCCAATTAAAACTTTCAATACTAGAAGTGGTGTTCATTTTCCAGTTGGATAATTTAACGTCGCTTAATAAAGTTATGGTTCCGTTTAATTCTATTTCGCGGGTATCGTTAAGTCCCATGAAATCGGTACCGTATTTAAATTCCGCCCAAATTTTTAAAGGCAAAACCGATTCTATTTTGCCGTCTTTTTCAATTAATTTTATCGGAGCCGTTTTCCAAATTTTCATTTCGGTTTTGTCATCTTCCAATACATTGTCTTCATAAATCAAGCCATTAAGCGATTTATTCAATTGGTTTTCTATTTCTTTTAGCGAAATTTCCAAGGGCATACTAACGAAGGAGGTTGTTGTATTATAAGCCATAACTGCATTTTGAGAAGGTTCTGGTTTTAATGCTGCAATTTTATTGGTAGATGAACAACTAGAAACTATTAATATTAAAATAATAGCGTTTAAAAAGGTAAAAATCTTTTTCATTTTGGGTTTCAAAATTATTTTTGCTGCGAATGTAACAAAATTACATAATTAACGTCAGATAGGGTAGCATTAATTTACTGGTTTTAATTATAAAACGATTAAATTTGCAAAGAGTTTTCACTTTTGAAAATAGGACTATGAAAAAAATAACGTTTAAACTGATTTTGTTGGCTTTGTTGTTTGTGGGAATTACAACTTCGGCACAGACCAAAAAATGGACACTGCAAGAGTGTGTGGATTATGCCATAAAAAATAACATTTCCATTCAACAATCGGAATTGGATTTGGAAACTACCGCTATTGGTAAGAAGGCTGCGATAGGAAGTTTTTTACCTAGTATAAACGCTAATGCTTCCCATTCTTGGAATATTGGTTTGAATCAAAACATAACTACAGGTTTATTACAAAACCAAACTACTCAATTTACTTCTGCAGGATTGAATTCGAATATAACTATTTATAATGGTTTGCAAAATCAGAATAAATTGCGAAAAGCCAATCTATCTATCATAGCCGCGCAATACCAGGTTTCTAAGATGAAAGATGATATTTCGTTGAATGTCGCCAATGCTTTTTTACAAATTTTGTTTAACAAAGAAAATTTAAAAGTTCAAAAAGAGCAATTGTCTAACGATGAAAAGCAACAAAAAAAGAGTGAAGAATTGGTTGCTGCTGGTGTTGTTGCTAGAGGCGATTTACTAGATGTGAAAGCAACTGTGGCTTTAGACAAACAAAAGGTAATTGCTGCCGAAAATAATTTGTTTTTATCCAATTTGAGTTTAGCACAATTACTTCAAATAGAAGATTTTCAAACTTTTGATATTGCCGATGTAGATTACCAGGCTTCTTCTAGCGCTACCATGCTAGAAAAACCAGAAAGTATCGTAGAAAAAGCAAAACAAGATAGAGTAGAACTTAAAATTGCCAAAGCAAATTTGGAACTTGCCGAGAAAGATGTGAAAATTGCAAAAGGCGCTTTCCAGCCTAGTGTAACAGGTTTCTATAGTTTTAGTTCTAGAGTTAGTTATTCGGACAGAATTCTAGGAGTTGATGGAAATGGAGTTCCTATTCTTTCAGGACCACTTCCGTTTTTTGATCAATTTAGTAATAATAAAGGACATAATTTTGGAGTGCAATTAAACATTCCAATATTGAATGGCTTTTCTGCCAAAAACAATTTAGATCGTTTTAAAATTGCTTTAGACCGTTCTAAAATTAGTGAAAAACAAGCAGTTTTAGATTTGGAACGCAATGTATATACCGCTATAACCAATGCTAAAGGTGCATTGAATGCTTATGATGCTGCAGTTGCAGCATTTGATGCTAGAAAAGAAGCATTTAATTATGCTAAAGAAAAATTCGCCGTTGGAATGATGAATAGTTTTGATTATACCCAATCGCAAACCTTGTATTCCAATGCCCAATCGGAAGTTTTAAGAACTAAATACGATTACATCTTTAAAGTTAAAATAGTAGAATTTTATTTCGGAATCCCTATCACAGAAAAACTATAACACCATGTCAAAAAAGAACGTTTATATTATTATTGGAATTATTGTAGCATTAATTATTGCCTTAATAGCGCTGTCTAAAGCAGGTTTATTAGGAGATAATGATAAATCGATTGAGGTTGAAACTGCCAAAGCCAACCAAATTACTATTGTAGAAACTGTTTCTGCAACTGGAAAAATTCAACCCGAAATTGAGGTGAAAATATCTTCTCAAGTTTCAGGTGAAATTATCGATTTGCCTATTAAAGAAGGTCAAGTAGTTAAGAAAGGCGATTTATTGGTTAAAATAAATCCCGATTTATATACTTCCGGATTAAATCGTTCGGTTTCTAATTATTCTGGAACTAAATCTGGTTTGAACCAAGCGGATGCCTCTTTTAAAGAAGCACAAGCAAGCTACCAAAGAAACAAAACCTTATTTGATAAAGGAATTATCTCTAAATCCGATTGGGATAAAGCAACTGCTGCCTTTGAAGTTGCTAAAGCGAACAAACAAACTGCTTATTACAATGTGCAAAGTGCTTCGGCATCGGTAAAAGAAGCCAAAGATAACTTAGGTAGAACGACTATTTATTCTCCAAATGACGGAACTATTTCTAAACTAAGTGTTGAATTAGGAGAAAGAATTTTAGGTACCCAACAAATGGCAGGAACTGAATTGTTGCGTGTTGCGAACCTAAACAACATGGAAGTTGAAGTAGATGTAAATGAAAACGACATCGTTAAAATTAACATCGGTGACGAAACTAAAATTCAAGTGGATGCCTATTTGAAAAAGGAATTTAAAGGGATTGTAACTAGTATTTCTAACTCGGCTAGTTCCACAACCACTGCCGATCAGGTAACTAATTTTAAAGTAAAAGTTAGAATCCTTAAAGAATCCTATATGGATTTGATTCAAGGAAAACCAGCAACTTATTCTCCGTTTAGACCAGGAATGACTGCAACGGTAGATATTATCACTACTAGAAAAGAGAATGTAATTGGGATACCAATTAGTTCGGTAGTAATAAAATCAGACACTACTGCAACACCAAAAATTGAGGTGGTAGAGGATAAAGACACTGATAAAGTGAAAACCAAAAGTGATAAAAAACTAGAATGTGTTTTTGTTAAAGTTGGGGATAAGGCAAAAATTAGAATTGTAAAAACTGGAATTCAAGACGATACCAATATTGAAATTTTATCAGGCTTGAAAAAAGGAGATGAAGTTATTACCGGTCCTTATGTTACAGTTTCTAAAGACTTAAATTCTGGTGATAAAGTAAAAATATCTTCCTTAAAAGATAAAGAAAAGTCTGAAAAATAATAGCTGTTTTACTATCACAAAATGAATTATATTCTGAATATTGAAACGGCTACCAAAAATTGTTCGGTATCTTTAGCTTCCATTGGTACTACCGTTGTATGTAAAGAAATTGCCGAACTAGGCTATTCCCATGCAGAGAAATTGCATCTTTTTATTGAAGAAGTTATTAGCGAAGCAGGGATTTCTTTATCCGATTTAAAAGCAATTGCCGTTAGTCAAGGTCCAGGCTCTTATACTGGATTGCGAATAGGTGTTTCGGCTGCCAAAGGGTTAAGTTATGCACTTCAAATTCCGTTAATTGCAGTAGACACTTTGGCTTCTTTAGTCTATCAAGTCACTGCAGAAGATGGTTTAGTCGTTCCTATGATTGATGCTCGTAGAATGGAAGTGTACAGTGCTATTTTTAATTCCAATAAAGAAAAGATTCGCGAAGTGCAGGCACAAATAATCACGGAAGAAAGTTTTGCCGATATTTCGGAAACAGTTTATTTTATTGGCGATAGCAATGGAAAAGTAAAATCAGTTTTAACGAAGCCGAATTTTGTCTTTTTAGATGGTCATGTCTATCCATCTGCTAATGAAATGAGTGGTATTTCCTATAAAAAATTTCAAGAAAATGATTTTGTAGATGTGGCTTATTTTGAACCTTACTATCTGAAAGACTTTATGTTTGCCAAATAATTTATTTAGAAATTCCTCTTAAAGAAGGCTGTATTGAAATCCCTTTTTCTTCAAAAGCAGATTTACAGTTTTCTAATATATCCGAAGAAACAGTTCCAAAATCTTCATTTTTTGTCCATGGTCGAATGGCTAAATGAATTGCAGTATCGGTTAAATCTTTCACTATTACTAAAGGTTCTGGGGTTTTAAGTACTTTAGAATGGCTTTGCATTACTTGTGTTACAATTTCTTTTGCCAATTTAATATCCGTTTCATACGAAAGTGAAAATACTAAATCAATTCTTCGCATTCCAGCAACAGAAAAGTTAGTAATAATTCCGTTGGATAATATTCCATTCGGAATAAAAATCGTTTGATTGTTAGCAGAAAGTAATTTGGTTACAAATATTTGAATTTCTGAAACCGTTCCAATTACACCTTGTGCTTCTATAGTGTCTCCAACTCTAAAGGGTTTGAATAAGATAATTAACATTCCTCCTGCAAAGTTTGATAATGAACCTTGTAGGGATAAACCAACGGCTAATCCTGCGGCTCCTAATATTGCAACAAAGGAAGAAGTTTCGATTCCTAATTTAGAAATAAAACTAACAAAAAGTAAAACCCGCAAAACCCAAATTAATATATCGGCTAAGAATTTTGATAGAGTAGGGTCTAAGTCCCGTTTCACCATTATTTTTTTCACCAATTTATTGATAAATCGAATAGCATATATTCCTACAATTAATATAACAAAAGCAGAAATTAATTTTGGCGAATAGTCTAAAAGGACTTTTATAAATCCTTCTGAATAATCTTTGATGGCATTGATGTATAGTAGTTTTCCCATAATAAAAAAATCACACCTTAAAGTGTGATTTATGTTTTACAAAGATAGTAATTTTCTGAAATTAATCTGCATCTTCTTCTACTCGGTTTGTTTCTTCTTTTGCGGTAGTTGCCGCTTCAGGATTTGCATCTTCAGCATAAGAACTTACTTTTTCTTTTGCGGTTTCTACGGCATTTCCAGCCATTTCTTCTGCCTTGTCAGTTAATTCACCTGCTTTTTCTTTAATAGTGTCTACAACGCTATCTATTGCTTCACTTGCTGCGGGAATATATTCTACAACTTTTTCTTTAGCAGTGTCTAAATATCCTTCTGCTTTATCCATTAAAGGCGCGGCTGCCTCTTTGGCTTTTGCAATAGCATCTTCAGCTAAATCGCCTGCTTTGTCGGTTAATGATTCTATGGTTCCTTTTGATGAACCAAATAAATTTTTAAATAAATTTCCAAATCCCATAATTTTCTTTTTATTAGTTGTTATTACTCAATTTCAAAACTCAATTTTAAGTTTACCCTATATTCCACAATTTTGCCATCTTTTACAATGGCACTTTGCTCTTGTACATATACAGAGCGAATGTGTTTTAAGGATTTTGCAGCTTGATCGACTGCTTTTTGTGTTGCATCTTCCCAGCTTTTTTCTGAGTTTGCAAGTACTTCAATAACTTTTAATACTGCCATGATTTCTAAAATATTTATATTAAAGTTACAAATTTTTTTAGTACAACAAAAAAAATATTTGGTTTTTTTTAAAAATTAACCATGGTATACGCGAGAAGCAACAATAGCGCCTTCTTTAATTTCTAAAACTTCAGCTACTAGTATATTTTCTTCGTGGTCTACTAATCGGAGGTATTCCATGAAAACACGGTCGGAATTTGCAGTTAATGAAGTTACTTTGTATTGAAGGGAAGGTAAACGGTTAAAAGAATCTTTCCACCATTCGCGTAAAGCATCTTTGCCAGTTACTAATCCATTAGTTTCGGGATGTCTAATTTTTAGTTTCGGACTAAAATGTTCTGCATCTTCATCATATAAAGACAAAAGTTTTTCTAGATTATGCGAATTAAATGCTTCAAACCAAGCGTGAGCAATTGATAGATTTTTTTGTGTAACCATATTGGAAAAAAAACCACGCGGTTGCGTGGTTATATGTTTTTAATATTAATGATTTCTTGTTCTGTTAGGGGTCTCCAATTTCCTCGTGGAAGATTTTTCTTTGTTAATCCTGCAAAGGCAACACGGTCTACTTTAATAACGGTGTATTTGAAATTTTCAAAAATAGCGCGAACTACTTTTACGTTCGGAGTTCTCAATTTGATGCCAATCTCATTTTTTGGTTCGTTTTCAATGTAACTGATATCGTCTACAAATAAACGGTGTCCGTCTAAAGTTACTCCAGTATTTATTTTTTCTAAATCTTCAAATTTTAGATTTTTATCTAAAGTAACTTGATAAATTTTAGGAGATTTTTGATTTGGTAAACCAAATTTTCTAATAATATCCGTATCATTAGTAAACATCAATAAACCCGTAGTGTTTTTGTCCATTCTTCCTACAGGAAACAAATTGGAAGTTGAAGCGCCTTTAATAAGTTCTAAAACATTTCTATGTTCCACTTCTTCATTCGAAGTGGTGAAGTTTTTAGGTTTGTTCAATACAAAGTATTCTTTTCTTTCTGGCATTAATGTAGCGCCATCAAAGTTAACAACATCTCCAGGTTTTATTTTATAACCCATTTCAGTAACCGGAATACCGTTTACTTTTACATTTCCCGATTGTATATAAATGTCTGCATCTCTTCGGGAACAAGCTCCAGAATTTGCAATGTATTTGTTCAATCGAATTTCATCCGATTTTATTGGTTTAGGGATATTAGGAGAATCTTTTTTAACGACTGGTTTTCTGTTTTGCGAACGTTTAGCCATAGCCGGTTTAGAAGCAGAAGGAGATTTTTTTCTATCTGCTGACGGTTTGCTTGGTCCCGGTCGTTTTTTATTGGAATTATTCATGCTTTTTAATTTTTGCAAAGATACTCTTTTTGGACGTAACTATTGTTAATAATATGAAGCAAGGGTTTTTAGAAATCTTCAACAATAATTGGGTAGTTATTTTCTAGAATTTCCGATAGTACATTTGGGTTGGAATTGGTATAAAAAAGACATTTGCTAGGACTAGAAATTTCTCTAAACCCAACCGATTCTTGCAGTATTTTCTTAGTTTGTTTAGCTACAGCTTCTCCCGAATCAATAATGGTAATATTTTGAGGGAGTATTTTTTTTATTTGAGGAATTAAATAAGGGTAGTGGCTGCATCCAAGAACTAGATAGTCTATATTGGATTGGATCATAGGAGTGAGATATTTAAGTAATAATTCCTCCATTTCTGCCGAATTAATTTGACCATTTTCTATAAGTTCAACAAGTCCATAGCCAATTTGTTCTAGGATTTGAATGTCCTGAAATTGTTCTACATTTTTGTAAAACAGTTCACTATTTAATGTTCCTTTAGTTGCTAGAATTCCTATTTTTTGGGTTTTAGAATGCAAAGCAGCTGGCTTTATAGCTGGTTCAATACCAATAAACGGAACTTTGTATTTAGCACGTAATTCTTTTATGGCATTGGTAGTTGCAGTATTACAAGCAACAACAATTAATTTACAATTTTGTTCTAAAAGAAATTCGGTGTTTTTACAACTAAGATGAATTATTTCTTCTTTTGATTTTTGCCCATATGGTGCATTTTTACTATCTGCAAGATAAATAGTTTTTTCATTAGGCAGTAATAAATGAATTTCTTTCCAAATAGAAGTGCCTCCAATTCCAGAATCAAAAAGCCCAATAGGATTATTGTTTACCATAAAACAAATGTAAAAAAAAACTGCTCAAATAAATCGAGCAGTTTTAGTTTTTTTAAATTTAGAAATATTAAAATCCTAAATCTTTTTTGATGTCAGCTGTTAAATCTGGACCATCAGCAAGTAATAGACCATCATTATTTAAAACATATTGGTAACCTTTAGCTTTACCGATTTTTTGTATAGAAGCTTTTACTTTGTCAGTAATAGGTTTCATTAAATCTTCACGTTTTTTCTCAATATCTTTTTGGGCATTATCTTGAAAATCGCTAATTCCTTTTTGCATCACTTGAACTTCTTGTTGACGGGTTTGGTTTACAACATCAGTTACAGTTGGAGCTTCTGTGTCGTATTTTTTTAATTTTGCTTGTAATTCGTCAATCATGTTTTTGTATTCAACAGAATAAGTGTCTGTTATTTTTTTTAATTGTGCTTGAGCATCTATTACTGCAGGCATTTTAGACATTACTTCGTTTACATCTACATGAGCTAATTTGGCAGGCGCTTGAGCATTAATAGTTTGAAATCCAAGTAAAGCTATAGCAGCTATTAAAAAGGTTTTAATTTGTTTCATCTTTTTAGTTTTAATTTAATTATTGTTTTAATTTATTAGGGTTTATTATTTTTAGCGTCTTCTTTTGCTTTCTTAGCAGCTTCTCTGTCGGCAATAGTTTTTAATCTTTTTTCTTCTGCTGCTTTCTTTTTATCATCAATTATTTTTTGTCTTTCTTCAATTGATTTCTTTTTTGTTTCCTCTACTGCTGCTCTTTTTTCTTCTGCAGGTGTTTTTTCAGTGCTACTATTTTCTTTTGGTGAATCTGTAATAGTCTTATCAGAAACTGTGCCATTTCTTTTTGCTAAGTTATCTTCTAGCGTTTGTTTTCTTTTAGCCTCTGTTGCTGCTCTTTTTTCATCTGCAGCAATTTTTTTGTCTTCTACTATTTTTAATCGTGCCGCTTTTCTTTCGTCAGCAATTTTTTGTTTTTCAGACATCTCTGGATTGTCTTCTAACATCTCTTGTTTACGCTCTTTTTCTTCTTCGATTTTTTGTTGTTTTTTAGACATCTGTTCTCTTTTTTCAGAACGAGTAAGAACTAAAATTACACGATCGCTTAAGTCGTGTTTTTTTGCAGCAAATAACATCGTCAAATCAGAAGATTTATCAAATATGTAATCGTATTTTTTAGCCTCTGCAATATCTTGAACTGCATTAAATACTAAATCTTGAATAGGTTTTACTAAAACCGCTTTTTGTACAATTAATTCACCAGTTGGACCAAACTTTTTCTGTTGGTATTCGGTTAATTCATTTTCCTGAAAACTAATTTCGGCTTCTCTTTCTTCAATTAGTTCTTTAGTTAATAATACTTTTTCAGTTTTTAAAGCTTCTTTTAATTTTGAAATATCGCTTTTTTTAACTTCCATTTCTTGTTTCCACTTTTCGGCTTTTTGTTCTAATTGGTTTTTTGCTTCTGCATAGTTTGGAACTTTTTCCAAAATATACTCCATATCAATATAACCAATTTTTATGCCACGAGCTTGTCCTTTAACATTATTAGTAAATAATAATGAAGACAACAAAACTAATAAAATATATTTTTTCATATTGTAATATTTTATAAATGTTAAGCAAATATACTAAAATTGTTGACCAATAATAAAATGTGTTTGCCATCCACTTTTAACTGTTGATCCAGGAACTGGGTCAAAACCATGTGCAAAATCAATTCCTAACAAGCCAAATGCAGGCATGAATATTCGTATACCAAATCCAGCAGATCTTTGTAATAAGAACGGATTATATTCCTGAAAATTGTTGAAGGCTGATCCTGCTTCAAGAAAAGTTAATCCATATATAGATGCTGCGGCTTTTAATGTTAATGGATATCTTAATTCTAAAGAGAATTTGTTGTAAATAGTTCCTCCTGTAGTTGAAGATAAAGATTGGTTTGGGTAACCTCTTAACTGAATTACCTCTCTACCATCCAAAGCGTAGTTAGCTAAACCATCTCCGCCAAGGAAATATCTTTCAAACGGAACAACTCCTCTCGCAGAATTGTAAGCACCAAGAAATCCAAATTCGCCTAAAGTACGCAATACTAATGCATGTTGATCAGTACCAAATAATTTACTGTACCAATCAAATTTGGCTTTTACTTTATAATATTCTAACCAGTTGAATCTTTTTTGATCTACTTTCCCTTGATTAACATCAGCCTCAGCAGGATTATCTGTTCTAACAATTCCTGTAACTGTTTGTCCTTGTGGGTTTACCACAGTTGCGGTTTTTATATAATCTCCTTGGTTGATAAAAACGCCATCAGCACCAAAGTTTTGATCGACAATTGAGGATGATTCATATGTTTTTTTATACTCGTCTTGGTTTTTTAAATCACCATAATCCACTTTATTAAATGATGAATAAGGAAGTGTAAATTTTGTAGAAATACTAAATTCAGAACCTTTTGTAGGAAATACTGGGTTGATTCCTTTGCTATTTCTGGTTAAACCAATATTGAAAGCAAAGTTTTTAGAAGATCCATTTCCAAAAGTAAATAATCCGGTGTTGTAATTATGCAAATCATAATGTTGGAAACTTAATGCAGTAGACAATAAAAAGTAATCATCCGGCACCGTTAACCTTTTAGCGATTCCAATAGAAAGAGAAGTAATGTTAAAACTTTTGCTTTTATCAATACTGCTGTACGATCCAGAATATAAGTATTGCTTACTTTGTGATATAGATGTAGAGAAACTAACAGGTTTTTTCCCTCCAAACCAAGGCTCAGAAAAAGACAAACTATAAGTTCTAAAAAAGGTACTCGCTTGTAATCTTAAAGATACTTTTTGTCCATCTCCCATTGGAAGTGGATGGTAAGATTCTTTTTTGAAGATGTTTTTCATTGAGAAATTATTGAAAGACAAACCTAGGGTTCCAATAAATCCTCCGCCGCCATAACCACCTTGAAGTTCAATTTGGCTAGATCCTTTTTCTACTAAATTGTATTCAATATCTACGGTTCCTGCTGTAGGATCTACATTTTTAAATTTTGGATCAATAGCTTCTGGGTCAAAAAATCCTAGTTGTCCAATTTCACGAATAGTTCTTACTAAATCGTCTTTACTATATTTTTGACCAGGTTTGGTTCTTAATTCTCTATAAATAACTTTATCATTAGTCTTGTCGTTTCCAACTACTGTGATTTTATTGAAATAAGCAATTGGACCTTCATTAACACGAATCTCAAAATCAATTGAATCGTTTGCAGTTTTTACTTCTACAGGGTTGATCGTAGAGAATAAATAACCGTTGTTTTGATATAAATTAGTAATGTCTTCTCCATCTGGTTTTGTTTTATCAGCTATCCTTTTTTCTAATAAAACACCATTATAAACATCTCCTTTTTTGATGCCAAGAATGTTGTTTAATAATTGATCAGAATAAATAGAATTCCCTAGGAATTTAATGTTTCCAAAGTAGTATTTTTCGCCTTCTTCAACTTTAATATTTATGTCTAATTTATTTTTTTTAGAGTCTAACCAAACTGAATCAGAAACAATTCTAGCATCTCTAAACCCTTTTTCTTTATAAGCATCTACCAATTTCACTAAATCTTCATCGTATTTCTTTTTGATAAATTTAGATGCTTTTAATATTCGAATAGGATTAATTTGCTTGGTATTTTTCATCGCTTTTCGAAGTTTTTTATCCGAAAATTGTTTGTTTCCTTCAAAAGCTATTTCACGTATTTTTATTTTATCTCCCTTATCGATATTAATTAACATGTTTACACCATTTTTAGTAGTGTCTGCAATAGTTCTTATATTAACTTTCGTGTTGAAATATCCGTCTTTTTTGTATTTATTTTCTAAGTAAATTTTGGTGGTGGTTAGTAAATTTTCATTTACTATTTTTCCTTTAGTTAAAGAATTTTCTTTTATTAATTCTTCGGCTTTATTTTTCTTAACTCCGGTGAATTTTACTTCTTTTAATTTAGGTAATTCTACTATTTCTAAATCTAAATAAATACTATCGCCTTTAACTTCATTTACGTAAAAATCAATGTCACTAAAAAGTCCTAGTTTCCCTAATTTTTTGATAGCATTACTAACTTCTTCACCAGGTATGGTAATGTTTTGGCCTTTTTCTAATCCAGCAAAGGTTACTACCGTTTGTTGGTTGTAACTTATTTTTCCTAGCACATTTACGTTCGCTAAAATGTATTTTTTTCCATGGTCAAAAGGAACTTTATCTTGTGCAAAAGAAGAAAAAACAACTCCTAGAAATAAAAGTGTTATAAATGTATTGGTATAGTTTTTTAGCACTTTATTTTTGTTTAATTTGTTCGCTTGTTTTTCCAAATCTTCGTTCTCTTTTTTGATAGCTGATAATTGCTTCATATAAATGTTCTTCTGTAAAATCGGGCCATAAAACGTCCGTAAAAAATAATTCAGCGTAGGCTATTTGCCATAACAAAAAATTACTTATTCGGTGTTCGCCGCTTGTTCTAATTAGTAAATCTACATCTGGTAGATTGTGTGTGTAAAGATGCTGATTTATAATTGATTCATCAATAGTGTCTATCGAAATTATATTATTTTTAACTTTATCACTAATGTTTTTAACAACATTTAATAATTCTTCACGAGAACCATAACTTAAAGCTAATGTTAGGGTCATTCGTGTGTTGTTTTTTGTTTTTTCAATAACCTCTTGGAGTTCTTTTATAATCGAATTTGGCAATTTAGATAGATTTCCAATAGAATTTAAGCGGATATTATTGTCTTGAAGTGTTTTTAATTCCTTTTTTAGAGAACTAACTAATAGTTTCATTAAGGTGTCTACTTCTAATTTTGGTCGGTTCCAGTTTTCTGTAGAAAAAGCATACAAAGTTAAATTTTCAACACCAATTTTGGCACAAGTTTCTACTGTAACCTTAACTGATTTGGTGCCACTTTCATGGCCTAGAGCTCTCAATAATCCTTTTTGTTTAGCCCAACGACCATTGCCATCCATAATAATGGCTAGATGTTTGGGTAAATTATCGGTATTTATAGATTCTAATAGACTCATAATTTAATTTGCACAATAGCATGGTTTTTGTCCGAAGGTATATGTTAAGGTAAATCCTGTAAACACATACCAATCCTTGCTAGTAATATTTCCGAACTTTAAGGACTCTAAATTTTTATTTTTTGGTAGACTTCCGTCTAAATTATCGGTCATTGTATATCGGCTTCCAACTTCAAACCCTAAAATTATTGAAGGAGTAATATTCGATTTTACTCCAACCGTCATTGGCAAAGCAAAAGTACCATGATTGATATCTTTTTTTGTTATCCCATTTAATACATACAATTCATCATAATTTGTGTAACACAATCCTGTGTAAATGTATGGTGTTACTTTAAGTCCGAATTCATGCAGATTAAAATCAAAAAAATTAAACTCTAATCCTGCGGATATTTCTTTTATGTTATTCTCAAAATTATAACCTCTTTTATAACGCCCTGGGACATTAGAATCTAAGTCATTAGCCGTGATTTTAGATTGTGTATAGGATATTCTCCATGCATGTCTAGGGCTTTTATTCCATTTGTATACTATTCCAAAGGCGGTTTCATTCGGATTTACATAATTTGTTTTTCCTACATCACCAATATAATTGCTTCCGCCAAGAAAAACGCCAACCTCATGAATTTGAGCAGTTAATTTTGTTAAACCTAAAATAAAAACAAATAAAAATAATCTTTTCATCAATCGAAAAATAGCGTGCAAATATAACAATTATAGCAACTAATATTACATGATATTAGTATTTATAACAAATTAAATTTAACCGGATTAAACTTTTCTATACAATTCATTTGTATAAGAATAGTTATCTAACGAAAAATTTGAGAATGTAGTATAAAAAACCTTATTAATTTCTCTTGTCTTCTCCCCAAAGTAGTTTGTTTCGAAGGGTTTTTAAAAAAGTTTCTTCTGGAATTTCCACCATATTAATTTGGAAAGGCGTTTTGGTAATGGTTAAAACCGAATTATTATCTAAAGTTGCAATTCTAGAATCTAGCGATACTAAATATTGATCTTCTCTTCCCGAAACTTGAAGTGTTATTTTAGTATCATCCGAAATTACTAATGGTCTAGCATTTAAATTATGGGGTGCTATTGGCGTAATAACAAGCACTTTCACTTCGGGAGTTAAAACGGGGCCGCCACAACTCAAGGAATATCCAGTAGAGCCAGTTGGGGTAGAAATAATTAAGCCGTCTGCCCAATACGAATTCAAATGTTCGTCATTTAGAGCCGTATCAATGGTAATCATGGAAGTAGTATCTTTTCTGCTCACGGTTATTTCGTTCATGGCAAAATTGAGTTCTTCTATTTGTTCGTTTTTTGGGAAACATTCCAAATTTAATAGCGTTCTTTTAGAAATGGAATAATTTTTTTCAAGTACCAATTGCAAGAAAGGTTCTATATTTTCTTTTTGCACTTTTGCCAAAAATCCTAATCTCCCTGCATTTATTCCGATAATTGGAACTCCCGAATTTCTAACGTAGGTTGCTGCTCTCAATATGGTCCCGTCGCCACCAATACTAACCATTATGTCAAAACTACTGTCTATACATTCATGACTGTTGAAGGTTTTATACTCTCTTTTTAGGATTTCTTCTTTGTATAAAATATTTAAAAAGTTCTCTTCAATAACCAATTCCACATCATTTGCATTAAAAAAAACAAAGATGTCCCTAATAATAGGTCGGGTGTCGTTTTGATAATATTGACCAAAGATGGCTATTTTCATTTTCTGTAGTTTAATGCTTCTTAAATATTTAAATATTTATCTAAATATTCCGAACGTTCTCTTAAATTATTGATGTAATTGTCTTCGTGGTGTTCGGAAACTATTTCGTAATTGTAGCGTCTAAAGGTTTGAATTATTTCATTCATAGATCCTAGGGCAATTTTAATGGTAACTTGTATTTTTTCTGCAGTAGCATCCGAAATAAATAATCCAAGTAGTTTGCCATTATTGCTTTCTACAATTTGCGTGATTTGTCCCATAGAATAATCTATGGCATTTTTCTCCACCACAATTACTGCTCCTTGCTCTTTTAAAAATGGCGTTTCATGAAAGAATTTTACAATATCTTCTAGTTCATAATAGCCCAAATAGGCATTGTCGTCTCCTAAAACTGGAACTACATTAGAATGATTTTTGGCAAAAACTTCTAAAACATCCAACCAAATCATATTTTTTCTAGCAAAAAAACCTTCCAAAGTATATTTATAATCGTCTACTTTTTTGTCATCATCAAATGTTTCTACATCATCCGAAGCAATGCATCCCATATAGATTCCTTCATTTAAAACTGAAAAATGAGAAAAAGAAACTTCCTCAAAAAAATTCTGAACCTCGGCAATAGTTTCTTGACTATCAATAGCTTTGTAGTCGTTGGTGATATAATCGGAAATTTCAGTCATAACAAGTATTCTATATTCGTTGCAAAATAATCAAATTTTTGAACATAAAACCTTATTTTAACTTTGTATTTTTGTAGAAAATTATTAATAGCTACAGATTCACAGAATTTTATAAGTCTTTTAAAATTACAATCTGTGAATCGGAGGCTAAAAAACTAAAAAATGAGTACTAAATTAAGTGTAAATATTAATAAAATAGCCACTTTGCGAAATGCTCGTGGCGGTAATGTTCCCGATTTACTGCAAGTAGCTAAAGACATTCAAAAATTTGGTGCACAAGGAATTACAATCCATCCGCGTCCTGATGAACGACATGTTCGCTACCAAGATGCTAGAGATTTAAAATCTATTGTGTACACCGAATTCAATATTGAAGGGAATCCGCAACATAATTTCATCGATTTGGTTTTAGAATGTAAGCCAACGCAAGTGACATTAGTTCCCGATGCCATTGGTGCTATCACTTCTTCTGCGGGTTGGGACACCATAAAACACCAAGCCTATTTGACAGAAGTTATCCAAGAATTTCAACGCAACGGTATCAGAACTTCCATATTTGTAGATCCGATTCTAGAAATGGTTGAAGGTGCAAAAGAAACAGGAACGGATAGAATTGAATTATATACTGAAGAATTTGCCCACCAATATGGTTTAGGAAATCTTAAAGGAATTGAACCTTATACCAAAGCGTCTATTTTAGCAAATGATTTGAATTTAGGAATCAACGCTGGACACGATTTGAGTTTGGATAATATTAAATTTTTCAAAGAAAACATCCCAGGTTTATTAGAAGTTTCCATTGGACATGCATTAATCTCTGAGGCATTGTATCTTGGTTTAGATAATGTGGTGAATATGTATTTGCAAAAACTGAAATAAAAACAGATACGAATTTCACGAATTAGCACAAATTCTATGAAAAGGATATTTTCACAAATTAGTGAAATTTACCCACCAATTAGATTAGTGAAAATTAGTGAAATTCGTGTAAAAAAATAATTATAATGTTACACTCCAGAATAGAAGGTCAAGGCAAGCCCCTTTTAATCCTTCACGGATTTTTAGGAATGTCCGATAACTGGAAATCTTTCGGAGCCCTATATGCTGCCGAAGGTTTTCAAGTACATATGCTCGATTTAAGAAACCACGGAAAAAGTTTCCATTCGGATGCCTTTTCCTATGAAATTATGACGCAAGATATTTTAGAATATTGTCAAGCAAATAATTTAGAAAAAGTTTCTATTATAGGTCATTCTATGGGTGGAAAAGTAGCCATGCTTTTTGCAACTAAATATCCCGAAATGGTAGATAAATTAATTGTTGCCGATATCGGTCCTAAATATTACGCACCACACCACCAAGATATTTTGGCCGGATTGAATGCCGTAGATTTTTCTGCAAAACCAGACAGAACTGCCGTAGAAGAAACTTTATATCCGTACATTCCTGATTTTGGCACCCGCCAATTTTTAATGAAAAGTTTATTTTGGAAAGAGCCCGGGCAACTAGCATTCCGATTTAATTTACCCGTTTTTAATGCCGAAATCGAAATTATCGGAACCGCTTTGCCAGAAGGAGCCGTGTTTGAAAAACCAACTTTATTCCTTCGTGGCGGAAATTCCAATTATATTTTAGATGCCGATGTACCTGAAATTAAAAAACATTTTCCTAACTTTGAATTAGCAACAATTCCAAATGTGGGACATTGGCTACATGCCGAAAACCCAAAACTGTTTTTTGAGGAAACGGCACGTTTTTTGAAATAAACCATAAAATATAAAAAAAAAGATACTATGAATATACTTTTCAAAATACTAGTCACCTCAATACTAGTAATGGTAATATCCTATTTTTTTCCAAGCATAGCGCACGTTGATGGGCTAAAGTCTGCTGTTATTGTAGCAATAGTTTTAGGATTGTTAAATGTTTTTGTCAAACCAATATTTGTGTTATTTACCTTGCCATTAACTGTTTTTAGTTTAGGATTGTTTCTGTTAGTAATCAATGCGGCAATGATTGCATTGTGCACAAAACTTGTAGATGGCTTTAAAGTTGAAGGATTTTTTGGTGCGCTGTTCTTCAGTATTATCCTATCTTTATCCCAATCGGTGGTATATAAACTTTCGGGCGAAAGCGAATAAAAATCAGCACAATAAAAACTTGGTTGGGTTGCAAAAATGTTATAATTTTGCAACCCAATTTTATTATGTAAATTATTATCAAGATGGATATTAAAAGAGTTGCATTAGATGCAGTAAATGAAGTAATTGTACTTACCGTTCCGAACATGGATTACAAAGGGCAAGTAGCAAAAAGAATCAACGAAAAAATGCCATTGGCAACCGTAAAAGGATTCCGTAAAGGAGCAGTGCCTAAAGCATTAGTTGAAAAACAATACGGAGCAGCGATAAAAGTAGAAGAAGTAAATAAAGTAGTTGCTTTAGCTTTAGAGCGTTACTTGCAATCCGAAAGATTGAACCTTCTTGGAACGCCACTTGCTAAAGTAAACGAAAACTTTTCTTGGGCTGACGAAGACTTAGTTTTCGAATACGAAATTGGTCTTGCACCAGAATTTGAAATCGATTTAGATGCTAAAAGCAATGTAGTAAAATACCAAATTGTTGCAGACAACGCCATGTTAGACGCACAAATTGCAAGAATCCAAAAACAATACGGAAAAATCATTTCGCAACTAGAAGTAGCCAAAGGGAATGACGTTTCTGGAACTTTTGTAAACGAAGAAGCAGGAATCAACAACAGAACAACAATTGATCTTGAAGAATTAGCCGATGCTAAATTGGCAGAATCCTTTATTGGTAAAAAAGTTGGCGATGTAGTGAGTATGAATACCAAAGGTTTGTTTCACGACGCACACAAATTAATGGATTATTTAAACGTTTCTCATGACGATGTTCACGATCTTGACGTTGAAGTAACTTTCACTATTGACGAAGTTGTGGCTCACGAACCAGCAGAATTGAACCAAGAATTATTTGATAAACTTTTCGGAGCTGGAGTAGTAACTTCAGTGGAAGAGCTTAAAGCAAAAATCAAAGAAGACGCCGAAAAACATTTTGCTACACAATCGGAGCAAAAATTAATGGCAGACGTTCAAGATTTTTTAATTGAAACCCATAAATTTGATTTGCCAAAAGAATTCCTTGTAAAATGGTTGCAAACTGTTGGAGAGAAAAAACTTACTCCAGAAGAAGCAGAAATTGAATACAACCGTTCTGAAAAAGGACTGCGTTTTCAATTAATCGAAGGAAAAGCATTGGCACAAAGCAATATCCAAATCAATTTCGAAGATTTGAAACAATTTACATCCGCAACTATTCGTCAGCAAATGGCGCAATACGGACAAACTAACCCAACCGATGCCGAAGTAGAAAGCATCGTTGCTCGTGTGCTTTCTAACCAAGACGAGGTTAAAAAACTTTCGGAGCAAGTTGTGGCTGAAAAAATGCTACAATTATTCAAAGAAAAAGCCAACCCAACTACCAAAGAAGTTACGTATGAGCAATTTGTTGCAGCAATGTACAACGAATAATTTATAAATAATCAGTATATTTGAGCGTCAAAGTCAGACAAGACTTTGGCGCTTTTTTAATAGTATTATAATCTTTAAGAGCCAATCCAGCTATCCGTTACAAGTTTTCTTGTTTCAAACCATTTTTGTAAGTCACAAAAAGAGCTTCCTGCGGTCGCTTTTTTGCAACAACAAAAATTGGTTTTCAACTGCAAAAAGCTTTCCACTTCTATCTGGGCTAGGGCTGCTGGCAATAATTGAAAGTTGTTTTATGAAAATAAATTATCATAATACCACCAAGTATTTTGCGTGTTTGCGCCTTTGCGAGATTAATTATATGGAAAAATGGCACGCTGATTTAACGGATAGAACGGAATACCACGGAAAAAATCCGTTTAATCCGTGTAAATCTGTGGCAAAAATACTTAGCAGACCTTTTTTAAGTTATTAGCATCAATAAAAAATAACAGCAAGACAGTTTGTCACATAAAATAAAAGGTACGACCTTTGCTTTAATTAAAAAATACAAGTTTTAGCACAACAACTTTAAACTTTTAAACATATAAACCTTTTAAACTAAAATTTAAAATGAACTACGGAAAAGAATTTAAAAAATTTGCGACCAAACACCAAGGGGTAAACGCAATGTATTATGACAAAATTGTTGGCGCCATGACCCCAACAAACATGACCCCTTATATCATTGAAGAACGCCAATTGAATATTTCACAACTAGACGTTTTCTCTCGTTTAATGATGGATAGAATTATCTTTCTAGGAACAGGAATTGATGATCAAATTGCAAATATCGTACAAGCACAATTGTTATTTTTAGAAAGCGTTGATGCTTCTAAAGACATTCAAATTTACCTAAACTCCCCAGGCGGAAGCGTTTATGCAGGATTAGGAATTTACGACACCATGCAATACATCAAACCAGATGTTGCTACAATTTGTACCGGAATGGCAGCCTCTATGGGTGCTGTTTTGTTATGTGCAGGAGCCCCAGGAAAACGTTCGGCATTGCCACATTCACGTGTAATGATTCACCAACCATCTGGTGGCGCACAAGGAGTTGCAACCGATATGGAAATCAACCTACGTGAAATGCTAAAACTAAAAGACGAATTATATAAAATAATCTCCCATCATTCTGGTCAAACATTTGATAAAGTGCATACCGATTCCGAACGTGATTATTGGATGATTGCCGACGAAGCAAAAGAATACGGAATGATTGATGAAGTATTGAGAAGATAATTAAGCTGGAAGCTGGAAGTTAGAAGCAGGGAAGTTCTCCTCTTCTAACTTCCAACTCCCATCTTCGAACTAAAAATAATGGCAAAAGAAAAATTAGAATGTTCCTTCTGCGGAAGAAAAAAACCAGAAACCAATTTATTGATTGCTGGTATTGACGCTCATATATGTGATAAATGTATTGAGCAAGCGCATGGCATTATTCTGGAAGAATTGAAAACCAATTCGAATGTGAAAATCCCGTCCGATTTAATTTTGCGTAAGCCAAAAGAAATCCGAGCATTTTTAGACCAGTATGTTATTGGGCAAGACCAAACCAAAAAAGTAATGTCGGTGGCGGTGTACAACCACTACAAACGATTAATGCAACAGCAACACCACGAAGATGTAGAGATTGAAAAATCCAACATTATTATGGTAGGACAAACCGGAACCGGAAAAACCTTAGTGGCTAAAACTATTGCTCGAATGCTAGACGTTCCGTTGGCAATTGTTGATGCTACCGTTTTAACCGAGGCAGGATATGTAGGAGAAGATGTAGAAAGTATTTTAACCCGTTTACTTCAAGCTGCCGATTATGATGTGGCTAAAGCCGAACGCGGAATTGTATTCATTGACGAAATAGATAAAATTGCTCGTAAAAGCGACAATCCTTCTATAACTCGTGATGTTTCTGGCGAAGGAGTGCAACAAGCATTATTGAAATTGTTGGAAGGAACCGTGGTGAATGTACCGCCAAAAGGAGGTAGAAAACACCCCGACCAAAAATTTGTTGAAGTAAATACGCAAAATATCCTTTTCATTGCAGGTGGTGCTTTCGACGGAATTGAAAGAATCATTTCCAAACGATTGAACCGAACTGCTGTAGGATATGCAACATCTAGAAATGTAGATAATATCGATAAAGACAATTTGTTGCAATACATCATCCCAAAAGACATTAAAGATTTCGGATTGATTCCAGAAATTATCGGTCGTTTGCCCGTATTAACCCACATGGATCCATTAGATAGAGAAACCTTACGTTCTATTTTAACCGAACCTAAAAATGCGTTAATCAAGCAATACGAAAAGTTGTTTTTGATGGACGATGTAACGTTTACAATCACCAACGATGCTTTAGATTATATCGTGGATAAAGCCTTAGAATATAAACTAGGTGCTCGTGGATTGCGTTCGTTGTGCGAAGCCATCCTTACGGATGCTATGTACGAACTTCCAAGTTCCGAAGAGAAAACGTTAGAAATTGATAAAGACTACGCCGAGCATACGTTAAATAAAAATTTATTGAAACGATTGGAATTGGCTTCGTAATCAACTTCAAGCTCATTAAAAAATCAAATAAAGCTCAAAAACGCGTGTTTTTGAGCTTTATTTATTAAACTGAGAGCTCAACTAAATTTATATAAGGACTCACTTTTCGGTTGCGCTCCCCTCTCTTTTGGAGAGGGGCCGGGGGTGAGGTTAATTATACTTATTTCTAAACCCCTCGAATTCGACGGGTTTAAAAGTAGTATTACACCATGAATTTCACCCAAGATGTTTTCACCTTTTTTCGTGCATTGGCGAGTAAGTTGGAAATTGTTTTTTCAGAAACTCCCATTTGTATTGCTAGTTCTTCCCTGGTAAAGCCTTCCATTACGGAGGTCAATACTATTTTTTCTTTCTCTGAAAGACAAATAAGTAAGGAGTTAAAATTATCATTTGTGAGTGTTTTTTTTGAATCATTGGTTGCTAATTTTGGCAAATCAATTTTAATACCTTCCAAGATTCGTAATCTATTTTTTTTTACTTTTAAAACATCCAAACTTTGGTTTCTCACCATAATTAAAAGCAAGGCTTTTAGATTAATTTTATTATTAATAAACTTTTGTATTCGTATTTCGTTTGGCATTTTTAGCAACTTTTCAAAACAATCTGCTACAACATCTTCTGCTTCTGCCTCCGATTTTACATAACGGTAGGCCACAATGTATAATTCTGGAACCAATACGTTGTAAAAATGCACCAACATTTGGTTTTCTCCTTTACAAAAAAGATTTAAAGAAGCAGTTTTTAAGAGAAGTGAATTTTGCAAAATAATAGTATTAATAGGTTTGTTTTATTCTAGAGATGGGTTCTTATTATTACTTTTATTCAAAAGTAATTAACTTGTATGTACTAATTTACACCAATTAGTTAACGTAGGGTTTTGGCATGTAAACGTAAAAGCCACAAACGAATTTGAACATGCCCCAAAAAGTTAGACACTATTTGGGGCATTTTTATGGAAAGAAAAGTTAAATATGACTATGCATTTAAATTAGAATGTGTAGATTTGGTTTTAAAGAAACATTATTCAGATGGATATGTTTCAAAATTGAAGCAGATTC
>CANFZM010000032.1 GCA_947451525.1 Flavobacteriaceae bacterium
AAAAAGAGTTGAAACAACAATAAGCGACATCAAGAAAATGTTTCCTAGAACAATACACGCCATTACATTAGAAGGATTTTTGATAAAACTTACTCTTTTTGTATTTGGATTACAATTAAACAAATCAATTAACTAGCAACTTGAATTAAATACCAGAATTACTTTAACTTACTTAAACCAAATAATTCATTTCAATAACCCCAAATTGAATAAAAAGGCTATCAATATTGTTTGGTTCAAACGTGATTTACGTTTTACAGATCACGAACCACTTTATTTAGCGCAACAAAGTGAAATCCCGGTTTTGTTAGTTTATTTTTTTGAACCTTCCCTTATGGCTCATGACGATTCGGATGCACGGCATTGGCGATTTGTATATGAATCGGTGCAAGAAATGCAATCCAAACTAGCAAAAAATGCTGCTGAAATCTATTATTTTCATAGCGAGGTGCAAGTAGTTTTTGAGGAGTTGCTAAACGAATATGATATCCAATCGGTTTTTTCGCATCAAGAAATTGGTAATAAAGTCAGTTATGACAGAGATATTTCCATGCAATCTTTTTTTGATGCAAATAAAATATCTTGGAAACAATCCCAAATGCACGGAGTTATCCGAAAATTAAAATCCAGAAGCGATTGGGACAAACGTTGGGAAAATGTAATGCGAGATAAACCAAAAGTTGTAGATGTTTCCACTTTAAAGATTGCAAATTTACCTCCTGATTTATATTCTAAATTAAAAGGCAAAGAACTACCAAAAGAGATTACCACTCGCAATAAAAATTTCCAGCAAGGTGGCGAATATTGGGCTTGGCGGTATTTGGATAGTTTTGTAAAAGAACGCTATGTAAATTACAGCAAGCACATTTCAAAACCAAGTTTAAGCCGAAAAGGCTGTAGCCGATTGTCGCCTTATTTGACTTACGGAAATATTAGTATGCGAATGATTTACCAGTACACCAACCAGCATTATGAAACTTCCAAAAATAAAAGAGCCATTCTGAATTTTGTTTCCCGACTGCACTGGCATTGCCATTTTATGCAAAAATTTGAAGACGAATGCCGCATGGAATTTGAAAATGTAAATCGCGCTTATGACACTTTAGTTAAACCTAAAAACGAAACCTTTATTAAGGCTTGGCAAGAGGGCAAAACGGGTATTCCCATTGTGGATGCTTGCATGCGATGTGTTGTAGCAACAGGCTATCTTAATTTTCGAATGCGTGCCATGGTGGTTTCGTTTTTCACCTTTAATTTATGGCAAGATTGGCGGGAATTACACTTTTTAGCACGGCAGTTTTTAGATTACGAACCCGGAATTCATTACCCACAATTGCAAATGCAATCGGGTACCACAGGAATTAATACGATTCGTATTTATAATCCGATTAAAAACTCGGAAGAACACGATTCGGAAGGTATTTTTATCAAACAATGGTTGCCCGAACTGGCAGAAATTCCAGTAGAATTAATACACGAACCTTGGAAATTAAATGCTATTGAACAACAATTTTACAATTGTCAAATAGGTAAAGATTATCCAGAACCAATTGTAGATATTGATGCAACTCGAAAGTACGCCAGCGACATTGTTTGGAGTTTTAGAAAGAAAGACGAGGTTAAAGAAGAAGGGAATAGAATTTTGAAAAAGCACGTATCCAATCCAAATAAACCCAAAAATGCGAGGAGTAAAAAAACAAAACCTGCCCAATAAAATATGTGTAGTTTGCCAAAAACCATTTGCTTGGAGAAAGAAATGGGAAAAAGTTTGGGACGAAGTAAAATATTGTAGTGATAAATGCAGAAGCAACAAATAAAAATGAATAAAACCTTACGATTAATTCTAGGCGATCAACTAAACAGCAACCATTCTTGGTTTAATACTGTAGATGATTCTGTTGTTTACGTTTTGATGGAAGTCCGAACGGAAACCGATTATGCCCAACACCATATTCAAAAAGTAGTTGGAATTTTTGCAGCCATGCAATCTTTTGCAACAGCATTAAAATCTAAAAAGCATCAAGTTGAATATATTCATTTGAATGATGCGAATAACCTTCAATCCTTTGAAAAAAATATTGAAAATTTAGTTTCAATGTATAATTTCACTCATTTGGAATACCAATTACCAGATGAATATCGAGTAGATGTAATCTTGAAAAATCTTTGTAATTCGATTTCGATTTCTAGTAATGTGGTAGATTCGGAACATTTTTTTACTACTCGAAATGAATTAGGCGATTTTTTTGAAGGAAAAAAAACTTTTTTGATGGAAAGTTTTTATCGGGCTATGCGAAAAAAGCACAAGGTCTTAATGGAAGGCGATAAACCATTAACCGGGCAATGGAATTATGATGGCGATAACAGGAAAAAACTCCCGAAAAATCATAAACCAATTCTGCCTTTAGTTTTTGATAATGATGTTTCTGTGGTTTTGGAAGAAATTATTAAAAGCAACATAAAAACCATTGGAACTGTGGATGCTAAAAATTTCGTTTGGCCTGTAAATAGAGAACAATCCTTGCAATTATTAGATTTTTTTGCTATCGAATGTCTGCAACTTTTTGGCAGTTATCAAGATGCTATGACTCCAAATGAATGGTCTTTGTACCATTCTCGGATTTCCTTTTCGATGAACATTAAACTGATTTCGCCACAGGAAGTAATTGCTCGAGCCATTGAAGAATGGGAAAAGCGTCCTAACGAAATTGAATACCACCAATTAGAGGGTTTTGTGCGTCAAATAATTGGTTGGCGCGAATACATGCGTGGCATTTATTGGTTAAAAATGCCCGAATATGCTACATTGAATTATTTTAACAATCAAGAAAAATTACCCGATTGGTTTTGGACAGGCAAAACCAAAATGAATTGCATGAAGGATGCCATCACCCAATCCTTAAATTATGCCTATGCGCACCACATTCAGAGGTTAATGATTACGGGGAATTTTGCTCTTTTGGCAGGGGTTCATCCCGACGAAATTGATGCTTGGTACCTCGGAATTTACATTGATGCTTTCGAATGGGTTGAAATTACTAATACTCGCGGCATGAGCCAATTTGCCGATGGCGGAATTGTAGGCACCAAACCCTATGTGAGTTCAGCCACTTATATTGATAAAATGAGCCATTATTGTGGTAGTTGTTATTATAAAAAAGCACTTAAAGTTGGCGAAAAATCGTGTCCTTTTAATAGCATGTATTGGAATTTTTACGATAAAAACGAAGATAAATTGGCTAAAAATCCACGTATTGGAATGATGTATAAAGTGTGGCAAAAAATGAAACCCGAAGATAAAACGGCATTATTAGAACAGGCCGCGTATTATTTGAAAAACATAAATGAATTATGAAAACCTCGATAGTTTGGTTTAAAACCGATTTAAGATTACAGGATAATGAGACACTCGTCAAAGCCATTGCTCAAAGTGATGAAATTATTCCTGTCTATTGTTTTGACGAATCGCAATTTGAAATAACCGATTTCGGATTCCAAAAAACAGGAAGTTTTAGAGCACAGTTTTTATTAGAATCCTTATTGGATTTAGATAAAAATTTAAGAGCCTTGGGTTCCGGATTACTTGTTGTTAAAGGAAATCCAGAAGTTGAAATTCCAAAAATTGTTAAACAGTATAAAGCAACGAAAGTTTATGCCAAAAGAGAAGTTTCGTTTGAAGAAAAGCGAACCGAAGCATTGGTGCAAGCCGAACTTTTTAAAATAAAATGTGAATTGGAAACCTTCAGCACTAGCACGCTATACCATGCAGAAGATTTACCTTTTTCTATAAAAGACATTCCCGATATTTTTACCAATTTCAGAAAAAAAACAGAAAAAGAATCTCTAATAAGAAGTGCTTTTGAAAAACCATCCCAAATAAATTCTCCCAAATTAGATGTATTAGATTTACCTTCATTGGAAGATCTAGGTTTAAAAATTACTCCAATTGATACAAGAGCAGCAATTCAATTTAAAGGTGGAGAAACCCAAGCAATTGCTCGTTTAAATCATTATTTTTTTGAATCCAAATCTATTTCCGAATACAAAGAAACTAGAAATGGAATGGTTGGTGCTGATTATTCGTCTAAATTTTCAGCTTGGTTGGCTTTGGGTTGTATTTCACCAAGATTTATTTATCAGGAATTACAAAAATACGAGCAGCAATTTGGAGCCAATGAATCTACTTATTGGTTAGTTTTTGAATTATTATGGCGCGATTATTTTAGATTTATGATGAAAAAATACAATGTCAAATTATTTCAACAAGCCGGTATTCAAAATAAAGAAATCCCAAGTAACCAACATAATACAAATCAGTTACAAAATTGGATAGATGGAAAAACTGGAGTGGATTTTGTCGATGCCAATATGATTGAATTGAAGTTAACCGGATTTATGAGCAATCGTGGTCGGCAGAACGTTGCAAGTTATTTTTGTAATGATTTAAAACTCGATTGGAGATTTGGTGCGGCCTATTTTGAACAACAACTTATTGATTATGATGTTTGTAGTAATTGGGGGAATTGGGCGTATCTAGCAGGAGTTGGAAACGATCCTAGAGGAAACCGTTACTTTAACATTGAAAAACAAGCCACGGATTATGATAAAAATAAAACCTTTAGGAATTTGTGGTTGAATTCCTAAAAATTATTGTAAAACTCTATTTATATTTGCATAATTAATAAAATCCCGATGGACAAAATATTCAATAATACCCAAATTGCCTTTAGTCTAAAAAGTGATACCGAATTAGATAGAGCCTATTTTCTTTTCAAATTAATTGCAAATGAACCATTAGTTCGCATTGGGACCGCAGTTACTAACTTTGCCTTAAAAGCCCATTTACCTGTTGAACGATTGATTCGTGCTACAGTTTTCGATCATTTTTGTGGTGGAATAAATGAGTTGGATTGCCTTTCGGTAGTCGATAAAATGTATACTAAAGGAGTTTCTTCAGTTTTAGATTATTCGGTAGAAGGAAAAGAAGAAGAAGCCCAGTTTGATGTGGCTTTGAACATGACATTAAAAACTATTGAATTTGCCAAAGAACGTAAAGCCATTCCGTTTGCGGTTTTTAAACCTACTGGTTTAGGACGATTGGATTTATATACCAAAGTTGGCGAAAAACAACCGCTTTCTGCTGATGAGCAAACCGAATGGAATAAAGTTAAAGATCGTTTTGAATTAGTTTGCAAAACTGCCCACGATAAAGATGTTGCCTTATTAATTGATGCCGAAGAAAGTTGGATGCAAGATGCTGCGGATGATTTGGTAGAAGAAATGATGCGCAAGTACAACAAAGAAAAAGTAATTGTGTTTAGTACTTTACAAATGTACCGTTGGGATCGTTTGGATTATTTGAAACAATTACATGAAAAAGCCAAAATCGAAGGGTTTTATATTGGAATGAAATTAGTTCGTGGTGCCTATATGGAAAAAGAGCACGAAAGAGCTAAAGAAAAAGGCTATCCAACGCCAATTTGTGCTTCTAAACAAGCAACAGACGACAATTACAATGCAGCAGTAGATTATATGATGCATCACATTGATAAAATGGCAATTTTTGCGGGAACGCACAACGAGGAGAGTTCGTATAAATTATTAGAAATGCTTGCCGCTAATGGAATTGACAAAAGTGACACTAGAGTTTGGTTCGGTCAATTGTATGGAATGAGCGATAACATCAGTTATAATTTGGCTGCCAATGGCTACAATGTTGCTAAATATTTACCCTTTGGACCAGTTCGCGACGTGATGCCTTACTTGATTCGTCGTGCAGAAGAAAACACTTCGGTTGCTGGACAAACAAGCAGAGAATTGAATTTACTAAAAACAGAACGACAACGTAGAAAGTTGAAACAATAAATAAATAGTAATCGCAAATACGCAAATTAAAGATCAACCTAATTTGCGTATTTGCGGTTATTTTATTTCTAATACTCGCTAAACTGCAAGTTGCTTAAATTTTTATAAATACCATTTTCAATTTCCAATAGTTCTTTGTGGGTTCCTTTTTCGGCAATTCTTCCATCGTTTAAAACTAATATGGCATCGGCATTTCTAATAGTTGCAAGTCGGTGTGCAATGATAATACTGGTTCTGCCTTCCATCAAATTTTCTAATGCTTCTTGTACTAATTTTTCGCTTTCGCTATCTAAAGACGAAGTGGCTTCATCCAAAATCAAGATACTTGGGTTTTTCAATAAGGCACGAGCAATAGCAATACGTTGGCGTTGCCCACCCGAAAGTTTGATGCCACGTTCTCCAACCAAAGTGTCGAATTTTTCTGGAAATCCGTTAACAAAATCCAAGGCATTGGCTTGTTTGGCAGCAATCATTATTTCTTCTTCAGTGGCATTTGGTTTTCCGTAGGCGATATTTTCTCTAATGCTTCCACCAAACAAAATTACATCTTGTGGCACGATACTCATATTGCCACGAAGATTTTCTAAATCGTAGTCGTAGATGTTTTTATCATCAATTAAAATTGCACCTCCTGCAATGTCATAAAAACGAAGTAGGAGCGAAGATATAGTTGATTTTCCAGCACCACTAGGCCCTACAATAGCAATCTTTTGTCCGAAGTTAGCCGTGAAATTTACGTCTTTCAATACTTGAACTTCCGGACGAGAAGGATAGAAGAAAGACACATTTTTAAAGGATACATTTCCTTTTATTTTTTCGGTAGATTGGTTTTGGTTCGAATTTATCTTTTCCGGAGTTTCGTCTAATAATTCAAAAACTCTTTCGGTAGCGCCCACTGCTTTCTGAATTTGAGCATACAATTCGGCAATACCTCCAAAGGATGCACCTACAAAAGTAGAATAAAGCACAAACGAAATTAATTGTCCCACACTCATCTCGCCACTGATGCTCAAAGTAACGCCATACCACACCACGGCAACAATAGCACCAAACAAACAGAAGATAATAAACGAAGCAAAGTAGCCTCGGTATTTACCACCTTTGATGGCAATCGTTACAATTTCTTGAATTTTACCTTTATAACGGGCAATTTCATACCATTCGTTGGCAAATGCCTTTACATTGCTGATGCCTTGCAGAGTTTCTTCCACAATTACTTGGCTTTCGGCAACTTTATCTTGTACGTTTTTAGAATATTTTCGGATAAATCTTCCAAAAATTACGGCTGCAACTGCTACTACTGGTACTATGGAAAGCATCATCAAAGTCAGTTTAAAACTCTGACTAGCAAGTAATGCCACACCACCGATAATTAATATAAATTGGCGTAAAAATTCGGCTATAGTAGAAGTTAAGGTATCTTGAATTTGAGTAATATCCGAACTGATGCGGCTGTTTAATTCGCCTACACGTTTTTGAGAAAAGAACGTCATTGGTAATTTTACTAAGTTGCTATACAACGCCAAACGGATGTTTGCCAAAGTATGTTCGGTGAAATTGACAAACAAAGAAAGTCGGAAAAAAGAGAAAAACGATTGTAAAAATAAGATGCAAACCAAACCTAATGCAATAGAATTGGCTTCGGCATTGTCTTTGTTTTTTACACAATCTACCAACATCCCCATTAACTTAGGAAAGGCTAGGGCAGTGGCTCCCGTCATTAATAAGAAAACTAATCCTACGTAGAATTTCCATTTATGATTATCGGCATATTTAAAAATTAATACCGCTTTGCTTAACGAACTTGCATTAATCTTTGCTTTGGGTAAATCGTTTTCTTCAAATCGAGCCATTTCTTTATTTTTTTTGCAAAAGTAAAGAATATTGCAGTTTTATACCCTTATACAGATGGTAAAGTTTCGAGAAAATATAATTTGTTAACATATTTATATAAAAAAATCCGCTTTGCTTTCACAAAACGGATTTCAATTAATTTAGAACCTAATTATTTCTTTTTAGGATCTGTTTTTTCATTTTTGGTATCCATCATTTCCATAAGTTTCATTCCGAGTAACCCACTAATTCCTCCTTCAGAACCATTAGTTCCTGAAATTAAAACATCTGGAATAACCTTGATGTTTCCTTTACCAATTTCTTCGGTAATTTTATATTTCGCAAAGTTATCTTCACCCATTGCCGTTACTTGTAATTGGTAGGCTTCGGCTGTTGATTTACCAATTGCCATAATTTTTTCTGCTTCGGCTAAACCGGTTTTAGAAATTTTTTCTGCTTCGGCACTGGCATTAAGTTTGGTTGCTTCTGCTTGTGCACCGGCTCTTGCTTTGGTGGCTTCGGCTTCGGCATTGGCACGCATTTTAGTTGCTTCGGCTTCGGCATTTACATTTAGTTTCAAACTGGTTGCATCCCCTTCGGCTTTTTTAACGGTAGCATCGGCAGTTCGTTGTGCAATTTCCACACTTTGAGAAGCACGAACGATCTCTTTTTGCATGTCGGCAATGGCAGTTTCTTTTTCCATTCCTTGGCGTTGTTCTTGCGCCATTCTTTGGGTTTGATAGGTTTTTTGTTCTTCTTCTGCCAATTTTCTATCGGTTAATGTTTTCATCAAAGAATCGGGTGGCACAATATCTCCAATTAATGTATCTACAGCATTTACATTATACTCATCTAAAACTGTTTTAATATGATTTTTAGCCGATTCTTGACGCTCTTTACGGGTACTTAAAAACGAAATAACATCGCTGTCTTGAGCCGAGTTTCTGAAATAGTTACCAATTGTTGGCTCTAAAACTTGCGAAACTAAGTTGGTCATGCTTCCAAAACGCGCAATTACTTTAGGTGCTTCGTTGGCAGGCACATGAATAATTTGAGAAACATCCAAATTAAACGGGAATCCATCTTTAGAACGGACCGTTATTGTAGATAAATTATGGTCTAAATTGTGGGATTCACTTCTAGCATCAGCCCAATTTAAAACTAAGTTAGTGGTAGGAACAGGTTCCAATTTAGTAGTGTATTTATTTAATGCATATTTACCTGGTCCTAGTGGTTCCATCCAAACGCCACGTTGTCCTTTAGAAACGATGTTTCCATGTTTAAAATGTTCGCCTGTAACATCCAATCCATCTTCCCCTATATAGGAAATTACGACACCAACATAACCAATTGGCACATCCGTCATAGGGGTTTGTTCAATTTGAATGGCCCAAGAGTTGATATAATACGATCCTGCTAACATTACTTGTGGTTGTAATCCACGGTTTCCGCCATCTTCTAAAAATTTATCAAAATCTTGAAAATTATTATGCGACTCCACGTTTTTACCAGCAATTTGCCCTTGCGGAATTGGTTCACCATCTAATGCAGTTACAATTCCCACCATATTTTCAAAGATTTTGATTTGGTCTGCCATCACAATTTCAAATAAGAAGGTGTTAATTCGATAGGACCCCGTAGTGATAAAAGCAGTTTGACGTCCTTTTTGACCACCATTGTCAAGAAAAGCCGTTGCATCTTGAAAATTATCACTGGATACTTTTCTAGCAAGAATTCTTCCGGTTGGAATTTCCTTACCATCTTTACTCAACACCAATCCGATTTTTCCTTCTGGAATGATGGTAAAGGCAGTCATATCTACCGAGTATTGCCAGATCCATTTTGCCCAATACAATCCTGGCGCTAGGGTTTGTGCTTGGTAACCTGCTTCGCCTTTAGTGGCAATAATTCGGCTATCGGGTAGCGATTTATCGGTTCCAAAAAGCACGAATTTTTTAGTAACTAATCCAATTTTGTCTTCGGGAACAATTACCATTCCGAAGAAAACGCGTAAAACAAATTTGTAAAAAAGAACGGATAATACAATTAAAATTACCCACCAAAAAGTAAAGATTGTTGTCATTTTATAAAGTTTATTTATTTAAATAGTTTTTGATTTTAATAGAATTGTATAGAAAAATAGGTAGTAATTTCAGTTTTATATCGCATTAAATCCAATTTTTATTTGCTAATTGAATTCGGATTTGAAGTTACAACACGCTTTGGTGTTATTTTAGAATCGTTTCCATTTTAAAATCTGTAATTATACGGAGGACTTATTTAAATGTTACAAAATTTTAACAGAATTAATTTTAACAAATACAATTCAATAGTAATCAGATTATTATAAAACAAAAAAAAACTCCAAGTTTCCTTGAAGTTTGATTTCTAAAATTTGCAATTTAATATTTATTCTTCCGATTCGTCCATAGTGTGATACACATTCATCACATCATCGTCTTCCTCTATTTTTTCTATTAATTTTTCTACATCGGCAATTTCAGCCTCTGTAAGTTTTTTAGTAATTTGTGGAATTCTTTCAAATCCAGAAGATAAAATTTCGATACCACGAGTTTCTAATTCTTTTTGAATGGCACCAAAACTTTCGAAAGGTGCATAGATTAAAATTCCATCTTCATCAGCAAAAATTTCCTCGGCACCAAAATCAATGAATTCTAATTCCATTTCCTCAATATCCATATTGGTATTAGGAATTCGGAAATTACAAGTATGGTCAAACATAAATTCCACCGAACCTTGGGTTCCCATAGTTCCGTTGCATTTATTGAAATAACTTCTAATGTTGGCAACCGTACGGTTGTTGTTATCTGTTGCAGTTTCAATTAAAAGTGCAATTCCGTGTGGAGCATAACCTTCAAAAAGTTGCTCTTTATAGTTGGCAGTATCTTTGTCGGTTGCTTTTTTAATAGCACGTTCTACATTTTCTTTAGGCATGTTTGCTGCCTTCGCATTTTGGATAACGGCACGTAAACGAGAGTTGGCATCCGGATTAGGACCGCCTTCTTTTACTGCCATTACAATGTCTTTTCCAATACGAGTAAACGCTTTTGCCATTGCTGACCAACGTTTCATTTTTCTTCCTTTTCTGAATTCGAATGCTCTTCCCATTTCTAATTGATTCTAAAACTTAAATAAATTTCTGAGTGCAAATGTAAGAATTTCAATGGCAAAAATCAATGTCAATATCAAAAATCAATGTCAATATCAAAAAACAATATTAATCTTTAATATTGTTTTTTGATATTGACATTGCCATTGTCATTGAATTTTGCAATTGATTATTTCTTGTAAAATGGCATTTTTACCACTTTTGCAGCAACTTTGTTATTTCGTATTTGGATGAATATTTCACTATCTGCTGCAGAAAATTCGGTTTTTACATATCCCATTCCAATTCCTTTTCCAAGACTTGGAGCCATGGTTCCAGAAGTTACAATTCCGATGTTATTTCCATCAGCATCTACAATTTCATAATCGTGACGTGGAATTCCTCTTTCGGTTAATTCAAAACCTACAAGTTTTTTAGTAACTCCTGCTTCTTTTTGTGCTTTTAAGTTAGCCGAATTAGTAAATTCTTTATCGAATTTGGTAATCCAACCCAATCCTGCTTCAATAGGAGAGGTAGTGTCGTTAATATCGTTTCCGTACAAGCAGAAACCCATTTCCAAACGTAAGGTATCTCTTGCTGCTAGTCCAATTGGTTTAATTCCGAATGCTGCTCCTGCTTCAAAAATTTTATTCCAAATGGTTTCGGCATCTTCATTTTTAAAATAAATTTCAAATCCGCCAGAACCTGTATATCCAGTAGCAGAAACAATTACGTTTTCTATTCCAGCAAAATTTCCAATTTGAAACGAGTAGTACGGCATTTTTACTAAATCGATGCTTGTTAGAGCTTGCATTGCAGCAGCAACTTTAGGTCCTTGGATTGCCAAAAGTGAATAATCTGCTGAAGCATTTGTCATTGCTACTCCTAAGTCGTTGTGCGAAGAAATCCAATTCCAATCCTTATCAATATTAGAAGCATTAACTACTAACATATAATCGTTATCTGCAATTTTATAAACAATTAAATCGTCTATAATTCCGCCATCATTATTAGGTAAACAAGAATATTGTGCTTTTCCGTCCACTAATTTAGACGCATCGTTAGAAGTTACTTTTTGAATCAAAGCCAAAGCGTTTTCTCCTTTTAGGAAGAATTCCCCCATGTGTGAAACATCAAAAACTCCAACAGCAGTCCTTACAGTTTCGTGTTCTGCATTAACTCCTTCGTATTGTACAGGCATATTGTATCCTGCAAATGGAACCATTTTAGCTCCTAAACTTTCGTGAATGTGTGATAAAGCGGTATTTTTCATTATCCTAAGATTGTTTGTTTGTTCGAGTGGCTAAATTAGTATTTTTTAGAGAATCTAAACTAAAAATTCTTTTCATTTTAATAGCTTTTAAAAGAATTTAGTAGATATTCTTTCAAATTGTAATTTTATCCTTAAATTTATAGTATTAACTAGTAATAAATTTGAAGAAAATTTAAAAATGATTTTAATAACTCGTGAATTAATTTCACAAATTTACCAACCAATTGCTTTTGATACCCATAAAGGTATTCAGGGTCATGCTTTAATTATTGGAGGAAGTTATGGAAAAATGGGTTCGGTATGCCTGTCAAGTAAAGCAGCTTTGAAAAGTGGTTGCGGATTGGTAACAGCTTTGGTTCCAAAATGTGGTTATGAAATTGTTCAAATTGCAATTCCAGAAGTTATGGTTGTTACCGATGAAGCAAATGCTGCTATTGAAGAAATATATTTCCAAATTAAGCCGGATGCTATTGGAATAGGAATGGGGATGGGTCAAGAAAAAGTTACCCAATTTGCATTTCATCAATTTCTTTCTACTAATAAACTTCCTTTGGTAGTTGATGCCGATGCATTAAATATTTTATCTATGAATAAAGATTGGATTGCATCAGTACCAAAAAAATCCATCTTGACTCCCCATCCTAAAGAATTGGAACGACTTATTGGGACTTGGCAAACTGTGGAAGAAAAATTAGAAAAAACAATTCAATTGTCCTTGAAAATGGATTGTGTAATTGTGGTAAAAGGTGCGCCAACTTTAATTGTGGATGGAACTACAATATATAAAAATACTACAGGTAATCCTGCTCTTGCAACTGCCGGAAGCGGGGATGTGTTAACGGGTATTATCACTAGTTTGATTGCTCAAAAATATTCTAGTTTGCATGCTGCTATTTTAGGAGTTTTCCTTCACGGATTAGCAGCAGATATTGCTTTGCCAGAAACAGGTTACCAGTCATTCATTGCTTCGGATATTATTGGTTATCTTGGAAAAGCATTTTTGAGTTTGGATAAATAAAATAATTATATTCATAAAAAAACCGGCTAAACAATAGAACTTTTAGCCGGTTTTGAATTTTATAAAACTACTTTAGTTATTGAATAATAACTTTTTTAGTTGCTGTTTTTCCTTCCGAAGTAACATTCAATAAGTAAATTCCTTTTTCCAATTGACCAAGATTAACTTCTTGATTGAAAACGGTATTAGAATTTTGATACGTATTGGTAAAACATTTTCTACCTCTCATATCAAATAAATCTATTTTTACTTCTTCAGAAGTAGATAATTTTACTAGTACAACTCCATTAGTTGGATTAGGAGAAATTGTAAAAGTTTCAAATGCATTTTGTGCATTAGCCAAAGCAGGTGTTCCAGTTATTACAAAATTATCAATTATAACCCCTTCATTAGTAACTCCAGGATCAGAAACAAAATTGAATCTAAAAAGGATATTTGATTGTGGGGTAGCCCCTCCATATCCAAAATCAGGCATACTCCAACTGTAATTTGTTTTGTCAGAATTTACTCCGCCAACTAAATTAGCATCTCCACCAGCACCAGTCCATTGGGCTCCAACACAATTTTCGCAGTTGGTTGCATTAGGGGTGTTAGTACTATTATACCAAGTAGTTCCAGAAGTAGCATTACCTAGAACAGACCAAGACGTTCCGCCATTAGTAGAATATTCTACATTCATAAAATCAAAATCTGGTTCAAAATCAAAAGCCAAATCAAATTTGATTTTTGGATTTTGGTATTGTGTTAAATCATAACATTGAGAAACTAAATACGAAGTCATGCTGTTTGGATATAATCCTGAAAGATTAGTTCCGTATACATTAGAACCTCCTGCAACAGTGCTTGTAAGTAACGTTCCTGCCGCTTGTCCTCTTTGCCATAATGTATTGGTATTTCCTTTATCGAAAGAAATAAGATTATCAGAAGCCGTTTCAAATGTATTTATAGCATTTACAACACCAGCATCATTAACTAAAACCAATGCACTTTTAGTATTGTTAGCACTATTTCCATCACTAGTTGTAGTGGTAGTATAGGCTATAGTGTGAGTTCCTCTTGGTAAACTTCCAATGGTAATTGGAAAATCTACAGTTTGACATGCAGAGATAGTACCTGACCAATTTAAATTAGTTGGAGTTCCACCATCTATTGTATATGAAATTGCTACAGATGAAACAGTGTTAGTTCCTGAGTTTTCAAAAGTTAGTGTTGAATTATTTGGAGCACCACAAGCAACAGAAAGCGGTTGTACAATTTTTTTAAGTGATATGTCGGTTGGATATCCAACATATTGATTTCCTACATTCACTGCATACCATGCATTGGTAACTGCTATAACTTCGGGACTAGATCCGCAAAATAAATTATTAGCAACTTGTAGTGTAGCATTTCTCATGTCTAAATAAGTAGCATTAGAAGTCAAATAATCTCTTTCAGCATAATATACTATTTGAGAAGATTCGGCCATTCCAATTCCTGTAACTGCATAACTACGGGGTGTAGGAGCATTGTTAGTTCCTGTTTTTCCTACTGTAACAATGTAAAACCAATGGTTCATTACACCGCTATTGTTGTGAACTCCACAATGATCATTGGCAGTGCTTGGTACACAGGTGCTTTCATCTCCTGTTGCAGACCAGTTCGTTCCAAGATAGGTATCTGGATTACCATAAGTTAAAGGAGTACTCATACTTCTAAAAGGACTTGTTCCTAAATCTTCAGCAATTTTCCAAACTCCTGTTGCAAATGGGCTTGCTAAAGAACCTGTTCTTCCGTAATGTTCAATACATGCTCCCCAAATATCCGAAAGTCCTTCATTAATTGCACCAGATTGATTTTGGTAGGCTAAATTAGCAGTAGAAGAACATATTCCATGTCCAATTTCATGTCCACACACATCAATGGAAGTAAGTATAGAAACAGAAGTATTTCCATCTCCATAAGACATTACAGCACCATTCCAAAAAGCATTTACTAAACTTGTGTTTGCTACAGAACGATAATGCACATAACTTTTTAACATACTTCCTAGATCGTCAAAACTATTTCTATTGAAAATGTTTTTCCAAAAATCATAGGTCATTTCGGCACCCCAATGCGCATCCAAAGCACCAATATCTTTATTAGCATTATTGAATTCGGCAGTCGTCCAATTGTTATCAATATCGGAAAAATTAGTAGTAGGATAGGTTACGGTTCTTGCACTATTAAAGGTTTGAATTCCACCACCACGAGTATCATCTTTTAAAATATATTTATTTGATGCAGCGTCTAAAGTAGTTTTTATAGATCTACTTCCGCTATATTTAGTATTATTAGCCGTTCCAGTCACAGAAGAAGTAACTTGCATAGTTTCTTTGTTAGTAGACGCATTCTTAACTATATCATTAGCATGTTTAATAATAGGATTGCTATATAATATAGTACCATTTTGGGCATCTACATAAATTTCATCTCTAGCCAAAGGCTGTGTAGCATAAACATCAAATTTATAGGCTAAGTTTATAGCGCCAGTTTTAATATTTGGAAGAATTACTAATTCACCTGTTGGTTTTTTATAATTCATTGCCAAAGCATCTTCTGGAGAATCCCAAAGGTATTGGGTATTGGATTTGGAATTTAGAATTACATAAAATGCTTGTTCGGCACTTAAAGTTGGAGAAGTATTTAAATTAGAAGCATTGTAAATCTCACCATTAATTAAATAAACTTCATTATTAATACTGTGGGTAATTATTACTCCAAATTCAATTTTTATTCCTTTGTAATACTGTTGAAAATGCTCGTGTTTACGACCTGTTTCATCGGTATTGGAATAAGTTGGGACATAACTATTAGATTTTTCTAATTTGTTTTGCACTTTAAATTTGGCCAATGCATCTGCTTTTGGTAGCGGATTTTCAAAGTGAACCATAGTTTGAATTGGCTCATTATCCTTCAATATTTTATTGGTTTGCCCAAAGTTAATTTGTGAAATAAACAAAGAAAAAATTAAGGAAAGTATAGTTTTTTTCATAAAAATAGAAATTTAATGCTTCAAATATAATACTAAATTATACAAAAGCCATCATTAGATTTCTACTCTTAAGATAATTTAAGAATTAATTAATAGTTGTTCTATTGAATCAAAAACTGTTTAAGTTCATTATAACTATTAATTTTTACTCGAATTTTTTCTTTGCCCAATACACTTTCAATCTGTTTCGGAATTTCTAATGTAATATTTAAAACAGGCTCTACAACATCCAAAAATTTTATTGGATGTGCTGTTTCAAGAAATATTCCAATACAATTAGGATGCTTTTTAAGTTCTTTTTTTAAACCCAAATAGCCAACCGCACCGTGGGGTTCGGCAATATATCCAGTATTAGAAAATATGTCTTTCATTGCAGATTTAGTTTCCTCATCCGTAAACGAATAAGAAGAAAAGTCTTTGCTAAATTCTTTTAAATCATTTGAATACATTTCTTGTATACGAATAAAATTACTCGGATTCCCAACGTCCATAGCATTTGAAATGGTTGCTACGGAAGGTTTAGCATCGTAAATTCCGTTTTCTAAAAACTTCGAAACCGTATCATTTGCATTGGTTGCTGCTACAAAATGGGTGAGGGGTAAACCTAGTTTTTTTGCTAAGATACCAGCACAAATATTTCCAAAATTACCACTTGGGCAGGAAACTATTAAAGGTTTATTGTACTTTTTCAATGCTTTGTATGCAAAGAAAAAGTAAAACATTTGGGGTAACCAGCGGGCAATATTAATAGAATTGGCAGAAGTAAGGTTTTTATATTTTAAATCCGAATCTAAAAATGCTTGTTTCACCATGTCTTGGCAGTCGTCAAAAACACCGTCTACTTCTAGAGCTGTTATGTTTTGTCCTAAAGTAGTTAATTGTCTTTCTTGGATGTCACTTACTTTTCCGGATGGGTAAAGAATTACAACTTCTACACCTTTTACACCAAGAAACCCACTAGCAACAGCACCTCCAGTATCTCCAGAAGTAGCAACAAGAACGGTATTTTTTAAGTCTTTCCCTTTATTAAAATAGGCTAAACACCGTGACATGAATCGAGCACCAACGTCTTTGAATGCCATGGTTGGTCCGTGGTACAATTCCAGAGAATAGACATTTTCTTCCACAGAAACGCACGGAAAATCAAAGCAAAGTGTTTCGGCAACAATTTGTTTTAGTTCTATTTCAGGAATTTCATTTCCTACAAATTGTTTTATGACTTCAAATGCTATTTCTTCATTAGATAAATTCTCGATGGTATCAAAAAAGGATTGTGATAAAGGCGCAATTTTTTCTGGAAAATACAACCCTCTATCTGGTGCAAGCCCTTGTATAACTGCTTCTTGAAAAGAGACCTTTGTGTTTTTGTTATTTAAACTGTAGTAGTTCATGAAAAGTACGATTTACGAAGTTCAAAGTACGAAAGGGGAAGTGTTTTACTTCGTATTTCGTACCTTGTACTTTTAATTTATAATTGAAACTCCAATTGGATTTATTTTTGAAATATGAATATCTGCTGGAATTCCTGTGTTTAGATATTCATCGGTCATGGCGTATGCGACTTTTTCGGCTATAGCCAATCCTATGCACAAAGCAAAAATTGACGGTCCTGCTCCCGAAATTCCTGCTCCCAAAGCGCCATGATGCATTGCGGTGAATTTTACTTGATCAAAATTAGGAATTAAATGTTTTCGCAAAGGTTCCACAATTACATCTTGTAGGGAACGTCCTATTAATTCGTAATCTTTAGTGTATAAACCTGCGATTAACCCGCCTACATTTCCCCATTGGGTGATTGCCGATTTTAAGGAAATCATTGGTTGTAAAACGGCTCTTGCATCGGCTGTTTTTACTTCTATTTGTGGATGTAAAACCACAGCGAATAACTCTTCTGGGCTATCAATTCGAATAACATCCAAAGGATCATAACCTCTAACTAAAGTGAAGCCGCCGAGTAGGCAAGGGGCAACGTTATCGGCATGTTCGCAGCCACTTGCAACCGCTTCTCCCTTCATAGCAAATTCCACTAATTCGTTTCTTGAATACGGATTTCCAAGTAATTCATTGATTCCGAAAACCGCTCCTGCAGCACTAGCAGAAGAACTACCAATACCGCTTCCAGCTTTAATTTTCTTATGAATTTCAATTTCAAAACCGTGTTCCAAAGAGACGCGATGAATTGCATCTTTACAAATTGCTAAAGCAGCAACGCCTGCCACATTTTTTTCGGTTTCTAAAGGTAAATCGGCACCAGTTATTTTGGTGATGCGAATCCCTTTTTCGTTTACTTTTCGGATAATCATTTCATCACCAATAGTTTCTAGGCATAAACCTAAAACGTCAAATCCACAGGATAGATTGGCGATGGTTGCGGGACAGAATATTTTTATTTCGTTCATTTTTTTTTGGTTTCTGAGGCTCTAAGGTTCTGAGACTCTAAGGTTGGTATTGCCTCAGAATCTTAGATACTTAGAACCTTTTATTACACATTTCCAATTCGAATTACATCGGCAAAAATACCCGATGCCGTAACTGCTGCGCCAGCACCAGCACCTTTTATTAATAGGGGTTGATCTATATATCTATCGGTGTAAAACTGAACGATATTGTCTTTCCCTTCCAAATTATAAAACGGACTATCGCTAGGAATGAATTGCAAACCAACACTTGCTTTGCCGTTTTCGAAAGAAGCCACAAATTTTAATCGGGAATCTTTGGACTTGGCTTCTGCCAAAAGGTTCTCAAAATGACCAGAATGTTGTGTTAAGGACTTAAAAAAATCTTCGTTAGTAGTGGTTTCCATGCATTCCATTGGAAGGAATGAATTGTTAGTAATGTCTTCCATTTCCATTGGATAACCACTTTCTCTAATCAAAATTAGAATTTTTCTAGCAACATCTACACCACTTAAATCTATTTTTGGATCAGGCTCAGTAAATCCTTGTACACCAGCCTCTTTTACTACATCATGAAAGTTGTAGGTATCGCTAAAATTATTAAAAATAAAGTTCAAACTACCCGATAAAACTGCGTTGATTCGGTTTACTTTATCTCCAGATGCAATTAAGTGTTTTAAAGTGTCAATGATTGGTAAACCTGCACCAACATTGGTTTCAAATAAGAAAGGTGCATTGTATTTTCTAGATAATGATTTTAGATATTTGTAATTGTCGTATTGCGACGAACAAGCAATTTTGTTGCACGTTACTACTGCAATATTTTGTTTTAAAAATTGGTCGTAAATAGAAGCAATGTCGCTATTTGCAGTGATATCCACAAAAATACTATTGCGCAAATTCAGTTCTTTTGCTTTAGCAATAAATTGATTTACATTGGCAGTTTCGCCTTTTTCTAATAACGATTTCCAATCTTTAAGTTGTATTCCTTCTTCGTCAAAAAACATTTTTCTAGAATTGGAAATGGCAACCACGCGAAGGTTTATTTTTAAATTTTCCTTTAAGAATTTCTTTTGTTGGTGTATCTGATCGATGAATTTTTCACCTACATTTCCAACTCCCATTACAAATAAATTCAACTGTTTGGTGTTATCTTCAAAGAAACGTTCGTGTAAAGTATTCAAGGCTTTCTTAACGTCTTTTTCGTTAATCACCACTGAAATATTTCGTTCGGAAGCACCTTGCGCAATGGCGCGAATATTGACATTGTTTTTCCCTAAAGTACTGAACATTTTTCCGCTCAATCCTTGGTGGTTTTTCATGCTTTCGCCAACCAAAGCCACGATGCATAAGTCTTTTTCAACAATACAAGGGTCAATTTTATTTTGACCTATCTCTATTTGAAATTCTTTTTCGATTAACTTTTTAGCCAAATTAGCATCTTGATTTTGAATTCCGATACAAATAGAATGCTCCGAAGAGGCTTGAGTGATGAAAATCACATTGATATTTTCTCGGGAAAGTACTTCAAATAATCGTTTGGAAGAACCAGCAACACCAATCATTCCTGAGCCTTCCAAGGTTAATAATGCAATGTTATCAATATGGGAAATTCCTTTTATTGGATTGGCATTGGCATCGGGAGTATTAGAAATTAAAGTTCCATAAGCCTCTGGTTCAAATGTATTTTTAATCCAAATAGGAATTGCAGCATTCAAAACTGGTTGAATAGTTGGTGGATACAAAACTTTGGCACCAAAATGAGATAATTCCATTGCTTCTTGGTAGGAAATTGATTCAATTGGCTGTGCTTGTTTTACAATTTTTGGGTTGGCAGTAAACATGCCATTTACATCGGTCCAGATTTCTAAGGATGCTGCATTCACGCCATTTGCAATTATGGCTGCTGAATAATCAGATCCGCCACGACCTAAAGTGGTGGTGTTTCCATCTTCGGATGAAGCAATAAATCCGGGTAAAACAACCACTTGAGAAGTATTGGAATTGAAATAATCGGCAATTAATGTATTTGAAACTCCAAAGTCAACTACTGCTTTTCCAAAATTGGAATTAGTTTTAATTAACTCCCGACTGTCTTTAAAAGCACTATTTGGAAGGCTTTGTTGTAAGGCAGTTGCAATGATTTGCGAAGATAATAATTCGCCAAAACCAGCAATGGCATCAGCAGTTCTTGGAGATAATTCTCCCAAAAGGAAACAACCATCCAAAAGCGTTTGCAATTGGTTAATTTGACTATTAATTTTTATCAAAAGGGTATTCTGATGCGCTGTTTCTACTAAATCGGTAATGGCAGCAAAATGTTTTTGCTTGATTTCTTCTAGTGTGTTTTTGTAGGTTTCGTCCTTTGCTGCTGCTTTTTGAGAGGCATTAAGAAGCATGTCGGTAACGCCACTCAAGGCAGAAACGACAACTGCAAGTTTATTGTCTATTGCTTTTTGGTTAACGATTTGGATAACCTTTTGGATATTTTGTGCATTGGCAACCGAGGTTCCGCCAAATTTTAATACGATCATAATTTTTCTGTTGTATGTTGTAAGATATGAGTTGTAAGTTTATAGATAAGCAGTCACACTCTCATTTGAAAGCCCATAAAGTGGATTATATGTGAAAATTACACCCCGAATGGGGTTGTAGTTGTAGTAGAGGTAGTACCAACAAATGTTGCAACCATTGATATGGTTGTTGCTAAAGAGTTATGGATGCTATTGTTGCTTCTCATATTTCAAAATTACAAATTATTATTAAAATAAAAAGTTAGTCTTAATCTTTTATGAATATCCAAATTTAGAAAGGTATTTTCTGTGTATTTTTTTATTTGAACATAAATAAAAGCCAATTAATAGGATATTAGCAATAAAATAGAACAATAAATAGTTGCTTTTTAGTATTTGTTTACGGAATTTTGAACCTTAATTTTTATAAAAAATGGATAACATACATTATATAAGTACTGAAACTCTTAGTTTAGAAACCCTACAAGAGATTATTTCGCAGCATAAAACCTTGGCGCTATCGGATGAAGCAAAGATTAATATTCAACGATGTCGTGAATATTTGGATGCAAAAATGGAATCGCATGAAGCACCTATCTATGGAATTAACACTGGTTTTGGGTCATTATGTAATGTGATAATTTCCAATGAAAATTTATCGAAACTTCAAGAAAACCTTGTAAAATCGCATGCTTGTGGCACAGGAGAAGAAGTGCCTCACGAGATTGTTAAGATTATGTTGTTGCTTAAAATTCAATCACTAAGTTACGGACATTCGGGTGTGCAATTGGTAACGGTGGAGCGCTTGGTAGATTTTTATAATAACGATATTCTGCCTATAATTTACAACCAAGGTTCACTTGGTGCTAGTGGTGATTTATCTCCTTTGGCACATTTATCTTTACCTTTATTAGGAGAAGGGGAAGTATATTTTGAAGGAAAAAAAGTGCATTCTTCAATTGTAATGCAAAAATTTAATTGGAAACCAATTGTTTTACAATCTAAAGAAGGATTGGCATTGTTGAACGGAACCCAATTTATGAGTGCTTACGGAAGTTATATTTTGCTTAAAGCGATGAAATATTCCTATTTGGCAGATGTAATTTCGGCAATTTCATTAGAAGGATTTGATGGAAGAATCGAACCTTTCAACGAATTGATCCATTACATTCGACCTCACAAAGGGCAAATTGTAACTGCCAAAAGAATGACAGAATTGCTAGAAGATAGTCAGATTATTGCTCAAGAAAAACAGCATGTTCAAGATCCTTATTCTTTTAGATGTATTCCGCAAGTGCATGGCGCATCAAAGGATACCATCGATTATGTAAAAAAAGTTTTCAAGACTGAAATTAATTCGGTTACCGATAATCCAAATATATTTGTTGGCGAAGATGTTATAATTTCTGGAGGAAATTTCCACGGGCAACCGTTGGCAATGGCTTTAGATTTTCTTGCAATTGCCTTATCGGAATTAGGAAGCATATCTGAAAGAAGAACCTACCAATTGATTTCTGGATTGAGAGGTTTACCTGCATTTTTAGTAAGCAATGCTGGATTGAATTCAGGATTTATGATTCCGCAATATACAGCAGCAAGTATTGCTAGCCAGAACAAACAATTGGCAACTCCAGCCAGTGTAGATAGTATAGTTTCAAGTAATGGTCAAGAAGATCACGTTTCTATGGGCGCCAATGCCGCAACTAAATGTTTGCGTGTCATGGAAAATTTAGAACGTATATTAGCAATCGAATTGATGAACGCTTCTCAGGCCATTGAATTTAGAAGACCTTTACAATCTAGCGATTTTATTGAAATGTTTTTGAAATCCTATAGAGAAGAAGTTCCTTTTGTAGAAGAAGATCGCATTTTGCATTATGACATAATAAAATCTGTAGAATTCTTAAATAGTTTTTTGATTGATTTGGAGGATTAATTTTCTCGTGAAATTAATTTCTTTTCAATTTTTTTGTAACAAAATCAACTATTGATAGTCTATTAGGATTCAAATACCAAATATAAATAAAAACCCAAAACATGAAATTTAGATTATTTCTAACACTACTATTAGGTAGTTTTTTATCCATTAATGCCCAAACCCAAGGAACTATTTCTGGTAAAGTAATAGACAATACTTCCAAAAAGGCGGTTCCTTATGCCAATGTAAATATTAAAAAAGACAACAAAATTATTACAGGAGGAATGACTTCGGATAATGGAAGTTTTACCATTAAAGATATTCCTTTGGATTCCTACACAGTTATTGTTCAATTTATTGGGTATAAAAATTACACTAAAAAAATCACGTTAACTGCTGAGGATAAGAATATTAATTTGAATTCTATTTTTCTAGAAGAAGCAATTGCTCAGTTGGATGATGTTGAAATAGTGAAAGAAAAATCCACATTTGAACAAAAAATTGATAGAAAAGTTATTAATGTAGGTAAGGATTTAATTTCCGCAGGAGCAACCGCTGGCGAAATCATGAACAATATTCCTTCGGTTTCAGTAGATCCGCAAACGAATGCCATCAGTTTAAGAGGGAATGAAAATGTTAGAGTGCTTATTGACGGAAAGCCTTCTAATATTGATGTGGCGCAACTTTTAAAACAAATTCCATCTTCTTCTATCAAGCAAATTGAATTGATTACCAATCCTTCTGCCAAATACAATCCGGAAGGGATGAGTGGTATTATCAATATCATATTAAATAAAAATGCCAATAAAGGTTTTAACGGAAGCATCAATAATGGTGTGACTTTTGGAAAAACACCTAAAGCGAATTCTTCATTAGATATGAATTATAGAGTTGGCAAAGTGAATGTTTATGGAAATTACGGATTCAATCATGGTTTTCAATCCAATAAAGGGAACATTAATAGTTTCCAACCCGGAGCAGAGAAAATTGTAGACATGAATTTTAGAAATAAAAACACTTCTCATTTATATAAAATAGGATTGGATTATTACCTAAATGATTTCAATACCGTTTCGTTTTATACTAGTCAAAATTATTTTTTATCTTCAGGAAGTAGTTCAACTGAGGTTAATTATTTTGATACTACACTAAACGATATTCTTCAAAATAACGATAGCAAAAGCAACAATAATTCGGGAACTTATAATTTAGATTTTAAACATAAATTTAAAAAGGAAGGAGAAAATATTGAGTTGGAAGCCAATTATAATAATAATTCTTCTAATGAAAATTCCACTTTTGCAACCCAAGTGCTACCAACTTCGTATACCGAATTGAATGCAATTACTAATAAAAGTGATAATACCAAAATCAATTTAGATTATACTAATCCGTTTAAAGATAATTCTAAATTAGAAATGGGATTAGAAACTAGAATTGAAAACACGGATAATAATTTTGATAAAAACGTAGCATATTACTCTGATTTCAGATACGAAAGAAAAATCCATTCCGCTTATGCAACCTATGGTAAACAATGGACCAAATGGGGATTTCAAGTGGGAACCCGATTTGAAAACTATACTGCAAATGCATTATTTCATGCTGTAGATTCACAAGATGAAAATGCTAATGGAAATTCTACGGAAATTATTACTAAAACATTTAACGATCAAATAAATACGCTCTATCCTAGTGGTTATTTATCGTATAAAATATCCGATAAAAATTCGATTAACTTCAATTATTCTAGAAGGGTAGACCGTCCAAGTATTGGGCAAGTGAATCCTATTAGAGAATGGAGCACGCCAACGGTTAAATCGGTTGGAAATCCTTATTTGAAACCACAATTCACAAATTCCTTTGAAATAAATTATACCCGTAAAACTAAAATCGGATCTATTTCAACAGTAGTTTTTTATAGAATTATCGACCAAGAAATTACGCGTTATGTATCGATTGATCCAAATAATAGTGCTGTAAATATTATGTCGTATGCTAATTTTAAAGACAATAAATCATTTGGTGCTGAAATTTCTGGAAACTTAGATTTTACCAAATGGTGGAGTGCCAATGTTGGTACCGATATTTATTTTAAAACCATAAGAGGAACGGTTTCATCTAGTTTTGTAGAAAGAAAAGCGAATATTTTTAATGCTCGAATTAACAATACTTTTAAAGTAAATAAAAATTTACGCTTTCAATTGTTCGGAATGTATCGCGGAGCGGAGCAAGGACTTCAGTTTGTTAGAAAGCCAATGTATCGAATGGATCTTGGCTCGAGTTACAACATCTTGAAAGGACAAGGAACTTTGAGTGCGAGAGTTGGAGATATTTTCAATACTATGAAATTTAGTTTTGATGGCGATTTGCCATATGCCCAACAAGGATCTTTCAACTGGGAAAGCAGAACAGTTTACTTAGGATTTAATTATCGTTTTGGAGGTGGTAAAAACGCTGCATTAATAAGAAAACAACGTGATAAAAACGAAACCCAAGGTGGTGGAATGATGTAAAAATAGAAAGCCGAAGATTAATATTGAACATGCCCCAAAAAGTTAGACACTATTTGGGGCATTTTTATGGAAAGAAAAGTTAAATATGACTATGCATTTAAATTAGAATGTGTAGATTTGGTTTTAAAGAAACATTATTCAGATGGATATGTTTCAAAATTGAAGCAGATTC
>CANFZM010000033.1 GCA_947451525.1 Flavobacteriaceae bacterium
ACTTGGTATGCTGCTAATAACAATACAACAGTTACTTCTAATACTGGATTATTAACAAATCCTTATGATGCTACCAACGCAACAACTTATACAGGATTAGATTACAGACCAGCAACAGGTTCTATTGTAGCAACGGGTGCTGATTTCTCTGATATTAATTTAGCAAACACTACATTTGAAATTAATAATGAAATTACTCTAGTTATTGCTCCAAATCCATTTGGAGATAATTTCAAATTGTATTTAACTTCTCCGTCATCAGAAGATGTGAAAGTTAGTATTTATGATATGACAGGTAGACTTATTGAAATGAAAAATGTTGAATTACTAAACGTTAACAATCAAGAATTTGGTACTAATTACAATTCAGGAGTTTATATTGTAGTAGTTAAACAAGGAGATATTTCTAAATCTTACCACATTATTAAAAAGTAAGTATTTTTTGAATAGATTAGAAAGCCTCATGATTTTTTCATGAGGCTTTTTGTTTTACTAAACTTACTAAACAAAATTTCAATATATATTAAGTCGTTTATTAAAGTTGCATTCAATATAGCAACATTTAAAGATGTTTATTGATACCAAAAGAGCCTCATGATTTTCATGAGGCTCTTTGTATTGAGAGATTAAGGAAAGAATGTCCTAATTTACTATTGAAATAAATACTAAAAAACAGAAATGCTAAAGTTTATAGTTTCACAAACTTTTTAGTGATTTTGTTTTTAGAATTGGAGATTTCTATAAAATAAATTCCTTTGCTAAGATTGGAAATATCCATAGCATAAGATGAAATTAAATTATTAATAGGCGTTTCAACAATTAACTGCCCAATTGCATTGTATATGCTGATTGTATCAATAGATATTGCTTTATTTGTTAGTAATGTAATAGATTTAATAGCTGGATTAGGATATAAAGTAATTGAATTCAATTCAATGTCCAAAGTGTTAGTTTGTAAATTCGAAAAGTTAAGGTTTTGTACGCCAAAATAATCACAATGATAAAATAAAACTGATGGATCATCACAAGCATAGGCCCAAATGATATTCATAGAATTCAATGAAGAAGAGAAAGTAAAATCGGTTGGGTCGCTTGAAATATAATCTCTGGTAATGGTTATGGTTCTGCTAGTGTTACTAACAATGTCACTTAACAAAGTCCAATTATTTTCTACATCTATTATTGGAGTGTTGTGGCCCCCTTGAAGTTGAGCGTCATAAAAAGTATTGTTTTTATAAAGTAAGCAATCGGCTACACACATGCAGTCTGTATTTAAACCAATCGAAAACCATTTTGATGATGGTCCAGAAAGTGTTGTTGTAACTTTTGAATTAGTGTCATTTAAATCTATTTGTACTGTCATTTCTCCTGATCCTAATGGAACTAACCCAGATGTTCTTGTTTGGCTCGTAGCATAATTTAACAATAATAACAGTCCTATTGTATATTTATTTTTCATATAAAATTTAATTATGGTAAGTTTGATTTCTTCTATAAATGTATTTCTTACTTGTTTTGAAATTGTTACTTTAATGTTATCATATTGTTTTATACTTGATAACTTATATTGTTTTGTATTATCTTTACAATCGTACCCAAAACACTTTTCCCTTTTATGAAAAAAAAAGAAATTAAAATATTATTAGTAGACGATGAACAAGATATTCTAGAAATAGTAGGCTATAATTTAGCTCAAGAAGGATATATTATTGTTACTGCTTCTAATGGAAAAGAGGCTATCGCAGTTGCTAAAAAAGAACATCCACACTTAATAATTATGGATGTAATGATGCCCGAAATGGACGGAATGGAAGCTTGTGAAAACATCAGAAAAATTCCAGAATTAAGCAATACTATTATTACGTTTTTAACTGCTAGAAGTGAAGATTATTCGCAAGTTGCAGGTTTTGATGCAGGGGCGGATGATTATATTGCAAAACCAATAAAGCCTAAATTATTAGTTAGTAAAGTAAAAGCGCTTTTAAGAAGATTAAAAGAAGATACTTTTTCAAGCGAAAATTTAAATGTTGGTGGAATCTTAATAAATCGCGAAGAATATAAAATAGTAATGGAGGGTAGAGAAATTGTACTTCCAAGAAAAGAATTTGAATTATTTTATTTATTGGCTTCTAAACCCGGAAAAGTATTTAAAAGAGAAGAAATTCTGGATAAAGTATGGGGTAATGACGTAATTGTTGGTGGTCGAACTATTGATGTTCATATCAGAAAATTACGCGAAAAAATAGGGGATGATTTTTTTAAAACCATAAAAGGAGTTGGTTATAAATTTGAAGTATAAAATTTTACTTATTTTTACACTTAATAAATCAGGATTCACCATATAAATGTCGTTAAGCTTTAAGAAAACCTATACTTTTGCTGTAATATCCACCATGTATATTACATTATTTTCTACCGCATTAGTTGCGGCATTGTTGTTTGTTTTTGCTACTTTTTCTTGGCAATTTTGTACCGCTTTTGCATTTTCTATTGCTCTATTTTCTTTTTTTGTATTACAATATCGAGTGGAACATTTTATTTATAGAAGGGTTAAAAAAATCTATGATGATGTTTCTCTTTTAGATTCTTCTACACTCCGAACACAATCCATCACTACCGACATGGCAACTTTAACTCGTGAAGTTAAAAAATTTGCTACCGATAAAAAAGTTGAAATTGAAAATTTAAAAGTTCGAGAAGAGTATCGTAGAGAATTCATGGGAAATGTTTCGCATGAGTTAAAAACCCCTTTATTTACAGTTCAAGGTTATCTTTCTACATTGCTAGATGGTGCAATGAAAGATAAAGAACTTCGAAAGAAATATTTAGAAAGAGCCGAAAAAGGAGTTGAAAGACTTATTTATATTGTAGAAGATTTAGATATGATTTCTAAATTAGAAATGGGGGAATTAAATCTTGAATTTTCAGAATTTAATATTGTAGAATTGATTCAAAATGTTTTTGATTTATTAGAAATGAATGCTGATAAAAAGAACATTATTTTAATGTTTGACAGAAAATATAACAAAGTAATTAACGTTGTTGCAGATCAAGAAAAAATCCAACAGGTAATTACTAATTTGATAATAAATTCTATTAAATACGGTAAAGAAAATGGAACTACCGAAGTAACAATTGAAGATTTAGTAAAAAATAAAATAATTGTTAGAGTTAGAGATAATGGTGAAGGGATAGAAAAACAATTTATTCCTAGACTTTTTGAACGTTTCTTTAGAGTTGATAAAAGTGGCGCACGAAGTGAAGGCGGTTCCGGATTGGGGCTTTCTATCGTGAAACATATTATTGAAGGCCACGATGAAAAAATTTATGTAGAAAGTGAATACGGAAAAGGCTCTGAATTTTCATTTACATTAGAAAAGGGTAAATAAATCATTCCAATTAGTTTCAGAATTTATTTTTGGTAACCCAGCATATAAACTTACAGCACTTAAGTTTTCTATTTTAAATTTGCCTTGTTTGGAACTTACCATTAATCCTTCATATTTATATTTACTTGCCAAATACTCTTGTTCAAACTGCCCTGGAGTTGGAATAAAAAAGGCTTTCTTTTCTAATTTTGCCAAATCCATAACCGTGGTGTATCCCGAACGAGAAATCACTATTTCACTTTCATTAATTGTTTTTTCTAATTGTTCGGTCTGCATATAATTATAGAATGTAGTGTTGCCAATTTGCTCTATTTTTTGATCTGATTCCAACTTGCCTTTTACGAATACCACCTTCTTAGAATAATTTTTAAATTTCTCTATAAGTTCCTCTTCTAAAATACTGCGTTGCGGTTCTGGGCCAGAAAGGAGAACCATTACGTCATAAATTATAGGTAAGTTCTGTTTTTTAAATCGACTTAAAACTCCAATGTATTTTATATTCAAATGGGTTTTCTTTAAATGCCCTAATTTCCCTGATAAATTTAAGGAGCCTTCCATATCAGGCACCCAACATTCATCAAATTTTTGAATAAAAAAAGTATTAATTATACTCGAAAACCAAGTGCTTTTTCCTGATAATACCTTAAGTTGATGTGTAATAAATACCGAAGGAATTTTATTACTGTGAACCCCAAACCGATTGTCGGAAATAATTCCAGAAAGGTTGTGTTTAGGAATCCATTTTTTTATAATTTCTTTCTCTTTAAAAATAGCACTTATAGTTTTTGGGCTATTTTTTATCAGTTTCCATTTAAAATTCTCTCCTTTTTTTGCATATTCAATGTTATAAGAAGGTAATTCTAAAGCTAATAAACCTGGAAATTCTTTTTTTAATAATAATAAAGAGGCACCATCGGAAGCAATTATCGGAGTAAATCCATTTTTTTCTAACTCTTTTATAATAGGAATACATCGCGTGGCATGACCTAAGCCCCAGTTTAATGGCGCTACAAGAATATTTTTAGGTAAATCTTCGCTAGTCATTCGTTATAATTTTATTAAGTTTTGAAATGGCAAGATAAAATTAATTCTAATCTTATATATTTCCTTAATTTTGCCAAAACATTAATTTTAGTCGTGGGAAGTAAAAATAAGTTAAAAAGATTTAGGGAGAACGAAACATTCGAAAATGTTTTTCAACCAACAAGAGAAGAAGTAGTAAGCAATAGTTTTCCGCTACTTGGTAAATGGAATAGTGATTTCTTTAAAAATGATAATCCAATAATCATAGAATTAGGATGTGGTAAAGGCGAATATTCAGTTGGTTTGGCTGCACTTTTTCCAGATAAAAATTTCGTTGGAATTGATATAAAAGGCGCCCGATTTTGGCGTGGTGCTAAAACTGCAGTTGACGAAGGAATGCACAATGTAGCATTTATTCGAACCCAAATAGAGTTAGTCAACCATATTTTTGCCGATGGTGAAGTTGATGAAATATGGATTACTTTTCCCGATCCACAAATAAAATACAAACGTACCAAGCACCGTATGACCAATTCGGAATTTTTGCAATTGTATAAAAAAATCTTAAAACCCGATGGTGTGGTGAACTTAAAAACCGATAGTGAATTCATGCACGGTTACACCTTAGGATTGTTGCATGGAGAAGGACATGAAGTTTTGTATGCCAATCATAACGTATATAAAAATGAAGGAGCGCCTAGCGAAGTAACAAGTATTCAAACATTTTATGAAAAACAATATTTAGAAATTAATAAATCAATTACGTATATTCGTTTTAAAATTAAATAAATGAGGGTTTTTCTTCCGTTTTTCTTTGGTTATTTAGCAGCAGTTGTAGGGGTTATTCCGCCAGGATTAATCAACTTAACAGCCGCTAAAGTAAGCCTTGTTGACGGAAAAAAAAGGGCAATGGTTTTTGTTTTAGGTGCCTTGTTTGTAATATTTTTTCAAACCTATATCTCGGTAATTTTTGCACAATATATTGATCTCCATAATGAAGTGGTTATTTTACTTCGTGAAATTGGGCTAATAATTTTCATAGTATTAACCATATATTTTTTGAAATTTGCTAAAAAACCGAACATTAGTCACGAAGAACATGCGGTAGTAAAAAGTAAACGAAGCCGATTTTTTGTAGGGATGTTTATTTCGGCAATTAATTTTTTCCCAATACCTTATTATGTATTGATTAGCATGACCATTGCGTCTTATGGCGTTTTTACTTTTCAAACTATACCAGAATGTACTTTTGTTTTTGGAGTTGTTCTAGGTTCTAGTACCATCTTTTATTTGTACGTGGTTTTCTTTAATAAAATGAAATCCAAAGCCGATTATTTTATCAATAATATGAATAAAATGATTGGAACTATCACCGGAATAGTTGCATTATTCACCTTATTTAATCTTGTGAAATACTATTTTTAATGGAAGAAAATTTCTTTGAAAAAGTATATACTATTGCTAAACAAATTCCCGAAGGCCGAGTAACTTCTTATGGTGCAATTGCCAAAGCGTTAGGCACGGCACGCTCTGCAAGAATGGTGGGTTGGGCAATGAATGCTTCCCATAACAGAGAGGATGTTCCTGCACACAGAGTGGTGAATAGAAAAGGATTGCTTACAGGTAAAATTCATTTTGATGGAACAAACCTAATGCAACAACTTCTAGAAAATGAAGGGATCCAAATTGTTGACAATCAAATTGTAGATTTTGAGAAGGTATTTTGGGAACCTGAGATAGAAAAATAGTATATTTTATAAATTATTTTTTTTATATTTGTATTTAAATGAGTGTATTATGAAAACTACAACAAAAACAACTACCAAAACAGCAGAAAAAGTCGTCGCTAAAAAAATGTCTAAAACATGGCTTGCAATGTTGAAAAATAAAGATGCAGGTAATAAGATATTAGATATGCGAGCAGTGCTAAAATAATATCATGGCTCGTTATTTATTAGATACTAATATTTTAGTATATGTTTTATTATCCGAATTCGATAATATTTCCAATGAAACAAAAGACATTTTAAACGAATATAATAACCAGTTATACACAAGTTCCATTTCGGTTCTTGAATTGTTGCAATTGTATAGAATTAAAAAAATTCATTCCAAAAATTACAAAACCGCTACCGATTTATATACTTCTATTGAAAAAGACTTCAATATCAAAATTATTCCTTTTAACAAAGAGCACTCCAAAACACTATCCAAACTAAAAATCGCTTCTGCTCATAACGATCCTTTTGATCATGCGATTATTTCACAAGCCATAACCGAGAATCTCATTTTGGTTTCTTCCGATAAAAAATTCAAAGAATATACTTCACAACTTCTAAACTTTGTTTTTAATAAGAGATAATTTTTTATTGATGCAGCAACTTCTAGAAAACGAAGGAATTCAAATTGTAGATAATCAAATTGTAGATTTTGAGAAGGTTTTTTGGGAACCTGAGATTAATCCATTACAGGCAAAGTAACATCTTGAATATACCAATAACCATATTCATGTTTGAACGTTATTTCTCCGTCGCCTGAATAGTATATTTTTGTTTCTGTTCCTTTTATTTTACCCCAAAAATCAATATTAAATGTAGCCTTTGCTTTATGTTCTTCAATTTTTATTGTTTCAAATTTGTAATACTTTATTTTAAATTTTTTAAACAAATTTCTGAAATTATTGAGTGCAACATAATTTAATGCATCTTTAGAATGATACTCTAAATACATTTTATCCTTTGTGTTTAGAAACATTTCAATAAAATCAGTACAAACAAATTCAATATCATATTCATCATTCGGATGAAACTCTTCATAAGTGAAATGAGTTACCATTCCAGGTAAATTTAAATCATCAATTTCATGTTTAAAGAGTTCTTCAGTGATAAATGTATAAATTAGACGCTCTTCATTTTCATAATCACAAATAACATCTAAAGTTAAATTATGATTATTCAATAGGGTTTCCAAACGTTCTAATTCAATATTTAACTCTTCTTCATTTAATAATTCAGCAATTACAAATTCTGGTTTTCCAATTTTATCAAATACCGAAATTTGCTTTTCATTTTCATACATATTTTCAAAATTCTTGATGTTATCTAAAAATTGACTTACAATTTCTGGAGGTATGTTGGAATTCAAATTGTCAGGAAAAATGGCATCATGTTCCAATGATAGTTTCATTCTTTTGAACTCATTTTCTTGCTCAATACTTAATTTTGGCAACTCATTTTCTTTGTCTTTTTCCACTTTTATGTCATTGTTTTTAGTAGTAATTTCAGCCATTCTAATTAAATAATCTACTGTATTTTCTCCTTTTTTTTGTGGAATCATTTCTGTCGCACTATCAAAATTATCTATAAGACTAGTGTGTCTATTGAATTTTTCAATCAATACTTCTTCATCCCTAGTTTCCCAATATTCTCCTTCATCTATACACTCAAATTCAGTTAAATATTTTGCGCTTATGTGATCTAAAAGCAAAATCAATTTTTTATGGGTATCATATCCAGAATATTGTGTTTTTGTAGAGACCGCATAAATCAAATCTTCTTTGATATTTGGATCCATTTGCATTATTTTAAAATTTATAACGCCACTCATTTTTCCATTAGATAAAAATGTAAAACAAAAAGGTTCGCAATTTTTAGGAGTTACTTTTATGCCAAATATCTTTTTGTTGTCAATGATTTTAGAAAACAAGTTATTTTCAAAGGTGTCTTCAAAAACCAAATAGTCCCAACGGTTGACTTTTGCGGTATCTTTTACTTCCTCAATTAGTAATTTTAAATCGGTTGCTCTTTTTAAACTTCCATTATAATGAATAGTTAATCCCATAATTACATTTATTTGTTAATCAAATTTCGTAAATTTTAAAATTATGTCCAATTTTTTTTAGTACTTTTTTCATATACCTTTAAAAAATTCTAAAAAACTCTTCTTCCCATCCTAAGAAAACTTTAAACCCCTAAACCTCTATACTTTTAAACTTCTTACTATCTTTGCAATTCATATTCAGTTTAAATAAATTATGGTTTCCAAAACAATAAACCATAAACAACAAACGATAAACAAAAAAATGAAACTAGATAGAAAAGAAATCCTAAAAGCATTAGAAACCATTACTATTGCTGGCGAAGGAAAGAATATGGTAGAAAGTGGTGCTGTGAAAAATGTAATCACTTTTGGCGATGAGGTAGTGGTAGATTTAGTGCTTTCAACTCCGGCAATGCACATTAAAAAACGTGCCGAAGACGATATTAAAAAATTAATTCACGAGCAATTTTCTGCCGATGCAGTGGTAAAAGTGAATATTAAAGTAGAAGCCAAAGAAAATCCAAACGAAATTAAAGGTAAATCCATTCCAGGAATTAGCAATGTTATTGCGGTTGCTTCTGGTAAAGGTGGTGTTGGAAAATCCACCATTACTGCTAATTTAGCCGTATCCTTGGCTAAAATGGGGTTTAAAGTTGGTGTTCTAGATGCCGATATTTACGGGCCAAGCATGCCAATTATGTTTGATGTTGAAAACGAAAAACCAATTTCTATAGATGTCAATGGCAAATCGAAAATGAAACCTGTAGAAAGTTACGAAATAAAATTACTTTCCATAGGATTTTTCACTTCCCCAAGTCAAGCCGTGATTTGGAGAGGACCAATGGCCGCCAAAGCATTAAACCAAATGATTTTTGATGCCGATTGGGGAGAATTAGATTTTATGTTAATCGATTTACCTCCAGGAACTGGTGACATTCATTTATCAATCATGCAATCCATGCCTATTACGGGTGCTGTTATTGTGAGCACTCCGCAGGCGGTTGCTTTGGCAGATGCTAGAAAAGGAATTTCTATGTTCATGTCAGAAAGTATTAACGTTCCGGTTTTAGGAATTATAGAAAACATGGCGTACTTCACTCCAGAAGAATTGCCAGAAAATAAATATTACATCTTCGGAAAAGAAGGGGCTAAAAATCTTGCAGAAGATTTACAAGTTCCATTCTTAGGGGAAGTTCCATTAGTACAAAGCATTCGCGAAGCAGGAGACTACGGTCGTCCAGCAGCATTGCAAACAGACTCTACATTAGAGAAAGTTTTTGAAGAAATTGCAAGAAATGTAGTACAAGAAACGGTAAGCAGAAATGAAAATCTTGCGCCAACCGAAGCAATAAAAATAACCACTATGGCAGGATGTTCTGCGGTAAAAAAATAGACTACTTAGACTTCTTAGATTTATTAGACATTTTAGATTTCCTTAAATTCTAAAAATCTAACTTTCTAAGAAGTCTAAAAATCTAAATAATCTAAAATGTCTAAATTATGACACACGAAGAGTTGACTTTAAATATCGAAAAAGCACTACAGGAAATTCGCCCTTTTTTGAATTCCGATGGTGGCGATATTAGTTTGATTTCGATAGAAGATGAAAAGCATGTAAAAGTGCGTTTTCAAGGTGCATGCACCAGTTGTAGCGTAAACCAAATGACTTTAAAAGCAGGGGTAGAAACTACAATTAAAAAATATGCACCACAAATAGAAACCGTTGAGAATATTGCTTAGTTAATAGGTATGATAAAAATCATATTAATAAACTAGACAACTTTGTTCCTTTGCGACTTTTAAACTTCTAAAATGATTGAAACCGATATACTTATTATAGGCGCTGGTCCAACCGGACTTTTCGCTGTCTTTGAAGCAGGATTACTACAATTAAAATGCCATATTATTGATGCGCTTCCACAACCAGGAGGGCAATTGGCCGAATTATATCCCAAAAAACCAATCTTTGATATTCCGGGTTATCCCGAAGTATTAGCAGGAGATTTGGTGACCAATTTAATGGAACAAATCAAGCAATTTCAACCTGGTTTTACCCTGGCGGAAACTGCAGAAACCATTGAAACTTTAGAAGACGGAACGTTCATCGTTACCACCAATAAAGGAACCAAACACCATGCTAAAGCAATTGCTATTGCAGGTGGTTTGGGAACATTTGAACCTAGAAAACCACAATTAGAAAACATTTCTTTTTACGAAGAAAAAGGAGTGGAGTATTTTGTAAAAGATCCCGAATTGTTCCGCAATAAACGCGTAGTAATTGCCGGAGGCGGAGATTCTGCTTTAGATTGGAGTGTTTTTCTTTCTAATGTTGCTTCCGAAGTGACTTTAGTACACCGAAGAAATGAATTTCGTGGCGCTTTAGATTCGGTGGAGAAAGTGCAAGAATTAAAAAAACTAGGAAAAATCAACTTGACTACTCCAGCAGAAGTTGTTGCAGTACAAGGGACCAACCATATTGAAAGTATCGTTTTAGAAAATGAAGGCGTACAACAAGTTTTAGAAACTGATTTTTTCATTCCTCTTTTTGGGCTTACGCCAAAATTAGGAGCGATTGCCAATTGGGGACTAGAGATTGAAAAAAACGCCATCAAAGTAAATAATGCTTTAGATTATCAAACCAACATTCCTGGCATTTATGCTATTGGGGATGTCAATATTTATCCAGGTAAATTGAAACTAATTCTTTGTGGTTTTCACGAAGCAACTTTAATGTGCCAAAGTGTTTACCAAAGAATCAATCCTGGCAAAAGGTATGTGCTTAAATACACAACTGTTTCAGGAGTGGATGGTTTTGATGGAACCAGAAAAGAAGCAGAAAAAGCAGTTGTAAAATCGATAGATTAAATATTTATATTTGTTTCTTTAAAACAGAGTTATGGATAATTATAGAATGGATAGAAGTGTAGTTTCAAAATCTACTTTTGAAGAAGCAGACGACCATGTTACTTTTTATAAATATAAAACACCATTGGAACGATTAAATCACGCTTGTTTTATCATTAATTCTATATTTAATGTAACTCCAAATACCAAAGTTGATAGAAAAGTAACTTTCGCAAGAAAACATGTCAAATAATATTTTCAATTTTGATTTTTTAGAATTTCTTAAACTTTTAGAAAAACATGAAGTTGATTTTTTATTAGTTGGAGGATATGCTGTAGTATTGCATGGCTATATTAGAAGCACAGGCGATATGGATTTATGGATTGAGAGAACAGATACTAATTATCAAAAATTAATAAAAGTATATTTAGATTTTAGTGCCCCTATATTTCCAAAAGAACAATTTTCAAATCCTAAATTTAATGTTTGGGGAATTGGAGTTGAGCCCTCTAAAATTGAAATACTAACTCAAGTTGATGGATTATTATTTAATGAAAGTTTTAAAAAGCGTAAATTTTTTAAAGTTGATAATTTTCAAATTCCTTACATAGATTTTGACGATTTAATTAAAAATAAATTAGCATCAGGGAGGTATAAAGATTTAGCAGATATTGAACAATTAAGAAAACTCAAAGAATAATAATGCCACAAGATATTACCATAAAAATTACCGACAGAAAAGGAGTGCTACACGAGGTTCTTGCGCCTACCGACATGAACCTAAATGTTATGGAAGTAATTCGAATGTATGAATTAGCAGAGGAAGGAACTGTTGGTGTTTGTGGTGGAATGGCAATGTGTGCTTCCTGCCAATGTTATGTTTTAAACGATGTTTTAAAAACCGAACGTAATGACGATGAAGAAGCCATGCTTTCGGAAGCGTACCACGTAAAACCAAATAGTAGGCTAGGATGTCAAATTCCTATTTCGGAAGAAATTGATGGGCTAGAATTAGAAATAGCCCCCGAACAATAAAAGTAAAGCGAGAATTTCTTCTCGCTTTTTTTATTTAAATAAGTTCCAATTCTTTTTGGGTTATTTGCTCCTTAATGGCATCCCAAAGTCCGATGCGTTTTTCTAAGGCTTGCTTAGAAATTTCTTCTACTTCTTTCCATTTTGTTTCATTGGTCCCGCAAAGTTCGGTTATCATTTGCATTGCCATTGGGCCATGTTCATCGGCATCAAGTTCAATGTGTCTTTCAAAATAGTAAATCAATTTAGAAAGATTGGTTTCTGGGAAATTGATTTGAAAATTTTTCAAAATTTCGGTGAACATACTCGGAATTAAATCTTCTCTCCCAAAAGTAAATGCTGCTGCGATGTTATGTGCTTTTCCCTCTTCAATTACTCGGAAAGTAAAATCTAAAAAGGCTTTTACATTTGGATGTAAATTACTTTGTTTGATAGAAACGAAGATGTTTTGTGTGCTTTTTACATTTTCTAGAAATGCAGTTATGTCTTGGGTGTTGGCGCCACATTGTTGCATGGCATCTAAGTACATTTCAAAGTGACTTTGTCTGGAACCATCAAAAGCCAAATCGGTTTCTTCGGCAACCACTATTTCATTTATCAAATAACGTACTTCTGGATTGCCAACAGGAAGCCATGGCGTTGTTGTGCAAGTAAGTTTGTTTTGTAAAGCTTTTAATAACGACATAAAATCCCAAACAGCATAAATGTGGTTTTCTAAAAAGCAATGTAAGTCGTCAATGGTTTTTACTTTTTCGTATAGCGAATGGGTAAGTAATTGATTTTTATAATCTTGAATATTTTGATTGATGGTTGGTATATTCATTTTGTAAATTTTATTGTAAAAGTAAAAAAGCCCCTCGAATGTGAGAAGTTTTTTGTATCAATTTTAATGATTGTTTAATTCTAATTTTAAATAGTAGCCAAATCTTTATTCTTTAGCCCCGATAGAAATGAAAATAAAAAGGTCCCGAGTGTTAACGGGACCTTTTTATTGTAATGGATAGCGGGAAATGGAATCGAAAAAATGCCCGAGCCATTCGCTTCAAATTATTTTATTTAAACGCTGGAATTCCAGTAATATCGGCACCTGTAATTAACAAGTGGATGTCGTGGGTTCCTTCGTAAGTGATTACCGACTCTAAATTCATGCTGTGGCGCATGATAGAATATTCGCCTGTAATTCCCATTCCGCCTAGTATTTGACGTGCTTCACGAGCAATATGAATTGCCATGTCTACGTTATTTCTTTTTGCCATAGAGATTTGAGCAGTGGTGGCTTTTCCTTCATTTCTTAAAACCCCAAGTCTCCATGTTAGCAATTGTGCTTTGGTGATTTCGGTGATCATTTCGGCTAATTTTTTTTGTTGTAATTGCGTTCCAGCAATAGGTTTATCAAATTGGATACGCTCTTTTGCATAACGTAAAGCGGTGTCGTAACAATCCATGGCAGCACCGATGGCACCCCAAGCAATTCCGTAACGAGCCGAGTCCAAACATTGCATTGGCGCACCAAGTCCAGATTTTCCTGGCATTAAATTTTCTTTAGGAATTTTTACGTTATCAAAAATTAATTCTCCAGTTGCTGATGCACGAAGCGACCATTTGTTGTGTGTTTCTGGGGTTGTAAAGCCTTCCATGCCGCGTTCTACAATAAGTCCGTGGATTCTTCCTTCTTCATTTTTTGCCCAAACTACAGCAACGTCTGCAAAAGGCGCATTAGAAATCCACATTTTGGCACCATTCAATAAATAATGGTCACCCATATCTTTAAAATTTGTGGTCATTCCGCTTGGGTTGGAACCATGGTCGGGTTCGGTCAATCCGAAACATCCCATGAATTCTCCTGTTGCTAATTTTGGTAAGTATTTTTGACGTTGTTCTTCGGTTCCGAATTTCCAAATAGGGTACATCACTAAAGAAGATTGCACGGAAGAAGTAGAGCGAACTCCAGAATCTCCTCTTTCAATTTCTTGCATAATTAATCCATAAGATATTTGGTCTAATCCTGCACCGCCATATTCTTCTGGAATATATGGGCCGAAACCACCAATTTCTCCTAAACCTTTAATGATTTGTTTTGGGAATTCTGCGCGTTGGGCATAGTCTTCTATAATTGGGGAAACTTCGCGTTTTACCCATGCACGGGCAGAATCGCGAACTAATTTATGTTCTTCAGTTAGCAAATCGTCTAACAAGTAATAATCGGGTGCTTGAAATAAATCTGGTTTCATAGTTTGATTTTTGGTTTACGAAAACGTTTGCAAATTTACATAAACATATTTAGTATTTCATTCAACAAATGTTATAAATTTTGTAGATATGATAATTATTTAGGAAAAAGAAAGGGAAAATTTGACAAATAGAGAATTTACATTTTAAGATAAAACTCTTTAGTCAGTTCTATATATTCTTCTGTATATTGGTGTCTTGCGGTTTCGATAACCAATTCGTCAGCAGTTAAGGTGCTTAATTCATAGCGTTTAAAAGCCAACAAACTTCGTTTGATTTCGGTAGTTGGAGTGCCTTTTACTCGTGTCACTTTTATAGGAAAAAGTTCTACTTCAGCACACAAATCAATAAATTTTTCTTCTTCTTTAAATGGAATGATTACAGCGAAAATTCCGTTTTCGGAAAGCAATAAATCGGCAGCTTCTATTAAATCTTCAAAAGGCAAAGCGTCTTGAAATCGTGCTAAATCGCGTTGGGTATTGTCGGATTTATAATCTTCAGAATAAAAAGGAGGGTTGGATAGTATAATGTCGTATTCGTCTTCGGGCTCTTCTACAAACTCATCTAATCCTGCATGATAACAAAATAAACGATCGCCCCAAGGGGAGTTTTCAAAATTTTCTACGCATTGTTCGTAGGCATCTTCGTCAATTTCTAAGGAATCAATTTGTTGTGCATTACTTCTTTGAGCAAGCATCAGAGATAAAATTCCCGTTCCTGCTCCAATATCCAATATAGAAAAAGGGTTATTATCCATTGGACACCAAGCGCCAAGTAAAACTCCGTCAGTGCCTATTTTCATAGCGCAGCGGTCTTGGGAAACAGAAAATTGTTTGAACTTAAAGATTGACATTTTTTATTAAAAATTCAAACCATTAATAAATTATAAAAAATTAAGGCAATACTTAATGAAACTTAATTTCTTAATGGTTTGAAATTATTTTTTTATGTTTTATAAATACATTTCCACTAAACCTTCCGGCAAATCCATGATTACTTTCTTGTTTTCTCTATCAATTTTAACCAAAAACTGATCAATCATTGGTACAAGAATTTCAACATTGCCATTTAAAACTTCAAATAGTGGTTGTGCTGAGGTATCGTTTATGGAAACAATCTTTCCGAAAATTCCCAAACGTTGGTCTTCAATTTCAAAACCAATTACTTCGTGGAAATAGAATTTGTTGCCTTCTAGTTTTGGCAACATAGATATAGGAAGGTAAACATCGCAATTCAGAATGCTGTCTGCTTCTGCTTCGTCGTCTACATCTTCAAATTTAACTCGTAGAAAATCATTTTTATGTAAGGAAGAATTTTCAATAAAAAATGGAACCAAGTTTTTGTTGAATTCAACAAAAACCGATTCCATATTTTCATATAACTCAGGCTCGTCTGTATCTAAATACATTAGTACTTCGCCTTTGAAACTAAATTTTTTTGCAATTTTGCCTAAATAGAAACAATCTTCTTTACGCATTATTGCAATTTTATTAAGCCTCTGTTGCTTCGTTATTTTCTTCTGCAGCAGGAGCTTCTTCTGTAGCAACTTCAGCAACTGGAGTTTCCTCAACAGCAACTTCTTCTTCAACAACTTCTGGTGCTTCAGCAGCTTTCAAAGCATCAGCAGCAGCGTTAGCACGTTTTTCGTTAGCAACTTTCTCAGCTTTCAAAGCTTTCGCTCTAACATCTTGTTGTGCTTTAGATAAACCTTCTTTTTTAGCATCTACTTTTCCAGCTTTTTCATCAATCCAAGCTGCTAATTTAGCATCTGCTTGTTCTTGAGTTAAAGCTCCTTTACGAATACCTCCATCAAGGTGGTGTTTCAATAAAGCTCCTTTGTAAGAAAGAATAGCTCTTGCAGTTTCTGTTGGTTGTGCTCCATTGTGTAACCATTGTACCGCTTGGTCAAGGTTTAATTCAATAGTTGCAGGATTTGTGTTTGGATTGTAAGTTCCTAATTTTTCAAGAAATTTACCATCTCTTTTTGCGCGAGCATCTGCCGCAACAATCCAGTAAAAAGGTCTTTGTTTTTTACCGTGTCTTTGTAATCTAATTTTTACTGACATAAAATCTTTTGATTAAATTGAGGTTCTCGACCTCGGTTATTTAAGTTTGCAAAGATATAAAACTTTTTCGTTCTAACTAATATCAAATAAAAAAATAGTTTAACTTGGAATTTTAGCGAAAAAAACTATTTTTGTAGTTATAAATTTATATTGAAATGAAAAAAATAGTTTCCCTTATTGTAATTTCAGTAGCATTCCTATCGTGTACTACCGACGTAAAATTCAATAATCCAGGTTTTCAGGCCTACAGAGATGGTGTTTTATTTAGGGGAGTAGATGTAAAAGCCTACAAATCTGCCTCTACAGGCGCTATTTCTTTGGTTGCTTTGGCCCAAGATGAGCAACTAACTCTGAATGTTGCCAGCGGAGCCTTTGGAACATATTATTTAGGTACTACAGATGCTACAACTAATGCAACCTATAGTTCAACCTTTAATTCTGTTCCGTTGTTATACAAAACAAATGTTATTTATGGTCCAGTGGCCAAAATGACTAGTTATATGTTTAGTGGTGGCGCTAGTTATGTTTCCGATTGTACCCAAGTAAATGGAGAATACGTTTGTGGAAATTCACATCCTACTACCAACACAGGTAATGGAATTGGGCTTACACTTTCAGTAATTGCTAATGCATCTGGCGCGGTAACCTCTGTTAAAGTTGCATCTCCAGGAAATGGATACAAGTCAGGCGATGTAATAACTATAGTTGGAGGAGACGGAAATGCAAAAATCACCGTCCTTAATGTAGAAGGAAGTAATGGTGAAATTAGTATTTCAGAAAATACAGGAGATACAGTTTCAGGCAGTTTTAAATTTAATGCTATTAACGTAAGTGGAAATCCTTTAGGTGGAGAGCAAGTTAATTTTCAATACGGAACTTTTTATAAACTACCAGTGCAACCTGCACCATAATACTTACAGTAATTTAATTACCATTAAAACCATTTGTTCCAACAAATGGTTTTTTTGTGTTAAAAAAGAATTAAAGTCTAATTTTTAATAGATTACGAATATTTTTGAGTATCTTTGACATGAATTTTAAAATAAGATTATGAATATTTTTGTTGGAAGTCTTCCTTGGAGTATTGAGGAAGCAGATTTAAGAGAGTCTTTTGAAGTGTACGGATCTGTAAGTTCTGTTAAAATCATTACTGATAAATTTACTGGAAGAAGTAAAGGATTTGGTTTTGTTGAAATGGAAAGCGATGAAGAAGCTGAAAAAGCAATAGCTGAATTGAACGGAGCAACTGTTGATGGCCGTACAATTGTAGTTAACAAATCAGAACCAAAACCAGAAGGAGAAAGAAAATCTTTTTCTAACAACCGCTCAGGTGGTGGTGGTTACAATGGTGGTGGTAATTCTCGTGGTGGCGGTGGTTACAACGATAGAAACAGTGGTGAAGGTAACAGAGGAAGATACTAGTTTTTCAAACTTATTATACTACAGAAACCATTCGAGAATTCGAATGGTTTTTTTTTGTTTAAAGCGAATCGTTCGGGACCCATCCCAAACCAAATTCCCGTTTTCCGTTCCAATCTGGCATTGCGAGGAACTAAGAAATCTAATAACACTATTTCATTTATCGCAATGCCAGGATTTTCACTACACCCGGGGCTAACTAGCCAACCATTTTTATTTTTGTTAATAACTAAAATTGACAATTTGTTCCTTAAAATGTACTTTTGATAAATCTCAATATACAAATTCCAAGCACCAATTTTAAGTGGTAACAATTGGAATTTGGCATTTTTCAATTTGGCATTTTATAAAATATGTATTTAATATTCGACACCGAAACCACTGGACTTCCTAAAAAATGGGCAGCACCAATTTCCGACACCGACAACTGGCCGAGATGTATCCAAATTGCATGGCAGTTGCACGACGAAATGGGAAACCTCCTGGAGCATCAAGATTATTTGATACAACCAGAAGGTTTTAATATTCCGTACGATGCCGAACGCATTCACGGAATTTCTACCGAATTAGCCCAACAACAAGGGGTTTCGTTAAAAGAAATGTTGGATAAATTCAATACTGCTTTATCCAAAGCCAAGTTTATCGTAGGTCAAAATTTAGGTTTTGATGTCAATATTATGGGTTGTGAATTCTACCGAATGGGAATCCAATCGCCAATGTCTTCCATGCCAATTTTGGACACCTGTACCGAAGTTACCGCGTCCTTATTAAAATTACCTGGAGGAAGAGGAGGGAAGTTCAAACTACCAACCTTAACCGAATTACACCAATACCTTTTCAACCAACCATTTGCAGAAGCCCACAACGCCACTGCCGATGTGGAGGCAACTACCCGTTGCTTCTTAGAATTAATTCGTACCGAAGTTTTTACAAAAACCGAACTCGAAGTCGAACAAGAATTCTTCGAAGATTTTCAACTGAAAAACCCAAGGTCCATTAAGTTAATTGGTTTACAACACATCAATCTTAAAGAAGCATCAGATAAAATTCGGCAGCAATTTGGAGATAAAGGAAATGTGTCAATCTCCAAAGAAACCCTTTCCGAAAATAAGCAAATCCTAATCGATACCGATTTTGTTCATTTGCACAACCACACCCAATTTTCGGTATTACAATCGACTGTTTCGGTTAAAAATCTAGTAGCTGCAGCAGTTCAAAATAAGATGCCAGCAGTTGCAATGACCGATATTGGAAATATGATGGGGGTATTTCACTTTGTGCGAGATATATTATACCATAATAAGGCCGCAGAAACTAAAAACAATGCCGCGATTGAGGCTGGAGAAACTCCCACCGAAACGATCATTAAGCCTATTGTAGGCTGTGAGTTTTTCGTATGCGATAACCACAAAGATAAAACTAGAAAAGATAACGGATACCAAATAGTTTTGTTAGCCAAAAATAAAAAAGGCTACCATAATCTAGCCAAAATGGCTTCCATTGCCTACACCGATGGTTTCTATTATGTGCCAAGAATTGACAAAGAAATCGTAAAGCAATACAAAGACGATATTATTGTCCTTTCGGGAAGTTTGTATGGTGAAGTGCCAAATAAAGTATTAAATCTTGGTGAAAATCAAGCCGAAGACGCACTGCTTTGGTGGAAAGAACAATTTGGCTCTGATTTTTATATCGAGTTAATGCGCCACAATCAAGAAGATGAAAACCGAGTAAACTCTTCTTTAATTACACTAGCAAGAAAACATAATGTAAAAATGATTGCAACTAACAATTCATTTTACATCAATAAAAAAGATGCCAACGCACACGATATTTTACTGTGTGTTCGCGATGGCGAAAAACAATCTACGCCTATAGGTCGAGGTCGAGGCTACCGTTATGGATTGCCAAATCAAGAATATTATTTCAAGTCGAGTGAAGAGATGAAAAAACTTTTCTCTGATTTGCCCGAAGCCATTTCTAACATCACCGAAATTGTAGATAAAATTGAAATTTTCAATTTGGCACGAGAAGTTCTTTTACCAAAATTTGATATCCCCGAAGAATTCCTTGTTGCAGAAGATGTTGCCGATGCAGGTAAACGAGGAGAAAATAAATTTTTACATTATTTAACTTTTGAAGGTGCCAAAAGAAGGTACAAAGAAATCACACCAGAAATCCAAGAGCGTATTGATTTCGAATTGTTAACGATTCAAAATTCGGGTTATCCTGGATACTTTTTAATTGTGCAAGATTTCATTGCCGAAGCCCGTAAAATGGGTGTTTCGGTAGGGCCTGGTCGGGGTTCTGCAGCAGGTTCCGTAGTAGCCTATTGCCTCGGAATCACCAACATTGACCCACTTTTGTACAATTTGCTTTTTGAGAGATTCCTAAATCCAGACAGGGTTTCCCTTCCCGATATTGATATCGATTTTGATGACGAAGGAAGAAGTAAAGTCATGGATTATGTAATCCAAAAATACGGTTCCAAGCAAGTAGCGCAAATTATTACTTACGGAACCATGGCAGCCAAATCTTCGGTTCGCGATACTGCCCGTGTATTGGATTTGCCTTTATTTGAAGCCGATAAAATTGCCAAGTTAATTCCGTTGAATTTAAATTTGGCCAAGATATTTTCTATGGACGATGCGGGCCTTAAAAAAGCACTTCGCCCAGAAGATTTTGATAAAGTAAAAGAGTTAATCGCTTTAGGAAAGGCTTCCGATTTAGGAGGAGAAACCATTCAACAGGCACAAATTCTAGAAGGAAACTTAAGAAATACAGGTATCCACGCCTGTGGTGTAATCATCACGCCAGACGATATTACTAATTTCGTTCCGGTGGCAACCGCCAAAGATTCCGATTTATATGTTACCCAATTTGATAACTCGGTGGTAGAAAGTGCTGGATTATTAAAGATGGACTTCTTGGGTTTGAAGACCCTAACTTTGATAAAAGATACTGTAAAATTAGTAAAATATAGAACCGGTAAAGACATCAATCCCGATGAGTTTCCTATTGATGATTTAAAAACCTACGAACTTTTCCAACGCGGAGAAACAGTAGGTATTTTCCAATACGAAAGTCCCGGAATGCAAAAATACATGAAGGAATTGAAGCCAACGGTTTTTCCCGATTTGATTGCCATGAATGCTCTTTATCGTCCGGGTCCAATTGCGTATATTCCTAGTTTTATTAAACGAAAAAATGGCGAAGAAGAAATCGTTTACGACATTGACGCCTGTGAAGAATTACTTAAAGACACCTACGGAATTACCGTTTACCAAGAACAGGTAATGCTTTTGTCGCAAAAATTAGCCGATTTCTCTAAGGGAGATGCCGACGTTTTGCGTAAAGCAATGGGGAAAAAACAACGGGACGTTCTAGATAAAATGAAACCCAAATTTATTTCGCAAGCCGAAGCCAAAGGCCATGCTGCCGATAAATTAGAAAAAATCTGGAAAGACTGGGAAGCCTTTGCAGAATACGCCTTTAATAAGTCGCATTCCACATGCTACGCTTGGATTGCCTATCAAACCGCTTATCTAAAAGCCAATTATCCAGCCGAATATATGGCTGCGGTTTTGTCTAACAACATGAACGATATCAAGCAAGTTTCCTTCTTTATGGAAGAATGCAAACGCATGGGATTAACCGTTCTTGGGCCAGATGTTAATGAATCGTTTTATAAATTTACAGTAAACGATAGCTATGCCGTCCGTTTCGGAATCGGTGCTGTCAAAGGAGTTGGTGCCAATGCTGTAGACACCATCGTACAAAACAGAAAAGATGCTCCGTATAAATCTATTTTTGATTTGGCTAAAAAAATCGATTTGCGTGCCGCCAACAAAAAAGCCTTTGAAAGTCTTGCCTATGCTGGTGGTTTCGATTGTTTTGACAACACCCATCGTGCACAATATTTTCATATTGAAGGCGAGGGGATTACCTTTTTAGAAAAAGCAATTCGCTATGGATCGAAATTCCAAGAAAACGAAAATTCTTCTCAGGTAAGTTTATTTGGAGAAAGTAGCGAAGTGCAAATAGCCGAACCTATAGTGCCTCCCTGCGACGATTGGAGCACCATGGAGAAATTAGCTAAAGAAAAAGAAGTGGTTGGAATATACATTTCGGGGCATCCGCTAGACGATTACCGATTTGAAATGAAGTATTTCTGCAACGTTCGTTTGGCGCATTTAAAAAGTTTAGAAACTTTGGTTGGCAAAACCCTAACCTTTGGGGGTATTGTAACCAACGTGCAATACCGCACTGGAAAAAACGGTAAAGACTGGGCAATGTTCACTCTAGAAGGGTATGACGAAAGCCATGATTTTAGAATTTTCAATGAAGAGTATTTAAAATTTCGTCATTTCTTGGTGAACAACCAATTTATATATTTTAAAATTCATGTTAAAGACGGTTGGGTAAATCGGGAAACCGGAAAAAAATCCGATCCTCAAATTAATTTTCAAGACGCAAAATTATTAGCCGATGTGTTGCCAACTTTTGCTAAAAAACTTTCCATTAATTTGAATATTCAAGATTTGCATCCTAATATAATTCAAAAATTAAACGACGTTTTCAAAGCAAATAGTGGTGATAATCCTGTAAGTTTTGAAGTTTTAGAAATAGAAAAAGTGGTTAAAGTTATAGAGCCTAAAGTAAATACAGAAATTCCTTTACCAGAAATCTCTTTGTTAAACGAAGTGGATATCGATAATTTAGATACAGAGCAAGATATTGAAGAGGTGGAAACGGAAGTTTCTATACCGGTTGAAGTCGATGAAAATAGAGTTGTAACTAGGTTGTCCATGCCGAGCAGAAAATTAAAAGTTAAAATCACTAAAGAACTTTTAGACGAATTAGAGAGAATTCAAATTAACTTTAAATTAAATTAATCAATTAAATCAATTTAAAAATAACTAAAAGCAATACATGTTACGCAGTAACCGCAAAATAATTTTTATATTTGTACACGTTAAATTTTAAACTTTAAAAATAAAAATATATGGCTTTAGCAATAACAGATGCTACTTTTGACGAAGTAGTATTAAAATCAGACAAACCAGTAGTAGTAGATTTTTGGGCAGCTTGGTGTGGACCTTGTAGAATGGTTGGACCAGTTATCGACGAAATTCATGGCGAATACGAAGGAAAAGCAGTTGTAGGAAAAGTTGACGTAGATGCAAACCAAGAATTTGCTGCAAAATACGGCGTTAGAAACATTCCTACCGTGTTGATTTTCCAAAACGGAGAAGTTGTAGGTCGTCAAGTAGGAGTTGCTCCTAAAAAGACATATACTGATGCTATCGACGCGTTGTTGTAGTATTCTTTAAACAAATAAATCAAGTCTAGTAATCGCTAGACTTTTTTTATGTCTAATTTTTTTCAGGAGCGAAACATTTGGCATTTTCGGTAAACGTCATTCCTGCCATCCGTTACAATCTGTCATTGCATGGTACTAAACAATACAAAACAATTATTTATTAACGCAATGCCAGGATTTCCACTTCTGCCAGGGCTATTTAGCAAGCTTTGTACATAAAATCAATTTTCAAAAGACTATTCTTCTTCTTCTCTATACCAACTAGAATACATCACATAATTATTCGAAATACGTTCAATCTCTCCAGCAAATTCCGAAGCATTAATGTCCTTAACCTTCTTAGCAGGAATTCCTGCATAAATTGTCCCCGATTCCACAATAGTGTTTTGAGTCACAACCGATCCGGCAGCAACAATAGCGTTGCTTTGAACCACGCAATTATCCATTACAATTGCACCCATTCCAATAAGTACATTATCTTCTAGAGTACAACCATGCACAATTGCATTATGCCCAATAGAAACGTTGTTTCCTATATTGGTAGGATGTTTCAGATAGGTAGCATGTATTACCGCTCCATCTTGAATATTTACTTTATTTCCAATCTTAATATAATGAACATCGCCACGTAGAACAGCATTAAACCAAACACTGCATTGCGACCCAAATTCTACATCACCTATAATTGTTGCATTTTCAGCAATGTAGCAATCTTTTGGTATTTTTGGAGATTTACCATTTATGGTTTTAATAATCATAATCTTATCTTTAAAAAATAATCCCGATAAATTTTATCGGGATTAAGAATATTGTATTAATGTTAATTAACAGCAGGACAGTTACAGTGGTATTTCTCTGGTTTACAGAATAAATTAACACCTAAAGTAAATTGGTGAAAGCCACCATTATCAAATTTAATATTTCCTAACAATGAAGAGTAGGTATAAGAAAACATATAGTTTTTATAATTCACACCAATAATCGGAGTAAAATATTGTAGTTTCTGTGTTGCTACAGCATTACCTTCAATGAATTGAGCACCATCCAAACTTCTTCTATAAGAAGCAACTGCCCATAATTTTCCAAAATCCATTTGTTTGTATGCCTTAAGATTTAAATCTATTAAAGACTCTTTAGTTTGAAAAACATATTGAAACATCATTGATGGTTCAAACATTATTGCTTCGGAGTCTCCAAAAGTATAACCCATATTGTAAACCAATCTTTTTAAATTAACAGGTTCTTTATCGGTATATAATTTTCTATCACTCGCTAAAGCGTTTTTAACTGTAAAGTGAGCATAAAAATCTAAAAAATTGTAAGACGTACCAATATCTACATTAAAATAAGATGCTTTTTGAATTTGACCAAAAACTATTGGATCATAACTTGGATCATTAGTGTAAAAAGAACTTTCATCTAATTGACTTTGAGCAAATCCTACATTTACTCCAAAAGACAATTGATTCAAATCTATATCATCTCTAGAAAACATGATGTGGTGGGCATATGCCACTCTAAAACCTTTTTGAGAATGGTATCCATTTTTATCATTAATTAAAATAACTCCCATTCCATCTTTATCAGAAATACTTCCATTAAAACTTAAAGTTTGCAAAGCAGGTGCATCTTGTTGTCCAAACCATTGCTGTCTTCCTGTTAATCTCAATTTCGCGCAATTTGCAGCCCCAGCCATTGATGGATGAAGTAGAAAATAATTGTCTGTTAAATAATCCGAATAAACCGGCAAAATCTCTTGTGAATAAGCTTGTTTCGTAATTAATACTACTAATGCTAAAAATAAATGTTTAAACTTCATTGTGTTATTATCTTTTTAATGTAAAATGCGCTTTAAATTGTTTGTATGCTGCGGCTTCGCTGTAGTCTACGGTGAACCAATAATCTGTTGCTGGCAGCAGAGTCCCGTTGTAGGTTCCGTCCCAACCTTGACCTTGCGGACTGATTTGTTTGATTAGTTTTCCAAAGCGGTCAAATATATAAATTTTTGCGCTAAAATCATTTTGTAATCCACTAATATTCCATGTGTCGTGTATTCCATCGCCATTCGGAGTAAAATAATGCGGATAATCAATAGTTTC
>CANFZM010000034.1 GCA_947451525.1 Flavobacteriaceae bacterium
AAAAGATTATGGCAAACACCTTTCATCAAATGCATATCCAAGCAGTTTTTGCAGTGAAGTATAGAAAAAATGTACTTCACAAAGATTAAAAAAAAAGATGCTTTTAAAGAAATTGGAAATCTAATAAATGAAACAGGATGCAAAACTATCATATTGCATGGTGTGGAAGATCATGTGCAATGTTTCTTAGGTTTGAGGTCTACAGTTTCAATTTCAGAATTAATGAAAACGGTAAGGCAAAATTATCAAAATATATCAAGGATTTAAGTATATTACAAAAATTAAAAAATACTAAATAACTTCTTGATTATATCCCTTTTATTATCCAATTAGATACTTGAAAAATTTTATTAAAATCTAATAGTATATCCAACTAATAAGGAATTCCGAAATAAGAATTATATAATTTTTCTTCTGTTTAATATAACATAAATACGCCTTTATTTTGGAATCTTTAAAGAAATTTTTTGGAGTCCAGAAACCAAATTAATAAAACGGGGTGAACCGAAAAACCATACGAGTAGGAAAATAAATATTATCCAAATGAAAAAAATTACTTTATTTTTAGAAATGGTTATTCTAGGCTTTTTAAGTTTTAATACCAATGCTCAGGGTTCTTGGAATCTTCAAAACAACCCCGTTCAATCTACCGCAAATGTTGGAAAAGTACAATTTGTGAGCGCAACTGAAGGTTGGGTTTCTATATCTCCTGGTTTTCTTCTTCATACCATGGATGCAGGTACCACTTGGACTGAAATGGCAAATCCATTTCCCGGAGATGTAATTAGTTCCCTTTCTAATCCTGCAGAAAATCTACATTTTATTAATGCAACTACTGGATGGGTTATTAAAACTTTAGGAACCGAAAGCAGCCCACAAGGCGCTGTGATTTATAAAACTACTAATGGTGGTAGTAGTTGGCAGCGTACTGTTATTTCACAAGTTGCTGGAGATTCCGGAATTCAAATTCAATTTATTGATGCCAATAATGGGTGGTTGATTGTGTATAATATGAATACCGGAGTTCCTACTTTTTTGAAAACAACAAATGGAGGTGCCAATTGGTCATCGACTAATGGTGGAGGGATTTTCTATTATATGAATACCAATACCGGCTGGGCATTTTCTGCTGGGCCTACTCTACCTCCACCTTATACTATTTACAAAACTACTAATGGTGGTGTTAATTGGACTCCACAATACACAGATAATACGACAGGACAATTAAATGCAATGCAATTTACCGACCTTAATCATGGGTGGATTGTGGGCGATAACGGGAAAGTATTTGCAACATCAGATGGAGGTACAAATTGGAATGCAATCACTAATTTAGGCTTAACCTCTAGTTACAAATGTAAAGCAGTGTTTTTTTTAAATCCGATGGTGGGTTGGATAAGCAGTCAATTGCAAGGCTCTATGGACACTGCTATAGTAAAACACACAACTGATGGTGGCGCCACTTGGACTACCCAAACAACTCCAGTTCATTCACCTAACAGTCTTTATTTTTGGGCTGAAAATAATGGTTGGTTGACTTCCGATGACCAATTACTGGCACATTTTTCAGATAGTATGAAAATAGAAGAAAATAGTATTTCTAAAATTGTGGTATACCCAAATCCAAATACAGGAACATTTTATATCCATAGTAACGAAATTTCTAGCACATTAAGTATTGAGATATACGATACTCTAGGAAGACAAGTATATCAAAACAACAAATACAATCTTACAGCGCAACCTGAAATTAATTTAGTTACCAAAAGTAAAGGAGTCTATTTTTTGAAAGCTTCTGATGGTATCTCTGTTTTTATAGAGAAAATTCTGGTTAAATAGAAATTTAGTACTTTCTCTAAAATCCGTTTCAATTATGTTGAAACGGATTTTTTTTAATAATTATAAATTAAATACCTCATTGATTATTAAATAAATAATCGTAAATTTGAGAATAAGATTATTTTTTTAATAAGTAATTTTCCAATCATGAATCTTATTGTCAACATAGTAGCCCCTATAAAGGCTTTCTTACTAGAAATTGGGGAACTTTCATATTTTACTGGAAAATTTTTTAAAGAAGTTTTCAAACCACCTTATGAATTCAAAGAATTCCTTCGCCAATGTTATTACATAGGCAATCGATCTTTGTTATTAGTTGGCGTGACTGGATTTATTATAGGACTTGTTTTCACCTTACAATCTCGTCCAACTTTGGAAGAATTTGGTGCGGCTTCTTGGATTCCGTCTATGGTAAGTGTTTCTATTATTCGAGAAATTGGTCCAATAATAACTGCATTAATCTGTGCTGGAAGAATTGGCTCTGGCATTGGTGCTGAATTAGGTTCTATGCGTGTTACCGAACAAATTGATGCCATGGAAGTTTCGGGTACCAACCCATTTAAATATCTAGTAGTAACTAGAATATTAGCAACTACATTTATGTTGCCAATTCTTATTTTCTTTGGCGATGCAATTGCTATTTATGGATCCTATTTGGTAGAAAGTTTAAAAGCGGATGTCTCGTTCGTTCTCTATTCCAATCAAGTAATTAATATCCTAGAATTCAGCGATGTATTACCCGCAACTTTCAAAAGTTTCTTTTTCGGATTTGCAATTGGTTTAGTAGGATGTTTTAAAGGGTATAATTGTAAAAAAGGAACTGCTGGTGTGGGTCAAGCTGCAAATGCTGCAGTGGTTTATACTTCTATGTTGCTTTTTATTATTGATTTTGTAGCGGTTTTTGTAACTAATATATTTTATGATTTATGAGCACCGACAGCAACATAAAACCCATTATCGAAATCAAAGACTTACATAAAAGTTATGGTTCTAACCATGTTTTAGATGGTTTTCATTTGAATCTTATGGAGGGAGAAAACCTGGTTGTAATGGGAAAATCTGGTTCTGGAAAATCAGTAATGATTAAATGCCTCATAGGTTTGGAACAAATAGATAGTGGTTCCATCCTAATTATGGGAAAAGACATGAACAATATTTCAAGAGAAGATCTTGATGAAATTAGAACAGAAGTTGGTTTTCTTTTTCAAGGAAGTGCCTTATACGATTCGATGTCGGTTCGGGAAAATCTAGAATTTCCATTGCGAAGACACACCAAAAAATTTGGGGTAATTGAAGATACCACTCCGTTGGTATTAGAGGCATTACGAAATGTAGGTTTAGAAAATACTATGGACCTAATGCCAAACGAACTTTCTGGCGGAATGAAACGAAGAGTGGCATTAGCTAGAACACTAATTTTACAACCAAAAATAATTCTTTATGATGAACCTACCACCGGTTTAGACCCAATTACTTCTAAAGAAATTATTATGTTAATGAAAAACATTCAAAAAAAATATAAAACTTCTTCTATAATTATCACCCATGACATTGACTGTGCTCGTGTAATTGCCAATAGAATGATCTTATTAATAGACGGCGTCAATTATGCCGAAGGAACTTATACCGAATTAGCAGCATCCAAAGACCCTAAAATTGAAGCTTTTTTTAAATAAATATTTAAATGGAAAAATCAACCTCTCAAAAAATTAATCTAGGAATATTTGTTATTCTAGGCTTTTTATTATTCATTACCACCGTATATTTTATTGGAAATAAGAAGGATATGTTTAACCAAACTATTCCAATTAGTGCTATTTTTAAAAATATTAACGGATTACAAACCGGAAATAATGTTCGTTATTCAGGTATCAATGTTGGTACTGTAAAACAAATCGTTATACTAAATGATTCGGTAATTAGAGTGGATATGGTTATAGAAAAAGAAGTTATTTCTCATATTAAAAAAGATGCTCTAGCCTCTATTGGATCAGATGGTTTAGTGGGAAATATGATTATAAATATTATCCCTGGAAAAAAATCTACCGAAGTAGTTTCTGCTGGAGATATTATCCTTTCAGAAAATAAAACAACCACCGATGAAATACTAAAAACTATCAATTCTACTAGTGCCAATGCTAAAATAATTACAGATAATTTAGTAAGAATTACCAATCAGATTAGTAGTAAGGAAGGAACCATCGGTATGTTAATTAATGACACCGTTATGAGTGAAGATTTAAAGAAAACAGTTTATAATTTAAAAATAACCACCAAAACCACCTCCGAATCAATGGCAACTTTAAACAATATAATTATTGGTTTAAATCAAAAAAATAATGTTATTGGGACCTTAAAAGATACTATGGTTGGCAGAAAAATTAAAGTTATTATTGCTAATTTAGAAAAATCTAGTGAGCAAATAAACAAAACGATTACCAATATGAAAGACGGAAAGGGTGCATTAAATTACTTGTCTAATGATCCAAAACTGGTTAAAAAAATAGATTCAACCATGACCAACATTAATCAAGCAAGTGGCAGATTGAATGAAAACCTTGAGGCTTTAAAACACAATTTCTTATTTCGAGGTTACTTTAAAAAACAAGAAAAAGAAAAAGCGAAAAAAAGTAGTAAATAGTAATTAATAGAAAATTTATTTTTTTGCTTTTTCTTTCACTTTGGCTTTAAGAACGGTTTTGTACAAAGGAACAAAATAGGAAATTGTGTAATTAAATCCTGCACCAAAATTTCCGCCATAGGTCCTGTTGAACCCAGGAATATAAAGGTTATCAAAATTTTCTGGAACTTTATTGGTAATCAAATTGTTCATTCTAAAACTAAATCCAACATATAAATTTGTAAACACTTCGGCTTTAACACCAGCAATAACTTCAATCCATTGTGCCGACAAACCATCGAATTTTGTTCCCGAATCAATAGTTGGTTTCGGAAAATAGTTATTGGCATAATAAATAGAATAACTGTTTAAGGTTTGGCTAAAGGAACTCACGCCATAGCGCATCCCAACATAAAGCATGTTATTCATCCCCAACCAATTTTCATAGGAATTGTAATCAAAGCCTACCTTAAGATAAGTTCCTTTAGTGGTAAAATTCAATTGATCGTCGGCAACAGTTTTATTTTCGTTTCCAATTTCGGCTGCTAAATAATGCTTGCGAGTGAATTTAAAATCTCCAACCAATTCCAATCCCTTATAATTTTTATCATATAAAGAACGAGATAGTTTAAATAAATCAACGCCAAGTCGCAAACCATAGCGCTCGGTTTTAGGCTTAATACTATCTTTTTTTAAAGAAGAAGAATCCTTAATTACAGTTTTTTGTGCAGAAACTAAAAACGAGCACAGCACCAAGAAGAAACTAAAAGAATATTTTAATATGTACTTCATTTTCGGTTTCGAGATTAGGTTTTACTATAATTATATTTTTAATCCAATTGTCAATACTTGGTGCAAGTATATTGTCATTGGTATTGTTGTTTGTTATATTGAATAAATACTTATATCCACAGGCTCTTGATACATAAACATCTTTAGCAGTATAATGAAAAGTTAGTACATCCGCATTTGCAGTAACATCACCAAAATTATTAGTTAATGTATAGGTAGTTGTGCTTTCAGACGGATCTAAAGGAAGATATATTTTACTAGTATTTGTTATATAACGTAAAGGATTGGTAACCGACAAAGTAGTATTAAAAACTACACCATCTGACATTCCTGAAGCAACTGCCTTCAAATTAGTTAGATTTTTTAAAGTAGGCGTTGCAATTAAACTGTCATAAAACTCAATTACTAATCTTGGAGTAGTGGAGGTAGCAGCATCGCAAATATCATCCTTCTCACAAGAGGAAAACGAGAATGCAACTAACAGTACTAAAAATATCTTTTTCATAAATTTAATTTATTCCATTTTGAAAACTGAACACTGAACACTAATAACTATCGAAGTTCCAAAAGTACAACATTTTCAACATGATGCGTTTGCGGAAACATATCTACAGGGCGCACTCGTGTTACTTTATATTTTTCATCCATTAGAGCTAAATCTCTTGCTTGTGTAGCCGAATTACAACTCACGTAAACAATTTTTGGAGCATTAGTTTTTAATAACATTTCCACAACGTCTTTATGCATCCCGTCTCTTGGTGGATCGGTGATTATAACATCTGGCGTGCCGTGTTGTGCAATAAATTCTTCGTTGAATACATTTTTCATATCCCCAACATAAAACTCACAGTTGGTAATTGTATTGCGTTTGGCATTTTCTTTAGCATCGGCAATGGCTTCTGGAACCGCCTCTACGCCAATTACTTTTTTTGCTTTTTTGGATACAAATTGCGCAATGGTTCCCGTACCTGTATATAAATCATATACGACTTCATTACCAGTTAAACCTGCAAAATCTCTAGTGATTTTGTACAATTCATAAGCTTGATCAGAATTGGTTTGGTAGAAGGATTTGGCGTTGATGCTGAAATGCAATCCTTCCATTTCTTCCAAAATATAATCTCTTCCTTTATATAATTTAATATCTTGATCGTACAAAGTGTCGTTGGCTTTGCTATTAACTACATATTGTAGGGAGGTAATTTGTGGGAATTTCTCATGAATAAAATCCATTAGCAATTCACGGTTGGCTTTGTCGTTTTCAAAAAACTGAATCAAAACCATGATTTCGCCAGTAGAAGCAGTACGAATCATTAAGGTTCGCAACAAACCTTCATGGTTTCTAGCGTTAAAGAAAGTCATGTTGTTGGCAACAGCAAATTCTTTAATAGCATTTCGAATTTCGTTAGAAGGATCTTCTTGCAAATGACATTTTTCAATATCTAAAATCTTATCCCACATTCTTGGAATATGAAAACCCAAAGCAGGTTGTTTGCTTAAAGTTTGATCTTCACTTTGGATTTCGGTTTCGTTTAACCATCGGGTATCCGAAAAACCAAACTCCATTTTATTTCTATAAAAGAATTGTTTTTCCGATCCCATAATAGGTTCGAAGGCTGGCAATTCAATTTTGCCAATTCTTTTTAGGTTGTTGTAAACTTCTTGATTCTTATAGAATAACTGTTGCTCGTACTTCATGTTCTGCCATTTGCAACCGCCACAAGCACCAAAATGTTGGCATACAGGCTCAATTCTGTTTTCCGAAAAGGAGTGAAATTTTATGGCTTTACCTTCGTAATACGATTTGCGTTTCTTTAATGTTTGCACATCTACCACATCGCCAGGCACCACGTTTGGTATAAATATTACTTGTCCTTCTGGTGCTTTAGCAACCGAAACTCCTTTAGCACCTGCATCCAGCACGGTAACGTTTTCAAAAATAACTTTGTCTGTTTTCTTTTTTCCCATAAGGCAAAAATAAACTATTGAAATGTTTTTTGGATTGGGTTTTAGAAAAAAATAAGAAATCTTTTGAAGCAATGTAATTTCCATAATTGGTTAAGAATCAAAATAGCACTATAAAATCTAAGAAAACAGTATCTTTGGCAAAAGATTTCACCAATGAAAACCCACCTAGCACTACTTCGCGGCATCAACGTATCAGGTCACAACATGATTAAAATGGATGCTTTGAAAACCGCATTAGAATCTATCGGATTCACTAATGTGGTGACTTACATCCAATCAGGAAACGTGTTTGTTTCTACTCCAGAAGAAAGTCCGAGTAAAGTTGGCTTTTTAATCAAACAAGAAATTTATAGAACTTTCGGGCACGATGTTCCTGTAGTGGTGATTGGCAAAGAAGATTTGGAAATATGCTTAAAAACCAATCCTTTTTTAAAGGTAAAAGAAGTAGATACTAAGAAATTGTATGTTTCTTTTGTTTCGATGGTTTTGAAAAGTGACCACATTCATGATTTAAAAATAAGCAATATCAAACCCGATGAAGTGCATATTGACGAAAGCAGAATTTACATAAAATACGATATTTCTCCAGCCAAAACTAGGCTAGACAACAACTATATTGAAAAGAAATTGAACGTAACTTCTACCATTCGAAATTGGAATACTGTAAATAAATTATTAGAGTTATTCGAAACTATTTAGTACCTTTAATGATATCTTAAATAAAAGATAATTTATTTAAATCATTGAAAAATTGAAAAAGAAAAACACCTTACAGCGTTTTTGGAAAATACTCGGTCCTGGATTAATTACAGGTGCTAGTGATGACGACCCCTCTGGAATAGCAACCTATTCGCAAGCGGGTGCTGCCTTCGGACTTTCTACCCTTTGGACTTCAATAATTGCGTTTCCGCTTATGGCTGCTATACAGCAAATGTGTGCTAAAATCGGATTGGTAACTTCACAAGGATTGACAGGAGCACTAAAAAAACACTATCCAAGACCTATTTTATATTTGATGTTGCTCTTTAGTTTCCCTGCTATTGTAATGAATATAGGAGCCGATATTGCAGGGATGGGAGCCGTTGGAAATTTGCTTTTCCCTAAAATTGAAGCCACTTATTTTAGCGTAGTTTTCACCATTATACTTCTTTTTTTAATTATTTATTTGCCCTACCAAAAGATTGCCGCAACTTTGAAATACTTGTGTATAGTGCTTTTGGTATATCTAATTGTACCTTTTTTATACCATCAAGATTGGTTGGATATTGCTAAAAATACGTTCATTCCGACGATTCATTTCAACAAAGAATTTATAAGCGTATTGGTTGGAATTCTTGGAACAACCATATCTCCTTATCTCTTCTTTTGGCAAGCCTCTATGGAAGTAGAAGAAATGAGTCACAAGAAAAAACATCTAATTGTAAACAAAAAAATCATCCACGATATGAAACAAGATGTCGATTTTGGGATGTCTTTTTCGGGTGTGGTAATGTTCTTTATCATTCTAACCACAGGAACCGTTTTATATAAAGCCGGAATCCATCAAATTGACACAGTAGAGCAAGCTGCAGTTGCATTAAAACCACTTGCCGGTGATTTTGCTTATTTATTATTTGCAGTTGGTGTAATTGGCACAGGTCTATTGGCAATACCCGTTTTAAGTGGTTCGTTATCCTATATCATCACAGAAACTTTTGGTTGGGAACAAGGTTTGGATAAGAAATTTCACGAAGCCAAAGCATTCTATATAGTTATGGCAATCTCCTTAATTTTAGGTTTATCTTTAAACTATATTGGTATTTCTCCAGTTAAAGCATTAATTTACACAGCAATACTTTATGGTCTGACTGCCCCAGTTTTAATTGCTATAATTTTGCATATTTCTAACAATAAAAAGGTAATGGGAGAATTTACCAATAGCCGAAAATCCAACATTCTAGGATTTGCAACTTTGGTCATAATGACGACGGCTTCTGTAGTTTTAATTTACTTACAATTAGCAGGTGATTAATTTTAGAGCATTATATATTTAATAAATTTTTGCGCTTACTTTTTCGATTATCGCAATAAATTTTTATATTTTTGCTACAAAGGATGATTTCTCTCCACAAGAAGGAATGGCTGTTTTACTTAAAAAAAATCTGTGTCAAGCACAGATAAAAACAAAAAAATATGTCGGTTTTAGAAAAAATTAGTTCTGCAGAGGCTATTGCTTTAGAAGAAAAATATGGAGCGCACAACTACCATCCGCTACCTGTAGTACTTAGCAAGGGAAAAGGAGTTTATGTTTGGGATGTAGAAGGTAAAAAATACTACGACTTTCTTTCGGCTTATTCGGCGGTGAACCAAGGGCATTGCCATCCTAAAATTGTGAATGCCATGATAGAGCAAGCACAAACTTTGACCTTAACTTCTCGGGCTTTTTATAATGACAAATTAGGAGCTTACGAAAAATATGTAACCGATTATTTTGGTTTTGATAAAGTACTCCCAATGAATACGGGTGCCGAGGCGGTAGAAACTGCTTTAAAACTATGTAGAAAATGGGCTTACGAGAAAAAAGGAATTTCCGAAAATGAAGCGCAAATAATTGTTTGTGATGGAAATTTTCACGGAAGAACGACTACTATCATTTCTTTTTCTAACGATGAAAACGCTAGAAAGAATTTCGGACCCTACACGGCAGGATTTATCAAAATTCCTTACGATGACGTCGCGGCTTTAGATGCAGTGCTTAAATCAACTAAAAACATAGCTGGTTTCCTTGTAGAGCCTATTCAAGGGGAGGCTGGAGTGTATGTTCCGGCTGAGGATTATTTGGCGAAAGCCAAAGCACTTTGCGCAGCTCACAACGTTTTGTTTATTGCAGACGAGGTACAAACCGGAATTGCAAGAACAGGTTCAATATTGGCCGTTTGTGGGAATTGTACCTGTGAAAATGCTTGTGAAAAACAGGCAACTTATGTTACTCCAGACATACTAATTCTTGGTAAAGCCTTATCTGGTGGAGCCTATCCAGTTTCGGCAGTATTGGCAAATGATACTATCATGAATGTCATTAAACCAGGACAACACGGATCTACTTTTGGTGGAAATCCTATTGCGGGAGCGGTTGCTATTGCAGCATTAGACGTGGTTAATGAGGAAAATTTATCGCAAAATGCTCGTAAACTTGGAAATTTATTCCGTGAGAAAATTGGCGAATTTATCAAAACTTCTACCATTGCAACTTTGGTTCGTGGTAAAGGATTGCTTAACGCTATTGTTATTAACGATACCGAAGAAAGTGATACCGCTTGGAATATCTGCATGGCATTAAGAGATAATGGTTTGTTAGCCAAGCCAACCCACGGAAACATCATCCGTTTTGCACCGCCTTTAGTAATGAATGAGGAACAATTATTAGATTGTGTTTCTATTATTATTAAAACTTTAAAACAATTTGAATAGTAACTAAAAATTTAATTTATGGAAAACCAACAAAATTTAGAATTGAACGAACAAGCAATAGATGCTTTAAAAACTAGTGCCAAATGGTCGATGTTTTTAGCAATTATGGGATTTATTGGAATTGGTTTAATGATAATTGCTGCTGCAATTATGTTAATGGTTGCTTCTGCAATTCCTGCAAGCCCTATGAATCCAATCGGAAATCTTAAAGGATATTTATCAGGCTTCTATTTATTTATGGCTTTACTGTATTTTCCTCCTGTATATTATTTATTCAAATATGCAACCGACATGAAAACCGCATTGCAAAATTATAGTTCCGATTTAGTTGGTACTGCTTTAAATTATTTGAAAACCCATCACAAATATCTTGGAATTTCAATTATTGCAATAATGTCTTTATACGTAATAACTATTTTAGGAGTATTAGTTTTTGTTGTAAACAAAGGCATGCAAAACGTTTAATATAAGCATAATAAAAAAACCGTCTTAATTATCTAAATTAAGACGGTTTTTACTTTTTATCTACCAAGATTTTGTAAATGTTTTAGTTTTTCTTGCAACAAGACAGGGTCTTTAAAGGTTTCTAAACCAATCATTTTGATAAACCATATAATATAAAGAATCATAATAGCATTCATTATTATCCCTATAATACATAATATTTTTCCAGTATTTAAAAGCGAATAATTATCATATTTCTCTGGTGATTGATTATAAGTTTTCAAATCATTATGCGTCAAATACATACCAATAATTGCCAAAACCATACCAAACAAACCATAACACCAACAGGTTATTATAGATAAAATTCCGAGGACTAATATTGCTATGGCATTGGGTAATTTTGAGTTTTCCATTTTATTATTTTATAGTTAGAAAAGGAATTTCATTTTGTAAACATACGAAGTTATCATAATAACGGCATTACTAATTGCCAAAAAAATTACCATTTTAGGATTTCGGTGCTTTGGATCTATTGCGTAAAAAGTAACAGAACAAAAGAAAAGAATTGTAGTATAAATAGCCGGAAACATAACAAACGCTTTTACGAATTCTCCGTGCAAAATTAGATTAAAAGAACGCTGAATACCACATCCTATACAATCTATTCCGAACATTTTCTTGAACATGCAGGGTAACATGTATTTTTCCATTTTGAATTAATTATGTACAATTTTACAAATATTTTTTTAAAACACATCTATCTAATTTAAGTTTTCTATTTTTGAATTTTAAAACTATGAATATGAAAAAGTTTTTATTTCTAATAATGATTGCTGCAATTTTTGTTGCATTCTACGAACAAAATACTACCAAACCTAATGTAATAATTACTTGTATTGCACTGGTTGTTTTTATGTTTGGGATGATAAAATTATCTGCTAAAATTCCACCTAAAGATACAGAAGATGACCACAAAGAAATTTAATATTGGCGACACCGTTTCGGTGTTGGACGAAGCCGTAGACGGTGTAGTTATTGCAGTTAAAAATAACGAAGTTACGATAGAAACTACCGATAAATTCGTGATGACTTATTTTGTCAACGAGTTAGTTAAGATAAACAATACCAATGATTTAAATTACATTATCAAAACTGAAACTTTAGTTAATAAAAGTATTGACATTCAACCACAAAAAAAGTACAACACCCCTACTTTCAAATCGGATAAAGTAGAAAGAGGCGTTCCGGAATTTGATTTGCATATTGAAAAATTAGTAAAAAATTCAAGAGGAATGAGCAACTACGACATCCTAACAATTCAGACCGAAACAGCCAAAAGACACATCGAATTTTCAATGCGAAATCGCATTCCAAAAATTGTTTTTATTCATGGAGTTGGCGAAGGAGTTTTGAAAGCCGAACTCGATTTTATGTTAAACCGATATGAAGGAATTTCCTTTCAAGATGCCAATTACCAAAAATATGGATTGGGAGCAACCGAGGTTTATTTTAAGCAGAACGTTAAATAGGTTTGGGTTTTGGGTTTTGGAAATTATATTAAATAAAACAAAGATTAAGCATAGATGAAAAAAATATATTTGGATAATGCAGCAACCACTCCACTTCGGGAAGAGGTAATAACTGAAATGATGCAGGTACTTCAAAATGATTTTGGAAACCCTTCCTCTACCCATAGTTTTGGACGAAGTGCTAAAAACATTATGGAAACTTCTCGTAAAACGATTGCCAAACTTCTTGGCTGTGCTGCGCAAGAAATTATTTTTACTTCCAATGCCACCGAAGCAACTAATTGGATTCTTAAAAGCGCTGTAAAAGACTTACACGTGCAAAGAATCATTACAAGTAAGATAGAGCACCATGCCACCTTGTATACGGTAAAGCATTTGCAAAATGAATGTGGCATTGAAGTTGATTTTGTGAATACGCTTCCTTCTGGAGCCATTGACACTACTCATTTGGTAAATTTACTTTCTAAAGAGGTGAAAACCTTAGTGACCTTAATGCACGTAAACAACGAAATAGGAACCGTTTTAGATATAGAAAAAACAGGAAGAATTTGCCACCAGCATCATGCTCTTTTTCATTGCGACACTGTGCAATCTATTGGAAAAAATGAATTCAATTTACACGAATTGCCAGTCGATTTCATAGTTGCTAGTGCCCATAAATTTCACGGACCGAAAGGCGTTGGATTTGCTTATGTAAAAAAAGGAATGCTTTTACAACCATTTTTATTTGGAGGTGAACAAGAAAAAGGACTTCGTGCCGGAACCGAAGCGGTGCACCAAGTAGCAGGAATGGCTAAGGCTTTAGAACTATCTTACGAACACTTGGATACTGAAAGAAAGTATATTGCTGATTTGAAAAATTATTGTTCTAAGTTATTGCAAACTAGTTTTCCAGAAATAAAAACCAATGGAGTAGACACTTTTTATAATATTTTAAATGTTTTATTACCTTTTTCGGAAGAAAAAACAGCCATGATTTTATTTAATTTGGATATGAAAGGCATTGCGGTTTCTCGCGGAAGTGCTTGCCAAAGCGGCAGTGTAAAACCATCCCACGTATTAGCAGAAATACTAGCAGACGAAGATTTGAAAAAACCGAGTTTGCGAATCTCTTTTAGCCATTATAATACCAAAGAAGATATTGATGCATTAATTGATGGGTTGAGAGGAATTTAAAATTGTAAACATTATTTAAAAACAAGAGTAAAATTAAATTTAATCCAAATGTCAGAATTTAATCCAAATGTTGATTTTTATTTTAATAATTCTAAAAAATGGAAAAAGGAATTATTGAAATTAAGAGAAATCATTCTTGAAACTAACTTGAATGAAGAATTAAAATGGGGTTCGCCTTGTTATACATCACATAATAGAAATATAGTTTTAATACATGAGTTTAAAGAATACTGTGCTATTTTATTTTTTAAAGGTGTTTTATTAAAGGATATGGAAGGAATATTAATTCAACAAACGCAGAATGTTCAGTCGGCACGACAAATACGATTTACCAATATTCAAGAGGTAACAAGAATAGAAAACACTTTAAAAAACTATATCAAAGAAGCAATTGAAGTAGAAAAATCGGATTTAAAAGTAGAATTTAAAAAGCCTACAGAGTTTCAAATTTCTGAGGAATTTCAGGTGAAATTGAATGAAATTCCTGCATTGAAAACTGCATTTGAAAAATTATCCCCAGGAAGACAAAGAGCATATCTGTTACATTTTTCTGCACCTAAACAAAGTAAAACTCGTGAAGCAAGAGTAGAAAAATGCATCCCAAACATCCTTAACTGGAAAGGTTTAAATGACATCTGAATTTACTTATAATCAAATAAGTAAATTGGATTACAAAGAGTATTTTTATATTTTCCTGTCTTGTACGGATATAAGAAAAGTTATCAAAAAAAACCTTGTAAAACTCTTTAATTTGGGATACTATCTTGGATACCTCATTGAACAATACAGGAGGAAGATTTGAAAAAACCGAGTTTGCGAATCTCTTTTAGCCATTATAATACCAAAGAAGATATTGATGCTTTAATTGATGGGTTGATAGGGATTTAATAGAGAATTTTTTCTTTTTAATCCTAATTATTAACATGTTGAATGTGATTTAAAACTGAATTTAAAATATGAAAATTGGAGACATATATAACTACACTGAAAATAGAATTCGAATATTAATGTTTGATGATAAAGAGGTGTTTTATCAAATAGTTAATAAAGACGATACTTTTGTTTATGCTAAATACAAAACTATAAGTTATTATCGAGCGTCAAAAGAACATTTCAAGTTAAATTCGAATTTCATTAAATCATTAGAATTAGAGAAAAAAGAATTAGAAATTCACAGACCAGATTTGCCATTAAGATTGAATTGCTTTTCTGTATTGTTTTGGGTAAAAAACTCATTCGAAAAGAAAAATGATTTTGAAAATTTTCTAAAATCATTTGGAATTAATAAAGAAGAACTCACTGGATTAGACATTAATAAAGTGGTTGTTATTCCAACCACTCAGCAACTAACAAGTAAAAAACCAACTTTATTGCAAAATGAAAAAGGTTATTTTATTGGAGAAGAATTAATGATTGAATGTTTTAGAATTCAAAGTGAATATGTGAATTTGGAAAAACCATACTTTTCAAAATTTAGACTAATCCCCCTTTTGGTCGAGAAGAAAAAATACTTACTGGTATTGGGATTTATAGACTTGGGATTAAAGGAAACATACCCTCTTATTATTTAGGCGGTTTAGAAACCGAAAATATTTGAGCGTAAAAAGATAACAGAACATAACTACTTTCCTAATAAGTCAGGATTCGGCTATATTTTAAGATGATTCTATACTTGAAATATTTGGTGTTTAGACAAAACAGAAACTGCTTACTAGTATAATTATGAGATTCCTCCTTCGTCGGAATGACAAAATACCGCATAAATAGTTGAAATTGAGATCACCTTTTAATCTCCTTTACGCCTTTAACGAAAAGCCATTTCATAAATAATTTCTCTCCGTCTTTGGTGCGAACAGCTTGAAATTTTGGGGCTAAAATAGTTCCAATAACAAAAGCCGTCATTGGAATCCAAAGTCCAGTTAAGTTAGTGAAACGTGTTAAAACCGCTTGCAACGGAATAAAAAATAATGCAAAACCTAAAAGGTTGTAAACAAATGATTTTGTTTTTTTAGACATAATTGTAACTTATTATTTGAAATCTAAACTAGAATCTTCTTCCGTTTCTTCTTCTTTTTCAACTTGAAATTTGGTTCGTTTACTTCCTTCATACATTTCGTATTTCACCAAACGTGCTTCCAAACTTCCGTTGAATAACTTAATTTTTCTAGAAGGTTTTAATCCTACATATTTCAAGGCTTCCAAATTAGCCGTGATAAACCAAGCATTTGTTCCCGGATAATGTTGTTTCATGGTGTCGCCCATTTCTCTGTAAAAACGTTCTAAATCAACATCCAAACGCTCCCCATAAGGTGGATTGAAAACCATTTGCAAAGGTCCCGAAGTTTCTTTTTCGGTATCAAAGAAATTCTTTTGGTCAATGGTTATGTAATCATCCAAATTGGCATTTTTCATATTGGCTTTCGCTTTTTCTACAGCACTTGGCGCTTTATCAAATCCTTTTATCGAATAATGAAATTCACGAGTACGTTTCATTAAAGCATCAATAATTTGGTCAAAAAGATCGTTATCCCAATCGTTCCATTTTTCGAAAGCAAATTCTTTTCTATTGATGTTTGCTGGAATATTACAAGCAATCATCGCGGCTTCTGCCAAAATAGTTCCCGAACCACACATTGGGTCTAGCAAATCGGTTTTACCTTCCCAACCTGCCAACAACAACATTCCTGCTGCCAAAACTTCGTTTATAGGCGCAATATTGGTAGCCGTTCGGTATCCTCTATGGTGCAAGGATGCGCCCGAAGTATCCAAAGCTACTGAAATTTGATCTTTATCAATGTGGATGTTAATTCTTAAATCGGGAAAATCTTTATCTACGCTAGGACGTTGCCCAGTTCTATCGCGAAACTGATCTACAATAGCATCTTTTGCTTTTTGTGAAACAAATTGCGAATGTTTAAAATGATCTGAATGGATTGTGGTATCAATAACAAAGGTTTGATTGGCGTTCAAATACTTGCTCCAATCAATTCCTTGGATGCCTTTGTACAACAACGCATCGGTTTTTGCTCGGAAATAATAAATGGGTTTCAATATTTTCAAGGCAGTTCGCAACGACAAATTGGCTTTATACATAAACCCTTTATCGCCTTTAAAACCAACCATTCTAGTTCCTATTTCTACCTCTTGAGCACCCAATTGCTGTAACTCTTTAGCTAGTATTTCTTCAAAACCAAAAAAGGTTTTGGCAATCATTTTAAAATTTTCCATTTTTCAATATCCATTTCAATTGCAAAATTAATTGCAATTTCAATAATTAACTAAATTCCAAACTTGGAATAACTTCTGCAAAAATACACTAAATTTGTACGTTAAGAATTCATTTGAAAAGATAAATGTCAGAAAATACAAATTCAAAAACCAATACTTGGTTCGCTTCCTGGTTTGATACGCCTTATTATCATATTTTATATAAAGATCGAAACTACCGTGAAGCACAGATTTTCATGGATAATTTGACCCATTACCTCAACTTGCCCGACAACGCCAAAGTGTTGGATTTGGCCTGTGGTAAAGGACGTCATTCGATTTATTTGAACCAATTAGGATTTACCGTTTTGGGAGTAGATTTATCCGAAAACAGCATTAAAGTTGCCAATAAGAACGCGAATGACACCTTACATTTTGAGGTTCACGACATGCGAGAACCATTAGAAGAGAAGTTTGATGCCGTTTTTAATTTGTTTACTAGTTTTGGATATTTCGATAAGGACGAGGATAATTTGAAAACCTTAATTGCCATCAAAGAAAATCTAACCGAATATGGATTTGCAGTTATTGACTTTATGAATGTGCCATTTGTATTGGATAATTTAGTTGCCGAAGAAACCAAAACGGTGGATGCAATTGACTTTCATTTGAAACGCTATTTATCGGATGGTTATATCATTAAGGAAATTAATTTTGAAGATCAAGGTCAAAAATTTCATTATACCGAAAAAGTGAGAGCCCTTACGCTTGAAGATTTCGAACAAATGATGGAAGAAGCGGGAATTTATCTATTGGATACTTTTGGGGATTACAAATTAAAAAAATACCATAAAAAAGACAGTGAACGTTTAATTATGATTTTCAAATAAAAATATTTTGTATTTTTACTATAACAAATAGTGTTTAAAGAAGCATTTGTCAAGTTTATATAAAATAGTTACCAGTGAATCAAGAAAATAGTGCGCCTCTTCAGTTCAAAATAGACAAACTAACTAATTCTATTGAAAACGCCATAACTAAGGAAGTTTTTGAAACCGAAGTTATCCGTATTTTGACTAATGAAAAATTAGTTCTTAAGAAGTCGAATTGGCAATTTAATTGGGAAAGGGAGATTAATACAATTGAAAACGAAGTTTATAAATTAGTAACCACGAATAATCAAAATATTATTCAAGGATTAGTTTCAGTAGTAAACAAAGGAGACCACATTTTTCTTTCGTTAATAGAAAATGCTAAATTCAACAAGGGTTCCAAAAAAATATATAAAGGTGTTGCTGGAAATTTGGTTGCTTTTTGTTGTAAATATTCCTTTGAAAATGGTTATAATGGGATAGTTTCTTTTATTGCAAAGACAAAATTAATTCAACATTACAAATTGACTTTAGGAGCAAAACAATTTAATAATAGTTCCCGAATGTATATTGACACCCCTGAAGCATTAAAATTAGTAAAACAATATTTTAAAAATTTTAATTATGATAAATATTAAAAAGTTAAACGATATGGATATGGTTATTGTTTCAAAGAAACCAACTCCAAAGGAAGATAAGGAATTTAGCGATTTTTTAAAAGTAAAATTAATTTCTTCTAAAATCACAAGAAAACCTAAAACAATAAAAAAAGATTAATTTTCAGACCTATTCATGAACTACCTACTGCCCCTACTATCCGTTCTCCTTGGATTTTCTATTGCACTTTGGCTAAAACCCCAAGACAAAAAGAATCTAAAATTGCTATTGGCATTTAGTGGTTCGTTTTTACTTTCGTTAACGGTGATGCACTTGCTTCCGGAGGTTTACGAAAGTGGAAATCCAAAAGTTGGGATTTTCATTATGGTGGGGATTTTATTTCAAATCATCTTAGAATTTTTCTCCAAAGGTGCCGAACACGGCCATGTTCACGGCCATGATAAAATGACGCAAATGCCTTGGTTGTTATTCATCAGTTTGTGTATTCACGCCTTGTTGGAAGGTTTCCCTGTAGGACACCACCATGATTTAGCCATAGGAATTGCTATTCACCACTTCCCTATAGCAATCATCTTGACAACTTTTTTCCTCCATGCTCAATTGAATAAAACTGCATTGTTTTTATTCATGTTAACCTTTGCAGTAATGACGCCTTTAGGAACTTTGGTTTCAGATACTTTTCCAATATTAAACGACTATTATACCGAGATAACCGCCGTGGTAATTGGGATTCTGTTCCATATTTCTTCCACAATTATTTTTGAAAGTAGCGAAGGACATAAATTCAATATTGCTAAAATTTCGATGATTGTTTTAGGGATAGTATTAGCGAGTTTTTTATAAAATATGTTATTGAAAATTTTATTAACTTTGTAAAAAGAAAAAAAATGGAAACTTCTGTATTAGAAAGAATTACAATAAATCCTGATTTATGTAATGGCAAACCAACTATAAGAGGAATGCGAATTACAGTAGAAACTATTTTGCAATATCTTTCTGCTGGAGATTCTATTGACGAAATTATTGCTGCTTATCCTTTCCTAGAAAAAGAAGATATTCAAGCGGCTATTGCGTTCGCTTTAAAAAACTTAACTACTTCAAAAAACGATATTCAATTAGCCAGTTAATTATGAATTCTTTTTTAGTAGATGTAAATTTACCCAAATATTTTAGTTATTTCAATAAGGAGCATTTTGAATTTGTATCGGATATTAATTTAAAAATGACCGATACTGAAATATGGAATTACGCACTCGAAAACAATTTAATTATCCTTACAAAAGACGTTGATTTTTTCAATAAGTTTTTAGTTTCTGAAAAAAGTCCAAAAGTGATTTATTTTCAATTGGGTAATTATTCTTTAAAACAATTGTATACTTATTTTGAAATTAATTGGTCTAAAATTGTTCTTGAAATTGAAAACAACAGAATGATTATTGCAAAAGAGAAACATATTGAATGCATCCGATAACAACAAAAAATGAACTTCACTAAAACCACAGAACAATCTTCCAAACACGATAATTTAGAAAAAATGTCGGTTGCCGATTTGTTATCCAATATCAATAATGAGGACAAAACGGTTCCTTTAGCGGTGGAAAAAGCGTTGCCACAAATAGAATTATTAGTATCTAAAGTTGTTGAGAAAATGAAATTGGGCGGAAGACTTTTCTATATTGGCGCAGGAACTTCTGGCAGATTAGGAATTGTAGATGCCTCCGAATGTCCTCCAACCTTTGGCGTGCCTTTTGAATTGGTAAACGGAATTATTGCTGGTGGAGATAAAGCCATTCGCAGAGCCGTTGAAAATGCCGAAGACAATACCACCCAAGCCTGGAGCGATTTATTAGAACATAGCATTAATGAAAATGACGTTGTTATTGGTATTGCCGCATCCGGAACAACTCCTTATGTAATTGCAGGATTGGAACGTTGCAACGAAAACAATATTACTACAGGTTGCATTACTTGTAACGAAGGAAGTCCGTTGGCACTAACATCGCAATATCCAGTTGTGGTGGTAGTTGGACCCGAATTTGTAACTGGAAGTTCCCGTATGAAAGCAGGAACGGCTCAGAAATTGGTTCTAAACATGATTTCAACAGCCACGATGATTCAACTCGGAAAAGTAAAAGGAAACAAAATGGTCGATATGCAATTGAGTAATGACAAATTAGTAGATCGAGGAGTGAAAATGATTATGGGAGAAATTCCTATATCCTATGAAAAGGCAAGCGAATTACTAAAACAACACGGAAGCGTAAGAAACGCAGTAGATAATTGGAAAAATAACTAACAAAATAAACCTATGAAAAAACTACTTTTAGCATTTGTACTATTACTATCAATTACTTCTTTCGCTCAAGAAATCACTATGGAGCATGGAAAGTATTATGTAAACAGAAGCCAAATTTCAACAAGAGATACCAAGAAATTATTGGAAACAAATCTCCAAGCATCCAATTTATTTAAATCTGGACTTAGCAAAGAATCCACAGGTGGTTTTTTAATCGGTTTTGGGGGTGCTTTAGTAATAACCGATTTAGTGGTTGGCTTAGTCTCCGATGTGAAATACCCATCTGCAGCAACTTTTATTGGAGTTGGAGCCTTATTAGTTTCCATCCCAGTTTTATCTGGAAAAAATAAAAAAATGAAAGATGGAATCGATATTTACAATAACGGATTGAAAAATACAGGAGCAAACGATTCTAATTTTGAAGTTAACATCCTATCCAATACTAGAGGATACGGCATACAAATACGTTTTTAATTATGGCAACCAACAAAGAGTTACTAGCAAAAGGAATAAAATACCTCTTCGGAGCATTACCCCTAATGTTCATTGGTCCAAGCATCATGTATAATGCTTTCATGAACAAACAAAATAATTGGCATTATTTAGTACTTACCATCGGGTGTACCGTTTGTTTGGTATCGGTTTTTCTGGCTTTCAAAGGTTTAAAAACAATGACAGATGCACTTTTTAATGATAAATAATAATTTTTTAATTAAATAATTATGGGTATTAAAGCAGAAATAACTTGGATACATCAAGAAATTGACAAGGTTAAGGATGTTGCTTTTATTGAAAAATTAAAGCATTTACTCCAAAATATTGGCAAATCGAAATCCGATTTGGAATATAATATTGACATTGACAACGCAATAAAAAACATTGCTGATGGTAATTATTATTCGGAAGAAGAAGCAATTTTGATTTCTAAAAAAAAGCAATAAATCAAATGGAAATAACCCCATTTAGAAAGTAAAAAATATAACAATTTCAACAAACAATTTCAATGGCAATTTCAAAACTAAAATATGTTCTAATTTCTTTAGCACTTTTCTCCTGCCAAAAACAACAAGAGTGCAATCCGAAAGATTTTAAAACAGGCAAATTTGAATTCACACAAGAAACCAACGGCAAAAAAGAAATCACCACTTTCGAAAGAACCGACAAACTTCAAATTGAAACCTACAAAGGCAGAACCGATACCGCTTCAGTACGTTGGGTAAACGATTACGAATTCATTCTTCAAAAATTACATCCGAGAAATATAGCCGAACGAAAAGCCATCAGCATGCGAATCCTAACCACCAAAGGAAAAACCTACACCTTTGAATATTCTTTTGTTGGAGATTCGAAAAAACAAATCGGAACTGTAACAAAAACCAATTAATTACGTAAAACTACTTTACAATATAAATTTCCACAAACCAATGACCGAATTAATTTCCAATCCAAATGCTTGGGTAGCATTACTAACACTAACCTTCTTAGAAATCATTTTAGGAATCGACAATATCGTTTTCCTATCTATAGTTTCTGGCAAACTTCCCGCAAAAGAGCAACCAAAAGCCCGAAGAATAGGATTAACCCTTGCCATGGTTTTCCGTATCGTTTTACTATTCGGAATCACTTGGGTTTTAAGTTTACAAGAAACTTTATTCCACATCGATTTCGGGTTTTTCGAAGCCCATGTAACCGGACAAAGCCTTATCATCTTTGGTGGCGGATTGTTCCTATTATACAAATCTGTTTCCGAAATTCACCATAAAATGGAAGGGGAAGAAGAAAGTACCAAAGGCAAATCGGCATCCGGTTTAACTGCTGCTATTTTTCAAATTGCATTATTAAACATCGTTTTTTCTTTCGACAGTATTTTAACCGCCATCGGAATGATTAGCATGAAAAGCCCAGCACAAGGTGGTTTTGGTCCCGATGGCGCCATTGAAATCATGATTTTATCCATCGTCATTTCCATCGGAATCATGATGATTTTTGCCGGTCCCGTTTCCAAATTTGTAAACGAGCACCCAACCATCCAAATACTTGGTCTTTCCTTCCTAATCCTAATTGGAGTGATGTTGCTTGCCGAAGGTTCGCATCTAGCACACTTCCGTTTTGGCAACGATGTAGAAATTTCCAGCATCCCAAAAGGCTATTTATACTTTGCCATTTTCTTCTCGTTGTTCGTAGAATTTTTGAATATAAAAATGCGTAAAAACACAAAACCTGTCAAGTTACACAACAGCGAAATAAAAGACGAAAAATTAAAAGATACAGATATTATTGATTAGAAGCGAATCGCTTGGGCTTTATCACCAATGGCAATTCCCGCTATCCATTACAACAAAAAAATGCTTCCCAACACGGGAAGCATTTTTTGTTTTCATTTCTATCGGGGCTAAATAGAAAATGTTTGGCTTATTTGTTTACAATTTCTAAGACAACCCAATTATCTTGCCATCATCATCAATATCAATACTTTCGGCATTGGGTACTGCAGGCAAATCCTGATAGCGCGGATTTGCACCTTAAATCCGCATGTTTCAAATTTAAAATTATTTTTTTATACTTTTTCTGTTTTTTTTTGCATTTTCAATTTGTAATTTAGGCTTTTAGAG
>CANFZM010000035.1 GCA_947451525.1 Flavobacteriaceae bacterium
CAATTAAAAAAAGAGATAAATGAATATATAATTTATTACAATAACGATAGAATCAAGGCTAATTTAAACAAAATGAGCCCGATACAATATCGAGCTCATTATTATCAAAATTAATTATAAATTTGTCTAAACTTTTGGGTGCAGTCTAATTTGTGGCTTTTAAATAACTACTAACTAAAACTATTGTAATATTATTTTCTTGGTATTAACTAGAGTGCCTTGTGCATCATAGATTTTTACAAAATAAACGCCTTGACCCGTCCAAGTATTTAGCGGAACAACATATTGTTGGGTATTCATTGGTTGATTAAATACCTCCTGCCCAAGAATATTGGTTATTTTAATGTTCCATCCACTTACAGTAGCAAGAGTGCCACAGTCTATAGTAATATGGTCGTTGGCTGGGTTTGGGTAAATGGTTACTGTGTTAGTATAGGTTGGCGGATTAAAACTTAATAAGCCGGTATTGATAACTAACGATTGACAAGTGTTATCTGCCGTGTACAAGTTGGTGATTTCATCTTGGGTTAAGGCGCGATTCCAAATGCCGATGTCGTCAATTTTACCATCAAAAGGACTCCAATGTCCATTTGCTTGATCTGAAACACCTATTGAAATCCCTGAATTTCCATTAGTATTCAAACTAAATCCAGATAAATTATTAGAGGATATTAATATTCCATTTATGTACTGTTTTAGTATTTGACCATCAAATGAAAAAACAACATTATACCAAGTGTTCACTTGTATTTGACTTCCAGAAGTCATTATAGATTGTTGGCTGTTCTGAGTTGAAGCTTGAAAGAGATAAGTTTTTAATGTTGTAATATCTCCAAGTGGTAACACACAAAACCAAACTTGACCATTAGGATTGCTATAGCCATTTTCAAACCTATCTATTATTACAGAATCTTGATTTAGAGGTCCATTTGAAGTTTTCATAAACCATGCTGAAACAGAAATATTTGAAGAATTAAAACTATTATTAAAAGGGATGTATATTTCATCTCCTCCAGTACCCCAAGTCCAATTACTTACATTAAATTTATAACAACTATTCGGGTTTTGTGCTCTGTCTGATGATAAGGTTGCGCCTGTAACAATTCCATTATTTCCATTCCCACTCTCATCATTAGCATTGCCATTAAAAGGATAATAAGCAATTAATCCATTGCTTGGTACATAAGTTGGTATTTGAGAATGAATTATGTTAGTTGTAATAATTGTTAAAAGAATAAAAAGTTTTTTCATAGTTATTAAATTTTCATATGTAATTAATAGAGGTATTCTATGGTTTCAGTACCATCACTTTTAACTATTGGATAATCTTGAGAATTATATTGATATGTAGTATTTGTACCATTTGTATAGGTTAGCATATTGTTTGAAAAACCAAAATTTAAATTATAATGACTGTAAGGTAATAAATTTATAAAATTATTTTTCCCTGTAATATTTTTAAATGGGGTGTTCTTTAAATCATAAGTATAATAATTACCTCCTACATCTATTAAGTTTCCATTCATATAATGACTTGTTGTTGTTGAGGTTATGTTTGGATTAGAATAGAGAGTAAAATCACTAATTATTGAACCGTCAGAATTATACGTATAGTTAATTATTTGTAAAAAACTTGAAGTAACTCCTGTGGTTTTTTTTTGAATAATACGATTATTAGAATATGTGTAGTCTTCGGTATAATTTATTGCATTGGTTACGTCATAAATTTCTTGTTTAATAATGTTGTCTCCATTATAAATATTTTTTATTTTAATTCCATCTTGGTCTGTTACCGTTATTAGTTTGTTTCCATTATAACTAAATAAAAAAACTACATCAGGAGTATTATTTTTGTGAATGATTATCTTGTTAACTAAAACAGAAATGGGTTGAGATGCATTATCATTAGCAGAATTATTTGTTGAGCAAGAAAATAGAATTAATATACTAAAAAGAAAGAATATTTTTTTCATGAGATTTTGATTAAAGTGTTTTGGTGTTTAATGTGACTTTTATCAATCCTTGAACTACAGAATAATTACAAGGTCTTGATTTATCTTCGTGTTTTAATAGATCGTGGTTTCTATACCAATCTCTATTTGGAAAACAGTAATTGTTATTTATAAAATAATCATAGGTCAATTCAATAAATTTAGAAGTGATACACTTTTTATTGGTTACGCTAATTTCATATAAAATTGCTTTTTCATAAAATATGCCATTGACTTTGGTCGAGGTAGTTCCAATATAAATATCAAATTTTCCATCTGTTAGTAAAGGAATTTTATCTCCTTTTTTGAAAGTAGTAATTACCGAGTTATAAATTTCCATCTTATTTTTGGGTATTTAAATTTTAATAAATTTCTACACCAAAGTAACAAACTAACCTATCCCTTTTCCTGAAAAATCATTCCTAGAAATATATTCCAGTATTTTATTAAAATTTATGAATTGATTATCAGGTATTTAATAAAAAAAAGAAATGCCTCAAAAGAGGCATTTAAAAGTAAACTATGTTTAATTTTTAATTATTTCAAAGTAAAATATAACGGATTTAACCTTATTTCTTTGATTCGTTTGTCCGCTTCATTTTTTTGCATCAGTACTAATGATTTTTCTTCTTGGTTGATTATAGCATTTAGTTTTACTAATAAGGAATTGAAAACTAAATCTCTTTTTTTAATAACATTAGAAAAATTATCTTGGTTTTCTTTTTCAAAGAAACTATTAAGTTGGTTGAGTTGGATAAAAGTTTTTTTATTTTCATACAAATAGGATAATATTTTTTCTTCCAAAGGATCTAAATTGGAAATAATTTTAGATTTATAATAAAATATATTTTTGCTTTTATGAAATACAAAACATTTCCCTTTTTGGAATAGGATCCATTTATATACTCCAAAAATAACGAGAAGCACCATTAATACAAATACTAAAGGAGAGGCATATTCTTGCCAAGGTGAAGAATATAATTTTTCGGTTTTAATTGGATATTTTAAGAATTGAGATAATGGGATACTTTCTAATTTCAGATTTTCTATACCAGATAAATATTCTAAATATACTAAAGATTTTAAATTGGAATCAAAATAAAATCCTTTAGGTTTATAGAGTAATAGTTCTTTGTTTTCAAAATAAGCAATCTTATTATTAATAAAATCAATTGTCGCTATGTTATCCCCATTTACTAAAAACAATTTTGTATCCGTTTGAAATGTAAAAAAGTTATCTTTTGAGGTTGTAATCAATGCAATAATATTTTTATTGTAGTTGCCTAAATCTTTCCAACGCATATTGGAGTAGTCTAAGTGCCAAAGATGTGGGTCTTTTTCAAGAGTAGTTGTTAACTTGCTTTGCCAGCCTCCAAAAATATATAAGCCGTTTTCATCGTAAAAACACAGGCTTTCTTTTCTAGCATTCGGTCCCTCTTCATTGGTGTATAATCGAAACCATTCTCTAGTTATATTATCAAATCGTGTAATAAAGTTTTTATCGCTAAACAATCCGTAACCACCAAATAAACAAATTTGATCTTTATAAACGAAAGGAGAAGCGCCATATTGATTTTTTTGCAAAAAAGAATTGTCAATTCGTACTATAGAGTCGTTTCGGTATTCCAATACAGGCCCGCAACCAGCATGAACCAAATAGGAGTGTTGTTTAATGTTAAAATGATATTGGTAATAGGTTAAAAAGTCTAGATAATCGGTATGTTTTAATAAGGTTGGGTTTTTAAGTTCTCCTTTATAAACCAAAGAATCATTAACTATTGTAATGGGTTTGCCTGTTTTAGCATCTTGAAAAAAGCAGATGTTTTCTGTTCTTGGTATGGTTTGCGCAGATAAAAAAGTTGCGGTTAATAGGGTAAAAAGGCAGAAAATCTTTTGAAGCATGAGAATTATTTTATAAACAAATGTAGTATTTTTCTTATTTTATTGTGAAATAAATTATTAGAATATACATAAGGGTATATTTATTGTGAGTTTTTATAATAAATTGCTATTGCATTTTTTTTAATAATTTTAATAATCCTGGAGGTTGGATAGTCTTGAAGTCATTCAATTATACTAATTCCAAAAAAATGTAATATTTATAATTTATGAAATTCAAATAAATTACTTTGTAGTGTTTTTAGGTAATTTTGATTTTGAAGTAGTTGTTTTTTTTATCACTAGTGTTACTTTTTTCTGATTAAAATAAACACTTAATGCTTTTTCTTCCTCAACAGTAAGAGAGCCTTGTCCTCCTAAAAAGTCAAAATCAATTAATTTTTCTTTACTTTTCATTATTTTAGTTTTTAAAGTATTTATTAATAAGTTTTAATGCTGATTGAGATTCTATTATCATAACTCTACCTCCAAAATGTATTGCGCCTAGTGTTTTTTCATAATGTTTAATTAATTGTGTTTTAGACAAAAACGAAACATTTCCTTGATGACCGCGTTGAAATGATAATTTACAAGCAAAGGCAACTAAATTACCTGCAACACCAGAATAAACTTTTGAAATTCCTTTGTTAAATGGAGCGCTTTCAATCAAGTGCATATAAACATGATCTGACTTAACTTCTAAACTTATTAGTCCCTGAATAACTTTTGAATTATTAGTAATTGTTAATTTATAAATATCTCTTTCAGGATTTTTTAATTCCATTTTCCAATTAAATAACCATCCTGTTTTTGCCGTTATTAATTTAATATCATTAACAGTTACTAAACAAATTTCAGTCGAAAAACTATCACCACTTATTACATTTTCAATAGAATTTGTAAGTTTGTCAATAATAAAGTCAAGCCCACTTTCTTTAGTTTCTTTCATGTAACTAAAATACAAATTTTTTTCTTATTAATAAAAAAAAATTCATTTTCTACAACTTATTATTTAATCTTTTCTTTTGCTAAAGCCATAACTTCTTCATGCGAATGCACTCTGCCATTCTCAAGATCTTCAATTCCTTTTTGAATGGATTTTTTTTCTTTTGCAGAAAGATTTTCATACCAATCTTCATTATTCGCAATAGAAACAAAATCCATACTTTTTAGCAATTCTAAAAAGAAGAAATATTTGTTGTCTTTAATATTTAGGGTTAATTGTTTCATGATAATTCAAATTTATAAAAATTATTTTATACCAAAAAATATACTTACATATTCTTCAATTGCTCCAAATAATCCCGTTGGTTGGATAATCTCGGAATCTTGTGTTGCCCTCCCAATTTGTCGTTTGCTGCCAGCCAATCGTAAAATAAATTCTCGCGCGCCACATTTAGTTTCAGTTGGTTTAAAGTCATGCTGTTGTATCGCTTGGCTTCGTAGTCGGAGTTGACGGTTTGCAGTGTTTCGTCCAGCACTTTTTCAAATAAAGCAAAATCTTCGGGTGGTTTTTTAAATTCTACCATCCATTCGTGCGATCCCTTTTCTTTGTTTTTCATGAAAATAGGTGCCACCGTATAATCTTTTACTTCGCAGTGCAATTGTGAGCAGGTTTTGGCAATGGCTTGATCGGTATTTTCCACCATCAATTCTTCGCCAAAAACATTAATGTGGTGTTTGGTTCTTCCTGTAACTCGAATTCGGAATGGATTTAAAGAGGTAAACCGAACGGTATCCCCAATTAAATACCGCCACAAACCAGAATTGGTAGTAATAACAATTGCATAATTTTTAAACAATTCCACCTCCGATAACGGAATTACTTTCTGATTTGGAGTGCTAAAAGTATCCATCGGAATGAATTCATAAAAGATACCATAATCCAACATCAACAATAAATCATTGGAATAATTCAAATCCTGAATGGCGAAAAACCCTTCGGAGGCATTGTAGATTTCGTAGTATTTGAAATTGGTATTTGGTAGAATTTTTTGGTATTGTTCTCTATAGGGTTCAAAATTTACCCCACCGTGAAAATAGACCTCTAGATTGGGCCAAAGTTCCATAACATTGGAGTTGTTGCTTTCGGATAAAATTCGGTTAAGAAGCACTAACATCCAAGAGGGAACGCCCGCAAAACTGGTAACATTTTCGGTTTTGGTTTCGTTAATAATGGCGGTAAGTTTGCTTTCCCATTCGCTCATTAACGAAACTTTGTTGCTTGGTGTGCTACTAAATTCCGCCCACATGGGCATATTTTCAATCAATATCGCCGATAAATCGCCAAACGAAGAATTGTTGTTTTCATAAATTTGAGAACTTCCGCCAAGACGTAAACTTTTGCCCAAAAACATTTCGGAGTTTTCGTTGTTGTTCAAATACATACACAACAAATCCTTGCTGCCTTTGTAATGGCAATCTTCTAGAGCACTTTCGCTAACCGGAATAAATTTGCTTTTAGCATTGGTAGTTCCGCTGGATTTGGCAAACCATTTTATGGGCTCGTGCCAAAAAACATTTTGTTCTCCTTTTCGGGTTCGCTCTATAAGAGGTTCCAATTCTTCGTAAGTAGCAACCGGAACGCGTTCGGTAAAGGTTTTGTAATTTCTTATGGATTCAAAATCGTATTGCTTTCCAATAATAGTGTCCTCGGATAATCGAACGAGATTTAAAAGCAATTCGTCTTGTACTTCGTTGGGGTATTTCAAAAACAACTCAATCTGGTGGATGCGTTGTTTTAAAACCCAAGAAGCGATAGAATTGATTATTGGAAAAGGCATAACAAGGTACGATTTATGAAGTTGGATTTACGAAGTTATTCTTTTAACGAAGAAATGAAAGTTAAAATAGATTGTGCTATTTCTGTTTGGCCATTTTCGCTAGAAACATAATTCCTGTCAAAATCATTAGTAAGGAATCCTAACTCTAAAAGTAAAGCAGGGCAATCACTATTTTTAAGAATAAATAATGGAGCCGTTTTAATACCTCGATATATTAATTTTGATTTATCTGAAAAGGAAGTTGCAAATTTTTCCGCCAATTCATTAGATTTTAAATAAGTAGTGGATTTGTCTGAAATAAATATATCATAACCATTCGCTTTTTCATTTTTATTCGCATTAATATGCAAAGACAATACTAAATCACGTTTAATATGATTAATGATTTCCACTCGTTCTTTTAAGGATAATTCATAATCACCTATACGGGTTAGATTTATTTTAACGTTATTATCCGAATTTTGTAATTCAATTTTTTTAGAAATAGCCGTTACTATTGATTTTTCATTTACATCAGAATTGGTACTACCAAAATCTGTTCCTCCATGGCTAACATCAATAACAACATTAATTACTTTGGGTTCTTTAGTTTTGAAAGAAAAGGTTAAAATAACAACGGAAGCCAAAAGAATTTTAAAGTAATTTTTCATAAACGAATTGGTTTAGAGTTTTACAAAATCTATATTTACGCTAAAATAGGAAATATTTCTTAATTCTTAAACTTTAATCCTGAAACTTTAAACAAATGATTTACGAAGGGGTACTAACCAAAATGCAAACCGAATATTCCAATCCAATTCAATATTATTTGGTTTTTGAAAACAGTTTTTTGAATTTGAATCAGTTGTTGGATAAAACTCTAGAAATTAATTTTGTAGGATACCAATGTTTGCATTGCGGTAAAAAGAAGAAAATTTTCCGACAAGGATTTTGTTACGATTGTTTTATGAGCAGCCCATCGGCAGGCGATTGGATCATGAAACCCGAATTGAGCACCGCGCATTTAGATTTGGAAGACCGAGATTTAGATTATGAAAAGAAAGTGCAACTCCAACCGCATATTGTTTATTTGGCCTTAACAAGTGAGGTAAAAGTGGGCGTTACGCGATGGTCCCAAGTACCAACACGATGGATAGATCAAGGTGCGGTGCAAGCCATTCCTATAGTGGAAGTACCGAATAGATATCTAGCCGGAATTACCGAAGTGGCGCTGAAAAGTCATTTTGCAGATAAAACCAATTGGCAAAAGATGCTCAAAAATGATTTTCCAAAAACCGATTTAATAAAAGAACGCGCTAGTTTGCAGTATGTAATTCCGAAGGAAGTGCAAGAATATTTTCATCCCGAAAAGGAAGATTTATACGATTTACATTTCCCTGTATTAGAATATCCAAAGAAAGTTACAAGTTTGAGTTTAGAAAAATCTCCTAATTTTACGGGGAAATTGATGGGAATAAAAGGACAATACTTAATCTTTCAAGACGGAACAGTTTTTAACGTTCGAACGTTTGAAGGGTATGTGGTGAAGATTGTCATTGCGAGGCACGAAGCAATCTCATAATTTAAATCGACATTATGTCCTTTATTTCATCAAATAAATCATTCCAATTTGGATTTAAGCCTTGAATCAAATTTGTTTTTTGGGCTCTTGAACCTGCTTTTAATTGTTTTTCACGAGCAATTGCATCACCTATCATTTGAAATTGCTCGTAATAAACTAATTTATTGAGATTATATCTTGCAGAAAATGAATTTTCATATCTCTTTTCTTTATGCTCCAAAATTCTTTTTGGCAAATTTGAAGTAACACCAACATAATAGGTGTTATTATACTTATTGGTTACTATATAAATAAATCCAGGTTTCATGCTTTATAAGATTGCTTCGTGCCTCGCAATGACTAGATTAAGGCGTTTTCTTTTTAAACAACCCATTCAATAAATCTTTGGCTTGGTTTACAACTTTTTTAGTTTTAGTGGTATCTCCTGATTTAGTGTTTTTATTGATTAAATCTTCTAGTGCGCTAGCACCTTTAGTTACTAATTTTTGTTTTTGTTGTTTGGCTAGGCTAGTTGCTAGGCTAGTAGTTGCCGATTTAATATCGGTACTCACTTTTGGTTTAGAGAAACTTCCGGTAACGGAAGCATTTACAGGGATATTATCCAATTTTGCAACATCGCTTGGCGATAATTTTGCCAATAATGCATTAGCATCACTTCCTAAATATTTAGCAGGAACATCAAATTTCAAATTGTAATTCATTAATTGGTCAAAGCCATGCGTTCCGGCAACGGTAACTTTCAAGTCTTGGTATTTAATATCAAATGGTTTTACAGTTACTTTTCCGTCTTTAAATGCTAAAGCCATTTTCACATCATTCAAATTCAATTTTTTCAAATCGATAAATTTTACATTTTGGCTGATGGCAGAAAGTAAAGTAGAAGCGCTAGGATTGATAGAAGTTCCAACCATTTGACCCAATAAATCTCCCGAAAGAGTTTTTAAATCGGGAGTCATTTCTTTATCGTTTAAGTTTCCAGAAAGGTTAATAGTAGAATTTAATTTTCCAGTTATAACTCCAGCAATTGGTGCAATTTTTTTGAACATTTCCAATTGGGTGAAGGTTTGGGTAATGTCTACTTTATCAAAACCAAGGTGCATGTTGTATTTAGGTGTTTTTTCTTTGGTTGAAACCATTCCGTTCATCCCAATTTGACCTCCAAAGATGTTCGTTTTTACATTCTCTAAAGTAACCGCTTGGTCTTTTACTAGCAATTTTCCGGAACAATCTTTCAAAATTAAATTATCGTACAGCACCGTGTTGGCTTTTACGGTAAGCGAACAATTTAAAAATCCTGGAATTTTCATTGCAGTTGATGTTGTTTTCACTTCAGTTTTAGTATCTGCTGGAGCAGTTGTCATAAAATCGGAAACCGCAATTTGATTGGAAACCATATTGAAATTTCCTTTTAATTCTTGTTTTCTAAATAAAAAGCCATAAAAATTGTCTAGAGTTCCTGTTGCACTAATATCGCTTTTTCCAGTAGTCGCTTTAAATTCTTGCAGATTCACACGACTTGGATTGAATTGCACCATAGCACTGCTAATATTCATTGCTTTGCCAGTTTCATCCACATATTTAAAACCAGTAACACTCATAGATCCAGCGTTATTAATTTTTTGATAATCGCTTTTTTCTACCGATGCCATATCAAATTTTGTGGTAACATCGGCTTTCAAGATTCCAGAAAGCGGTTTGTCTAATTTTATAGGATAGGCTTTAGAAAGATTTCCAAGGTTGATAGTTCCTTTAAGAGCAGCATCTACTAAAGCATTGGTTGCGATATTTTTTATATTTGCTTTAGCATTAAAAACATCTTGATCAATAGAGAAGGACAACTTATCTAAATTTACATAAGTATCGTTCATCACACCAGTTTCGTTGATGATTTTGGTATCGATTACAATATTTTTAACTGCTTTTGGCAAATTTGGATATTGAAACGAAGCATTATTGGAAGCAATTGCAATATTAAATTTAGGAACGGTAGTATCCGAAAGCAAACCTTTGGCAAAACCAACCACGGTAAAATCTCCAGAAGTTTTTACGTTTTCAGTAGTACTTCGGTAGGAAGCAGGAATTAATCCTAAGAAATTTTTAAACGAGGAAGTAGGTGTTTTAAATTTCAAATCGTATTGCTGCCCAGTTGGTACCATTTGAAGAAATCCATCAAATTCTAGAGCCAAGTCGTTAATTTTTGCTTTGTTTTCTTTGAAGGTATATTTACTTTTATCCATGTCAATGCCCAAAACGGCATCCAGCGAAACGGCTACATTGTTCATGTAGTTCATTTTGTCCATTGTCATCGAAACTTTGGCGGTGGTTTTAGTATCTAAATCTAAAATATTATTGGTAAAATCTCCAGAACCCGAATGGTTGATGCTGTCTAAAACCATTTTGATTTTAGTAGCCTCATTGGTAAATTTAAACTTGAAATTTTCTACTTCGTAGTTTTTTATTTTTAAGGCTAGGGGCTTGCTTTTTCCTTTGTCTTGTTGCTCTTTATTTTTTAGGGCAATATCAAAATTCCCAATGCCATCTTTATTGAAAATGATATTAATTAATCCGTTTTTAGACGAAACGCCTTCAATATTCATAGGGTCGTTTTCACCATTAAAAAGCTCCATCACCGACATTTTTAAATTCAGTTCCTCAAATGCAACCAAAGTATCTCCTGCAAAAGGGGCTTTATTAATAATCGATAATTTTTCTATAGAAATGGTGGCTTTTGGGAAACCTTTAAACAAACTCAAATCGGCATCTTTAAACGCTACTTTTGCATCAACACTTTCGTTAATTGCTTGGGTGATTTTCGCTTTTATTTGATCTTTAAAGAAATACGGAATTGCAAATGCGGCTACCAAAAGCACTAATAAAACGATCCCACTAATTTTTAAAATTTTCTTAACCATAACTTCTATTTTTTAAACTTTTACTCAAAAACCTTGCCTTTTTCGTGGTTCAAAATTAAATATTTTAAACTAAATTTTAGTTAAGATTGTGTTATTTACCGGTTTGTAAAATTATTCTTACAATAAAAAATCCGTTTTACTTTTACATAAAACGGATTGGAAATTATTTGAAATGGAATTATTTTATTTTCAATTCATAAGCCATTCGGGCTTGCACTCCTTTTTGAGCCGTCATTTGTTTTATGTGCTTCAAAATTTCAAAATTTTGTTCGCCAACTGCTTCTTTTATAATGCTCTCTTTGCTTTGTGCTAAACCAAATTTGGATAAAATATCGCCAAATTCTTTTTCGTATTCTGGAAAATCTTGGGTGCGGAATTTATTGGTTTTTCCTAATCGGGCTGCTTCTTGAATTGCTTCATCCATGCCGCCAATTTTGTCTACTAAACCAATTTTAAGTGCGTCTTGACCGCTCCAAACTCTCCCTTGCCCGATGGCATCTACTTGGGTAGTGGTTAATTTTCTTCCATCGGCAACTCGTTTTACAAATACACCATAAATTTTTTCTACACCTTCTTGTGCAAAACCTCTATAGTTAGCATCCAAAGGTTGGAACGGACTATATTCAGAAGCATTTGGATTTGTTTTAACTTGTTCCACATTAATTCCGAGTTTTTTAACGGCTTCGGTAAAGTTCGGTAAAATTCCGAATACCCCTATAGAACCTGTAATTGTATTGGCTTCCGCAAAAATTTTATTGGCATTACAAGCAATATAATAACCGCCTGAAGCAGCGTAATCTCCCATAGAAACAACCACAGGTTTCACTTTTTTAGTCAATTCAATTTCTCTCCAAATTAATTCGGAAGTCAAAGCATTTCCACCCGGACTATTAATTCGCAATACGATTGCTTTTACATCTTTGTTTTTTCTTGCTTCTTGCAAAGAACGACGCATCGATCCTTCTCCAATTTCATTTACATCGCCTTCACCGCTTCCAATTTCGCCTTGAGCGTAAATTACTGCAATTACATCATTGGAGGTTAGATCAATATTGGAAGTAGCAACTTCTTCGGCATAATCTTTAATATTCACTTTGTTATAGTCCTCGTCGATAGTAACTTGTAAGGCTTTTCTAATGTCATTGTGGTACACGTCTTCGTAGGCAATTTTATCTACTAGCCCTTCTGCTTTTGCCATTTCGGGAGTTCTAGCCAATAAACCATCGGCAATTTGATTCAATCGTACTGGATTTATTTTTCTACTTTTTGCGATGTCCGTCACTACTGATCCCCAAATAGAATTTAGTAGTTGGGTAGTTTGTTCTCTATTGGCATCACTCATTTTGTTTTCTAAAAATGGCTCCACGGCACTTTTATATTTTCCGTGACGGATGACTTCCATTTTAAGTCCCGATTTTTCTTCAAAATCTTTATAGAACATAATTTCGGCAGATAATCCTTTGAACTCTAATTCCCCAATAGGATTGATGTAAATAGCATTCGCAACCGAATTCAAATAGTAATCTTTTTGAGAATAGGTATTGCCATACGAATAAACAAATTTTCCGGATTTTTTAAAGTCTTCCAATTGGTCGCGAAGTGCTTTAGTTTGTGCAATTCCAAGATCGCAAACATCGTTTAAAATCGAAATTCCTTTGATTTTATCGTCGGTTTTTGCATATTCAATTGCCTTTAAAACATCCGATAATCCGTCGTGATTTGCAGCAAAGTAATCAAAATCCTTATAGTTTGTTTTGCCGGCATAATCCTCTTTTATTTCGGATAAATCCAATTCAATTACCGAATTGTTTTTTACAGTTACGGTTTCTTCTCCACCACCAAATAGGGCGCCTAAGAGAATTATTCCGAAAAAACAAATCATAAAAAAAGCAAACAAACCAACAATGGTTGCTAAAACATTACCTAAAAATTTCATAGTTTTAAATTTCTTTATTAGATGCAATAAACTAAATTTTGTTACAAAACCTTTGTTTTTCTTTAAAACAAAATAGTTATTAACAGAACGCACAAATATACTTCAATTCTGAATTTCTTTTAGTTATTTTGCCAAATATGAATCAGCAGCATCAAGTAATACTTTCTTTAGGCAGTAATCAAGGCAATCGCCTTGAAAACATGGAGCATGCCATTGCTTTATTGCATCGGGAAGTAGGTACAGTAGTTGCGGTTTCGTCCTTGTACGAATCGGATTCCTGGGGTTTTGATAGCGATTCCTTTTATAATTGCATTTTAGTTCTGCATACCAATACTAGCGCGGTTAAACTTTTGAAAAACATTCTCAAAGCCGAGAAAAAACTTGGAAGAATCCGAACGGATAGTACTTTATACCAATCTAGAATTATTGATATTGATATTGTTTCTTATGGGGATGAGGTCCTAGAAACAGATGTTCTTCAGGTGCCTCACAAGCATTTGCAAGATCGACTTTTTGTATTGTTGCCAATGGTAGAAGTAGTTTCCGATTGGGTACATCCAATAGTTAAAAAATCAATCTCAGAATTAATAAAGGATTGCACCGATGCTGGAATATGCAAAAAGATTGCTTCTTTAACGGCTCCATTATCTAAAATCAAACTAGAAAATTTTAATTATATAGCGGTGGAAGGCAATATTGGTGCCGGAAAAACGACTTTAGTTTCTAAAATTGCAGAAGATTTTAATGCCAAAACGGTTTTAGAACGTTTTGCAGATAATCCTTTTTTGCCAAAATTTTATAAAGATCAAAATCGGTATGCTTTCCCTTTGGAAATGTCTTTTTTAGCGGATAGATACCAACAAATCTCGGATGATTTAGCACAATTTGATTTGTTTAAAGATTTTATTGTTGCCGATTATCATATATTTAAGTCGCTTATTTTTGCAAAAGTTACTCTTGCGGAAGACGAATACCGATTGTATAAAACGCTTTTTGATATTATTTACAAAGAAATGCCCAAACCCGATTTGTATATTTATTTGTATCAAAATACCGATAGGTTACTTCAAAATATAAAACGACGCGGTAGAAGTTACGAGCAAGAAATTCCTGCTTCCTATTTGGAAAAAATCAACAATGGATATTTGGATTATATTAAAACGCAGAAAGATTTGAACGTTTTAATTATTGATGTTTCTGAAAGAGATTTTGTGAAAAATCAAGAAGATTATATTTTTGTATTGAACGAAATTCAGAATAAACTAAATTAACGTTTCATAGAAAAATGGCCTCTGGTTTCTGGAGCATTTTCGTCAATCTTCAATACATACCAATAGTCGTCTGAAGGCAAGGTTTTGCCATTTAAAGTCCCATCCCAAGAATATTTAGTGGAAGTTAATTTTGTTATCAATTTTACGTAGCGATCAAAGATTTTTATTTCTGCTTTCGGATAATAGAATAATCCATTTATGGTCCAATAGTCATTATACCCATCGCTATTGGGAGTGAAATACTCCGGAATGGTGAGGATGATGAAAGGTCTGTATTCCAATCCGCAATTTTCTTTTTCTCTAACGTAAGCGGTGTAATAACCACCTTCAGAAACTATAAAAACATTGGAGTTCTGAAAGGTTATTCCGTCAATTGAATATTCAAAATCCCCAGGGTTAGTAACTATAATTGTTGCTGTAGTATCTTCTATTATAATATCTTGAATGTGTGGTTTTAAATGTTCTACCACAGTAATGGTTTTTATGCTAGAGCAATTTTGCGGAAGCAAAGAGGTAACCTTTACCGTGTAAATTCCTGGAGAAGTTACGGTAATTGTCTTAGTGTTTTGGAGAGTTGACCATAAATAAGTCACGTTGATTAAGCCTGCGTCCAATAATAAAAAAGAATCTTCGCAAAGAATTACGTTTTCATCTGTGACTATTGGAGAAGCAATGACTAAAATAGTAACAGGAATTCGACTTGCAGAAGGACAACCATTATTATTACCTTCAATATAATATGTTGTATTTTGATTGAGTATTGGTGTGGTATAAGTTAATCCAGTTGCTATTGGCGTGGTGCTAGTTGGGGTAGAAAACCAATTGATAATCCCGGCACTAGTAGTTGCTGTTACTATTGTAGAAGTTCCGCTGCAACCATTTGTTGTGCTGGGGATAGAAATTACAGGAATAGTATTAATGGTTGCGGTAATTGCAGTTCGGGTTGCCGTTGTGCATCCTATAGCCGCTGCAGTAACATAATAAGTGGTGGTTCCGGTTAAAAATGGTGTGGTGAAACTAGTTCCAGTTGCAATAGGCATGCCTCCCACAGGGCTGTCGTACCAATAAATTGTTGGAAGATTTGCAGTTGCTTGTAAAGTTAGTATTCCAGGATCACAATTACTTGCAGCAACTGTATTAATTATGCTTGGTATAGTGATGATAGAACTTGTAGAAATATGAAGAATGGGATCGCCCGGCATCCCTCCATATTCAACTATATATCCTTTGGGTTGGTAATTTCCACTAGTGTCTCCAGTATTGGACAAATCATTCCAAGAGCCTGTTATTCCTACACCAACAGCAGTAATGTGGGCATAATCTTCATCTCCTAGGTTATTTGGTTCGCCATTATTCCAAAAAGTAAAGTTCATATTAGTTCCTGCTTCTGGTCCCGTCATCCATTTCCAAAGACCCTCTTGTTGTTCGTCGCTTCCGCCAATCCAACCAGCTCCAGAGGATTGTTCTCCTGCTAACTGGGCTTCATCTGCAGAGGTTAAAGTTGCTAAATAACCTTGTAATCCGTAATAAATGTTTGTTTGTGCGGCAATTCGAGAAGCGCTCCATGTTATTCCAATGTTTGGAATAAATTGATAATAGTGACCATTAGAAGGCAAGTAATTGGCCTGGCCTATAGTAATAGAAAATTTTCTGACTCCGGATGGATTAGTGGAATTACTAGAATATTCAATATCTTTTATTGCACTTTCCAAGGCTGTATAAGTAGGTTGCCCAGAAGTTCCCAAAAGTGTTAATTTTGCTGTAGTGCTATCCCAAATACTAGCAATTGTTGGATGCGACCCTGTTAATGTTAAAACATCTTGCCCATAAACATATCCCGTAGAAATTTGAATATATACTGCATCTACCCCTGTGTCGTCTGGATCTACAAAAGTCATGTTGGTAACAATTTTCATTGGAGATCCTGGGCAGAAAATCTGATCTCCTGTTGCGGATAAAACAGGAGCAACATTAGATTTTTTTTTGGGGAAAAGGGTGTCTTTTTTTGTTTCCAATAAATATTTAGAAACCGCACTATTCCATATATTTTTACCTTCAATATAATTGCAGGTAAGTAGAGTAAAAAAAATAAAATAGAAGTGGGGTTTCATTTGGTGAAATTAATAGTTTAACAAAACTAAATTATTTATTCTGATTTAATTTTTTGAAATAAATCCCAAACTACAATTCCGGCACTTACCGAAATATTTAAAGAATGTTTGGTTCCCAATTGCGGAATTTCAATACAGCCGTCACATATTTTTATCGCTTCTTGCGAAACTCCATAAACTTCATTGCCAAAAACTAAGGCATATTTTGTATCTTTTATTGGATGAAAATCATCTAAAAAAGTTGCATTTTCTACTTGTTCAATAGCATAAACCAAAGTTTTATTATCTTTTAGATTTTCAATAACATCCAATACGTTTTTATGGTATTCCCAAGCAACTGTTTCTGTAGCCCCGAGTGCGGTTTTATGAATTTCTTTATTAGGAGGCACTGCAGTGATGCCACATAGGTATATTTTTTCAATCAAAAATGCATCAGCGGTTCTAAAAACAGAACCAATATTGTGCAAACTTCTAATGTCATCCAGAATAATACTTATTGGTGTTTTAGTTGCTAGTTTGAAATCGGATACTGATTTTCGTTCCAATTCACTATTTTCCAGTTTTCGCATGTAATTAGGTATAAAAAAAAAGCTTCCATTTAACAGGAAGCTTTTAATAAATTTTGAAAAAATATTAGCTTTTTGTTGGAGTTGCTGGTTCTGCTGGTGTAGCACGAGGCAAAACTGTTCCTTTAATAGTTAATACTTTAGTTTCTTGACCAACAGCATTAGAAGTTACAGTTACTGTTTTAGTAAATGGTTGTCCTGCTCTATCAGTTGCATAGTGAACACCAATGAATCCTTTAGCTCCTGGAGCAATTGGTTCTTTAGGTGTTGTAGGAACTGTACATCCGCAAGATCCTTGCGTGTTAGTAATTACTAATGGTTTGTTTCCGTTATTTGTAAATACAAATTTTCTGTTACCATCTGAATCTGCAGCAATTGTTCCGTAATCAATAGTTTCGTTTTCAAAAACCATTCCTGCTCCTTCAATAGCCGGAGTTTTTGGAGTTTCAATTTTTGGAGCCGTAGTTTTTTTTGCTTTTTTCTGAGCGTTTACAGCAGTTACACTAAATATAGCTAATGCAGCTAATAATACAATTTTTTTCATTTTAGATTTGAATTAAAGAATTAACAAGCAAATTTAATAAAAAACTAAAACTTATAACTTAAAAAAACCTTAAATTTTATTAAATTTATTTGATAGCCTAATATTTGAATAGAAATAATTAAATTCGTAAACTCATTTTTAAATAAAATCAACTTGTCTTCTAAAGAAAATAACCCAAAAGAAACGCCGTTAATGAAGCAGTATAACGAGATAAAAAGGAAATATCCCGATGCTTGTTTGTTATTTAGAGTTGGCGATTTTTACGAAACTTTTGGTGAAGATGCCATTCGCGCGTCTAAAATATTAGGAATTGTTCTTACAAAACGTGGCGCAGGGTCCGAAACTGAAACTGCTTTGGCAGGATTTCCGCACCATTCTATAAATACGTATTTGCCAAAATTAGTAAAAGCCGGACTTCGGGTGGCAATTTGTGACCAATTAGAAGATCCTAAATTGACTAAAACCATTGTGAAACGGGGGGTTACCGAATTGATAACTCCGGGAGTTTCCTTAAACGATGAGGTTTTACAGTCCAAATCCAATAATTTCTTGGCATCGGTTTACTTTGGAAAAAAGATTTTAGGAGTCTCTTTTTTAGATGTTTCCACAGGGGAATTTCTTACGGCACAAGGAAATGAGGAGTATATTGACAAGTTACTTCAAAATTTTAGTCCGAGTGAAGTCTTAATTCAAAAGAACAACCGAAATCAATTTAAGGAAGTTTTCGGAGAAGATTTCAATACTTTTTATTTAGAAGATTGGGTGTATAATGCAGATTATGCCCTAGAGACCTTGATTAATCATTTTCAAACTAATTCCCTAAAAGGTTTTGGAATTGAAGAATTGCAAGACGGAATTATTTCTGCCGGAGCAATTTTATATTATCTGTCCGAAACCCAACACAATAGGGTACAGCACATTACCAGTATCCAGCGTATTGCCGAAGATGCTTACGTTTGGATGGATCGGTTTACTATTCGAAATTTAGAATTATACCACAGTTACAATCCCAATGCAGTTACTTTATTAGATGTTATCGATAAGACGCTTTCGCCAATGGGAGGTAGGTTGCTTAAACGTTGGTTGGCATTGCCTTTAAAGGACGCAAATAAAATAAGAAGCCGTCATGAGGTGGTTACATATTTGATGGAGAACCCAGAAATTCTGCATAAAATCCAACACCAAATTAAGCAAATATCCGATTTAGAACGGTTGATTTCTAAAATAGCAACAGGTAAAGTTTCCCCAAGAGAAGTTATTTATCTGAAAGATTCTTTGGATGCTATTCTTCCAATAAAAACCTTGGCTTTAGAAAGTAAACAAGAAGCCGTTCGGGTTATTGGAGATAGTTTTCATAGTTGTGATTTGCTTCGCGAAAAAATAAAAACTACTCTTAATCCAGATGCGCCTGTCGCTATTGCCAAAGGAAATGCTATTGCAACTGGAGTGCATGCCGAATTGGATGAATTACGCGCCATTGCTTTTTCGGGTAAAGAATTTCTAGAAGGTATCGAGAAAAGAGAATCCGAATTAACCGGAATTTCCTCTTTAAAGATTTCGTTTAATAATGTTTTTGGATATTATATCGAAGTTCGAAACACCCATAAAGACAAAGTTCCTACAGAGTGGATTCGTAAGCAAACCCTAGTAAATGCAGAGCGTTACATTACCGAAGAATTGAAAGAATACGAAACTAAAATTCTGGGTGCCGAAGATAAAATCCACCAAATTGAGGGGCAATTATTTGAGCAATTGGTGCAGTGGATAGCAACTTATATTAAGCCTGTACAACTGAATGCCAATTTGGTTGCGCAGTTAGACTGTTTGACCTCTTTCACACAATTAGCTATAGAAAATAAATACGTTTGCCCAGTTATTGATGACACTTTCGAGTTGGAAATCACTAACGGAAGGCATCCCGTAATTGAAAAACAATTGCCGGTTGGTGTCCCTTACATTGCCAATGATGTGTATTTGGATAGAGAAACCCAGCAAATGATAATGATTACAGGGCCAAACATGTCGGGTAAGTCTGCTATTTTGCGTCAAACCGCTTTGATAGTTCTCTTGGCTCAAATGGGAAGTTTTGTTCCTGCAGAAGCCTTGCGAATGGGAGTGGTAGATAAAATTTTCACTAGAGTAGGGGCCAGCGATAATATTTCGATGGGGGAATCTACTTTTATGGTGGAGATGAACGAAACGGCTTCCATATTAAATAATATTTCCGATAGAAGTTTGGTGCTTTTAGATGAAATCGGTCGCGGAACTAGTACGTACGACGGAATTTCCATTGCTTGGGCTATAGCCGAATTTTTGCACGAAAATCCTGCGCGACCTAAAACACTTTTTGCTACGCATTATCATGAATTGAATGAGATGAGCGAACAATTACCTCGAATTCACAACTACAATGTTTCAGTAAAAGAGTTAAAAGATAACGTGCTTTTTATTCGGAAGTTAGTGCGAGGAGGAAGTGCTCATAGTTTTGGTATTCATGTGGCTAAAATGGCTGGGATGCCACAAATTGTGATTCAGAAAGCACAAAAATTACTAAAAAAATTAGAAAAAAATCATTCTAGCGATGCCTTGCATGGAATAAAATCCAATAAAGAGGAACTGCAATTGAGTATTTTTAATTTAGACGATCCCTTATTGGAAGAAATAAAAGAAGAAATTTTAGGATTAGACATTAATACTTTGACTCCTGTGGAAGCATTAATGAAATTAAATGAAATAAAAAGAATGCTTACTAAAAAGTAAAGTTTGGGTTTTCAAGACGTTATGTTTTTTCGAGTATTTTTTTATCAAAAACGTTTGTATAATTCAATTTAAGTGTTACATTTGCATCCGCAATACGGTACAAGTATTGTGAGTGTTCTTAAGAATTTGACAATGCGAAAATAGCTCAGTTGGTAGAGCGCGACCTTGCCAAGGTCGAGGTCGCGGGTTCGAGCCCCGTTTTTCGCTCTTTACCATAGAAATTAATTTTTTTTAATTTCAATTTGCTTGGGTGGTGAAATTGGTAGACACGCTGGACTTAAAATCCAGTGACTGTAATGGTCGTACGGGTTCAAGTCCCGTCCCGAGTACTAAAAGCTTCAAACTTTAATGTTTGGAGCTTTTTTGTTTTATTTAGGTTTTGTTTTTATAAATCTATTTCCCTTTCGCAAACCCTATCTCGCGGATTTGCAATCCGTAACCATAAAATAAGGCAAACATAAATTCAGTATTGAAAAACTACTGAAATATTTTTTGTGATGAATATACTTTTATAGATTTTGATTACTAGCACGGAATAAAATTCCGTGCTATCTATTGTGGGACATATCCGAGCAAACAAGTTTATCCCTCTCCAATATCAAGTTCCTCTGCACTTATTATTTTTCCGGTATTGCCATTTATTTTTATGATTTTATCGTATGTACCAACTCTAATTTTGATGATATAACTCGAATTGAATATTTCTTTTTCTTTATAGATTTCAATATTATTGTCTGCATAGTTATTAATATCGATTTTATATTTCCTCAGAATAATTTTCCTTAATTCATTTATAGTAATAATAAAACCATCATCAAAATCAATTTGACTTTTTAGAGAGCCTTTTTCATCATAATAATTGTGCACACCAATTTTTGCTTCTGAAAACCAATATCCATTTGTTACTACTTTACATTTTTTTGTATAAATGGCTTTTTCATAATAGTGGTTTTTTAAGGTTTTTTTTTCAATATAGGTTTCCCGCCTAGTACCTCTATATAATTCTATCAAAGTATCACCGTTATATTCAACACAGAATTTGTTTTTATATTTATCAAACCTATATAATGGAAAATCTTTATTTATAACTTTGGAGTTTATTCCATTCGAGTTTTTATTTTGACAGCTCATAAAAATTAACACAAAAAAAACAAATATTCTTTTCATAATTTATTTAATTTTTTTGTTTGGTACTTTCATTTCTACACAAAAAGTTCTACACTTGGAAAAATAATTATACGGTTTTAGATAATATCTTTTCGACCCATCAAAATCTGCAAGAATGCAATTAAGATTAGGATTTTCATCAGTACCGATGTAATTTAAATATTTACAATTTTTAATATTTAAAGAAATCAATTGATTTTTAGAACATTCCAGTTCCTTTAATGCAGTAGTATTGGAAACATCCAAAGCATTTAATTTATTCTTATAACAATAAAGAGTTTGCAAAGCCGGATTCTGGCTTACATCCAAACTAATTAATTTATTATCGAAACATTCTAAAGATAGCAAAGCTTTATTCTGGCTCACATCTAGCAACGCCAATTTATTATTGTTACAGCGTATATATGTCAAAGCTGTATTTTTGGAAACATCCAATGAGGTTAATTGATTTTCATCACAATACACGCCAATCAGAGTGGTATTATTACCTAAATTTAAAGTCTTCAATTGGTTGTTACCGCACGTTGCATATTGCAAAACAGTATTTTGGCTTAAATCTAAAATTGCTAATTTATTTTTATATCCTGTTAAACTATTCAACACTTTATTTTTTGTAACATCCAAGCTTACTAATTCATTTGTATAACATCCTAAATAAATCAAGCCAACATTTTTCGTTACATCTAAGGTTGTTAATTTATTTTTACCACAATTTAAAAAAGTCAAGCCAGTATTTTTGGTAATATCTAAAGTTCTTAATTTATTGTCATAACACTCTAAAGTAATCAAAAAAGTATTTTTGGTAAGATCTAAAGTTCTTAATTGATTTTCATAACAAGATAATCTAGTCAATGCCACAAAAGCCTGAATTCCTGTTAAATTAGATATGTTTTTCCTTGAAACATCTAATACAGTTACCTTTGCAATAGTAGTAGTAAGTACTTTTCCATCTGGCACACCTAAGTCATAATGTAAATCTATTAGGCTTTGTTCAAAGTTAGGGTCAGGGATGGATGTGTATTCTGGTGTGGTTTGTGCTATTGCATAAATATTAAAAAATAATAGTGTAAAAAGTAAATTTAAGTTTTTCATAATTTAAGTTTTCTAAATTGATATTTTAAAATTTAAAATATTTGCGGAACATAAAAAAATAATTATTGCCTTTAGTCATATCATCCTTAAAAACTGTAGTTTTATAGTTTTTCTAATTCACTTGGCTCAAGTTTTGTAAGTTGAAATTTTTCTTCGTTATTTTCTCTAGGCTCTAGGCGATAAAAACCATCTGCTTTTTTTATAATTATTCCTTTTTTAAAACTTACAAACTGCAATTCTCCCTCTGTAACTTTATAGGTTTGTTGAGCAAAAGATAAAATTGACAAAAGACATAATGATATGTAAATTAGTTTTTTCATTTTTCTTTTATTTAAGTCAATAAGGAAGGAGTATATTTTGTTGTTGGCATAGTAATACATTCTTTAATTTAATAATTTATCTATTAGATTAAGTAAATTTTCTTAATTCTGGATAATTAAACTGGTTCCTGAATCTACAAATTTCCCTGTTGCCGCA
>CANFZM010000036.1 GCA_947451525.1 Flavobacteriaceae bacterium
AAGAGTTGAAACAACAATAAGCGACATCAAGAAAATGTTTCCTAGAACAATACACGCCATTACATTAGAAGGATTTTTGATAAAACTTACTCTTTTTGTATTTGGATTACAATTAAACAAATCAATTAACTAGCAACTTGAATTAATTACGTAATGAATCTGCTTCTTTTTTTGAAATTATACCCTTTTTTCTTAACAGATTTATTTTATTTAGAATAGAGTCTTTTTTGGGTTTAGATTTAATCGAATCTTTTTTATGGTTTTGTTGTTCCTCTAATTTATCTTTATAATAAAGGCCTTCATTTGAATTAGTTCCTCTGTCCTCTTCAAAAGTAACTAAACCATTTTCTTTTTTATCACTCTTATTATTTTCATTTGGAAGCATGCTTATCAAAAAGAAAGTAACAAAACTTACAAAAATATATAGTCGAACAGGAGCCAAATAAGACATTCTCTTACCAGACAAATATTCTTTACTTAAAGAGGCTGGCCGGAAAATTAAATTTTTTATGGTTTTCCAAAAAGCATTTTCATAATGGGTTAAATCTTCAAAAAAATGCACAAATAAATGAAAGAAAGTTTTTCTGGATTCGGTATTTTCTTGACCACAATTAGCGCAAAATCTTTTATCAACTACATAGTTGCAGTTCAAACAAGTTTTGTCTTTTCTTAAGGAATTGTGTTTGGACATAAATGGATATACTAATTTGATGTAAATCTATTAAAAAAAAATATTACTACTTTTGTTTATTATCTTTAGTTTTCAAATTTCATTATAAAAAAATGCAATCCAAAGCAAATACCCCCGAAGAATACTTAGCCGAACTTCCAGAAGAAAGAAGAATTGTTGTTCAAAAACTTCGAGAAGTAGTGTTACAAAATTTACCCAAAGGCTTTAAAGAAGTCATATCCTATGGAATGTTAGGGTATGTAGTTCCGCATGAAATTTATCCTGATGGTTACCATTGTACTCCCAAGTTGCCTTTGCCATTTTTTAATATCGCTTCGCAAAAAAATTCTGTAAATATCTACAATTTAGTGATTTATACTAACAAAGACATTCACGATTGGTTTGTATCCGAATATCCAAAACATAGTAAATACAAACTAGACATGGGCAAAGGCTGCATCCGATTTAAAAAACTAGATGCTATTCCGTATGAATTAATTGGGGAATTATTATCTAAAGTTTCAGTTGAACAATGGATTGAAATGTATGAAAATACGATTAAAAACAAAAAATGAAGCAATTACTAACCCAAATATACAGCAGTGTTTTTGAAGAAAAACTGATTGAAGAATTAGCTTTGGTTTCTAGTTTACAAAATTTTGACGAAGGAGATATCATAATTGATTTTGGAAATACTATAAAACAAATGCCTTTGTTGGTTAATGGTGCCATAAAAATTTTAAGAGAAGATTTTGAGGAAGGTGAATTACTATTGTATTTCATTGAGAAAGGAGATACCTGTGCTATAACTTTAACTACTTGCATCAACCAATCTAAAAGTGAAATTCGTGCAACTGCCGAAACTAAAGGTCAGGTAGTAATGATTCCATTAGAAAAAATGCAGGAGTGGTTGGGTAAATACAATAGTTGGCGAATCTTTATTTTTAATAGTTATAATAATAGGTTAAAAGAAATGCTCTCGGCTATTGATACTCTTGCTTTTATGAATATGGAAGAACGATTATTGCATTATTTAATAGACAAGGCTAAAATTAATCATTCTCGAGAAATTAATAGTACGCATCAAGAAATTGCCTACGATTTACATAGTTCTAGAGTGGTAATTTCAAGAATGCTCAAGGTTTTAGAAAACAAAGGAAGCCTTCAATTACACCATGGCTCGATAACCTTAACCAGTCGAAAGTAACATTTGTAGCAAACAACTATTTATATAATTGTAAATTTACCTGAAAATAAACCTTTTTTCCCCAATAAATTAATCAAACCAAATGGAACTAAATCTTGTTTTTGGATACCTATCTGCTGTACTTGTTGGAATTACATTAGGATTAATTGGCAGTGGCGGATCTATTTTATCGGTTCCAATATTAGTTTATATTATGGGAGTAGAACCCATTTTGGCTACAGCCTATTCCCTTTTTATTGTTGGAACCACTGCCCTATTTGGTGGTTTTCAAAAAGCAAAACAAAATCTAGTCGATTTTAGAAAAGTAGTTTTATTTGGTATCCCAACTATCCTTTCGGTATTCATCACCAGAAAAATAATTGTTCCTAGAATTCCCGAAATACTATTTTCAACTTCAGTTTTCACCTTACATAAATCGGTTTTCATTATGATTATTTTTGCAATAGTCATGATTTTTGCTTCTATCCGAATGATAAGACCTTTGCAAGTTGAAATTCAAGAAAGTAAAGGAAAACTAAATTACGGAAAAATCTTTATTCAAGGATTATTAATTGGTTTGGTTGCAGGTTTTGTAGGTGCTGGCGGAGGATTTTTAATTATTCCAGCCTTATTGTTTCTTGCCAAAACTCCAATGAAAATGGCTGTTGGAACCTCTCTTTTCATTGTTGCTGCACAATCTTTAATTGGGTTTCTTGGAGATTTAAGACCCGAACAAAACCTAAATTGGAACTTACTATTAACATTCACAATTTGCTCCATAATAGGTGTTTTTATAGGAAGTTATTTATCCAAAAAAATTGAAGGCGAAAAACTAAAAACCGGATTTGGATGGTTCGTTTTAGCCATGGGAATTTATATTATTTTAAAAGAATCAATTTTAAAATAATTCACTAAAGTTTATGTTTATTTTAGGACGTTGCTTTTAATCTTCCTTATTTTATTTACTAACTTTGTAACAACTGTTACTTACTTTACAAAGTAACCTTATTACTTTTACTTTTTAATTTCGTTGAATATGAAAATTGAACAAATTTACACTGGTTGTTTAGCACAAGGTGCTTATTATATTGAAAGCAATGGCGAAGTTGCAATTATCGACCCGTTACGTGAAGTACAACCCTATATTGACAAAGCAAACGCCAATAATGCTACTATAAAATATATTTTTGAAACCCATTTTCATGCTGATTTTGTTAGTGGTCACGTTACTTTATCCGAAAAAACTAAGGCTCCGATTGTTTTTGGTCCAAACGCTAGTCCGAGTTATGACGCACTTGTAGCCAATGATGGACAAGTTTTTCCGCTAGGGGAAATAACCATTACTTGCTTGCATACTCCTGGACATACTATGGAAAGCGCATGTTATCTATTAAAAGATAAAGACGGAAAAGATTATGCTTTATTTAGCGGGGATACCGTGTTTTTAGGCGATGTTGGAAGACCCGATTTAGCCCAAAAAGCAGCCCACATGACCCAAGAGCAATTGGCAGGATTATTATATGATAGTATTCAAAGTAAAATATTACCCCTTTCAGATGATGTAATTATTTACCCAGCACATGGTGCAGGTAGTGCTTGTGGAAAAAATTTAAGTAAAGAAACTGTTGGAACTATTGGCGATCAAAAAGCCACTAATTATGCGCTTCGTGCCAACATGACCCGTCAAGAATTTATTAACGAAGTTACCGATGGTTTGTTGCCTCCACCTGCTTATTTCCCTATGAATGTAAAATTAAATAAAGAAGGTTATGGCAATGTAGAAGACATCATAAGCAATGCCAAAGCGCTAAATGCTAAAGATTTTGAACTTTTAGCCAACGAAACAAGTGCTTTAATTTTGGATGTTCGTAGTGAAGATGAATTTGCTAAAGGACACATTCCTAATTCTATTTTTATCGGAATTAATGGTGCTTTTGCCCCTTGGGTTGGTGCTTTAATTTTAGATATTAAGCAACCTATTCTTTTGGTAACTCCAATTGGAAAAGAAGCAGAAACTATAAAAAGATTAGCCCGTGTTGGATATGATGCCACCATTGGATATTTGGAAGGTGGATTGGAAACTTGGAAAAATGCAGGTTTTGAATTGGATACAATAAATTGTATTTCTGCTGAAACTTTAGAAGAAAAAATAAACGATAACATAGCCGTTTTTGATGTTAGAAAACCGGGCGAATTTACTGCCGAACATATTAACGAAGCACCTTCTACTCCTTTAGATTTTTTAAACGATCATTTATCTGAATTTCCAAAAGAAAAAGATTTTTATCTGTTTTGCGCTGGCGGATACCGCTCTATGATTGCGGCGTCCATCCTTAAAGCAAGAGGATACGATAATGTAATTAATGTAAATGGCGGATTTGTTGCGATCAAAAAAACCGGAATTAAAACAACAAATTTTGTTTGCCCTTCCACAATAAAATAATGAAAAATAAATTATTTACAAATTGGAATATCCTTCGAATAATTCGCTTGGGCTTTGCAATAATTTTATTTACTCAAGCGGCACAAAAGTTCGAGTGGTATTTAATTATATTTGGATTGTTTTTTTTAGTTCAAGCAGTATTTAATTTTGGATGCAGTGCAAATGGATGTGCAATTCCTAAAAAGAAATAAAGATGAATAGTTCCTTTCAAGACCTAATAGATTCCGATAAACTAGTTTTAATAGATTTCTATGCAACTTGGTGTGGTCCTTGCAAAATGCTTTTTCCAATATTAAAAGAAGTAAAAGACACCCTGCAAGAAGAAATATCAATTATTAAAATTGATGTTGATAAAAACCAAGAAATTGCAGCATTATATCAAGTTCGAAGTGTTCCAACACTACTATTATTTCAAAACGGAAAAGTACTTTGGAGGCAATCTGGAGTAGTACCTAAAGAAGAAATTATTCAAAATATTAAGTCAAAAAATATTTCCTAATAAAAAGAATTATTATGATAAATTTAGCAATACCATTATAATATTTTTTTTATATTTGAATATTAAATATTAAAAACAACAATTTAAAACAATAAACGATGAAAAAAGTAATTTCAGTTATGGCGGTAGCAGCATTTTTATTCGCTGCAAATGTTAATGCTCAAGAGCAACAACCAAAAGAAAAAAAAGAGTGTAGCAAAAAAGAAATGAAATCTTGTGATAAAGATAAAAAAGGTGGATGTTGCGCTGGAAAAAAAGCAGCAGAAAAAAAATCTTAATTAAAGATTTATATCAATTTTAAGTGCTTGAGAAATCAGGCACTTTTTTTTGTGTTAATCCTAAATAAAATGGGGAGTTTTAACTATTTTTGTATTTACTAATTCTAAAGTGTAAATCACAAATACGAAAGGTGATTACAATTCTATTTATAATTCATTACCATGTCAATAGCCCAAAACCTACTACAAATAAAATCCCAACTTCCAAATCACGTAACCTTGGTAGCGGTTTCTAAAACCAAACCGGTTGCAGATTTAATGGAAGCCTACAACGCTGGTCAACGCATTTTTGGAGAAAACAAGATTCAAGAAATGACCGATAAATGGGAACAAATGCCCAAAGACATTCAGTGGCACATGATTGGGCATGTTCAAACCAACAAGGTCAAATTCATGGCAGAATATGTGAGTTTGATTCATGGTGTAGACAGTTTGAAATTACTGCAAGAAATCAATAAGCAAGCACTAAAACACCATCGCGTAATTGATTGTTTGTTACAGATTTACATCGCCGATGAAGAAACAAAATTTGGTTTAGACGAAAAAGAATTAGTTGAATTACTATCTTCCAATGAATTCAAAGAATTACAAAACATACGAATTGTTGGTTTAATGGGAATGGCAACTTTTACCGATAATCAAAACCAAATCAAAGAGGAATTTCAACATTTGAAACAAATTTTCGAGAATATAAATTTATTATCCATTATCCATTATCCATTATCCATTATTTCTATGGGTATGTCTGGCGATTATAAACTCGCAATTGAATGCGGAAGTACTATGGTTCGGATAGGAAGTAGTATCTTTGGCAATAGAAATTATCAATAATCCTTTTGGTTAAGTATGAGATTCCTACGGAATGACAAACTGAACACCGAATACTGAATACTGAACACTGAACACTGAATACAAGCATTTGTACGCAATAATAGACATAGAAACTACCGGAGGGCAATTCAACGAAGAAGGAATTACCGAAATCGCTATCTACAAATTTGATGGTAGCGAAGTCGTGGACCAGTTCATCAGTTTGGTAAATCCCGAGAAACCCATTCAACCCTTTGTGGTGAAATTAACGGGGATCAATAATGCTATGTTGCGTTCGGCTCCAAAGTTTTTTGAAGTTGCAAAACGAATTATCGAAATTACCGAAGGCTGTATCCTAGTGGCGCACAACACCTCTTTTGATTACCGAATATTGCGTTGTGAATTCAATCGTTTGGGATATGATTTTGTAAAACCAACCCTTTGCACTGTAGAATTATCCAAAAAATTAATTCCAGAACAACCATCTTATAGTTTAGGAAAATTAGTTCGAGCACTCGGAATCCCAATGTCCGATAGGCATCGAGCCAGTGGAGATGCACTTGCTACGGTAAAATTATTTCAAATGCTTTTGGCAAAAGATACCGAGAAAGAAATTTTAATCGGATTGATAAAAGCCGAGATAAAAAGCGGTCTTTCCCCTAAATTATTAGATATCGTAGAAAGTCTTCCTAGCAAAACCGGAATTTACTACATCCATAATGAAAATGGCGATTTAATTTATATCGGAAAAAGCAAAAACATAAAGAAAAGAGTCAACCAGCATTTCACAGGTAAAAACAGCAAAAGCAAAAAGTTACAATTGCAAGTTTTCACCGTTACTTATGAAGAAACTGGCAGCGAATTGGTAGCACTATTAAAGGAAAGCGAAGAAATAAAAATCAACAAACCCATTCACAATCGGGCGCAACGAAAAAGTATTTTTCAATGGGCGTTGTATGAAGTGCTAGATGACAATGGTTATTTAAACTTAAAACTTCTTAAAGCAGATGGACGCAAGAAAGAAATAACTTCCTACACCACGGTTCAAGAAGGAAAAAATGCACTGTTTCGCATTACCGAAAAATACAATTTATGCCAAAAATTAAACGGATTATACGAAACCCAAAACGGCTGTTTTCAGCATAAAATAAACGAATGCAACGGCGCTTGTTTGGGCAAAGAAACTCCCGAAGTTTACAACCAAAGAGTGGAAGAATTTCTTACCGAAATGTCATTTGAAAACAACAATATGATTATCGCAGATCGAGGCAGAAAAGTGAGTGAACGAAGCGCCATTTTAATTGAAAACGGCATCTACAAAGGCTATTGTTTTTATGATTTGAATTACCAAATCACCAATGTAGAAGTATTGAAAAACATACTAATCCCGATGCAAAACAACCGCGATACTCGAACAATCATTCAAAGTTATTTGCGGAAAAATAAAGTAATGAAAATTATAAAGTTTTAATTTTTTTAAGAAGCTATTTCCTGCTATCCGTTACAATCTTTTCTTTTTTTAAAGAAAAAAAAGAAAAGGATTTTCACTGCTATCAGGGCTAGACCTACCAATCATTAGGCATTTTATAAATGCTTTGGATAAAAACAAACTGAAGTTTTGAAAAAAAACATTTTAATAACCATCATCGGGCCAACCGCCATCGGAAAAACTTCCTTAAGTATTGCTTTGGCGCAACATTTTGATTGCGATATAATTTCTTGTGATAGTCGGCAGTTTTTTAAGGAAATGAAAATTGGTACCGCAGTTCCTACAGATGTTGAATTGGCGGGAGCACCACATCATTTTATTCAAAATAAATCCATTTTTGAAAACTATACCGTTGGTGATTTCGAGAAAGATGCCATTGCCAAATTAGACGAATTATTCTTAAAAAATAACGTTCAAATAATGGTTGGTGGCTCAGGATTGTATGTCGATGCTGTAGTAAAAGGATTGGATTCTTTTCCAGATATTGCTCCAGAAATTCGGGATGAAGTTAGAACCACCTTTGAAGAAAAAGGATTGGATTACCTTCAAAACTCATTAAAAGTATTGGATGCTACCTATTATGAATTGTTGTTGCAAAATAATCCACAAACACTTCAAAATCCACACCGAATGATGCGTTTTGTAGAAGTTTGTTTAGGAACAGGAAAACCCTATTCTTCCTTTATTAATAAAAAAGAAAACAACCGAAACTTCACTCCTATCGTTATTGGCTTAGAAGCCAATCGCGAAATGATGTACAACAGAATCAACCAAAGAGTGGATATAATGCTTAACGAAGGACAACTGCAAGAAGCCGAAAAATTGTTCCCAAATAAAGACTTAAATGCCTTGCAAACGGTTGGTTATAGAGAATTGTTTAATTTTTTTGAAGGGAAAACCACTTTAGATTTTGCCATTGAAGAAATCAAGAAAAATACCCGACGCTTTTCTAAAAGACAATTAACTTGGTTTAAACGAACCGAAAACACAATCTGGTTTGATTATTTAACTGATAGAAAAGAGATAATAGATAATTTACAATTGATAATTGATAATTGATAATTTATAAAAATCTACGCAACCTTTTTAATAATTTTGCATCCTACAAGAAACAAAATTATGAAAAAACTATTTCTCCTATTATTAGTTCCTTTAATTTTTGGATGTGAAATTCAATACGATGGTAATACAAAATTGGTAATTAAAGGTTCGGTTGTAGATAAAAATAACAATCCGATAATTAATAAGAGTGTAAATCTGTATGTTTCTAGAGATGGAGGGCAAATTCCTTTTCTTTTTTACATCCCCTCTGAAACTAATTACATAGGCAAAGCCACTACTGACAATGATGGGAATTATGTAATGGTTATTCCGAAACCTTCTAATTATTCTGAAATTATTGTGGAAACCAATGACGAAAGCAACCAACTAAATGGTAAACAATTTAGAAATATTGACCTTTCTAATTTTAGTAATTTTCAATATATTGCTCCAACTTCCAGACTATATTTAAAATCCTCTTTAGCAAATTTAACAGTCAATCTTAACAATATAAATCCTACAACTGAATTATTAAAACTGGAATATATTGGCAATATTCCAAATGAAATTGAATTAATCAATCCTTTGGTGGAAGATTATCCAAATTTTATACAAAATCTTAATGTTGAAAAAAATCAAACGGTAATTTTAAAATATAAAACTACTAACCATTTAACTAATACTACATCTACAAACCAAGTAAACATTACTATTGATAACTCCAATACCGTAAATTACACCCTAAACTACTAATTATGAAAAGAATATATTTAGTACTCCTTTTAATTTTTCAACTAGGTTTTGGACAAAAAAAAGAAAGCAATAGAATTGAAATTGTTAGTGATTTAAGATTAGCGGTAAAATCTAATTATTTTTTTGGAGATAATTATTTGGCAAAAGGACATAGAAATCCTGCTTTTGGTGCTACTTTTAATTGGAATTTTTTAGAATATAAAAAAATTAGATTTGGCGTTTCCTTTGAAAAGAATACCCTTCATGTAGTAGATAATTCCATTGGTGGAAATATTGACAAATCTATTATTACAGTATACAATTTTAATCTTTGCTATCAAATACCCACAACAACTAAACTGTTTTTCGAGCCAAATATTTTTTATGGTCAGTTGTATATTAAACAAAAAAATGGCGATAAAAATTATGGTATTCAAGATGGTAACGATTTTGGAATAGGAGTTTGCGTTAAGTATAAATTAGATAAATACATTCAAGTTTATTCGGATGTTGCTTTAAGTCACTATTTTCTTACCGCAAATACTTCACAAGAATTTGAAAATTATTTTAACTCTAGTAATTGTTTAAGTCTATCTTTGGGGTGTAAATTCTTTTAAAAATTTAAAATGCCAATAGCGCCTAACTTCACTTCGATACTAACTAGAGATTGGGAAATTAATTTTTTGCAATGCTACCCAAACGGCTATTTAAAATATACCGAATTGTGTAATCTTTTTCAGTTAACTGCTGCAACGCATTCGGAAATTGGTGGGATTAGTTTTAGCGATATGCAAGAATACAATCAGGCATGGGTGTTGAGTAAAATGCGGGTGGAAATACATCGTTTACCAAAATGGAAAGACACCGTAACGGTAAAAACCTGGATTAATTCGTTAGAGAATTCTCGTTCTACTCGTTGTTTAGAATTATATATTGGGGATGAAAAAATAGTGGGTTGCGAAACCTTTTGGGCAGTATTTAATACTACTACTCGAAGACCAGAGGCGTTGGCTTTACCCCACGAACATTTTGAAAAATATCCTAATCAGATAGCCATTGAGAAACCTTTTTCTAAAATAAATATCGCTCAAGAATTGGATTTAGTGCACCAAAGGGTGGTGCAATTATCCGACTTGGATATTGTGAATCATGCCAATAGCGTGAAATATTTGGAATGGTGCATGGATTGTATGGAACCCCAATTACTTTTAAACCGTAGTTTAAAAAGTTTTGAAATGAATTACTTGAAAGAAGTATCGCATTTGGATGCTATAGAAATTGCAAGGAATTCTAATCTTTTTACGATTGTGAAGGAAGGAAAAACTTGTTTTGCATTGGAACTTGAATTTTAAAAATTTAGTTCTTCTTTATTCTACACCCCTAGCCCAGATAGAAATGGAAAGCTTTGCAAAGGAAAAATCTATTTTTTCTTGCCTAAAAACTGCGACCCTAGGAGCACGTTTTTTGGCTTAGAAAAAAAGATTTTTACAAGCAAACTTGTAATGAATAGCTGGAATAGCTTCAAAAAAAATGGCTCCAAATATTTGAAGCCATTCTAATTTTATATTTAGTTGATTAATTCTCTGCTTTTAAAGCTTTTACTTTATCTGTCAACTCTAAAAAGTTATAAAGGGATTTTAAATTGCTTTTCACCACTTCGTCTTTTGGATTTAATTGGTGTGCTTTTTCTAATATTGGCATGGCTTTATTAAATAATTTTTGTCTTTGCTCTTTTAAAACGTTAAACTTTTTTAATTCGCTATCAGAAGTACCCTTAATTTTATTCATGTCTTCTACTATTTTAGCATCTGGTTTTAAGATAAGATCGGCTAAAAATGAGTAGGCATCAGTGAAATCTGGTTTTAATTCAATTGCTTTTCTGTAATATTTTTCAGCATCTTCAACTTGGTTAGCATTGGCACAAGTAACTGCTAAATTAAATACTAATATTTCATCGTTTGGACTTTTTTCAAGTGCTTCGGAAATTAATCTTTTATAGTTAACGGTATCGTTCATTTTTAAATAAACATTAGCCTCGCTAATAATTAATTCGGTATCACTTGGATTTTCTTTTCTAGCTTCTTCTAAAGCCACTATAGCTTCGTTTGATTTTCCTTGTTGTACTAATATAAGAGCTATGTTACGAATAATTTCTCCTTTTTTGGATGGTATTTTTTCTTCTTTTGGTAGTATATGAGTTCCCAATTTTACCATATTATCTCTTTGTTCTTTTGTAGCAAAAGATTCTTCTACATCGGAAGCTTTATTTTTGGCTAAATAATTGGTACCTTCTCCTGTATAATTTGATGCTTTTAATTCTTTAAGATGTGTTAACGCAGTTTCAAATTCTTGTGCATTCAAATCATAATTAGCAGCTAAATATAATTTTTCTTTATCTGTTTTATCTAATTGATAAATAGCATAAAGAACTTCAGATATTTGTTTGAATTTTACCTTTTTGTCTAATGTTGTGTTTGCATCAAGAGCCATTACTACTTGCCATAAAACAGGTTTCATTTCGGTAATATCTGTAGTGATATCATTTGTAAATACTTTTTTACCAGTTTTTTTCTCATAATCTAAAGTAGTATTATAAGCATTTGCTAATTCTGTTATTGCTTTTGGAGTTAACAGATTTGCAATTTGTTCTGGTTTAGGATTAGAACCAAAAACACTTAATTCAAGTTGAGGAGTTACTGCTTTATAAAAATTAAGGTACACTTTGTCTCCTTCTTCCGAAGCTAGTGTTTCTAGTTTGTTTAAATTAGTTTTATAGGTGGCAACATCATCGGCAGAGGGCGTATCTCTATCGTATATCTTTTTCAATGCTTTTAATTCGTCTTTCTGTGCGAAAGTAGTAACAGAAACTAATAATGCTCCTGCTATTATTATTTGATTAATTTTCATAACGTACCTTTTAAATTGATTTTACTTTTTATAAAAAAAGCCATGCTATCTAAAATAGTATTAGTTACATGGCTTTATTTCTATTTCATTTTATTTATTCTTCAGAATCGTCTTCGTCTGCAACTTCATCGTCTAGTTCATCAACCTCTTCATCTTCAGAATCGTCTTCAATTATTGCATTTGGATCTACTTCTAGTTCTTCTCCATCAGCAGCAATTGCTTCTTCTTCTTCATCTTTCATAACTTTAGTTACAGCAGCAATGGAATCGTTTCCTTTAATGTTAATTAAACGAACACCCTGAGTTGCTCTACCCATAACTCGAAGCGTAGAAACATCCATTCTAATGGTTAAACCAGATTTGTTGATGATCATTAAATCATCGGCATCGGTAACTGAATTAATAGACACTAATGCTCCTGTTTTTTCAGTAATATTTAATGTTTTCACACCTTTACCTCCACGGTTGGTAATTCTGTAAATTGCTTCACCTTCATCTTCTAGTTTGGTTCTTTTTCCGTAACCATTTTCAGTAACAACCAATAATTGCGTTTCATTAATATTATTTTCGTCAACAGAAACCATTCCAATTACTTCATCTTGGTCATCTCTTAAAGTAATTCCTCTAACTCCTGATGCGGTTCTACCCATTGGGCGAGTTTTAGCTTCTTCAAAACGAACTAACTTACCTGATTTAACAGCTATTAAAATTTGACTATTTCCATTTGTTAACTCTGCCGCCAACAGTTCATCACCATCTTTAATTGTAATTGCTGCAACACCGTTTACTCTTGGTTTAGAATATTTTTCTAAAGAAGTTTTCTTAACTTGACCTTTTTTAGTCGCCATAATTACATAATGGTTCTTAATATAGTCTTGGTCTTTTAAATCTTGTGCGCAAATAAATGCTTTTACTTTATCATCACTTTCAATGTTAATAAGGTTTTGCAATGCTCTACCTTTACTTGCTTTGGTTCCTTCTGGAATTTCGTACACACGCATCCAATAACATTTACCTTTTTGGGTAAAAATTAATAGATAGTTGTGGTTGGTTGCAACAAACAGATGTTCTAAGAAATCTTGATCTCTTGTAGCAGCCGATTTTTGTCCAACTCCTCCTCTATTTTGTGTTTTGTATTCGGTTAACGAAGTACGTTTAATGTAACCTGCATGAGAAATTGTAATTACTACGTTTTCATCGGCAATTAAATCTTCAATACTTACATCACCACCAGAATATTCAATAATAGAACGACGTTCATCGCCATATTTATCGCGAATTTCAATTAATTCTTCTTTAATTAAAGCCATTCTAAGTTCTTTACTAGCAAGTAAATCTTTTAAATGGTTAATTAATTTCATTATTTCTTCATATTCTGCACGCAATTTATCTTGCTCAAGACCTGTTAATTGTCTTAAACGCATCTCAACAATAGCGCGCGCTTGAATTTCCGATAATTGGAAACGTTCAATTAATTTTCCTCTTGCTTCTTCTCCATCTTTAGAAGAACGGATCAAAGCAATAACTTCATCAATATTATCCGAAGCAATAATTAATCCTTCTAATATATGCGCTCTTTCTTCTGCTTTTCTTAATTCGTACTGCGTTCTTCTGATAACAACATCGTGACGGTGCTCTACGAAGTAATGAATCAAATCTTTTACGTTTAACATTTGTGGCCTACCTTTTACTAAGGCAATGTTATTAACACTAAAAGAAGATTGAAGTTGGGTGAATTTATATAAAGTATTCAAAACTACATTAGGAACTGCATCGCGTTTTAATTCATAAACGATACGCATCCCGGTTCTATCCGATTCATCGCGGATGTTCGAAATACCTTCTATTTTTTTATCATTAATTAAATCTGCAGTTTTTTTAATCATGTCTGCCTTATTCACTTGGTATGGAATTTCGGTTACAATGATTGCTTCTTTACCGTGAATTTCTTCAAAATTAACTTTGGCACGAATAACGATTCTTCCACGACCTGTTTTAAAAGCCTCGCGAACTCCTTCGTATCCATAAATAATACCTCCAGTAGGAAAGTCGGGGGCTTTAATATGAGTGATTAACTCGTCAATTTCAATATCATTATTATCAATATAGGCAAGAGTACCATCAATAACCTCTGTAATGTTATGTGGCGCCATGTTAGTTGCCATACCTACTGCAATTCCAGATGCTCCGTTTATTAACAAATTAGGAACACGAGTTGGCATTACGGTTGGCTCATACAAAGTATCGTCAAAGTTCAATTTGAAATCTACTGTTTCTTTGTCAATATCTGCCATTATGTCTTCTGACATCTTTTTCATTCTAGCCTCCGTATAACGCATTGCTGCAGGGCTATCTCCATCCACAGAACCAAAGTTACCTTGACCATCAACTAACAAATAACGTAAACTCCATTCTTGAGCCATACGAACCATTGCATCATAAACCGAAGTATCTCCGTGAGGGTGGTACTTTCCTAATACTTCTCCAACAATTCTTGCAGATTTTTTATGGGCAGATTTTGAAGTTACTCCAAGATCATACATACCATACAATACCCTTCTATGTACTGGTTTTAAACCATCACGAACATCAGGTAATGCTCTAGATACAATAACCGACATCGAATAATCGATGTAAGCTGATTTCATTTCGTCTTCAATGTTAATAGGAATTAACTTTTCTCCGTCAGACATATTTATAAATTTTAAAGTAAATTAATTTTCAATTCAATCGTGCAAGTTACATTTTTTAAATTCTTTTAAAAGTATTTTTAAATACTAATTTCAATGATTTATTAACAAAATAACAACACTAAATGGTTAATAAATTAGCAAAAAGTAAGCATGGTATGTTATTATTTTTTTGTCAATTTACTGACAAGTGCTTTTCTTAGGAATAGTATTTGATTTAATCATAGTATTTCACTAAATTTACAATAATAATATTAATTAATGATGGATGATAATTTTTCACCAAGAGTAAAAGATGTAATAACCTACAGCAAAGAAGAAGCTTTGCGATTAGGACATGACTTTATTGGTACAGAACATCTTATGTTAGGAATCCTTAGAGATGGACAAGGTAAAGCAATATCCATACTAAACAATCTTTCAGTAGATTTGGATCATTTAAGGAAGAAAGTAGAGATATTAAGTCCTCCTAATCCGAATATAGCATTAAGCCTAGATAAGAAAAATTTACACCTGACACGTCAAGCAGAAAGAGCTTTGAAGACCACTTTTTTAGAGGCAAAAGTTTTTCAGAGCACCTCTATTAGTACGGCACATTTATTGCTTTGCATCTTAAGAAATGAAAATGATCCTACAACTAAGTTACTGAATAAACTTAAAATAGATTATGAAGTAGCTAAAGAACAATATTTAGATATGACACCAAAAGAAGAAAATTTTTTAGAAAATTTGCCGAAAAATGAATCTTTTAATGATGATTCTGGGCATGATGAAGGTATAAAAGGAGAAAGTTTTAACAATCCTGCTAACAAATCTAGTAAGAAATCTAAAACTCCAGTCCTTGATAATTTTGGTCGCGATTTAACTGAAATGGCCGAAGAAGGAAAACTAGACCCTGTGGTTGGTCGTGAAAAAGAAATTGAACGCGTTTCCCAAATTTTAAGCCGAAGAAAGAAAAACAATCCATTGCTAATTGGAGAACCAGGTGTTGGTAAATCTGCCATTGCCGAAGGTTTAGCATTGCGTATTATCCAAAAGAAAGTATCTCGAATTTTGTTTAACAAAAGAGTAGTTACTTTAGATTTGGCTAGTTTAGTTGCGGGTACTAAATACCGTGGACAGTTTGAAGAACGCATGAAAGCAGTGATGAACGAGTTGGAGAAAAACGACGACATCATTCTGTTTATTGATGAAATTCATACTATTGTTGGTGCTGGTGGCGCTACTGGTTCTTTAGATGCTTCTAATATGTTAAAACCCGCTTTATCTAGAGGTGAAATCCAATGTATTGGAGCAACAACTCTTGACGAATACCGTCAGTATATAGAAAAAGACGGTGCGTTAGAACGTCGTTTTCAAAAAGTGATTGTAGAGCCTACTTCGGTTCCAGAGACTATTTTGATATTAAATAATATAAAAAATAAATACGAAGACCACCACAATGTTACTTATACCCAAGAAGCAATTGAGGCTTGTGTAAAATTAACCGATCGATATATGTCGGAACGTTTTTTACCGGACAAAGCAATTGATGCCTTAGATGAGGCTGGTTCTCGAGTACACATCACTAACATTGATGTTCCTAAACAAATTTTAGATTTAGAACGCCAGTTGGAAGAAGTACGTGAACTTAAAAATTCGGTTGTAAAAAGACAGAAATACGAAGAGGCTGCAAAACTTCGCGACGACGAAAAGAAACTAGAAAAAGAACTTGCCATTGCACAAGAACAATGGGAAGAAGATTCTAAAAATAATCGAATTGAAGTAACCGAAGACAACGTTGCAGATGTAGTTTCTATGATGACCGGAATTCCTGTAAATCGTATTGCTCAAACGGAAAGTAACAAATTAGCAAGACTACCGGAACTACTTCAAGGAAAGGTAATTGGGCAAAATGAAGCGGTAATGAAAATTGCGCGTTCCATTCAAAGAAATCGTGCTGGATTGAAAGATCCAAATCGACCAATTGGTTCGTTTATTTTCTTAGGACAAACAGGAGTTGGTAAAACCCAATTAGCGAAAGTTTTGGCTAAAGAATTATTTGATTCCGAAGATGCTTTAGTGCGAATTGACATGAGTGAATACATGGAAAAATTTGCTATTTCTAGATTAGTTGGAGCACCTCCGGGATACGTTGGTTATGAAGAAGGTGGTCAATTAACCGAAAAAGTTAGAAGAAAACCTTATTGTGTGGTGCTTTTGGATGAAATTGAAAAAGCCCATCCCGATGTATTTAATATGATGTTACAAGTTTTAGACGATGGTTATTTAACCGATAGTTTGGGCCGTAAAATTGATTTTAAAAATACTATTATCATTATGACCTCTAACGTTGGTGCGCGTCAATTGAAAGATTTCGGACAAGGAGTTGGATTTGGTACTGCTGCCAAAGTTGCACAAGCAGATGACAATTCGAAAAGTATTATTGAAAATGCTTTAAAGAAAACATTTGCACCCGAATTCTTGAATAGAATTGATGATGTAATCGTCTTTAACGCTTTAGAAAAACACGATATTGACCAAATCATCGAATTGGAATTAGAGAAATTGTATGCTAGAATTAAAGAATTAGGCTACACTCTAACCCTATCGGATAAAGCAAAAGCATTCATTGCTGAAAAAGGTTTCGACAAACAATTTGGTGCGCGTCCTTTAAAAAGAGCAATCCAAAAATATGTTGAAGATTCTTTAGCCGAAGAAATTATAACTTCTAAAATTGGTAGTGGCGATGAAATCTTTATGGATATTGAAGAAGGCGCAAGCGAATTAACCGTGAAAGTACAGAAAAAAGAGGAGCCTACTAGTTAATTTTATTTAAATCGTTAATTTTAAAACGAAGAAAAATGGAAAGCATAAGTTTTAAAGAAATTATGAAAATGTTTCCTGATGAATGGGTTTTATTAGGAAATCCGATAATGGATGAGAGCAAAGTTTCTATTCTATCTGGAATCCCTGTTTTTCATAGTAAAGACAAAAAAGAAGTTTGCTATTTGGGAAGAGACTTAACTAATGACTATAAAACTGTAACAATAGTTTTTGCTGGAGATTTCAAAAAAATCAGACGAAATGGAATTTTAAGACGTTTATGAAAAAGTTTGGTTTTGAATTAACTTCAGAAGAAGACGTAATTATTGTTAATGCAAGTATCTCTGATCATTATAAATTTAAACTAGCCCTTGATACGGCTGCTACACATTGTACTATTGATAGTAATGTATTGTATTTTGCTGGTTATGATTTGAAAAATAGCAAAGGAGAATATGAAGTAGAAACTGCAAATGGAATAATACTAGTTGAACGTTTTGATGTTGAAAAATTAGAATGTTTAGGAATTATTAAAAATGATTTTGAAGTACAAGTTTATGATTTTCTTGCTCATGGGATAATCTCAGAATACGATGGGGTAATTGGTTTAAACTTTTTAAAGAATAATAAATTTTGTATCGATATTCCCAATAAAGAAATAAGCATAGATTTAAAATAATAACACACATTTAACCACGAAATATTGGAATTTCTATAATAAATTCCTGTAATTCGTGGTTTTAAATTTACATAAAATGCCTCAAAACAAAATCATATTAGGATCAGAAGAATGGTGTTCCTTTCCAGAACTTGGAATTCCTGCTATTAAAGCACGTGTAGATTCGGGAGCCAAAACATCGGCTTTACATGCCATCAATATTGCTCCATTTGTAAAAGACGGAATCAATTGGGTGAAATTTGACATTAACCCTATTCAGAATAATCTTAAAACGGTAATTCATTGCGAAGCCTTATTAATTGATAAGCGCGTGGTAAAAAGTTCTAGTGGTTTTAGGGAACAACGCTACGTTATTCAATCCAGTATTAATCTTGGAAGCGATCTTTGGGCTATTGAAATGACACTTACTAATCGAGATTCTATGGGTTTCCGTATGCTTTTAGGACGTGAGGCTATGAGTGGCAGAATCTTGGTTGATCCCGAACAAAAGTATTTATTAGGACAAAATACCACCGAAAATCTTAAAGATTTATACGTAAATGCAATTCCAAATAAATCCGGTTTGCGTATTGGATTACTAGCCAGCAACCCCGAATTGTATAGTAATAAACGGATTATGGAAGCAGGCGAAATGCGAGGTCACGAAATGCACTTTCTAAACATCAAAGAATGTTACATGAAATTGGATGCCGATAAACCCGAAATTCATTATCGAGGCGGAAAAGTTTTAGATAATTTTGATGCGGTTATTCCTAGAATTCGTCCTAGTATTACGTTTTATGGTTGCGCTTTAACGCGACAATTTGAAGCCATGAAAGTCTATTGCTTGAATTCGGCAGCAGCCATAACCCAATCTCGAGACAAACTTTTTTCATTGCAATTGTTATTGCGAAATGGCGTAGATATTCCAACTACTGGATTTGCCAACTCTCCTTTAGATACCGATGATTTGATAAAAATGGTTGGTGGCTCTCCTTTAATTGTAAAATTACTAGAAGGAACTCAAGGAAAAGGAGTTGTTTTGGCAGAAACTAAAAAGGCAGCCGAATCGGTTATTAATGCTTTCAAAAGTTTGAATGCTAACATATTAGTTCAAGAATTCATCAAAGAAGCCAACGGAAAAGACTTACGCCTATTTGTAGTTGACGGAAAAGTAGTGGCTGCAATACAAAGAGAAGCAGCACCAGGAGAATTTAGAGCCAACATCCACATGGGAGGAACAGCCTCTATTGTAAAACCAACTGCCGACGAGCGAAGAATAGCAATTAAAGCAGCAAAAGCAATGGATTTAAGAGTTGCAGGTGTTGATATTATTCGTTCTGCTAAAGGGCCTTTATTGCTGGAAGTGAATTCATCTCCAGGATTAGAAGGTATTGAAGGAGCAACAAATAAAGATATTGCTGGTGAAATGATTAAGGCAATTGAGAGTAATATTAAGAAGAAGTAGTAATTAGTGAATAGTAATTAGTAATTGGTTTTATGAAAATAAAATAATAAATGAAAAAAATAGTAATCTTATATTTCTTTTTATTATCCATTTTTGCGTTCGGGCAAAAGATTAATCCGATTAGATTTAATAAAAATTATTCTAAAATCTATATACAAGAGAATAAGGATCAAAATTATAATTTAGAATTTAAAAAAGATTTTAATTATCTAATTATTGTCGAAAATAAAGGAGTAAACGTTGAAGTTGATTTAATCGACAATAAAAATAATACGGTTGAAAAAGATTATTCTTTTAATGAAACCGATCCCGCAAAAATTTTCTTTTCTCCAGATAAAACGGATAATTATACTTTAAGAATTAAATTAAAAACGGACCCTAAATATCCAAAAGAGGGAAATTTTTCTTTAGTGATTAAAACTGCTCCTCAAAAACTTAAAGAATACCAATATTCTGAATTAATAAAGGATTATGAGATTTTAAAAAATGCTTATATAGAAACTCATGTTGGGTTATGGTATAATACTTATATGCAATTTGATAGTTTATGTAATGTTCAAAAAGCAAAAATAAAAGACAAAATGAATGTGTTAGATTTATTTAAAATACTAGCGCCAATAACCTCTTTTACAAAAGAAGGACATTGCAAAATTGGATTTTCAGACGATTTGACTTTATATTCTGAACAAAATTTTAAGTTATTACCTTTTATATTTAAAATTATTAATGGCAAAGTTTATCTGCTAAACGATTGTCAATCCTATAAAACTAAAGGTCTAGAAGTATTGAAAATCAACGGAAATAAAATTGAAGATATTATGAGTAAATTCATAAGTATCCATCCGATGGATGGATACAATATAACTGGAAAATACCATAGAATAGAAAGAAATTTTTCAGAATATTATTCAAGATTTTTTGAAAATAATCCAACTCTATTTAAGATAGAATTATACAACCCCACAACTAAAGAAATTTTCAAATACAATACTATTAATGCTATAAATAGCAAATCATTTTATAACATAGAGGATGAAGTAATTTCTAAAATTCCAAATTATAAATACAAAAAAGTTGCGGAAATAAAAATTGACAGCATATTAAATGCAGCAACATTAACTTTTAATAGTTTCTCTACGGATAATTATGAAAATGGTAGTGTTGGATTTCAAAAGAAATTGGAAGAGTATTTTAAAATAATGTCTGAAAATAAAATACAAAATTTAATTATCGATATCCGAAAAAATGAAGGAGGTGAACAAGGAATGGAAGACCATTTATTATCTTATTTAATTGATAAAGAATACCTAAAATATAAATATGTAGAAATCCCATCATTTGATTATTCTTTTTTAGAATACACTCAAAAAAGTAGTAAAATGAAAAAAGAACAATTTGAAAAGGATTTAAAAGAGGAGTTTTATTTAACCAAAGATGGAAGATATATAAATAAACCTGAATTTTACAATGGAGATAAACCGAATGAAAATAATTTTAAAGGAAAACTTTTCATTTTAATAAATGGATTAACTTTTTCGGGAGGTTCCGAATTTGCAGCATTAGCAAAAAACTATACCAATGCAAAATTCATTGGAGAGGAAACTGGAGGTGGTTTTTATGGTAATACAAGTGGAATTAATTTGTATTTTACGCTTCCAAACACAAAGATAACGGGTAGAATTCCTATTTGTAAATTTGTTTTGGAATCAAAAGAAAATTCAATTCCGTTTGGCAGAGGAGTTATACCAGATTATGAAGTTCAACCAATAATTAATGATTACCTAAATGGAATAGATACCGAAATAGAATTTACAAAGAAATTAATACAACAATTATAAATGAACCCCTACCTAGACATAATTATCAGGAGTGTTTCCGTATATCTTTTTATGATAATTGCCTTACGGATTTTTGGTAAAAAAGAATTATCCCAATTGAATACTGCCGATGTGATTCTGATTTTGCTTATTAGTAACTCGGTTCAAAATGCAATGGTAGGAAGCAACACCTCGCTTTTAGGTGGAATTGTTGCGGCTTTTGCACTATTTCTTATCAATATAATTTTTAAGAAAACAATGTTGCATTCCAAATTCATTAAAGAAATGCTACAGGATAAACCAGAAATTTTAGTTCATAATGGCAAAATAGAATTCAATGCTTTATCCAAACTAGGGATTTCGTCAGATGAATTGCAAGAAGCAATGCGGGAACACGGTGTAGAATTTTATAAAGATGTAAAACTAGCCATGTTTGAAATTGATGGAAGCATCAGTATTATTTCGGGAGATAAAAATTTGAAACAAACGCACCATAAGAGAAAAATACACAAAACATTGGGCAATTTAAATAATTAAAATATGACTAAAAACAGATTGGAAGCCTTTAGCGATGGCGTTCTAGCAATAATTATAACTATCATGGTATTGGAGTTTAAAACTCCTGAAGGCAGTACTTGGGAGGATTTAAAACCATTAATTCCTAAATTTTTAAGTTATGCTTTGAGTTTTATTTATGTTGGAATTTACTGGAACAACCACCACCACATGCTCCATACCGTTAAAAAAGTTAATGGTAAAATTCTTTGGGCAAACTTACATTTGTTGTTTTGGCTTTCCCTAATTCCCTTTATTACTGGTTGGATAGGAGAAAATCATCTAGCAGAATTTCCAATGATGCTCTACGGAGTGGTTTTATTTATGAGTGGCCTTGCCTACTCTATTCTTCAAAAAATAATAATTAAATTGGAAGGTAAAGATTCTGTTTTATCAAAAGCAATTGGCAATGGATATAAAGAAAAAGTATCCACATTCTGTAACTTAACCGCAATTGGATTTGCTTATTTCTATCCTATTGTTTCTTTAATAATCTATATTATGGTTGCATTTATGTGGTTTATTCCAGATAAAAGAATTGAACATTTTTTGGAAGAAGAAAAATAAATAATAACCAACAAAAAAGCCGAAGATATAGACTGCACCCAAAAGTTTAGACAAATTTATAATTAATTTTGATAATAATGAGCTCGATATTGTATCGGGCTCATTTTGTTTAAATTAGCCTTGATTCTATCGTTATTGTAATAAATTATATATTCATTTATCTCTTTTTTTAATTG
>CANFZM010000037.1 GCA_947451525.1 Flavobacteriaceae bacterium
GGATCAAGTCAAAAAGTTGTGGGGAAATATTAAATATGGATATTTGCATTTCAAAATTAAATAGAAATGCAAGATTCATTTGTAGAACTTCTCAAGTTATTATTACCAGAAATCATTGTTGAATATTTTGAACTAACTTCTTATGAAAAAGGAGATGAAATACTTCATTTGTATTTAAAGGAGATCCATTCGATTCCAAAGGAATACAGACAAAACAAATTAAGTTCCAAAGGGTTCTTTGACCAGATAACCGTTCAGGATTTCCCCATTCGAGGGCATCAAGTTTATCTTCACATCACTCGCAGAAGATGGCTTAATGAAGACACTGGGCAAGTGGTTTTTAGAGATTGGAATTTAGTGGCAGACGGAACTCGGGTAACACAGGAGTTTGCGTCTTTTTTAAAAGAAATCAATAGATTCCAAGCCTAATGATTGCAATGCTATCGCCTCTTTTTATGGAGTTAACGGTAAAAATTTGCAATATCAATACAAGGAGTTTTTAAGTGATTTTAAATCTTGGGATCAAATAAAACACGCCAAAAAATGGTTGATTTTCCCCAAAAATATAGGCAAACGTTTGTCAATAGATGAAACTTCATTATCCAATGGTGAACTATATACTATTTTGACCAATAAGTCTGCCAAAGGTAAAAAAGGAGCTATAGTAGCTATGGTTGCTGGAACCAAAGCCGAAACGGTAATCGAAATTATTGAAAAAATCCCTCTCAAAGATCGTAATCAAGTCACTGAAATCACACTCGATATGGCAGCAAACATGGGATTGATAGCCAAAAAATGTTTTCCAAAAGCCACTCGTGTTACCGACCGTTTTCACGTACAAAAACTAGCTACAGAAGCTTTACAAGAAATAAGAATCAAATACCGCTGGCAAGCCATTGACCAGGAAAACGAAGCAATAGAAAAAGCTAAAAAAAACAAGAAAAAATTCGAGCCAAAAGTCTTAACTAATGGAGATACTCTTAAACAATTACTGGCTAGAAGTCGTTATTTCTTATACAAAAACAAATCAAAATGGTCGAAAAACCAAATAGAAAGAGCCAATTTATTGTTTGAATTATATCCAGATATTTACAAAGCATACAATCTAACGCAAGACTTGCGTACTATCTTCGAAAAAACAACTGATAAAATAATCGGTTTTGCCAAATTAGCCAAATGGCACGAAAAAGTAAATCAATCTGGATTCAAGTCTTTCAATACAATATCCCGAACAATAATCAATCATTACCAAACCATATTGAACTATTTTGACAACAGAAGCACTAATGCGTCTGCGGAATCTTTTAATGCCAAAATAAAAGCTTTTAGATCGCAATTCAGGGGAGTTAGAAATATAGAATTCTTCCTTTTTAGACTAACTAATATTTATGCGTAATTTTTGTCTCCCCACAGGTTTTGGGATTGATCCCCGATTATGGCACCTTTGTAATGAGATTTAATGAATAATTTGAAAAGTAGTTAAAATGAAAAAGCCCATAAATCCTAAGATTTATGGGCTTTTAGTTTACTTTGAAAAGTTAATTGTGGAGTCGCCGAGAATCGAACTCGGGTCCAAACAAGCAATCAAAGAGCTTTCTACACGCTTATTTTCTGATTGAGTTTTCGATATTTTGCTAGGCCAAAAACAGCCACAAAATACTTATCTTCTTTATTTTTCGTAACAGCTCCGAAGCTTTACTGTTCTTAGGTTCATATTTACGATTCACCTATATCGACCGCCATAAACCAAAGCTTTCGAGGTGAATCCTGCTTTCCTACCTAGTAGGAGCGTGGCTAATCTTACTATAATTCAGATTATGCAGCAAGAGCGTAGTTTCCTTCGCCGTTTGTGTGTTTTGAAAATTGATATTTACGAGCCAAAATTCAATGCTCGACGTGCTTACTGTTTAATTCCACTCGCTGTCAAAACCAGTCGACCCCAAGTTTCGCTTAGTCTTATTACAAAAACCATGCCTGCAAATATACGAACAAATAAAAGTGCAAACCAATCTTAATTGGTTAAACTATTTTTAAAGTATTATATAAAGAGGAAGAAATAATTAAGTACTTTATTCTTCTTGTTCCTCTATAGTTTTAAAAGGATAATCACCAAATAAAGGCGCTAACTGTTTTGTTTTATACGTCTTGTGGGTATATTTATTTGATATTACAAACATGGTAACCTTTTCTTTTTTCATATTGATATAACAAGAAGTATTGCCGTGCCACCAGCCATTGTGGTAATAAAAAGGTTCTCCTTCTTCAAATTCCAGCATGCGAATTCCCAAGCCATAATTTCGTTTTCCTTTTTTTTCATTGCTGTAACCATGGTATACCTTTTCCAATAATTCCGGATTTAGATAAGATGGTGAGTACCGCGCCACATCAAACTTTAATAAATCTCTTGGTGTAGAGTAAATATTTTTATCGCCATAAACGCCATCCAAATATTCTACTGCCAAGTCCATATTGCCTTTATAGGATAAAGAAACTTTGCCTTTATGTTTGGCAGTTTCGTAAACAAAAGTATGCGTCATGCCTAATGGTTTGAAAATCATTTCTTGCATTGCTTCTGGATATTTTAATCCCGTAACTTTTTCAATAATTAATGCCAACATGGCATAATTAGTATTGCAATATCCAAAACGAGTGTCCGTTTTAGATTCTAATGGAATGTGTTTTTCCTTTAGCACTGTAACAATATCCTCGTTGGTAAGTTCTTTTTTGGTATCCCAATTACCATCGTTATACGTAAAATAGGCATAGTTTTTCATGCCGCTTCGGTGGTTCAACAAGGTTAAAACAGTAACATCGGGATAAGGAAAATCAGGTAGAAATTCGGTTACTTTTTGTTCTAATTTAATTTTACCAGCATCTATTAGCATCAATACTGCTGTAGATGTCAGTACTTTACTTACCGATGCAATGTGTAGCGGAGTTTCTGCAGTAATTAATTCGTTTTCGCGTTTATTCGCAAATCCATTATAATTTTCATATAAAATTTGTCCGTTTTGAGCCACTAAAAAACTCACATTATCTTCTTTATTCCAAACTTTATGAAAGAACGAATCTATCCGTAACTTTTTATCTGCACAGTAACTTGGAGTTAGTTGCGGCATTGCCTCTTGTAAAGGATTCAAAACTGGAAGTCCATTTTTATTAACTTTAACTGCTTTTTCAGTAATTTTTGTATTTTTTTTACAACTTGTAACTGATGTACTTAGGGAAACTAGTAGTAGACTATATAAAATAATTCTTTTCTTCATTAATTTGGGGGATAAAAAAGCAAATATAGGTAATCCAATTCCTTGCCAAAACTCTTTTTAATAAAGGTATTAACATGTTTTTCACATTCTTATAGTACAAATTTGTAATCCTTTGTTTTTCAGTAAATAGTGCCATTCGTGTATTTGTAATTATTATCTAAAATGTTTTGAAAACGATTTCGTTAATGGTATTTTTGCCACACAAACAAACAAGAACACCTTACAAATGAAATTTGGAATAGTTAAAGAAAGAAAAAACCCACCCGATAGAAGAGTCGTTTTCACCCCCGAAGAATTAGTTAGATTGCAAGCCGAACATCCAGATGCTGTTGTTAAAGTAGAAGCATCGGATATTAGAGTTTTTACTGATGAACAATACACCAATTTAGGTATTGAAGTAGCAACTGATTTAAGCGATTGCGATGTGCTTTTTGGTGTGAAAGAAATTCCAGTAGAAGCATTAATTCCAAATAAAAAATATTTTTTCTTTTCGCATACGATTAAAAAACAGCCTTATAATAGAAAATTATTGCAAGCAGTTTTAGATAAAAATATTGAACTTTACGATCACGAAACGATTGTAGATGCTAATAATAGACGATTAATTGGTTTTGGAAGATATGCCGGTATTGTTGGTGCTTACAATGGTTTTAGAGGCTTCGGAATTAAATATGATTTATTCAATTTGCCCAAAGCAGAAACTTTAAAAAATCAAGAAGATTTAATTATCAGATTGAAAAGACAAACGCTTCCTAATCTTAAAATTGTAGTTACAGGTTTCGGAAAAGTAGGCATGGGAATTAAAGAAATGCTAGATGGCATGAAGATAAAAGAGGTTACTGTAGCCGATTTTTTAAATAAAAAATATTCATCTCCAGTCTATACTCAAATTGATGTTTTAGAATATAATAAACGTTTAGACGGAAAAGTTTTAGATAATAAAGATTTCTATCAAAATCCTCAAGAGTACACTTCCGATTTTGAGCGATTCACTAAAGTTGCCGATATTTATATGGCAGGTCATTTTCACGGAAATTGTGCTCCCGATATTTTAACCAATGAAATGTTAAAAGCAGCCGATTGCAAAATTAAAGTCGTTGCTGATATTTCTTGTGATGTTGACGGTCCTGTGGCTTGTACCCTTAAAGCATCTACTATTGCCGATCCTTTCTTTGGGTATTTGGCTTCCGAAAATAAAGAAGTTCCTTACACGCATCCAGGTTCTATATTGGTAATGTCTGTAGATAATTTGCCTTGCGAATTACCGAAAGATGCCAGCGAAGGCTTTGGAGAAATGTTCATGCAACATGTTATTCCAGCATTTTTTAATGGCGATAAAGACGGCATTTTACAACGAGCCAAAATGACCGAAAATGGTAAACTAACCGAACGATTTGCCTACCTACAAGATTATGTAGACGGAAAATAAAAATTCAATCCCGAGTAATATCGGGATTTTTTGTTTGTAATAAAATCTATATATTTGGAAGGATAATTTTGATATGAAAAAACACGCCCTTTGCCTACTGTTATTTTTTTTTCTGATCTTTGGTGTTAAGGCTCAGGAACTTCTGCCTTTTGTAGAAAATTTCACAAAATCGGATTATACGGGAGATAATCAAGTGTGGAGTTCTTGTCAAGGCAAAGATAATGCAATGTATTTTGCCAATAATCATAATCTTTTGCGTTACAATGGGGTCAAATGGGAAAAATATTCTTTACCCAATAAAACCATTATTCGATCTGTTTTTGCCGATGGTGATAGAATTTATTCTGGATCCTATAATGAATTTGGATATTGGAAACGTATGGATGGAAAAATGACTTATTTTTCTATTTCTAAAGGAAAAAACTTATTTGTTGGTGCCTCCATAAATGAGGAGGTATGGAAGATTTTCAAATTTAATAATCAGATCTATTTTCAGTCTTTTAATGAGATTTTCGTATATAAAAACAATACCATTAAAAATATTAGGATCCCATTTTTAATATCCTATTGCTTTCCAATAGGTGCTAAGTTATATATTGCTTCGGTTAATCAGGGGGTTTATTTATTTGAACACAATAAATTCCAAAAGATAGAAGGCTTGGATTTATTAGAAAATAACATCATCCATTCTATAGCAGAGAATAATGGAAAAACTTATATTTTTACTAAGAAGAATGGCGTTTTTGTTTTAGATAAAGGTACATTATCGGTTTGGAACAATCCTTTAAACAGTAATTTAAAATCGGAATTAATTATTGCTGCTAAATTTATTAACACAAATAAATTAGCAATAGGCACCGCTTCCAAAGGATTGTATATTATAGATTTAAATTCTGATTCTTATGTAAATGTCAACCGAAATAATTCCTTGTTGAATAATTCAGTTCTTTCTATCGGCTTTGATTTAGAAAACGATTTATGGTTGGGATTGGATAATGGTATTTCTCATATTGAAATCAATTCTCCTTATTCTATTTTTTCAGATAATACCGGTGTTTTAGGTTCGGTTTATGCTGTGGCACCTTTGCAAAACAACTATTTATTAGGTTCTAATCATGGTGTTTTTAAATACCAAAATAAAAAACTAGATATAATTCCTGGTTCGCAAGGTCATGTGTGGGATATTAGTCCAATTAATTCCAATTTTCTAATAGGTCACAACGACGGAACTTTTTTTTGGAATAATTCGCAATTAGCCAAAGTTAATCCTGTTTGTGGTGGATGGAAATTATTAAAAAGTAATTTTGATAGTGTTTACTTTCAAGCGAATTATTCGGGAATTGTAATTTACAAAGGGGAGGATTTCACTAATTTTAAACTTGTAAAAGGTTTTACAAAACCTATAAAAAATATTGCTCAAAGCAAAAAAGATGAGTTGTGGGCAGTAGATAATTATAAGAGTCTGTATCGAATAAAATTTACTCCAAATTATGATGTTGTTGCCATTGAAAATATTACTCAGAGTAATGGAATAAAAAATGACTACGATGTGAAACTTTTCAGTTTTAAAAACGAAATTTTGTTTTTAATTCATAATACATGGTATAATTTTAATTCCATCTCTAATAAATTAGAAATCAATTCTATTTTCAATAATTCGTTTAAAGACATCACCGAGATTATTCCTATTGATGATAATAGTTTCTTAATCTTTAAAGAAGGTTTGTTTTATATTGTAAATCAAATTAATGGAAAGTTTATTTGGGAATTAATCCCCGAAAAATATTATAAAGGAAAAATAATTAATCAAGATACTAAAGTTTTTAAACAAGGCAATCAATTAATTATCAATCTAGACGATGGTTTTTTGACCTTTCTTCCAAAAAAATCTAAAGTAAAAAACCAAAAAATTAGTATTGAAGGTTTTTATGAAGGTAGTCTTATTAACGAAGAATCTAATATAAAACACAATCAATCCGTCGAATTGAATGTTATTTCTCCTTATTTTGGATTTAATAACCCTAATCTTTTTTATAAACTAAATGAGAAAGAGGATTTCATTCCTATTAATAAAGGGAAAATAATTCTTAACAATCTTAATAGTGGCAACCAAGAAATTAATATTTATTTCCATAATGGTAATGGATATTCTGAAATTGCCAATTTTCATTTTAACGTTTCTAGACCTTGGTATTTTTCTATTGGAATTATTATCTTGTATTTTCTTATTATTTCGGGGATTTTCATCTTGTATTATAGATGGAATAAAATTCGATATACCGAAAAATTGAAACTTAAAGACGAGGAACTCAAGCACCAAAAAGAAATTTTGCAACTGGAGTTGAATGCAGAAAATAAATCTAAAATTCAGGAATATGAAAATCATATTCTTGAAATTCAAGTCCAAACTAAAGCGTCTGAAGTAGCGGGAAAGTCCTTATCTATAGCCAAACAATCAGAAATGATTGAAAGTATTCAAAGACTTCTTGAAGTAGAGAATGATATTTTAAGTTTAAAGAGCAACATCAAAAAAGCAATAAAACTTAATTCGATTAATAAAAAAGAGTGGGAAACTTTTGAGAATAATTTATTTAAAAGTCATGAAGATTTTATTAAACGATTGTATTCTAAATTCCCTAAACTTTCTTCTAAAGATATTAAATTATGTATTTATTTAAAAATGAGTTTATCTTCTAAAGAAATTGCTCCTTTAATGAATATTTCTTTCCGAGGTGTAGAATTACATCGTTATAGGTTACGGAAGAAATTAGAAATAAATCAAGAAATTAACCTCTCAAATTTTATGAATAACCTATAATTTTATATTTGAAATTATTAATACCATTTTATTAAATATAATTTTTTATTAAATTATCATTGCTGCTCACTTCATCAGTACTACATCAAAGACGTTTTTCTTTGATAAGTATTTTATATTTTACAATTATTTTAATTTATTGATTTTTAATATTTTATAAAATATTAAATAAATTATGATGTAGTTATGTAGTAGATTTTTTTCATTTACTATATCGATGTAATTAGTATGTTTGTCCTAATAAAAAAACATAACATAATTATCCTATGAAAAATAGTATTTTTTTATATCTATTTCTGCTTTTATCAGGTATTAGTTTTTCACAGACTTTTTCAGGTAAAATAAAAGATAAAACTGGAAATGCTCTTGTTGGAGTTAATATATACAATACTAAAAATAAAAGTACTGTTAGTTCTGATTTAGATGGTTCATTTATAATTAAAGCAAATTCTGGTGACAACTTAACTTTTTCAATGATTGGATTTGCTACTATAAACGTAAGAGCAAGTGTAAATATGATTGTTGTTTTAGAAGAGGAAGCAAAAAGTTTATCGGATGTTGTAGTAGTGGGATATGGAACAAAAAAAGTAGGGTCTATTACGGGGTCAATATCTCAAATTAAATCGGAAGATTTATTAAAAAATCCTGCTCAATCTGCAATTCAATCTATACAAGGTAAAGCAGCAGGTATTAATATTGTAACAAATGATGAGCCAGGCGCTGCTCCAACAATATTAATAAGAGGTTTAGGTACTATACTTTCTAGTAGTAATCCATTATATGTTATTGATGGTGTTGAAGCCAACGGAATTAATGGGTTAAGTTCCAATGATATTGCATCTATAGATATCTTAAAAGATGCCTCTTCCTTGGCTATTTACGGTCAAAAAGGTTCCAACGGTGTAATACTTATTACAACTAAAAAAGGAAAAAAAGGAGAGATAAAAGTAAATATGGATACCTATATGGGTCGAAAATTTATTCAGAGAACTGTAAAAATGGCTGATTCTTATAGATATGCCTATTATAACAATGTAGCAAGAGGATCTTCAAATTTTTACAATTTGAATCAACCTGTGAATACAAATTGGCTAGATGAAATTACAACTGTAGGTGAAGTTAACAATAACTCATTCTCTTTTTCGGGTGGAAATGAAACTGCAAACTATTATTTGGGTGCTTCAAATTATAATGAAAAAGGTATTCTAACTGGTTCGGAATATCAAAGAAATAATATTATTTCTAAAAATGAACTAAAGGCTTTTGATGAAAAAGTTAAAATTACACAGTTTATTAATATATCTTCTGTAAACGGTACATCCAAACCATTAAGTGCTTTTACTTCTGCATACAAGCAGTCGCCAATTATGCCAGTTTACAATCCTAACGGAAGATATGCGGCACCTATTATTAATAGTCTAGGTTATAATGATATGACAGGTATTGAACGTTATAATAATGTTTCTAATCCTGCTGCTGATTTATATTATTCCAATAATAAATATAAAAATTTAACACTTTTTGGCTCTATTGGTGCTGAAATTAAATTACTTCCAAATTTGAAATTTAATTCCAATTTTGGGGCAACTTTTGATTGGTCAAAATCATTTTCATATAATGCAAATAGAGAAATATGGCTGTATCAAAATCCTACTAATTCTGAAATGGATTATCCAACTCCAAATAGAATAAATTCACTTACTCAAAATACAAGTAATTCTTATGAATGGAATTGGGATAATTATCTTACTTATAAAAAGAAATTTGGAAAGAATGATTTCACTTTTATTACAGGGATGTCAAGAACAACAACGAGAAATTCAGAATATTTAAGTGCTACAAGATACAATGTTCCAGAACAAGATAATTATTGGTACTTAAATTTCTCTTCTAATAATGCTACAATTGATCCTAATTCAGTTGTTTCAAATGCTCATTCTACACCAATTGTTTCATTGGCTTATTTTGGACGGGTAGAATATGAATATAATGATAAATATTTGCTTTCGGCCTCTTTGAGAAGAGAAGGAATAAGTAATTTTCAAGCAAATAAAAGATGGGATAATTTTCCAGCATTATCTGCAGGATGGATAGTTTCTAAAGAAGATTTTTTAAGTTCTAATAAAATCATCAATTTTCTTAAAGTTAGAGGAGGGTATGGTGAAGTTGGTAATGGCAAGGGAACCCCTTCGGTAAACAATGTACTTTTTAGTTCTGGAAATAATTATTCATTTGGAAACAATCCTCAAATAAACCCTGGATCTATTGTTCCATACCAAATTGATCCAAATTTGACTTGGGAAAAAATGAAAGAAATTGATTTTGGTATTGATTTTAGATTACTACATAATAATCTTTCGGGAAGCGTTGATATTTATAATAGAAAAACAGATAAAATTATCTTACCTGTAGAATATCCAAATGTTCTTTCTCCAGGTGCAGTATATGTAAATGCTGGAGAGGTAACCAATAAAGGTGCTGAACTTACTTTAAATTGGAAAAAGGAAATTAATAAAAATTGGAGTTATAGTATAGGAGGAAATATCTCCTTAAATGACAATAAACTTTCTAAAGTTTATAATAGTTTCTTCAAAAATTTGATAGGAGGTGGTTTAAATAACGGAGTTTCTACCAAACTTGTTAAAGAAGGAGAAGCATTAGGAAGTTTCTATGTATATGAAGTGAAAGGCTATGATTCTGATGGTCGTTTTATTTTAAGTACAGAAAAAGTTAATGCGGGTTCCTATTTACCAAAATATACTTATGGTTTAAACATTGGTGTAAATTATAAAAGAATGGATTTAACTATCTTTTCTTATGGTGTAGGAGGTAATAAAGTTTACAATGGTAAAAAAGCGCAACGTTTTGGTGGCGAGAATATTGAACGTGCTACATTAGATAATTTTTGGTTACCGTCTAATACCAATGCTTCCAATCCTAAACCATCCAATGATGTACCACAACCTTCAACCTATTTTGTTGAAGATGGATCTTATTTTAGAATAAACAACATTACGTTTGGATATACTTTGCCAAAAATCATAAAGAGAATAGATAAATTAAGAATATATGCAACCGCTTTAAATCCATTTATTTTTACGAAATACACTGGATATTCTCCAGAAATTACAGGGGCAGCACTTGGTGGGGCAGGTATTGAACTAGATGCTTACCCAACTAATAAAACTTTTCTAATAGGATTAAATATAAATTTATAAGGCAATGAAAAACACAAGATATAGTTTAATCATTTTTGTAACGGTAATTGCAATTTTTTCTCTCTTTTCCTGTGAAAAGGATTTGAATGTGGAACCAAATGATGCACAATCCGAATTGGATTTTTTAAATAATCCAGACAATGCTACTCAATTAGTGAATGGTGTTTATAATAAATTATTAGATTACAACATGTACTCCTTTTCTTGGATAGGAATTACAAGTATTACCTCCGATGATGCCGATAAAGGCTCTTCTCCTGGCGATACAGGTTCAGATAAAAATAAATTAGACAATTTAGATTTTCAGTCCAATTTAATTTCTTTTAATGATACTTGGAACGGAAGATTTGATGGTGTATATAGAGCAAATAATGCACTATATTATCTAAATCAATTAAACATTGATGGTGCCTTAAAAACACGTTTAATAGGTGAAACTAAATTTCTTCGTGCTTTATTTTATTTTGATTTAGTAAGATGTTTTGGAGGTGTACCATTAGTAACCGAAAAAATTGATATTAACGATATAGAAACCGTTAATAATATAGTTTATAAAAGAAGAACAAAACAAGATACCTACCACCAAATTGAATTGGATTTATTAGATGCAATTGATAAACTTCCTGTTCAAAATTCACCAGAAAATATAGGTAGAGCAACTAAAGGTGCTGCTCAAGCAATGTTAGCCAAAGCCTATCTATATCAAGAAAAATGGCAAGATGCTTTTGACATGTCGGGAAGTGTTATTAGTTCAGGGCAATATTCATTAATGTTAAATTACGCTGATGTGTGGAAAGAAATTGGCGAAAATAAATCGGAATCAATTTTTGAAGTTCAAGCAACACTTGGAAAAGGTATTCGTGATTACACTAATGTACAAGGTCCACGAGGAACTCCAGATTTAGGTTGGGGATTTAATACGCCTTCCTTATCATTAGTAAATTCTTATGAATCAGGAGATATAAGAAAAAATGCCTCAATTATGTTTGTTCCTTCCGTTTTATGGGATGGTTTTATAGCACTTGTAACCTGGAATAATCCAAGATATAATTATAAAGCATATCAAAGTAGCATTTCTGAATCATGGAATGGTGATAAAGGGGAAACTGCTAAAAACTTAAGGGTATTAAAATATAGCGATATACTATTAATAAGAGCCGAAGCCGCTTTTAAACTTGGTAATGTTTCTGAAGCAATTAGCAAAGTAAATATAATTAGAAATAGAGTAGGACTACCCAATCGTACCTCTTTAACATTGCAACAATTATATAATGAAAGAAGATGGGAAATGGCAATGGAGCACGATAGATGGTTTGATATTGTAAGAACAGGTCAAGCCCATTCAGCAATGGCAGCAGATGGAAAAAATTTCATGGTTGGTGTAAATGAACTTTTCCCAATCCCACAAGATCAGATTATTCAAAGTGGTAACAGATTATCACAAAACCCTGGATATTAACAATTTTTATTAACTCAAACATTAAATTATTTATTATGAAAACAAACAAAATTTTAGTTTCCGCTTTTGCAATAACACTTGCAATAGCCGCATTATCAAGCTGTAGTAAAAACAGTACAGATGATACTTTACCTGCAATTGGAGGTTACAACTCTGCTGACGAAGTAGGAGCTGCTGATTTAGTAGCATATTGGCCTTTAAATGGCTCAGGTGTTGAAACTAAATCAAGCACATCTCCTTCTGCAACAGTTGGAACTACATGGGTTACAGGAGTAAAAGGACAAGGAGCAAACTTTAATGCAGGTTTTTTAAATTATCCTTCTATTGCAGCTATTAATAATATTAATGGTAGTATGACAATCAGTTGTTGGGCAAAAATTTCAAACACTAAATTAACTGCAAATGGAGTTAGCACTATTTCACCTTTAATTTCTTTTACAGGAGGAAATAATGCAAACATTGGTAACTTATGTCTAATGGGAAATACTCATGGTTTAGTTACTAGTGATTCTATTCAAGTTAAAGCCGAATACCATTTTAAACAACCAGATAATACAGATTTTAATGGCGATTGTATTAATATGTTGAAACAAGAAACTTGGATGGATGCAACACACACATGGAACCCTAATAAAATAGGTGGAAAATGGGCACATATTGTATGGGTTTGGGATGCAACTACTGCTAACACAAGAATTTATGTTAATGGTGTTAAAATTTCTAATTCAGCATGGGAAAGTAGAAATAATAATGTAGCAATGCCATTTAGTTTCTTTACACCTTCTCATCCAATAATTGGAGCAACACCAACTATTGCTGATGGTACAAATATTGAAACATGGAATGCTGCCTTGAAAGGGCAATTGGATGAAATTCGTGTATGGAAAAAATTACTAACTGCTGGTGATATTAATTCTCTATATGAATTAGAATTGGCTGGTAGATAATAATTCTTCTTTACATTATTTATTGAAAAACCTCATAGATAGATTTGATCTATGAGGTTTTTTTAATATAAAAATTCATTTTTTTATTATGACTTCAATGAAATATTCTTTTCTCTTCATTATTATTCCATTTTTAGTTTCTTGTACTTCTTGTTCAAAACCATCCGCATCTGATTTAGTAGAAACACCAATTGTACCCATAATAACAATTGATCCTATTACTCCAATTTCGGATACTGATGCACTCGATTTAGTACAAAAAGACGCTATAAAATATTTTTGGGAATATGCCGAGACTAATTCAAAACTTGCAAGAGAAAGATACCACTGCGATGATCCTGGTAACGATGCTAATATTGTTACAACTGGTGGTTCTGGATTTGGATTAATGTCAATTATAGTAGGCGTAGAAAGAGGTTTTGTTCCAAGAGCAGAAGCTGTTGCTAGACTTACTACTGCATTAACTTTTCTAGAAAATGCCGATAGATTTCACGGAGCATGGTCCCATTGGATTAATGGAACCACAGGTCATGTTATTCCTTTTGGAACTAAAGACAATGGTGGTGACTTGGTTGAAACCTCTTTTTTATGTCAAGGATTATTAACAGTTAGAGAATACTTTCAAAACGGAACTACTTCCGAACAAACATTAGCAACCAAAGCAGATTTACTTTGGAAAGGGGTAGAGTGGGATTGGTACACCAAAGGTGAAAATGCTTTATATTGGCATTGGTCTCCAAATTATGGTTGGGACATGAATTTGAAAATTGAAGGTTATAATGAATGCCTAATTACTTATGTTTTAGGAATGTCTTCTCCAACCCACCCAATTACAGCCGCATGTTATAATCAAGGTTGGGCAAGAAACGGAGCAATTGTATCTTCAGGAACTAGTTATAATTTACCTAAAGTATTTAACTATAACGGAACAAATACGGTAGGTCCTTTATTTTGGGCCCATTATTCTTATCTAGGGCTAGATCCAAGAGGACTGTCCGATCAATACGCTAATTATTGGACATTGACACAAAACCACGCTAAAATTTGTTTAAATTATTGTGTTGCTAATCCAATTGGTTGGACAGGTTATTCGGATAAGTGTTGGGGTTTAACAGCAAGTTATTCAAGAGACAGCAATGGTGCAACGGGATATTCTGCACACCAACCAAACAATGACAGAGGTGTTATTTCACCAACAGCAGCACTTTCTTCTTTTCCATACACACCAATAGAAAGCATGAAATTTTTAAAATATTTATATCAAGAACATCGAGCAAGATATGTTGGGGTAGCAGGGCCCTACGATGCTTTTTCACCGCATTATAATTGGAAAACTCCTAGATACCTAGCAATAGATCAAGGAACAATTGCACCAATGATTGAAAATTATAGAACAGGTCTTTGTTGGAATTTATTTATGCAAGCACCAGAAGTTAAAGTAGGATTACAAGCACTAGGATTTTCATCAACCCAACACGGGTTTTAAAAACTAGTTCACCTTACAAAGAAACAAGTTTCCATTATAAAAAAGTAGTAAACGTAATTTAATTAATAGAAAGCATTATTAGATAAATAGAAAATTATGAAATTAAGATTAACGCTAATGCTAGTACAATTTTCTATGATTTCTTTTTCACAAGAGATAAAAGGAAACTTCACCAAAGAAGCGAAAACTACTTTGCAACTGCACTACATTTTACAATTACCTACCAATCTAAAAGAGAAGTTTCCATTGATAGTATTTCTTCATGGTTCTGGCGAAAGAGGAACTGATTTAGAACAGGTAAAAAATCATAGTCCATTTACCTATCAAAATTTAATTAAACAACCTGTTGCCATTTTAGCCCCACAATGTCCCGAAAATGTTTGGTGGGATACCAATGCTGTTTACCAATTAATTTTAGAAATTTCCTCAAAATACAATGTAGATAAATCCCGAATTTACCTAACCGGTTTAAGTATGGGCGGATGGGGAACCTGGAAATTAGCCGAAGAACATCCCGAACTTTTTGCAGCCATAGCAACCGTTTGTGGTCCTGTAGACCAAATGATGATGTTTGAGGTTGAAAAACTAAAAGATATGCCTATTCAAATTTTTCATGGTGCACTAGACGATGTAGTGCCGCCCATTCAATCTATCGAAATGTATCAAAAATTAGTGAAAATAAATTCTATTTCACATTTAACTATATTTCCAAACGACAACCACAACAGTTGGGATTCTACGTATTCCAATCCTCAATTTTACGAATGGTTATTAACACAACATAAATAGTTTAAAAACCTTAATGGACCATAAATTTCTTAATAGTTTTAAAAAAAAGAATATAATGAAATTAAATAAAAACCTATTTCTTCTGTTTGCATTATGCACTAGTACCGCATTCTCTCAAAAGTTAGCTACAAAATCAATTTCTCCCAAAGATAAATTTGTAACCGAATTGCTCTCTAAAATGACTTTAGAAGAAAAAATAGGACAATTAAATCTTCCAAGTTCCGATGATATTGTTACTGGCCAAGCACAAAGTTCTAATATTGCAAAAAAAATTGAACAAGGACAAGTGGGAGGAATGTTTAATATTGGAACCAATGCTAAAGGTCGTGCGGTTAATAAAATCAGAGAGTTTCAAAAAATTGCAGTAGAACAAAGTCGAATGCACATTCCAATTATTTTTGGTATGGATGTTATTCATGGTTACGAAACTGTTTTTCCAATTCCGCTAGGATTAGCAGCAACTTGGGATATGAACTTAATTCAACGCTCGGCTCAAATTGCAGCTAAAGAATGTTCTGCCGATGGAATAAATTGGACATTTTCTCCAATGGTAGATATAGCCCGAGATCCTCGTTGGGGAAGATGTGCCGAAGGTTCAGGAGAAGATCCTTATCTAGGTAGTCAAATCGCTAAAGCTATGATTCAGGGATATCAAGGAAATGATTTATCCAAAAACAACACTATTCTTTCTTGCGTAAAACATTTTGCACTTTATGGAGCTGTTGAGGCTGGAAGAGATTACAATACGGTAGATATGAGTAAAATAAGAATGTATAACGATTATTTTCCTCCTTTTAAAGCCGCTTTTGATGCAGGATGCGGTTCTACAATGGTTTCGTTTAATGAAATTAATGGAATTCCTGCTACAGGAAATAAATGGTTATTAACCGATGTTTTACGAAATCAATGGGGTTTTAAAGGGTTTGTAGTAACCGATTATACCGCTATAAATGAAATGGTGGATCACGGAATAGGAGAGGTACAAAAATGCGCAGAACTAGCTCTCAAAGCTGGTGTTGAAATGGATATGGTAAGTGATGCTTACATCAATACATTAGAAAAATCATTAAAAGAAGGAAAGATTACTCAAAATCAAATTGACAATGCTGTTCGACTTGTTTTAAATGCCAAATACGATTTAGGTTTGTTTCAAGACCCCTATAAATATTGCGACGAGTCTCGAGTTGCTAAAGATATTTTCACTCCCGAAAATAGAAAGGAAGCACGTGGTATAGCTTCCCAATCATTAGTATTATTAAAAAATACACCAACTTCTGTAGGAGAAAGAGTACTTCCCTTAAAAAAAACAGGAACTATTGCACTTGTTGGCCCCTTAGCTGATGCTAAAAATAACATGTCCGGTACCTGGAGCGTAGCTTCAAATGGGCAATCAATTTCTCTTTTAGAAGGTTTAAAAACTAATAGTCAAGCTACAATTTTATATGCCAAAGGATCTAATCTTGAGGATAATGCAATATTAGAAGAACATGCAACAATGTTTGGTAAAACTCTAAATAGGGATAGCCGAACTAAAGAAGAATTACAAAAAGAAGCACTAGAAATTGCATCAAAAGCAGATGTAATTATAGCTGCATTAGGTGAATCGGCAGAATATAATGGCGAATGTACCAGTAGAACTAATCTTGAAATTCCTCAAACTCAAAAAGATTTATTAAACGCACTATTAAAAACAGGAAAACCTGTAGTTTTAGTTTTATTTACAGGCCGTCCGCTTGTTTTGGTAGATGAAGATAAAAACGTTCCGGCAATATTAAACACTTGGTTTGCAGGTTCAGAAGCCGGAAATGCAATTGCTGATGTTTTGTTTGGCGATGTAAATCCCTCCGGAAAAATCACAATGACTTTCCCAAGAAGTGTTGGGCAAGTACCAATTTATTATGCTCAAAAAAGCACCGGAAGACCATTAGGTAATAAAGAAGGGAAATTCGAAAAATTTAAATCTAATTATATTGATGAACGTAACGAACCTCTATATCCCTTTGGTTATGGCTTGAGTTATACTACCTTCACTTACGGAAAAGTTACTGCATCTGCTACTAAAATGAATGCCAAAGGAACAATTAATGTTTCCGTTGCGGTAACTAATTCAGGAAATTTTGACGGAAAAGAAGTCGTTCAATTATACACCAGAGATTTAGTAGGATCGGTAACACGACCTGTAAAAGAGTTGAAAGGATTCCAAAAAATAGACCTGAAAAAAGGAGAAACCAAAACCGTAACTTTCACTATTTCAGTAGAAGATTTAAAGTTTTATAATTCTGATTTAAAATATGTTGCCGAAAATGGATCCTTCCAAGCGTTCATAGGAACCAATTCCGATACCGAAAACAAGATTGAATTTGAGTTAGTTCAATAGTTGTTTTATGTACTTTGAGGAGGCCCTTTGGTAATAAACTAAAGGGTTTTTTCTAATAAATCATTTAGATAATTTATCTTTATCCAAAAATTATAATATGAAAAAATTTGTAGGAACAATATTACTTTTAGCATTTTCGTTAACTAATGCGCAAAGCATTAAATCACCATCTCAAAAGTTAAGCCTTACTTTTAGTCTTTCTAAAGAGGGAAAGCCAAACTATTCTGTAAATTACAAAAACCAATCCATTGTAAAGGAAAGTACTTTAGCAATTTTATTAAAAGGATTACCTGCTTTAGAGGCTAATTTTCGCATCGACAGCATTGGTCAAAAGAATGTGAACGAAACTTGGCAGCCTGTTTTGGGTGAGCAGTCCAACATAAAAAACAATTACAATGAAATGACGGTTGCACTTTCACAAACGTCAACTAACAGAAAAATAAATATTATTTTCAGAGTATTTGATGAAGGTGTTGCATTTCGTTATGATTTTCCGAAGCAAAGAAACCTAGATTATTTTATCATTTCAGATGAAAAAACACAATTCAATTTGACCGGAAATCATAAAACTTTTTGGCTTCCAGGAGATTTTGATAGCCAAGAATATCCTTACACCGAATCAAAATTATCCGAAATAAACACCGATAATATTGATAGAAATAATGGTATCGGATTAAAATCTATAGCCGGAAAATTCGTTATTCAATCGCCCTTAATGATGAAATCGGCAGAGGGAGTTTACATCAATATTTTTGAAGCAGCGGTAGTAAATTATCCTGTAATGCATTTAGATTTAGTTCCGGAGGCTTTCCAACTTACTTCTCGTTTAGTACCTAATGCCATTGGGGACAAAGCCTATTTGCAAGCGCCTTGTGTTTCTCCTTGGAGAACCATTATGATTAGTGATGATGCTAGAGATATTGTAAGTTCTAAAATGGTTTTGAACCTTAACGAACCATGTAAAATTAAAGATGTATCGTTCATTAAACCAATGAAATTTGTAGGAGTTTGGTGGGAAATGCACGTGGGTAAATCTACTTGGGATTATGCAGGATCTCAAAACGCACAAAATGCTGCAGATGGCCAATTAAAACCATCTGGAAAACACGGTGCAACCACTGAAAACACTAAAAGATACATTGATTTTGCTGCCAAAAATGGTTTTGACGGAGTTCTTGTTGAAGGATGGAACACCGGTTGGGAAGATTGGTTTGGAAATTGGAAAGAAAATGTTTTCGATTTTGTTACACCTTACCCAGATTATAATTTGAAAGAAGTAAACGATTACGCAAAATCCAAAGGAGTGAAAATGATTATGCACAACGAAACTTCGGCTTCAGAGGCTAATTATGAAAGACATTTGGATCGTGCTTTTAATTTGATGAAAGAATACGGATACCCTGCAGTGAAGACCGGTTATGTAGGAAGAATAATTCCTCGTGGCGAATTTCATGACGGACAAACTATGGTAAACCATTTCAATTACGTAGCACAACGCGCAGCCGATTACCAAATTATGGTTGATTCTCACGAAAGTTCACGACCAACAGGTTACAGCAGAACCTATCCAAATTATGTTGCTGCAGAAGCCGCTCGTGGTAATGAATTCAATGCTTGGAGTGTTGGAAATCCGCCAATGCACGAAACAATTTTGCCTTTCACTAGATTATTAGGTGGTCCAATGGATTACACACCTGGAATTTTTGAAATCAAAATGAGTTATTACGATAAATCCAAAACCGAGCAAGTGCACACAACTTTGGCAAAACAATTGGCTTTATACCTAACGATGTATTCACCTGTGCAAATGGCAGCCGATTTGCCAGAAAACTACGAGCGTTACCCAGATGCTTTTCAATTCATAAAAGACGTTGCTATAGATTGGCAAGAATCTAAATATTTAGAAGCAGAACCAGGCGATTATTTGACTGTTGCAAGAAAAGAAAAAAATGGAGAACGTTGGTTTTTAGGAGCCATTACCGATGAAAATGCAAGAAAAACAGAAATAAAATTAGATTTCTTGACTCCAAATAAAAAATACAAAGCCATTATTTATCAAGATGGTAAAACCGCCGATTGGAAAACAAACCCAATCAATTATGAAATTAAAACCGTAGAAGTTACGTCTAAATCTACCATCAAATTGTCTTTGGCAAATGGTGGTGGAACAGCAATAAGTTTCCAGCCAATAAACTAGGGATTTTAAATTCCACATAATCATTGAGTGTTACTGTGCGTCTTACATTCCCCTCTTTTAGAGGGGTGCCCGTAGGGCGGGGTGTTAAATATTAAAATAGTTTTTATGTTGCAAGAGGTAAAAATTAAAGAAATATCCATTAAAACAAATTACATATTAAATTTACCCTACAATCCTTTGCTTAATAACCGAGCAAAAGCATTGCGAAAAGCCGGTAATTATGCTGAAGTTGTTTTTTGGAAGCAAGTTAGAAATAAAGAATTTTGGGGAATTGATTTCGACAGACAAAGAGTTATTGGAAATTATATTGTTGATTTTTACGTAAAAAGTTTAGCACTTGTAATAGAAATTGATGGCGAAAGCCATAACGACAAAGAAGATTATGATGCTAAAAGAGATGCTTTTTTGGCAGAATTAGGAATACGAATTTATAAGATTTCAAAATTTAGGGTATTACACGATTTAGAAAATGTAATGACTGAAATAGAAGATTATATTATTAAGGAGTACAGTCATTTATGACACCCCGCCCTACGGGCACCCCTCTAAAAGAGGGGAATAACAAATGCCAAATAAAAACTTCTGTTTTGAAAATACAAATTATCATGAAATACGTTTTCTCGTTATTCCTTTTTTTAGCATTACAAACCTATGCCCAACCCAAAACCTATTGCAACCCAATCAATATCGATTATGGGTATTGTCCAATTCCGAATTTTGTAACCCAAGGGAAACACCGTGCTACTGCCGATCCGGTTATTGTAAACTTTAAAGGAAAATACTTTTTATTTTCTACCAATCAATGGGGATATTGGTGGAGCGATGACATGAATACTTGGAATTTCATATCTAGAAAATTTCTAAAACCCGATGCACAAGTTTATGACGAATTATGTGCTCCGGCAGTATTTGTCATGAAAGACGAAATGTATGTTATTGGTTCCACTCACGGGCCTAATTTTGCCATTTGGAAAAGCAAAAACCCCACCAAAGACGAGTGGGAAATTGCAGTAGATAATTTCAAAGTAGGCGCTTGGGATCCTGGTTTTTTATATGATGAAGAAAAAGACAAACTCTTTTTATATTGGGGTTCTAGTAACGAATTCCCAATTATGGGAACCGAAATAAATACCAAAACCTTACAATCCGATGGTGATGTTCGCCCTTTAATCTCTCTGCATCCAGAAGATCATGGTTGGGAACGCTTTGGAGAATACAATGACAATACTTTTCTACAACCCTTCATGGAAGGCGCTTGGATGACCAAACACAACGGAAAATATTATTTGCAATATGGCGCACCCGCAACCGAATTTAGCGGTTATGCCGATGGTGTTTTTGTGAGTAACGAACCTTTAGATGGTTTTGGTTACCAAAAACACAATCCGTTTTCTTACAAGCCGGGAGGATTTGCTCGTGGTGCTGGACATGGAGCAACATTTACTGATAATTTCAATAATTATTGGCACGTTTCGACTATTGCTATCGGAGTTAAGAATAATTTTGAACGCCGCATCGGAATTTGGCCTGCAGGGTTTGATAAAGACGATGTGCTGTATTGTAACACCGCTTATGGCGATTATCCAACGTTGTTGCCTCAAAAAGATGCCAATCATTTAGAAAGTTTGTTTTCGGGTTGGATGTTGTTGAATTATAATAAACCCGTTCAGGTTTCCTCAACATTAGGTGGTTATCAGCCTAATCTAGCCGTAGATGAAGACATTAAAACCTATTGGTCTGCCAAAACTGGAAACGCTAACGAATGGTTCCAAACTGATTTAGGAGAAGTTTCGACTATTAATGCTATCCAAATAAATTATGCCGATCAAGATGCCGAATTTATGGGGAAGATTCCCGGAACCTACCACCAATATAAAATATTAGCATCCAAGGATGGAAAAAAATGGACCGTTTTAGTAGATAAAAGTCAGAATCAAAAAGACGTTCCTCACGATTATATCCAATTGGAAAAGCCAGCAAGTGCTCGTTTTTTAAAAATGGAAAATATTCATATTCCTTCAGGAAAATTTGCTTTAAGTGGCTTTAGAGTTTTTGGAACAGGAGCCGGAGCAAAACCTAAAGCGGTTGAGAATTTCATTCCGCTTCGTGCCGATCCTGCTAAATTTGGAGAACGAAGAAGTGCTTGGATCAAATGGTCGCAAAATGAAAATGCGGACGGCTATATGATTTACTTCGGGAAAACCCCAGATAAATTATACGGAAGTATTATGGTTTATGGCAAAAATGAATATTTCTTTACCGGAATGGATAGAACCGATGCCTATTATTTTCAGATAGAAGCGTTCAATAGCAATGGCATAAGCCCAAGAAGTGAAATTAAAAAAGCCGATTAATTAGTTATACCAAAATTGTAAAGGCGGTAGTAGTAACGATATCCACTTTATGAAAAAGTTTTCGTTGATAACTAATTAATTCAAGTTGCTAGTTAATTGATTTGTTTAATTGTAATCCAAATACAAAAAGAGTAAGTTTTATCAAAAATCCTTCTAATGTAATGGCGTGTATTGTTCTAGGAAACATTTTCTTGATGTCGCTTATTGTTGTTTCAAC
>CANFZM010000038.1 GCA_947451525.1 Flavobacteriaceae bacterium
AATGTTCACAATATCATCTATGATGTATTTCGCCCCGACACAATTTGGCAACTTGGTTTTGTTTATCAATTGTTACTATTTCAAAGATACATATTTCATATTTTTATTTCATTACAAAGATATGAGCCCTGACAGAAGTGGAAATCCTGGGATTGCGAATCCAATTCGTGATATTGGATTGCTCCGTTCCTCGCAATGCCAGATTGCAACGGATGGCAGGAATTACCATTACTAAAATGCCTACTGTTTCGCTCCTAAAAAAAAGGGGTGACTATATTGTCAACCCTTTTAGTTTTATTATGAATGTGTTACCAAATTACCACTCGCAAGGAATCGGGTTGGTACATAGGGTTACCTGGTTTTATATTAAATGCTTTGTAAAATTCGGGGATGTTGCTTAACGGCCCGTTGATTCGGTATTGTGCTGGCGCATGCACATCGCTCATGATTTGTTGCGAAAGTGCTTCTTTGTTGGTGTTTACCATCCAAGCATAGCCATAAGCCAAAAAATAACGTTGGTCTGGATTGAGTTTGCTAATTATTTCATTGCTGGCGTATTGTTTGGTTTTCTTGAAGGCTTCGTAGCCCATAACTACACCACCCAAATCGGCTATGTTTTCGCCTTGTGTGGCAGAACCATTGATGGTTTTATCGCCCACTTTGTAGTTGTTGAATTGCGAAACGATAAGTCCGGTTTTGGTTTTGAATTTCTTCAAATCTTCGGCAGTCCACCAATTGTTTAGGTTTCCTTTTTCGTCGTATTGGCTTCCTTGATCGTCAAATCCGTGGGTGATTTCGTGTCCGAAAGTAGAACCGCCAATAATTCCGTAAAGGATAGCGTCGTCGGGCATTCTACCTTCAAATCCTGGTACCAAAATATTACAAGCCGGAACGCAAATTTCGTTGTTACTTGGGTTGTAATAGGCGTTGTAGGTTTGCGGATACATGCTCCATTCGGCTCTGTCTACTGGTTTTCCGTATTTGTTGGTCATGTATTGGTACTGCCAAACATTGGCAGCCATAACGTTTTTGCAATAGGATTTTCTATCAATCACTACACTACTCATGTCTTTCCATTTGTCGGGATAGCCAACTTTCATTACAATTTTACTCAATTTATTAAGTGCTTTAACTTTGGTTTCGGCACTCATCCAATCGAGTTTTTTAATGTGTTCGGCATAGACATCGCGGATGTTATTTCCTATTTCTAATAATTTTTCTTTAGAACCTGCAGGCAAATAATCTTTCACATACACCTGCCCTATTAACTCGCCTAGCGAACCATCGGTTTGTTCTACCGAGCGTTTCCATCTTGGTTTTTGTTTTTTTACACCACCCATAACGGTAGAGTAAAATTTGAAATTTTGATTTTCAATGTCCTTGTTCAAATAGGATGCGTAGGTATTTACTAAATCCCATTTTAGGTAGGTTTTCCAATCGGCTATGGAGTAACTTTTAATGTAGCCGTTTAATGCTTTGTAGAATTCGGGTTGCCCAACAATAACCGAATCGGCTTTGGCAATGCCAAGATCTTTTAAAGTAGTGCTCCAATCGATGTTTGGCGTAAGCGTTTTAAATTGACTAATGCTCATTTTATTGTAGTTTTTCACTGGGTCGCGAAGTGCTTCTAGTTTACGAGAGGCTTTCGCCAAATCGGTTTCTAGTTTCATGATGGAAGTTGCGTTTTGGGCAGCCTCCGCAGGATTTACACCCAACAATTGCATCATGGCTTGAATGTGTTTTACATATTCGGCACGGATGTTTACGGTTTCGGCATCGGTATTAAAATAATAATCGCGTTGCCCAAGTCCTAGGCCACCTTGCATGAATTGCAACGCATTTTTAGAACTTATTTTATCGTCTTGCGATACATAAAAAGTGAATGCTGCACCAGAGCCTATAGTATGTAAATGTCCAATCGTTTTCAGTAAACTAGGCACATCAGAAATGGCATCAATGGTAGCAAATTCGGATTTTAAAGGGGTTATTCCGGCTTTATTTATAGTAACGGAATCCATGGCAGAGGCATAAAAATCGCCAATCTTTTGTTTGTTACTTCCTTTTTCTGCATCGGTTTCTTTGGCAGAAGTTTCGCAGATGGACTTAATTTGGTTGTTGATGGTGTCCTGAATCATTCGGAATATTCCGTTACTTCTTTCGGAAGAAGGAATTGGATGTTGCTTGAACCATCCGCCATTGGCGTAAAGAAAGAAATCTTCGGAAGGACTGATAGTAGTATCTCTATTGGTAATTAACGGATCTATAAATGTCGCTTCTTTTTTAGCACATCCCACCAAATTTAAGGTGATGAGCGTTACTGTGGCAATTTTTTGAATAATTTTCATATAAATTTTTGGAATCGATTTAATACCAAATCAAATTATAAAATAGTTTAATTAATTTTCCTCACCCCAGCCCTCTCCAAAGGAGAGGGAGAAAAGATCGGAATATTTTATATTTATTTTGATATAATGTTAATAGTTTTCAAATCTACTGATTTTTAATCTTAGAAGGAAATTATTTTTATTTGCAAGATATTTTACAATAATTTTAGCATTACCGTCGTTCTATTTAAAGTAAATTGCACAACAATTATAGACATTATGGATAAAATCAAAATACTTTGGGTGGATGATGAAATTGATTTGTTAAAGCCACACATTCTTTTTTTAGAAATGAAAAATTACGCAGTCACTACCTGTAATAATGGTAGAGATGCTGTAGATATATTTGCCGAAAATAATTTTGATATTGTTTTTCTAGACGAAAACATGCCCGGAATGAGCGGCTTGGAAACCTTAGCAGAAATTAAAGAAAAGAAATCCTCTACTCCGGTAATTATGATTACCAAAAGTGAGGAAGAATATATTATGGAGGAAGCAATTGGCTCTAAAATTGCCGATTATCTTATCAAACCCGTAAATCCGAATCAGATTTTATTGAGTTTGAAAAAGAATCTAGACCATTCGAGATTGATTTCTGAAAAAACCACTTTGGATTACCAAAAGGAATTCCGAAAAATTGCCATGGAACTTTCTATGGTAAATTCCTATCAAGATTGGGTGGAATTGTATAAGAAATTAATTTTCTGGGAATTGGAATTGGAAAACATAGAAGATACCAATTTAATTGCCATTTTAGAATCGCAAAAACAAGAAGCCAATTCGCAATTTGGAAAATTTATAGAACGAAATTACGAAGATTGGTTCGAACCAAAAGCAGACAAGCCAATTCAATCTCATACACTTTTCAGAGAATTAGTCGTTCCCGAATTGGTAAAGAAAGACAAGCCGGTACTATTTGTAGTGATTGATAATTTACGTTACGACCAATGGAAAGTAATGGAGAGCACCATCAATAATTACTACAAATTAGAAAAAGAAGTGCCGTATTATGCTATTTTACCAACGGCTACGCAATATGCAAGAAATGCTATTTTCTCTGGGTTAACACCTCTTGACATGGAAAAACAATTTCCACAATATTGGAAAAATGATGTGGATGAGGGAGGGAAAAATTTGTATGAAGCAGAATTTCTTACAGCACATTTAAAACGTTTGGGATTGAATCTGAAACAAGATTATTTCAAAATTACCAATCTTGCAGCAGGTAAAAAATTAGCCGATAATTTTAGAACACTAAAAGATAATAATCTGGTAACAGTGGTTTATAATTTTGTGGATATGTTGTCGCATGCGAAAACCGAAATGGATGTGGTTAAAGAATTGGCTTCCGATGATAAAGCCTATCGATCCCTAACTTTGAGTTGGTTTAAAAATTCGCCATTATTGGATATTATCCAACAAGCACAAAAACTTGGTTTCAAATTGATTATTACTACCGATCACGGGACTATTAATGTAAAAAATCCTTCGAAAGTAATTGGAGATAAAAACACGAGTTTGAATTTGCGATACAAAACCGGACGAAGTTTAACCTATGAAGACAAAGAAGTTTATGCGGTAAAAGATCCTAAAAAGATTGGTTTGCCTGCAATAAACATGAGTAGTTCGTATATTTTTGCAAAAAATGATTATTTCTTGGCGTATGTGAATAACTACAACCATTATGTGAGTTATTACAAAAACACCTACCAACACGGGGGAATATCTTTAGAAGAAGTAATTGTGCCCTTTTTAGTTTTTAATCCGAGGTAAAAATAGTTTTCATGATTTTGTCATTCTGACGAAGGAGGAATCTCATAATACTAATGAAAAAAAGTAAGTATGTGGGATTCTTCCTTCGTCAGAATGACAAGATGGTGAAAAAAAAATTATCTTTGCTATAACTAAATTAACCAATTTATTACAATGGAAATTATTTTTTCCTTAGCGGAAATCGATGCAGTTGCTGAGAAAATACTAGCAGAAAATCCGAAAAAGATTCTTCTTTTCAATGGCTCTATGGGTGTTGGAAAAACAACTTTGATAAAATCATTAGCCAAAAAGCTTGGCGTTACGGATGCTACAAGTAGTCCAACCTTTTCTTTAGTTAATGAATATCAAATATCTAATAATCAATATGTTTATCATTTTGATGTGTACCGATTAAAAAATGAAATGGAAGCCTTAGATATGGGTATCGATGAATATCTGTATTCTGGAAACTGGTGTTTTATTGAGTGGCCAGAGAACATTCCGAATTTAATTCCAGAAGAGCATTCTACCATTTCCATCGAACTACTTCCAGACGGAAAAAGAAGGTTGGTATTAGTGTAAAAATAATTTTGTAACTTGTGCCATAATTTATTGGAAACTATGGCGCTTACTCCATTTACAAAACAACAATTACTTCCTCAAGAAGAAAAACTAGAAATTGCTCGACATAAAAGCGAGTTATTTATAGGTATTCCTAAAGAAACAAGTTACCAAGAACGACGCATTTGCTTGACACCCGATGCGGTGCAATCGCTTACGGCACATGGACATCGCATTTTGATGGAAGCTAGTGCCGGAGAAAGTTCTAGTTATAGCGATAAAGAATACAGCGATGCAGGTGCCGAAATTACGCAAGACACTAAAAAGGTTCTGTCGTGCCCAATCCTCTTAAAAGTGGAGCCACCTACTATGGCAGAAATTGAAATGATGCAATCTAATGCCATTATCATTTCGGCTATCCAATTGAAAACCAGAAAGAAAGAATATTTTGAAGCGCTTACGCAAAAGAAAATCACAGCCTTAGCATTTGAATACATAAAAGACGAAGACGGTTCGTACCCAGCAGTGAAATCTTTAAGCGAGATTGCAGGTACGGCATCTATATTAATAGCAGCCGAATTGATGATCAACCAACAATTCGGAAAAGGTTTATTATTCGGAAATATTACAGGAGTCCCTCCTACCGAAGTCGTAATTATTGGTGCTGGAACCGTTGGCGAATTTGCCGCTAAATCTGCAATAGGATTAGGTGCCAGTGTGAAAGTTTTTGATAATTCCATTACAAAACTACGTAGATTACAGAATAATTTAAACGAACGAATTTTCACTTCAACCATACAACCCAAAGCCTTATTGAAAGCATTACGTCGTTGTGATGTTGCAATTGGCGCTATGCGTGGTAAAGAAAGATGCCCAATTGTGGTTACCGAAACTATGGTAGAACACATGAAAAAAGGCGCTGTTATTGTGGATGTAAGTATTGATACTGGAGGTTGTTTTGAAACTTCGGAAATCACTACCCATGAAAAACCAACTTTTATAAAAAATAACGTAATACATTATTGCGTTCCTAATATTCCGTCGCGCTATTCTAAAACAGCATCGCTTTCTATAAGTAATATTATTACTCCTTCTCTACTTCAAATTGCAGAAGATGGCGGAATTGAAAGTGCCCTTCGTTGCAATAATGGATTGAAAAATGGTGTCTATTTGTACCACGGAATTTTAACTAACAAAGCCATTGGCGATTGGTTTAACTTGAATGTTAGCGATATAAATTTAATCGTTTTTTAATACCTAGCATTCTTAAATATTACTGTGTTTAGTTTACATTTGCAGAAATAAAAATTATAATGAAGTTTTACCAACGTTTTGCCTACTATTTAATAGGATTAGTTATTGGATGTTTTTTTGTAGCCGCAATATTATCCGGAAAAGATACCCGTTGCAACTATTTTCCAAATGCCCGAGTTTTAAATGATTTAAGAAATAAACCTTTTAATTATAGCATTGAGGCTTCCCGAAAATTATCGGAAGATTGGATTGATACTCTCGATATTAAAAATACCCTTACCTATGGCGACGTAGATTTTGATAAAAGTAATATTCCTTACCAAAAAGGGAAACTTTATATCATTCAAGGACAAACTGCTAAAAAAGATACTATTACTCTTAGAGTGATTAATTACCCGAGTAAGGCAGTTTTAGAAGATATTATTCGTAAAAAATAATCTTAATTGCTTATGAAGGAAGTTAAAATTAGAATTATTCCGGCAATAGGATTGTTTTTTTGTATTCAAATATTCTTTATTTGGTTGTCTGCTAATTTCTATCCGAATAATTCTATAGGATACGGAATTTTAGGTGGTATCTTGACTTCTTTTTGCTTGTATTATTCTGTCAAAGGAATGCAGGACACCGAAGACTTTACAAATTCTATTCCGGAAAATCTTCGATTGGGCACTGCTCCTACTTTTTCATTAGCAGTAATTGCTTTTATTTCCTTTATAATTTTCACAAGTTTTCTTACTTCGATGTATTCTGATAATAAGGAAAACGAACTAAAGCAATTTGGAAAAATTACTACGGGTGAGGTTTTGGATGGATTTTCTGAAACTGGAACCCACGTTGTTGGATCTTATAAAGTTACAGTTGAATATTCTGTAAATGGAGAAACTATTACAGGATTCACTACAGTTTCACCAACGGAATTTCAAAATTGCTATATTGGTAAAGAAGTGAAACTTATATATTCAACTAAAAACCCTAATTTAATTGACATTATTGGTGACGATTCTAAAGTAGAAACCTATACTAAAATTAAAAACAGGACTATTTTAATTTCCGATTTACTGAAGATTATGGATTTAAATAAGGACCAAACAGAAGCCTATTTGAATTCTATTTCCTATCCTTGGAACTATGAATCGGATAAAAAAGGCTGGATCAATACCGAAAAATTACTTTACTTACTAAAACCTTCTGATAAATCGGTGAGTTATTTAACCACTACTTTCAATCCCGAGGAACTGAATGATGAAATTGATAAATTGAAATTCATTCGATTAGATACTATTTCCAATTCTAAAAAGAGTCCCGGCGAAAAAATAAAATTACGAATGCTATCTGCCGAAGGATTATATAAAAACGATTCTTATGCTTTGTTGATTAAAAGTACTATGATTGGAACCAATGGACAAATGGGAATGGTTATCCAACTTGAAAAAATAAAGCAATAAAAAAACTCCAATATAAATTGGAGTTTTCTACTATAATTGAGTAATTAAATTACTTTATAAATTCTATTTTTTGAACTTCTTCCGTGTTAACACTATCAAAGAAACCTTGTTCGTTCATCCAATCATCACTAAATACCTTACTCATGTAACGTGAACCGTGATCTGGGAAAATAACTACTACATTACTATCGGCAGTAAATTCGCCTTCTTCTGCATATTGCTTCACTGCTTGTAATGCTGCTCCAGAAGTATATCCTACAAATAAACCTTCTTTTCTTACGATTTCTCTTGCGGTATGAGCACTTTCTTCGTCGGTTACTTTTATGAACTTATCTATAGATTCAAAGTCGGTTGCAGTTGGAATTAAATTCTTACCAATTCCTTCTATTCTATAAGGATAGATTTCGTTGTTATCAAATTCTTTGGTTTCATGGTATTTTTTCAAAACCGAACCAAATGCATCTACTCCTAAAATCTTAACGTTAGGGTTTTTCTCTTTAAGGAATTTTGCAATTCCTGAAATAGTTCCACCGGTTCCACTACAAGCAACAAGATGGGTGATTTTTCCAGCCGTTTGTTCCCAAATTTCTGGACCCGTAGTTAAGTAATGCGCATCAATATTTAATTGATTAAAATATTGATTGATGTAAACTGATCCCTTAGTTTCTTCGTGTAATCGCTTTGCTACATTATAATACGAACGTTCATCATCGGCAGAAACATGGGCAGGGCACACATAAACTTTGGCTCCTAAACTACGAAGCATGTCTATTTTATCTTTAGACGACTTGGAAGTTACTGCAAGAATACAATTGTATCCCTTGATGATACTTACCATTGCTATGCTAAAACCAGTATTTCCAGATGTAGTTTCGATAATAGTATCTCCAGGAGATAAAATACCTTTTTTTTCTGCTTGTTCAATAATATATAAAGCAATTCTGTCTTTTGAGGAATGGCCTGGGTTAAATGCTTCTACTTTAGCATAAAAATTACCGACAAGATTTTCGGTAATTCTATTAAGTTTAATAAGAGGGGTATTTCCTATTAATTCCAAGACATTGTTGTAGGCTTTTATTTCTTCTTTCATAAATAAAAAATTTTGTTAGAGCGTATATTAAAATATTAGTAGCCCCGTAACTTCGCAAATTTAATAAATTATTTTTTAATTTTTTCTAAATCCAGTAAAAAACTGAATTCTTTTGCCAATTCTTTTAGTGCTTCAAATCTTCCAGAAGCACCTCCGTGCCCTGCATCCATATTTGTATCAAGAACTAAAATGTTGTTGTCGGTTTTGGTTGCACGCAATTTTGCTACCCATTTCGCTGGTTCCCAATATTGTACTTGCGAATCGTGTAAGCCTGTAGAAATATACATATTCGGATATTTTTGAGCCTTCACATTGTCATAAGGCGAATAAGACAACATGTATTTATAGTATTTTTTCTGGTTTGGATTTCCCCATTCGTCATACTCTCCTGTAGTCAATGGGATAGTTTCGTCTAGCATGGTCGTTACAACGTCTACAAACGCAACTTGGGCAATGATTCCGTGGTACAATTCGGGTGCCATATTTACAATCGCTCCCATTAGTAATCCACCTGCAGAACCTCCTTCGGCATATAAATGTTGTGCGGAAGTATATTTTTCTGCAATCAAAAATTTGGAACAATCAATAAAATCGGTAAACGTATTTTTCTTTTTTAATAATTTTCCGTTTTCATACCAATGTCTACCTAAATCTTCTCCACCGCGAATGTGGGTTATTGCAAAGATAAATCCACGATCTAACAAGGATAATCTAGTAGAAGAAAACGAAGCATCGATTGAATATCCGTAGGAACCATAAGCATATTGCAACAACGGATTTTCTCCATTCTTCACTAAATCCTTTTTGTACACTAACGATATTGGAACTTTTACGCCATCGTGAGCAGTTGCCCAAATACGCTCCTCTTTGTAATTATTTTTATCAAATTTTCCTCCTAGAACTTGTTGTTCTTTTTGGATAAATTTTTCTTTGGTTTTCATGTTAAAATCAATCACCGACGATGGCGTGGCTAACGATTGGTAGGAATAACGCAAAATATCGGTATCAAAATCCACATTAGAACTCGTGCTGGCAGTGTAGGTTTCGCTATCAAAAGGTAAATAATAGGCTTCTTCCCCACTCCACGGCATTATTTTGATGGTATTCAATCCGTTAGCACGTTCTTCAACCACAAGAAAATCCTTGAAAATCTCAATATCTTCTAATAAAACATCTTCCCGATGTGGAATTACCTCTACCCAATTTTCTTTGGTAGTGGCAGTTTCAAGAGTTTTCATTAGTTTGAAATTCTCGGCTTTGTCTTTATTGGTAAGAATATAAAAACTATCGTTATAATGGCTAATGCTGTATTCTAAACCACGAACACGTTTTTGAAACATTTTGAATTTTCCATCGGGAGTGTTGGCATCTAGAATTTGATACTCGGTGGTAAGCGTACTTCCCGACTCAATTGCGAGGTATTTTTTAGATTTAGATTTAGCAATTTCTACATTAAAAGTTTCGTCTTTTTCAAAATAAATCAACACATCGTCTTCTTGCTTAGTGCCTAATTTATGTTTGAAAATTTTATCCGAACGCAAGGTGACGTCATCTTGACTGGAATAAAAGATAGTATGATTATCATTGGCCCACACTGCAGAACCGGTAACGTTTTCTATAGTATCCGATAAAATTTCGTTGGTAAGTAAATTTTTTATTTGAATGGTATAAATTCTACGTCCAACGCAATCAAAACTAAATAGCGCCATGGTATTATCGGGACTTATAGATAAACCTCCTAATTGAAAGAAAGGCTTTCCTTTAGCAAATTCATTTCCGTCAAATAGAATTTCTTCTGGTGCAGAAAGCGTTTCTTTTTTACGAGAGTAAATAGGATAATTCTGAGCAATTTCAAATCTTGTGATGTAGTAATATCCGTTGTAAAGATACGGCACCGATTGGTCGTCTTCTTTAATTCGGGCCTTCATTTCTTCAAATAATTCCTTTTGAAAGTCTTTGGTGTCGGCAGTTAAAGCATTATAATATTCATTTTCTTTATTTAAATAATCAATAACTTCTGGGTTTTCTCTATCATTAAGCCAATAGTAATTATCCACACGCGGGTGTCCATGAATTTCTAAAGAATGTGGAATTATTTTTGCTACAGGAGGCTGAATATTTGTGTTCATAGTTGGAATTATATTGGCATCAAATTTACGGCAAAATCAATCAATAGTTATTGTAAATAAAAGGTTTCTTATTGACATTGTTATTGACATTTGAAATTGAAATTTCCAATGATATTATTGTTACACATTTAGATATACCGAAATCCCTGGAAGGTTGGTTTAAGTAATTATTGGTAAATACATCATTACCAAAATATTTAATTAAAATTTATATTGCAGGTCGGTAAAGTAACAACCCATTTGCTGAAAAATAAGGAAGTGAATTATGAAGAGGTTTTTCAAAAATACTTTGGGGTAATTTGGAAAATTCCTCTTTAAAAATTAACTTTAATTGCCAATGAAAATCTATACTTAGCGAAGATTGACAAAAAACTTCGGCAAGGGTGTGAAATACTATTTTTTTACCAATAGCATCCAAATTCTTATAGATTGCTTTACAATAATCTAAAATTTCGTAAGCATAATCTTCAATTATAAATTGTGCTTTTTGGGTCAACTCTAAAAACCATAATCTATATGCCTTAAAACGAATATGTGGAAAAATGAAGATACTTTCTAAATCATCTAAATTTATATCGGTGGTAACAAATATTTTTTTTCCTATTACTAATGCTTCTTGCAAATTTTTAGAAAGAAAATAATAACGAAACAGAACCGATTGTGAAAATACAAAGTCCTGTAAAGACTCTAGTGAATCATTATTTTTAATTTCATCGATATATAATTTGTAAGCAAAATCATAATTTGTAATTCGAAAAGCAGGATCAAAACCATCTTCTAAAACAAACTCTTTTACAAATTTATTTTTTGTGAATTCTTTAAAAAAAAGTTCTGGTTTTCTAATTTTTATCAAACTATCGTAAACCTCTAGTGCTACATTGACTTTAAAGGAATATTCCTTATTTTGGATACTTTCAAAATAATCCTGTAACGGCTTATATGTTTCATTTACAATACAATGATATAATAAAGTATCATTATTTTGATTTTTATTACTTATAATAATTCTATTAGAATACGAATTAGATTCTATAGCATCAATGAAATCTTGCCAAACATCAAATCCAATATAATTAACCAATATATTTAAAGTATGTTTGTAAGGATTATTACCATTATAATTTACAAATAAACGGTATAAAGTAGTTTCGGAAATACTGCCATAACCTTCTTCCAATAAGATCTCGCTAAGTTTTTTACAATCTGATTTTCCAGAAATAGGAAAGGAAAGTTTTAAAGCAACTTGACTTTTAAGTTCTGAAAGCGTGTAAGTATTTAAGGCTAGTTTAGATTTTATCATATTTAATAAGAATATCCTTTAACAAAGTTACCATATTATTGAATAAAAATTAACTATAAAACGGTATAATTATTAAAAAATTTTATTTAGTATCTTTGGAAGATAAATTTAATTTCTTGTTTTTTTTCAGAATGAAACATGAAATCTTGATGCTAAAATTTGAAAAATAAGATAAAAGATTCTCTGAAATTTCCATCCCATTTGTTTTATTCCAAAAACGAATCTTGGTGGTTGGTTGGTTTTTCGATGTTACTGGCTGGAGGAATAATTGTGGAACCTCAATTAATTTGTTCTGCATTAATTAAAGGGCAATTGTCTGACATGTGGTTGTATTGGAGTGCTGCAATTGGATCAGCATTTAGTGTGTCTTTTTTTGCTCATTTATGGCAAAAAGTTCCAGTAAAGACTGAAAATGAATTTATCTTTTTTCGCTTTTCAGGATTTGGTTCTAAAATATTACATCATTTTAGAAGTTTGTATTTAGGACTTTTAGTAATTCCGTTTATAATAAGTTTTAGTTTGCTAGCCTTTAGCAAAATTGTAAGTTCTATTGTAGGTATAGAACTACATTTTGCCATTATTATTTTACTAATATTATTACTAATTCTTACATTTTTTAATAGTTTTAAAGTTCGACTTCAAATGGATTTTGTACTATTTTTAATCTTTATAATTCTATTTAGCATACTAATAATTAGCCTATATTCTGCAACTGGAGGAGTATCTAATTTATCTAAAACGGTGCAATCGTCGAGATATAATTTTACTATTATTCCCACTATTGGGTCCAAGACTTTTAATGCCTTTATTGTTTTTGTTACCGTTCAATGGTGGTCTGCATCTTTATTGGATTATCCTGATATGAATGGTCAAAAATTAATGGCATCCAACAACAGTAAAGATTTGGTAAAAAGCATTTTTTTACCATCTTTATCCATTATTTTATTTCGGGCCCTACTATTTACTTTACCATTTATGGCGGTTGTTTATGGTTATACTAATAATTGTACCGATAGCGAGTTAGCATTTACTTCTCTGTTTACTAAAACACTACCTTCTTGGATGTTGGTGTTGGTTTTAGTGCTTTTTATGATTCCTTTTATTTCTATAGTTCAAAACATGCAAAACTGGGGTGGTTCTTTATTAGTAGAGAATTTTTACAGACATTCTATCAACCCAAATGTTAAAGAAAAAGATTTGAAAAAATTAGGCCTATTAGCAATGATCTATTTACTAATTGTTTCGGGAGTTATTGCTTTAAATTCGAGTTCATTAGTTGGAATTACTAAATATTTATTTGCAATTACTGCAGGAGTTGGGCCAGTTTTTATGCTACGATGGTATTGGTGGCGCATTAATGCTTGGTCGCAATTATCAGCAATGCTTGCTGCTTTGGTATTTCCCCCTATTTTAGATTGGTTAGTTGACACAAATAGCAAAATTCATTTGTTAATTAGTAATTTAGAAATAAATTTAGCGATAGATTATTATCCCATAAAACTAATAATCTTAACAATATCCGTTTGTAGTACTTGGTTACTTGTAACTTTTCTAACTCCTCCAACAGACAAAGATGTATTACAAAATTTTGTTAGTACTATTAAACCTGGTGGTTTTTGGAAGAATTTCGGGAATAATGGAAGTAGTTTTTCTAAATATAGAACCTTTGCTTGGCTGCTTCAAGTTGTAAATGGATTTTTAGTTTATTTTATGTTTTGGAATTTCCTTTTAGGAAACTATGATATTTTCATAGTTTTACTTTTGGTTTTCTGTGCTTGCTTTTTTCTGGCATTTCGATTAATACAAAAAGCAAATGTTCTTTATGAAAATAAATTGAAAAAATAATATTACTAAATTAATTGTAAAGTAATTTTACCACCCATTTTGCCCCAATTTTGTTACAAAAAGATTTAAGATTGGTATCCATAATATTTTTGTTAACTCCAGATGCAAAAATTGAAGCAGTTGCCAATTCTATTGCTATTTTTTCATCGCTTTCACTTTGGTATAGTAAAGTAGCAATTCTAAATGGTGTGTATAAAATTTTACTTTTTAAATAATTTGATTTATATATCCAATACAATTGCAAGACATATAAAGCCATGCAGTGGTTTTCTTTTTTAAGATTTAAAACCAAACCATCAATATAATTATTAAATTCTAAATGATTTAAAACCTCTATTTTTAAATCAAACAACAACAATGCTTTTAAGGATCTAGAGACAATCCAGCAACTTTCGTAATGATTGTATAAATTTGCCTTCTCGAGTACTTCTTCTATATGTTTTTTCCATGTGTCTTGTAAAACCCCATTAAAACCATCAACAATTATAGAACATTCCAACCATCTTGACAATTCGTGGTAGTGGCATTCGCTTTTATTTAAAGTACCAATCAAATTTTGATACAAAGGAATGGCATCACTATATTTCAACTCTTTATTTGCTATTTGGCTTATATTAAAACAATAAACATATAACTTTTTATAATCATCTTTAATTTCTGGTAAATAATATTGAATTAAAGCATCTGAAAAATAATTATTGTAATTATTTTCATCTACAAAGCATTCATAAAAATACAATTGACCAATACTACTTTTGGCTAATATTTGAAGAAATTCTTTTTGCTTAGCACTATTTCTAACATAATAGCCAATCATTTCGGCTGCTGTAAACATAATGTTAAAGTCAGAATTGCCAGTAGATTTTTCAAGTATAATAGACAACGAATTAAAGTCTTCGTTAACTAAAGTCAATTGCAAGACTGCCAAAGAAAATCCGTCTGCTGCTTCAGTTAAAAAATAATTAGGATCAAAAGGAATGTTGGTTTGATTGGCACAAAAATCATTCCAATCAGAGTAATTTAAATAGCGCGACAACAAGTTTAGTGTGTCTTTAAATGGTGCTCTAAATGGCTTAATTAGTCCGAATAATCGTGCTATGGTATGAGAGGAAATAATAAGTTTACGTTCTTCTAAAATTTTAGAAAATTTTTTAGCATCCGAAATATGATTTATTTTAAAATTGAGATTTTGTTCAATTTTAGTACAAATAGAAATTATATAGGGATCTGGCTGGTTCATGTTGCAAAATAAGTAATATATAAATAATCAAACGCTATTTGATTTTGAAATTGTTATATATTTAAATAACAATACTGCTTCTTCAATGTTAAAAAAACATTATCAAATTTAGATTTTTTCCTACAAAAAGATTAAAATTTAACATTCGTTGAATATTAAATTTTCTTGTATTATATTCTAACACCTATCTGATATTAAATCAACACATTACTATATAACACATTAATAAAACACTAAACAAAAGTGTAATTTTTTTCAACTTGAACCAACTTGCACCAACTTAGTATGGAAAAATTGAAAAAAATACTTACATTTGCGTTATTGAACGGGAAAAAATCACATTTAGTCGTTTTAAAGAAAGTTACGCATAAACTTTATATTATGCTAATGAATTGTTCTACTCATTTTATTTAACCAATAAAATAAAGTTTTATTAATTTATTATAAGAAAACAGCATGAAAAAATTTCAAATAAGTAAGGAAAGATATAAAATTATTGTAGGAATAATGACAATCATTGTTTTTGTAATATCTGTTTGTTATTTAATCTTTGAATTACTAAATACATTTCTATCCAATAACACTTAAACTCATAAAAAAATATATTAGCAATACATTTCTTTTAGAGACATTATGCCGTCTATTAAAAGTGGTTTAGCAAGATAATCTGTAACAAAAGGGTTTTTTTTCGCCTTTTCTACATCATCTGGATTGATTGAAGAACTCAATACAAATATCTTGAAATCTCCTATTAATGAAGATTGAATTTTATTATATTCTTCAAGAAATACCCATCCATCTATTCCTGGCATATTAATGTCTAAAAAAACAAATACTACATCTCCTTTTTTTAAGGATTTATTCAAATTTAGCAGTCCCTCTAAAGCGTCCATTGCATTAAAAAAAGGTAAAACTGTACCTCCTAATTCAAGTTTAAGAAATAATCTTTTGTGAAAATAATTTATTGCAAAATCATCATCTATTAATACGATATTAGCGATATTTTTTGTCATAATTAGGTGTTTTTTGAAATGGTAAAATTAAATATACTTCCTTTTCCAACCTCCGATTCAACCCAAATTTCTCCGTTGTGAATTTCTATTATTTTTTTACAATGGGCCAATCCTATACCATATCCCATATAGGCTTGTTCACTATGTAATCGTTTAAAAATCATAAAAATTTGTTCTGAATTTTTTGAGTCAATTCCTATTCCGTTGTCTTTTATTTTAAATAGCCAATCCTTTTCTCGCTCGGTATAACTAATATGAATTTCTGGTTGAACTCCTTGTTTGGTAAACTTTATTGCGTTACTAATTAAATTTTGAAATAATAATCGGATATATGTTGGATAACAATTTACTACGGGCAGATTTTCTAAAGTAATACTAGCATTATATGTGTTAATTTTATTAGATAAGTCATCTTGTACTTCTTTCAATAAAAATTGTAAATCAGTCATTACTAGATTTTCTCTCTTATTTATTTGAGCATATTGCATTAATCCAGAAATTAAAGATCGCATTCTTACCGCTGATTTATTTATAAATTGCACAAATAACTTTCCTTCTTCATCCAATTTATGTTCGTACTCCTCTTCAAGTAATTTAGAATAACCCATCAAGGATAAAAGAGGCTCTTGAAGATCATGAGATGCTACATAAGTAAACTGTTCTAATTCTTTATTTTGACTTAAAAGCATTTTATTTTGTTGTTCAATTTTAATTTCTTTCTCTTTTCTAAAACTAATATCGGTAATAAAAATACAACAACTATAAGTGTTATCATGTTCATCTATAGTAACTATTGACAATTCAATAGTTAATTCTTTTCCATTTTTTTGGGTTGCTTTAAATTCTAGTGTTTTGTTATTTTCAATAGATCTATTAACAATATTGAGATCCTTTTCAAATTCACTATAACTCGATTCAGGAAAGATAATTTCGGGTAGATAACTACCAATTACTTCATCTGAATTCCAGCCAAAAATTTGCTCTGCTTGCGGATTCCAATAGTTTATTTTCCACTCTTTATCAATTAATATTACTCCATCCAAAGAGGACTTTAATATTAATTCATTTTGATTTTGGGTTTCCGATAAAACCATTTGGGTTTGCTTTAATTCGGTAATATCAATTCCATAACCAATCATATAAACAAATACATCATCTACATAATAAGGATAAAATCTTCTTAATATATAAATTGATTTATCCCCTTTATTAATTTCATCTATCCAGTCAACTTGTTGTTTAGTATCCTTTGATTTATTAAAATAACCGCGCCTTATTTCTGCAGGTTTAGTATCTAGGTTCTTAAATTTATAATAATCAAAATCATTTTTACCTATCATCCAATCTCGCAATTCTTTATTGCTAATACCATTTGGATTAATAAATAAATAATTATGGTCTTTATCAAATACTGCTATATCCGCAGGAATATTAAACAAAACCGATTCATTAAATTTCTGATTACTAATAGACTCACTTACATCCGAAAAGGTAATAATATAATAATCATTATCTTCAACTTTTTGATGATTCATAAATCCTAAGAAAGAGGATTCTTTATTTAAATTATCTTTTTTAGTAAATTCTATCGGAATATTATTACTTGCTTTGGTACGGTTTTTTTTATTTTCCCAATCGTTTTTAGAGTCAAATAATTTTACAAATTGCCAAGCAAAATTATTTTTTAATTTATTATTTAGTAGCGAAAACTGTTTTAATGCTTTATTATTTATATAAATTAACTGTCCATAAACATTAAAAACTAATATTCCTTCATCTATTTGATTCAAAAACAATTCAAATAAATGAAGTTTTTCTTTAAATAATTTAGTCTTATTATTAGAATAAATAGACGTCTGGGGTTTATCAAATTTCATAATATAAAAAACACCATAATCAACACCATCAACAGTACAAGAATCAAATTGAATCGTTAAGGATTGGTTAATACCATTAGAATTTATATGAGAAATATTAAAATCCTTTTTATTAATTATAGAATTTAATTCTAATTCTGGAAACAAGGAAATTATTGGTTGTGAAGAAAAATCCTTTGGGGAAAGTTCCAAAAAATTCAAACCAATTTGATTAATAAAAATAACTAAATTTTCTTTATTGACAACAATTGTGGGTAATGGAATAGTGTCAAAAAAATTTAACATCTTTATAAGTTTAATTTAATGAATTTTACAAGAAATTAAATTTATAATTACAAATCCAATTATACAATTCAAATCGTTGAATCATATAATTTCATTGACGAAAAGACTATATCTATAGATTAACGAAATGTAAAAATTGTTTTAAAACTGCATTTTTCCTAATGCTTCCATAACATAATTGTGCATTACTTCTTTATAATCTAAATGGGTTACAATTCTAAGTTTACCATGTCCCATTGAACTAATAAAAATACTTTTTTGTTGCAATTTTTCTATTACCCATTTTTCTTCTAAAGAAGGTCGAACTGAAAATATCAAAATATTGGTTTCTACAGGCTCTACCTTTTCAACCCAATTTAATGTACTCAATAATGCTCCTAATTCTTTGGCTCGTCTATGGTCTTCTTCAAGTCGTAATATATTATGTTGCAAGGCATACATTCCGGCTGCTGCTAAATATCCAGATTGGCGCATTCCACCACCAAATATTTTTCGAATACGCAATGCCCGTTTCATATCTGCTTTACTACCTAATAAAACAGAACCTATAGGTGCTCCAAGCCCTTTAGATAAACATACAGAAATAGTATCAAATAGTTCTCCAAACTGCTTAGGATGTTGTTTCTTGGCAACCATAGCATTCCACAATCGAGCACCATCCAAATGGTATTTTAAATTATTATCTACACAAACTTGTTTTATTTTTTTTAATTCCAATATATCATAACATGCTCCTCCCCCTTTATTGGTAGTATTTTCAATACTAACTAAAGACGTTAATGGTGCATGAAAAAATTCGGGATCATTAATGGCATTTTTTACCAATTCGGCAGTAACCATTCCTCGATTTCCATCTACTAAACAACAAGAAACCCCGCTGTTAAAAGAAGCACCACCCCCTTCATAATGATAAATATGCGAATATTTGTCACATATTACTTGTTCACCGGGGTTGGTATGCAATTTTATTGCAGTTTGATTCGCCATGGTTCCACTCGGAAAAAACAAAGCAGCCTCCATTCCAAATAATTGAGCCATAGCAGTTTCCAACTCATTTACTGTTGGATCTTGTTTGTAAACATCGTCACCAACCTTAGCATTAAACATAAATTGCAACATCTCGTTGCTAGGTTTGGTTACTGTATCGCTGATTAAATTTATTTCCATATCAAATTTTAAGCATTATATTTGCGTTTACAAAATTACATAATTTATGACAAATACCGAACAAATAAAAGGTATTGTAGAGCGTCTTGGTGCGTTGAGGAGGTATCTTTGACATTGATGCCAAACTTATCGAGATAACTAACGAAGAAGAAAAGACTTTTGCACCAAATTTTTGGAACAATGCCAAAGAAGCAGAATTACTTATTAGAAACCTTCGATCCAAAAAAAAATGGGTAGAAGATTTTGATAAAGGCTGCTCTATGGCAGAAGAACTTCAAATAACCTATGAATTCTTTAAAGAAGGTGATGTTTCAGAAGAAGAACTAGATGAGCAATATGATTTGACAAACAATCATATTGAAGATTTAGAATTTAGAAACATGCTCTCAGAAGAAGGTGATAGTATGAGTGCTGTACTACAAATTACGGCAGGCGCTGGCGGAACAGAAAGTTGTGACTGGGCATCTATGCTAATGCGTATGTACATGATGTGGGCAGAAAAACAAAAATATAAAATTAAAGAATTAAACTTTCAAGAAGGAGAAGTTGCAGGTATAAAAACTGTTACACTTGAAATTGAAGGTGATTTTGCTTTTGGATATTTAAAAGGAGAAAATGGCGTACACCGTTTGGTTCGTATTTCTCCATTTGACAGTAATGCTAAACGACACACCTCCTTTGCTTCAATTTATGTGTACCCTCTTGTAGATGACACTATTGAAATAGACATTAATCCAGCAGATATCGAGATTATAACATCTCGCTCTAGCGGTGCTGGAGGTCAAAATGTAAATAAAGTAGAAACCAAAGTGCAATTATTTCATAAACCTACCGGAATCCAAATTCAATGTTCAGAAACTCGCTCGCAACAAGATAATAGGCAACGTGCTATGCAAATGCTAAAATCGCAATTGTATGAAATTGAGTTAAAAAAACAATTAGCACAACGTGCAGATATTGAGGCTGGAAAAATGAAAATTGAATGGGGTTCTCAAATACGAAATTATGTAATGCAACCCTATAAACTAGTTAAAGACGTTAGGTCTGGCTATGAAACCAGTGATGTAGACGGCGTTATGAATGGAAATATAGACGAATTCCTAAAGGCTTACCTAATGATGATGGGGCAAAAAGAAGAATAAAATTCTGTGTCCTAAACTAATTTTACAACAATTATTAATCATTCAATAATGTCAAAAATAATCCCTTTCAAAGCCGTTCGTCCTGCGCCAGATAAAGTTGCGTTAGTTACTTGCCGTAATTACGACGATTATTCTCCTGCAGAACTTGCTTCGTGGTTGGACTTTAATCCATATTCATTTTTGCACGTGATTAATCCTGCCTATATCCATTCGCAAAAAATTACTTTAGACAAGCGCTTTAAAGGGGTTGCTCTTAAATACCAAGATTTTAAAAATGAAGGCATCTTTTTAGAAGATGAAAAACCTGCTTTCTTTTTATATCAAATTCAAACTAAATCAAAATCCTTTACGGGAATTGTGGCTGGGACTTCAATTGACGATTACAAAAATAATGTCATCAAGAAACACGAAGACACCTTACAATACAGGGTAGAATTATTTAAAGATTATTTAAATCAAACCGGATTTAACACCGAGCCAGTTCTAATAACCTATCCCGATAATTTAGATATTAACAATTGGATTTCAAAAAAGCAAAAAGAACAACCATTATATTATTTTTCTACAACCAATAAAGAAAAACATACTCTCTGGAAAGTAGATTCTGATTCGGAAATCCAATGGTTACAAAAACAATTTGAAACTATCCCAGAATTATATATTGCAGATGGTCACCACCGTTCGGCCTCGGCAGAATTATTACACAATCAAAATGAAACTTTAGAAAATGAAAAACTAAACTATTTCATGAGTTTTTTAATTGCCGAAAGCAACGTTAAAATATACGAATTCAATAGAATTGTTAGGGATTTGAATGGCAATTCTAAAGAAGATTTTCTAGCAAAAATATCCGAACATTTTATTCTAATTCAAAAAGAACAAGAATTATGGAAACCCCAAGGAAAATTTGAATTCGGAATGTATTTAGAAGGAAATTTTTATGCCTTATTTTACAAACAAAATAGTTCTTTTGTAACTTCAAGTTCGAAAGAAGTTACTTCCAAAGCAAGTAGTATTTTAGAAAATCTTGATGCTCAAATTTTATACGATACCGTTTTACAGCCCATTCTTGGCATTGAAGATTTACGAAACGACGAACGAATTGAATACATCCCAGGCAAACAATCCATCCTAACCTTAAAAGAATTGGTAGATGAAGGCGAATTTGAAGTTGGCTTCATGCTATACCCATCAGATATATCAGAAATTAAAGCCCTTGCCGACAACAATTTAATTATGCCTCCTAAAAGTACCTACATCGAACCAAAATTCCGAAGTGGATTGATTGTTTATGAACTATAAAAACGATTGACTGCTGAAGTATTTCTTTAATATTTCCGATATTAATTTTCACGTTTTAGAATCCTCTTTCCTATTTTCTTTCATGGCGTGTTCGCCTCGGCGAATCGGGCTGTCCGCTATATCTTTGTTTTTTTAAAGAAAAAAAACAAAGGATGCCGCTTCCATCCCTCACGCAACACGTTTACAATTTTCCTAGAAATTTAGATAAAATATTAGCCACTATTCCCCTCCTTTGAAATCTACAAATAGGCACTATCCATTCCCTTTCTTTGGAGGGGTGCCCGAAGGGCGGGGTGGTTTTTTTTTTAGTAAGCATGCCTCTATTCCAATATAAATAAATATCCATACTATTTTCACACTTCGGCACCCCTCTCCTTTGGAGAGGGGCCGGGGGTGAGGTATTTTTAGGAGGAATCCTTTAATTTTAAACAAAAAAAAGCGCTGAATTCAGCGCTTTTTTTTTGGTTTTTGTTTTTATCGTTTAAGCGAGAAATGCGCTTTAAATTGTTTGTAAGCTGCGGCTTCGCTATAGTCTACGGTGAACCAATAATCTGTTGCTGGCAGCAGGTTCCCGTTGTAGGTTCCGTCCCAACCTTGGCCTTGCGGACTGATTTGTTTGATTAGTTTTCCAAAGCGGTCAAATATATAAATTTTTGCGCTAAAATCATTTTGTAATCCACTAATATTCCATGTGTCGTGTATTCCATCGCCATTCGGAGTAAAATAATGCGGATAATCAATAGTTTC
>CANFZM010000039.1 GCA_947451525.1 Flavobacteriaceae bacterium
CACAATATCATCTATGATGTATTTCGCCCCGACACAATTTGGCAACTTGGTTTTGTTTATCAATTGTTACTATTTCAAAGATACATATTTCATATTTTTATTTCATTACAAAGATATGAGCCCTGATGCTGGAATTGTCTGAGCTCTTGCTGTTTTTTTTCTTTAAAAAAACAGCAAAGCGAGTTCCTGCAGCAGGAATTACCACCACCGAAAATGCCCGAAACATTCGCTACTAAGCATACCATCTTAAAGAATTTTAGTTTTTTTGTTGAGAAAAGCCACCCCGTTCTTCGGACACAACTCCAAAGGAGGGAAATAAAAAATCCCGCTCATTGCTGAACGGGATTGGTATTTATTTTGCTTTTTGATTATGCCAACATGGTAACTGGATTTTCAATAAACAATTTTAGTGTTTGTAGGAATTGTGCGCCTGTTGCTCCATCGATAGTTCTATGATCGCAAGCTAAAGATAACATCATGGTATTTCCAACTACGATTTGACCGTTTTTAACAACAGGTTTTTCAACGATTGCTCCTACGGAAAGGATAGCTGAATTGGGTTGGTTGATGATGGAATTGAATTCTACGATTCCGAACATTCCAAGATTGGAAACTGTAAAAGTACTTCCTTCCATTTCGGTTGGTAGTAATTTTTTAGTTTTTGCTCTTCCTGCTAAATCTCTAACTCCTGCCCCTATTTGAGATAAACTCATGGCATCGGTAAAACGTAAAACCGGAACTACTAATCCGTCTTCAACAGCTACTGCAACTCCAATATTCACGTGGTGGTTGATGGTAATCGCCTCTTCTTTCCACTGTGAATTGATTTTTGGATGTTTTTTCAATGCCATTGCACAGGCTTTGATTACCATATCGTTAAACGATACTTTGGTGTCTGGCACTGCGTTAATAATAGCTCTTGATTTCATTGCGTCGTCCATGCTCACTTCAATGGTTAAGTTGTAGTGTGGGGCTGTGAATAAAGATTCCGCCAAACGTTTTGCAATAATTTTTCGCATTTGCGAATTTTTGATTTCTTCGGTAACTACTTCTCCAGCAATTATGGTTGTAGGCTGTAGGTTTTGGGTTGTAGGTTGAGATGCTGCAACTGGAGCCGAAGCTGTAAAGTTTTCTACATCACTTTTTGTAATTCTTCCGTTTTCACCAGAACCTTGCACTTGAGAAAGGTGGATGCCTTTATCTTTAGCTATTTGTTTTGCTAATGGAGAAGCAAAAATTCGATCATTGGAGTTGGAAGTTGGAAGTTGGGAGTTAGAAGTTGCAACTGCTGGTGCTTCCTCTTTTTCTATACTTTTAGCAACTGGTGCTTCTCCTTTTCCGTAATTCTCTGCTATTCCAGCAATATCAGTTCCTGCTGGCCCTATGATTGCTAAAACGCTATCTACTGGTGCAGATTCTCCTTCTTGAATTCCGATAAACAATAAAGTTCCAGAATTGAAAGATTCGAATTCCATAGTTGCTTTATCGGTTTCGATTTCCGCAAGGATATCGCCTTCTTTAACAACATCGCCCACTTTTTTCAACCATGTTGCAACGGTTCCGGTAGTCATGGTGTCACTTAAACGTGGCATCGTGATTACTTTTACATTAGCGGGAAGTTGGGAGTTAGAAGTTGGAAGTTTTTTATCTGCAACTTCTTCTGTTACAGTAACTTTTTCTTCTTGGGTGTTGGAATTTGAATTATTGAAAATTAAAGAAGTTATGTCTTCACCTTCTTTACCAATAATTGCTAAAAGTGAATCTACTGGTGCTGATTCTCCTTCTGGAATTCCGATGTATAATAAAACACCTGAATTGAAAGATTCGAATTCCATAGTAGCTTTATCGGTTTCGATTTCTGCTAAGATATCACCTTCTTTTATAGTATCTCCTACTTTTTTAAGCCAAGTTGCAACAGTTCCTTCGGTCATTGTGTCGCTCAAACGAGGCATGTTTATTACTGTAGCCATAATTATAATCTATGAGAAATGAAAGGATAATTTTCTTGTTCGTAAACCACATCGTACAATTGTTGCACTTCTGGAAACGGTGATTCTTCGGCAAATTTTTCGCATTCGTCAACCAAATCTTTTACTCTTTGATCTATTGCTTCAATTTCTGCTTCGGTAGCATATTTGTTTTCCTTAATTACATCGAAAACTTGGGTAATTGGATCTATTTTTCTATATTCTTCAACTTCGTCTTTCGTTCTATACAACTGTGCATCCGACATAGAGTGACCTCTATAACGATACGTTTTCATTTCTAAAAATGTTGGTCCGTCACCACGACGTGCTCTGTCGATTGCTTCGGTCATTGCCTCTGCAACTTTAACAGGATTCATTCCGTCTACTGGTCCGCAAGGCATCTCGTATCCTAAACCTAGTTTCCAAACATCCGTATGATTTGCGGTTCTCTCTACAGAAGTTCCCATTGCATATCCATTATTTTCACAAATAAATACTACAGGAAGTTTCCATAACATGGCCATATTAAATGCTTCGTGAAGCGATCCTTGACGTGCAGCACCATCTCCAAAATAGGTTAAAGTTACCCCACCAGTATTGAAATATTTATCGGCGAAAGCCATACCTGCTCCAACAGGAATTTGAGCACCCACGATACCGTGACCACCAAAAAATCCTTTTTCTTTAGAGAAAATATGCATAGATCCACCCATTCCTTTAGAAGTTCCAGTTACTTTACCATAAAGTTCTGCCATAACTCTTCTTGGATCTACACCCATACCTATTGGTTGCACGTGATTACGATAGGCAGTAATCATTTTATCTTTTGACAAATCCATTGCGTGAAGTGCTCCTGCAAGTACTGCTTCTTGACCGTTATATAAATGCAAAAAACCTCTTACTTTTTGTTGGATATAAACTGCAGCCAATTTGTCTTCAAATTTTCTCCAGAACTGCATATCTTCATACCAGTTTAAATACACTTCTTTAGTAATCTCTTTCATTTTTAATGAATTACGTATGTTATTTTTTATTTTTTAAATACAAATTAAATGCAAATAAATGGTGGTTCACCAATTTGCGAATCGCAAAAGTAAGATATTGCAAGTAGATGTAAAAATTAATACCTATGAAAATGTTATTTTTTAGCAACTGATTGATCAAAAATATCAACTATATCGATATAGGTTACAAAGAATTTTTATTAAACGATAAAGGCAATAAATTATTGATGGAATTTGACTTGTAAACTTCTCCTGTTTCTCCCATAAAATATATTTCTATTGGAGTATCTTGTTTGAATTCGTATTCTGCAATAGATTGACGACACGCTCCACATGGTGGAATTGGCGACAAGGTAGGATTAGAATCGGATGCGGCGGTTATTGCAATAGTTAGCATTTTAGCTTCCGGATAAATTGCCCCTGCCTGATAAATAGCAACACGCTCAGCGCAAAGCCCCGAAGGATAAGCGGCATTCTCTTGATTGGAGCCTAAAACAATTTTGCCATTATCCAACAAAATAGCAGCACCCACTCTAAAATGAGAATAAGGAGCATAGGCTTTCTTTCGGATTTCAATTGCTTGTTGCATTAACGACTGAATTTCTTCAGATAAATCGGCAACACTATGGAAGACTTCAAAGCTTGTGGTAATGTGTATTTCTTTCATTGGATTATTGAGGAAAAAAAATCCAAATTTCAAAACTGAAATTTGGATTGTTAATTAATTTATATACTACTAATATTCATCGTATTTATCACCAAAATTAAAGGTCAGTGAAAAACGAAGTGTATTTTCTAAAGGACTTTTTATTCTGGATGCATTGAATAAATAAGATACATCTACTTTCACCACATTGTATTTAAATCCGGCACCAAGGGAGAAAAATTTTCTAGCACCTTTCATCGGACTTTCATGAAAATACCCTAATCGCATCGCAAAGGAATCTTGGTACGTATATTCGGTTCCTGCTGAATAGGTAAATTCTTTTAACTCTTCCGACATTCCGCCTGGCGCATCTCCAAAAGATTTAAACATCCCTGAAACCCAGTTTATTTTTTTGTAATCGGTATTGATTATGGATTGGTCCGTATTGTCTATTACACCATCGCCATTAACATCGGTAAGTGCTTGTGGTGTTGGCACCATTAATTTAGCAAATTCCACATTAACTGCTACTTTATTATACTCATCTAAAATAAAATCAAAACCTCCTCCAACACGCATATTTGCAGGTAAGTAGTTGGAAGTAATATCATTTTTAGTAGCATCATAACTTATTTTTGGCCCCATGTTTTGGAAGTTAAATCCAAAACGATATCTTCCGTTAAAATCATTAAAACTCATTTCTTCCGATTGGTAAAAACCTGCAACATCTACTGCAAACGAAGTTCCAGCAACTGCATCGGTATTAATATCAGCGATTTTTAAATTGGACCTAATGTATCTTCCACCAACTGCCATGCCAAAATGTTCGCTTAATTTCAAAGAGTAAGAACCATCTAAAGCCAATTCGTTTGGTTTTACAACATTTGCAGGGTCGTCAAAGTTTTGTCTTAATTCAATTTCACCAAGACTAAAATAACGCAAACTTGCAGCAAAGGCACTTTTTTCATCAATTCTATTGTAATAATTTACTTGACCTAAAGAAATATCGTTTACTAATTGGGTTAAATAAGGGGTATAACTGATAGAAAATCCTTGTTTATCTAATGCGAAAGCATATTTTGCTGGATTCCACTGTTGGGAATAAGCATCTGCAGAAGTAGCAACCCCTTGGTCTGCCATACCTGCGGCTCTTGCATCGGCAGCGACCATCAAGAAGGGAACTCCTGTTGTAATAACCCGTTCTTGAGCAGTAACAAAAGTAGCAGTAAAAACTACCATTAGTAACAATAGTATTGTTTTACTACCTGAAATTGGTTTATCTATTTTAAATTGTTGAAGTTTCGATTTCATTTTCATTGTATTATTATTTAACAAATATAACATTTTCTTATAGGATAACAAGTTTTTCGAATTTTTCCGCCTTATTATTGGAAACGGTTGATTTGACAGTAAGTTTATAAATGTAGACTCCTTTTCCTATTTTATCTCCAAAATCATCTTTTCCATCCCAAGTAATTTCTCTAGATAAAAAGCCCTCTGTAGTGATAATTTGGTTGATGGTTTTTACAATTTTACCCGTTATAGTCATGACTTGCACTTGCACTTCTAAAGGTTCATATGGTTTATTATGACTGAACCAAAATTGCGTATAATTCACAAACGGATTTGGATAATTTAGCACATTAGTCAAAGTAACATCTTGACTATTAGCAACTACAAATTGAATTTCACTTGACACATAATTATTATAAACATCCCATGCTTTAAAAATTATGGTATGTAATCCTGCAGACAAATTCCGGAATGGAAACCTAATTTTTCCTTTTGTATAATTATTCAGTTCGGTTTCGTAATAATCGTTCAAGACATAAGGCTTAGTTTCGTTGCCATCTAAAATAGCAACAATATCATGACCTATACCACTTGCCGTATTTATTCCGTGTTCATCTTCTAGAAATGCAAGAAAAAAAGGCGATTCATTAGTGATTCCTCCATTAACAAAAGTTTCATCGTTCATGTACAACCTCACTCTTGGCGGGGTAACATCTGCCACGGCATTGGTATTTATTCCGCCAACTTTTATGTTTAAATTGTATCCTGTTTTGTCCAAAAGTATCTGATTTCTTTTAGCATAAAAACTTACCCTTCCATTTCCTAATGGAATTTTAATATCTTTAGGAACCACGAAACCTAGTTCGAACAAACCATTATTTACCGATGCATTTCCTCTAAAAATGGTTTCTCCCAAATTTATTAACGAAATTGGCGGACTGTGATTATCATTGTTTAGTGTCATTTGAGAATAATTTTTATCGAAAACATTAACTGATAAATCACCATTGTAGGAGGTTAACAAACTACCATTTTCGTCTTGTACTTCTCCAGTAAACTTTACATAACTCAATGCTTTTAAATCGTCTACAGGTTGCGACATAGGAACATCATTGATTTTAGTAAGGACCACATTGGGTTTTGGAATGGCTAGCATTAAGGCTGGATCTCCAACGTAGGATGTTACTCGCACGGCAGAACCATCAGCATTGCTAACACTTTTAGCTTGGCGCAATGCTTCGGCTATGGAAATGCGTGGGGCATTCCCGAAAGAAAAAAGTATTCCCGAAAGAGAGGTATTAAAATCGAAAGCATAACTAATTTCGCGAGTAGTCGAAATCAACGAGATTGCACCTCCTGACGGATTCCAGTAGGTATACTCTCCAGCTGTTGGACGATAGGGGTTATCAAAACGCGTAAATTGACAAGTAATAGTTATAACCAAAGGATATTTGTATTGGTTGTGAAAATTGTAACCATCCAATTTATCCCAAAGTCGTTCGGCAGTTAAACCATCTTCTCCTCCATGACCAAGATAATTAAATACTAAAGCCCCTTTTTCAAAATCATTGGTTAAATCTTCTTTCGCTTTTGGATATCGTGCACCACCTGCAGAAGTTTCTTGTTGGTACGAATCTAAAAGAATTTTCTTAAAATTAATAAATGGCTTGTTAGCATAAATTAGATCCGTAAGACTATTTTGAGCCGCTTGCAAAACTTCATCTCCGTCTTTATCGGTGTCGTCGGATATTGCTACATAATTATTTCTCCAACTTCCATAGGATTTAATATCATGGTATTCAATAACTTTATTCACCATCTCATCGGCCTGTTGCACCGAGGAAACTAACATTCTACCCACTGCAATATCTGGCGCTCCATAGCCACTATCAAGATCTCCTTCGGCAGCATCCATCATTACAAAATAATCATCCGATGAAAAAGAAGCAGCAGTTTCATAATAACTATTCACAGCATGATAAATAGGAACTATATTGGTATTATTTGATATTCTATCTTTAAAATCATATGATGCATCACCAAAAAGATTCACATATTTCACTTTATTTGCTGGTGTTGAAGCATTTTGGTAAACGTATTTAACAAAGTTTCTGATGGCACCAATGTCTTGTTTTCCGCCACTAAATTCAGGATAAATAAGTTCTAAATTAACCACTTTTACATTCAAACCAGAATAATTTCTATGAAAATTAGCCAACTTTTCGGCTTGTGCATTTAGTGAACTTGGTGTAATAATTAAATAATCAATATCCTGAAACACACCTTGCGAACTTTTAAAAATAGTTCCTTTTAAATTTTGGTTTGCAACCGAAACATTAGAATCCTTGGAAGGAGAGTATAAATCGGACAAATCAACAGCAATGTATTTCGTGGTTTGTCCTAAATTGGATTTAAAAGCAAAACTACTTTGCCCTGCATTTGCAAGAGATCCAACGTTATATATATCCGTTATATCCCAAACTTGTGCTATTCCTGTAGCATTGGCAATTTGGTATTGAGCTATTCCAGTTAAACTACTTGCATCATTGTAAGTAAAACGAAATTGTTTTCCGTAACCAGTTAAATTACTTTTAGCCTTTAGATTTATATAATCTAAATAGCCTTTAGAAGTTGGAACGCCATTATTATTATAGGTAAGTTTAACGCTAATATTTGCAACAGCAGGAAAGGTAGTATTTCCTTGCAAATTAGCCTCTGCTGCTGCTTTACCAGAATTCAGTCCAACATCTACCATTGTTAAAGACCCTAGATTCAATCCATTGGCAGATGCAACAAATGAAGTAGAAACCACCGAATTAGCACCGGTATGAATTGCAATATTTACTGGAACAGTAGTAACAATATTTGGAAAAGTAAAATCAAAGGTCTGTTCGTTTTTCAAACTAAAGTCTTCACCAAACCAAGTTCTACCTAACCTTCCTATATTAGTTAAATCTACTTCATGAAATTGGTAATCGTCAAAAGTTGTAATATTTAAAGTTGGTGTACCTGTAGGTTGTGTTATGGCACTTATTCTTTTTCCATCGGCAGCGCCAACAGTTATATAATAATAGGACTTGTCGGCATATAAATTCAAATTGGTATTATTTTCTTGGCTCCAATTATCCATTCCCTCAGCGTAAAATAAAATATAATCGGAATCATCAAAAGAACCATCCGTTTCACCTATTACTTGTATTGCATTTTCGGCCAAATCATTAGGATAGGCAACACTATTAGAAAGCGGAGCCATCCTACCTCCCATTCCATAAATTTGAATTTTATGTGGATTAATTGCATTTACATTAAATCCTAAATCGGATAAAAAACTTTTAGAAATTTTATATACTCCCGATTTTTGAATATAAAATCGTTTCCAAGTACCCGATGACAAAACAGAATTTGTTATTGCAGTTACAGCATTATTGGTGGGAATTTTAGATGCAGATGTTGCTTTAGAAAAAGAATAGGTTAACGATTTGACTCTTTTGTAACCAGATTCATCACGAATAATTGGAGAAAAAGATAAATAACCAAAATATTGATCTCTAGAAATTACCGTTTTAACAGAAGCATTAATAGAATTTTTTAATGCAACTGTAGATAAATCTCCTAATTGAGCTGCAGAAACAGATTCGAAAACAACATTGCTGATTTGTAAGGAAGAAGGATCCACAAAATAGTCGGTTGGAATTTTATTTATATAAGATATTGATTTATTTTGAAAATCAAAATTATAACTATCCGATGCAAATTGCGGTATGTTTAATTTAACATCTTCAATAGAATAGGCAGTCTTGGCAACCCAGTCCAAAGTAATAGTAGCACTTTGTTGTGCATTAACAAAGCAACTAAAGAGAACTAATATAAAAGTAACAATCTTTTTCATTAAATACCAAAACGCTAATTTGTCGTAAATATTACAATTCGGTAAAATTAAAATTTATTATTAGTATTACAATAATAAATAAAGGATAACGTTATATATTTGTATTCGAAATATTTTTTTCTATTTTTTTAAAAAGATGTTGCAATTTCAAGGTTAATTCTTATATTGCGGCTCGAAATTTATTACCTATCTTAAGTATGAAAGTAAACAAATTTATGGCAATTAGACTGTTACTATTAGTAGTAATTACCGTTAGTTTTACAAGTTGTAGCAAAAAATCAAGTTCCAATACCGGATCTAAAGCAACAGGTTGGAAAATCAACGACAAAAAAGGTGGATTTCAGTATGCTTCTAAGTTTAAAAAGCAAGAAACTGGACCAGGATTAGTTTTAGTGGAAGGCGGAACTTTTACCATGGGTAGAGTTCAAGACGATCCTATGCACGATTGGAACAATACGCCAAACCAACAACATGTTATGTCCTTTTATATGGACGAAACAGAAGTTACTAATTTAATGTACATGGAGTACTTAGATTGGTTAAAAAGAGTTTTTCCTCCTGAGGAAGACAATTACAAAAACATCTACGAAGGTGCTTCTCCAGATACTTTAGTATGGAGAAACCGTTTAGGATATAACGAAACCATGACCGAAAACTATTTGAGACATCCTGCATATGCAGAATATCCTGTAGTTGGTGTGAATTGGATTCAAGCAACTGAATTTAGCAAATGGAGAACGGATCGTGTGAACGAATCTGTTTTAGAAAGAGAAGGCTATTTGAAAAAAGATGCTAAAGTTGCTGACGTAAAAGCAGAAGCTACTTTTAGCACTGATACTTATTTAGCCGCTCCTAGCAAAACTTTTGGTGGGGACGATAAAATTGTATTAAAAGGACCTAGAAACTCTAAAGCTGCCGGAAAGGGCGGAACTAAAGGTCCAGACGGAACAACTAAAGAAGCAAAAAATGTTTATGCTCAAAGAACTTCTGGTTTGATTTTACCAGAATACCGTTTACCAACAGAAGCTGAATGGGAATACGCTGCAGCATCAGATGTAGGTCAAAGAGAATACAACACATACAAAGGACAAAAGAAATATCCTTGGTCTGGAAGTTACACACGTTCTAGCAAAAGACAAATTAAAGGAGACCAATTGGCTAACTTTAAACAAGGTAAAGGAGATTACGGCGGAATTGCAGGATGGTCTGACGATGGCGCTGATATTACAAATAAAGTAAAACAATACCCTCCAAATGATTTTGGATTGTATGATATGGCTGGAAATGTTGCCGAATGGGTAGCGGATGTTTACCGTCCTATTGTTGATGATGAAGCAAATGACTTTAACTACTTTAGAGGTAACGTTTACACTAAAAACAAAATTGGTGAAGACGGAAAAGTTGAATTAGTTACTCCAGAAACTCAAAAATTCGATACTTTATCTAATGGTAGAGTAATGGCTAGAAACTTCACCGGACAAATTGCTCAAGTTCCTGTTGATGATAAAGAAACTTATCTAAGACAAAATTTTGACAAAAGTAATGAGAAAAACTACCGTGATGGTGACAAACAATCTACTAGATATTTTGATTTTGGAACTTCCGAAGAAGGAGACGGAAAATTAAAAGACGAACAAAGAATGTACGATTCACCGGTTCACAATGTATCTACAGATAGTATTGGAAACATGATTCGTAAATACGACCACTCAAGCAAAAGATCGACTTTGGTAAATGATGACGTTAGAGTTTACAAAGGTGGTTCTTGGAGAGATAGAGCATATTGGTTAGATCCAGCACAAAGAAGATATTTCCCACAAGATATGGCAACAGACTATATCGGATTTAGATGTGCAATGTCTAGAGTAGGACCAAAATCTGATTTCAAAAAATCTGCAAGAAATAAAAAAAGATAATTTTTTAAATCTAATATAGCAAAAGCCCTTTCATTAGGGCTTTTTGTTTTTTAATATTTTTTAAAAATGACCATCAACGAAATTCACAAACTATTCCTTAACTGCACTTCAGTAGTTATAGACACTAGAAAAATTCAAAAAAACTCTTTTTTTGTTGCCCTAAAAGGAGATCGATTTGATGCTAATACTTTTGCAAACGAAGCTTTAGAAAAAGGTGCATCCTATGTATTAATCGACAATAAAGACTACTATATAGATTCCCGAACAATTCTTGTTGAAGATTGCCTAATTACGTTACAAGAATTAGCAAAATTCCACAGAGAATATTTAAACATTCCTATAATTGCATTAACTGGAAGCAATGGAAAAACAACCACCAAAGAATTAATATTAGTAGTTTTATCAAAAAAATACCGAACTACTGCTACGATTGGAAATTTAAATAATCATATTGGCGTTCCTTTAACCCTTTTATCATTCACATCAGAAACTGAAATTGGAATAGTAGAAATGGGGGCAAACCATTTAAAAGAAATAGAATTCCTTTGCGATATTGCCCAACCCGATTATGGGTATATAACTAATTTTGGCAAAGCCCACTTAGAAGGTTTTGGCGGAGTGCAAGGTGTAATTCAAGGTAAAAGCGAAATGTACCACTATTTGAAATCCAACCATAAGAAAGTATTTGTAAATCTAGATGATCCAATCCAAGCAGAAAGAACAAAAGATATTGAACGAATTACCTTTAGTCAAAATACCAAATTAGCAAACGTTACTATTGAAAATGTAGTTGCAAAACCGTTAGTGCAATTGCAATTTCATGGATTAGAAGTGCATTCGCAATTAATAGGCTTGTATAACGCCAACAACATTAGTGCTGCAATCGCCATTGGGACTTATTTTGAAGTTTCCGATTTGGATATTAAAGAGGCAATTGAAAGTTATACTCCCGAAAATAATCGGTCGCAATTGCTAAATAAAAATTCCAATGAAATTATCTTGGATGCATATAACGCCAACCCAAGTAGCATGCTAGTAGCGCTGGAAAATTTTTTACAGTTAGATAAAACCAATAAAGCAATTGTTATTGGCGATATGTTTGAATTAGGAATTGAAAGCCTTGAAGAACATAAATCCATTATCGATTATTTAAAATCTAATTCCAATGTTGAATGTTATTTTATTGGCAGTGATTTTTATAGCAACAAAATAGAAAATCCTAATTTTCATTTTTATAAAGACTTCGATTCCTTCACAGATTTCCTAAAAGAAAATCCTTTTCAGAATAAAACCTTATTAATAAAAGGTTCTAGAGGAATGGCTTTGGAAAGAACTTTAGAATATCTTTAAAAAAAATGCTCCAATTTCTTGGAGCATTTTTCATTTAATTTTAAAAAGTTTTAGAGACTTTATCTACTGCATTAATAGTGAAATCTAAATCTTCATAGGTTAAAGCATCGGTAATAAACCAAGTCTCATAAGCAGAAGGCGCAATATAAACTCCTTCGTTTAACAAGCCGTGAAAGAACTTTTTGAAAGTTTCATTGTCGCCATTCTTGGCAGTTTGAAAATCTATAACTGGATTTTTATCAAAATGAACCGAAATCATAGAACCTACTCTATTAATAGTAAATTCTATTCCGTTTTGTGTAAGCACTTTGTTAATTCCTGTTTCTAAATAAGCAGTTTTATCGGCTAGCCTTTGAAAAAGTTCCGCATCGCTGTTTATAGATTGCAACATCGATAAACCAGCAGCCATTGCCAAAGGATTACCAGAAAGCGTTCCTGCTTGATATACCGGACCTAAAGGCGCTAGGTGATTCATTATTTCTTCTCTTGCGGCAAAGGCACCAACAGGCAATCCACCGCCTATTACTTTTCCGAAGCAAACGATATCGGACTTGATGTTGTATAATTCTTGAACGCCACCTTTGGCCAAACGAAATCCAGTCATTACTTCATCAAAAATTAATAATGCTTGATTGTCGGTGCAAATTTGTCGCAAGCCTTCTAAGAACCCAGGAAGAGGCGGAATACATCCCATATTTCCTGCAACTGGTTCTACAATTAAAGCCGCAATTTCATTTTTATTTGCTTCAAATAATACTCGTACACTTTCTAAATCATTATAATTAGCAAGCAAAGTATCTTTGGCTGTTCCTAGTGTTACTCCAGGACTATTGGGAGTTCCAAAAGTACTAGCACCACTACCCGCCTGAATTAAAAAAGAATCCGAATGCCCGTGGTAACAACCTGCAAATTTTATTATTTTATCTCTTTTGGTAAATCCGCGAGCTAAACGTATAGCACTCATGCAAGCCTCTGTGCCCGAATTTACGAATCGTATTTTATCAATATTTGGAACCATAGAAACTGCCAATTGTGCAATTTGAGTTTCTAGTTCGGTTGGCATCCCAAAAGAAGTGCCAAGTTTTGCTCTTTCGGTAATGGCATCAATAACTGGTTGGTGTGCATGCCCTAAAATCATAGGACCCCACGAATTTATATAATCTATAAGTTTATTACCATCTTCATCATAAAGGTAAGCACCTTTAGCACTTTTAACAAAAATTGGCGTACCTCCTACTCCTTTAAATGCTCGAACTGGAGAGTTTACGCCACCTGGAATTACTTTTTCTGCGTCAGAAAATAACTGACTGCTTCTTTGATATTGCATTATTTTATACTTTTTCTGCGAAATATTATTTCACAATTAAATTTTGACCAATTGCTATTCCAGTATCTGAAATATTATTTTTTCGTTTTAAATCCTCAACCGAAATATTATACCTTTTTGAAATAGAATATAAGGTATCGCCTTTAATTACTTGATGAAAATCGGAACTAGACATATTGGCAACTGTAGTTTTATCTATAGAATTCAAAGTTGGCGCTGTGTAATTTTTACCAAGAACTTCAGCGTCTAATTTTTGCAATTGGTAACGTTCAATTAGTCCAACTAATTTAGTTGGATAGGCTATATCCGTAGCATAACCAGCATCTTTCAACCCTTTTGCCCAGGCTTTATAATCGTCTTTTTCTAATTGAAACAAACTGGCATAACGATCTCTAGAAGTTAAAAACAAAGAATGATCTCTATACGATTCTTTAGGCTCAGTGTATTGTCTAAAGCATTCTTGTGCAGCATCGTCATCGTACTTTATACTCGGTCCTGTCCACTCTTTATGACATTTAATTCCGAAATGATTATTTGCTTGAATACTTAAAGGCCCAGTTCCTGCTCCAGATTCTAGAATTCCTTGACCTAAAGTAATACTTGCGGGAATTCCGTATTGCAACATATCTTGTTTGGCAATTTCTTTGTATTTTTCAATATATTCCAAAACCATAGCCGTAGTTACTTTCACCCTAGTGGTTGCAGCAAGAACTTCAGTAGAGTTACTAGGCTTTGTATATGGTGTTTCAGACGCTGTAGTAGTATTTTTAGTAACTTGTATTTTGTTTTCTTGACTAGTTGGCGTCTGTTTTTTGACTACTTTAACAACAGTCTTTGCGGGTGTTTTAGAACTTTTGGAATAAGTAGCCACAGGATGACTAGTACCGCAAGCGGTAGCCAAAATAACACTGCAACCAAAAATTATTTTTTTAATCATCCAATTGTATTGTTTGTAATTTTTTGTTTTTCAATTTTATATTCATTCCTGCCACACCTTGAATTCCTCCAGTATGTATTAAAAGAATTTTAGAGTTTTCTGGAAAATAATTTTTCTTTATTAAGTCTATAACGCCAAAAACCATCTTTCCAGTATAAATTGGGTCTAAAGGAATTTTATTTTCTTTATAAAATAAATTAATAAACGCAATTAATTCCTCGTTAACTTTTCCGTACCCTCCAAAATGATAATCGGATATTAAACTAAAATTAGTTTGCTTTGCAAAATTACAAATATCTTTCTGTAAAAAATCTCCTTTTAATGAAGGAAAACCTAAAACTTTTTGCTTTACAGAAGCGCTATTGCTTATTCCTGCAATAGTTCCTCCAGTTCCTACAGCACAACAGATGTAATCATAAATGGCATCCTCATTTGTAAGAATTTCCTCACATCCAGCAACGGCAAAAACATTCGTTCCTCCTTCAGGAATTAAATAGAAAGAACCATATTTTTCTTTTAGTTTAGCAATAAAATCAGCCGAGTCCTTTAATCGATATTCATCTCTAGAAACAAACTCAAATTTCATACCACATTCTTGAGCAAATTTTAAAGTTGGATTTTCTTCTATTTTGGATGCCAATTCGTCACCCCTAATAATTCCGATAGTTTGAAATCCATTTTCTTTTCCAGCAAAGGCTGTTGCAGCAATATGATTAGAATATGCACCTCCAAAAGTCAAAAGAGTTTTTTGATTTTCTTTAGTTGCTTGAAGCAAATTGTATTTGAGTTTTCGAAATTTATTTCCTGAAACAAACGGATGGATTAAATCTTCCCGTCTAATAAAAACTTTTACGGTAGAATTGATGATTTTTATTTCTTGGGTTGGAACTTCCACTTTTTTTTTGCAAAGTTAACAATCTTAAAGCCTATTTTATTAAAAAAGGCACTCCTTTTGGGAATACCTTTAACATTTTTGAATCTATTGTTTAATATTATTTATTATTATTTTCTGAGCCCTACTCTGCCCATCTTGGGTTTTGATTTTCACAATATAAGTACCTTCACTCAAAGAAGATGTAGAATACTCGTAGAGTAATTTAGCATCTAAATTCTCTTGTTTCAAAACTGATTTTCCTAAAATATCAAAAACAAAAACTTCTTTTAATTCTAAATTATTTGGATTAGAAATAGAAAGCATTTGACTGTAATTATTTTGAACAATCGCAACCGATTCCATATTAGAACTGACTGTTGTTAAAGCAGAATTTATAAAAGTAATTTCGAATCGATTATTAAAAACTCCAGAAGACACGGCAATTTCATAATCGCTTTCTCTTAAATTATGATACGTTTCATCGAAAGTGTCATAAATAAAAACGGCTTGATTTTCATCAAAATTAACTGTAAAAGGCATTTTAAAAGTAATGGAACCAGCATTAGCCATTTTAACCCCAATTGGAACTCGTTTGTTAACATCAAATTTCACTCCTTGAATTACATACTGATTATTATCTAAGAAAAAGTAAGAATCATTAGGCAAATCGCTACCATCCGGACTTTTAGCATCTATACCTCTATCCACACCATCAGTTGCATTCCCTTGAAAACCAAGCACAATTTGTCGGTTGTATTGGTTATTTAATAATACCGAAAATCGCAATTGCGAAGCGGCATTAGTTTTAATGATATTAATAGAATTTATTTGAGCAGAATTTGCGTTTTTTTCAAAACCAGTTAAATCACTTGAAATACTTTCTTTTTTAAATGCACGATAACTATTTTTTATAGTAACCGATCCTGCAGAAGCACTTCCTTCTATCAGAAACCCTTGCCCAATTGGAGCAAATTTTCTTTTTATATTTAAAATAGAAGGCGTTCCAGAAATGGAAGTATTTTGGCTTCCGCCAATATTATAATTATAATAGGTTGCAGGAGCATAAGTTCCATCTACACCAAGACCTGGAGAATATGTTCCGTAGCCACCTCTAGCAATAACCATTAAATGGGAATTAGACGATTTATCTTGCTCCCAATAATAAGCAATTCCTGTACAAGCAGCATTAGAAACATCTAACAAAAAATCTTGAACATTCATTGCAGATGGGTATGGATTTCCAGTTAAAGTGGTGCTTAAAGGAGCAACGTTTACAGTTATATTTCCGTCGTTTGGTTTTCCTCTAAAGTCATAGCGCTGTGCGCTGCCAGGATTATTTACTGCTATTTCGCCAATATTAGTAGCATCTGTGCCGCTAGTTCCTTTCATTGTAAATCCTTGTCCTGCAGAAATAGTAGAACCAGAACCCGCTTGAATCCACTCTGGAAAAGTAGTTCCCGATTGGTATTTCCAAATCCAATAAGGAGCAATAGCCAAAGAACCATTTGAAGAAACCCCATCGTAATTGTTCATAGGGAGAATTGTTGATGGCGCACTAGAAACATTGGTTGTAGGAACAGACAATTGGCTAATTCCAAAGTCTTCATTTCCAATAGTTGCAGTGGCATTTCCAACTGGAGAGCACCAATAATTATAAGCATAATTATTAGACGTGCCTTCTTGAAAAACAGATAATTTACCAATTCCTTTATTTGCAGAAGTTGAAGTTGTACCTTGAAGAAGTTGTCCTTCATTTCTTAAATAAATAGTACTATTAGCACCATTTAATTCCACATTACCTTTTGCATATACCAAACTGCCTTTGTTATAAATAAAGGAGTTATTCTTAACAAATATTTGGGCTTGCGATGCCATCGGAATTAAAAAAGTTATACTAAAAATAAAAAAAGTTCTCATATAATTTTATTTATATGTAAAGTTACGAAAAAAATAAAAAATAAAGCACAAAACATAATCTATTAAACTAAAGAATGTTAAACCATAAATAATGAAGGAATTTCCAAAAATTTCTTGCTTTCAAATATTCCAAATTCTCTTCATTTGCATACGCTTCTCTTTCAAATGAAATAGCATAATATGCTTTTTTTCGATCCTTAAATTGAATCCATCGAAACAAAAATTCTAAAATATACCAAACATAAAATGGCAGTACTAACAACTCTAACTGTTGTCTAATATGGATTTTTTCATGGTTAAGAAAGACCTTATCGCTTCTATCTTTCGCATTAGAAATTAAAACAAAAGGATATAAAGTTAACCCTCGAAAACCTTTGGGCGTTAAATATTTAAAAACAACTACTCTCATATAGTACAAAGTTGCTAAATTTGTAGTTATGTTTGAAGATAAAAAGGAAAATAAATTAATTGAAGGCGAAGATTATTACATCACCCCCGAAGGTTACCGCTGTTTCACCGAAAAATACCATTTAAAACGAGGACACTGTTGCCGAAGTGGCTGCCGCCATTGCCCGTATGGCTTTGATAAAAAAACGGGGACTATTAAAAAAAAGTAATTAGTCACTAGTAATTAGTAAAAAAACGAGTTAATTAGTTACTTAGATTTTCAATCTAAACTAATAAACTCATAAACTTATAAACTCTCAAGAAATGACTTTTCAAGAACAAATACTACAAGGAATTCCATCGGTGCTACCAAATGTAAAGCCTTATGAAACCGAAATAAATCACGCACCTAAACGCAAGGAAATTCTTTCATCTGAAGAAAAAAAATTAGCGCTTAAGAATGCCTTACGTTATTTTGAAGCAGAACATCATGCAACATTACTTCCCGAATTTAAAGCGGAATTAGAAACGTATGGTCGTATTTACATGTACCGTTTTCGACCAGATTACAACATATACGCCCGACCAATTCAGGAATATCCCGGAAAATGCGAACAAGCAAAAGCGATCATGTTGATGATTCAAAATAATTTGGATCATGCCGTAGCACAACATCCACATGAATTGATTACCTATGGCGGAAATGGTGCTGTATTTCAAAATTGGGCGCAATACCGCTTGACCATGAAATATCTAGCCGAAATGACCGAAGAACAAACGTTGGCCATGTATTCTGGACACCCGATGGGGTTGTTCCCATCCCATAAAGAGGCACCAAGAGTTGTGGTAACTAACGGAATGGTTATTCCAAATTATTCCAAGCCCGACGATTGGGAAAAAATGAATGCCTTAGGTGTTTCGCAATACGGACAAATGACGGCTGGAAGTTATATGTATATAGGTCCGCAAGGAATTGTTCACGGAACTACCATAACCGTTTTAAATGGTTTCCGAAAAATAAAAAAATCCCCAACCGGAGGTTTATTTGTAACTTCCGGACTTGGCGGAATGTCAGGTGCACAACCAAAAGCAGGTAATATTGCTGGCTGTGTAACGGTTTGTGCCGAAGTAAATCCGAAAATAACCCACATTCGCCATTCGCAAGGATGGATAAATGAAGTGGTAGAACATATTGAAGATTTAGTGCCGAGAGTTAAAAAAGCACTCGAAAATAAAGAAGTAGTTTCCATCGCCTACCTCGGTAACGTGGTAGATATTTGGGAACGTTTCGATCAAGAAAACCTGCACATCGATTTGGGATCCGATCAAACTTCACTGCACAATCCATGGGCTGGAGGATACTACCCTATCGGACACACCTTTGAAGAATCGAATGAATTGATGGCTAATAATCCAGATAAATTCAAAGAAGAAGTGCAAAAAACGCTTCGTCGTCATGCCGCTGCAATTAACAAACATACCGAAAAAGGAACCTATTTCTTCGATTATGGAAATGCTTTTTTATTAGAAGCATCCCGTGCAGGCGCTGATATTTTTGCCGAAAATCACATTGATTTTAAATACAACAGTTACGTGCAAGACATCATGGGGCCTATGTGTTTTGATTATGGATTTGGCCCCTTCCGTTGGGTTTGCGCTTCTGGAAATCCAGAAGATTTAGCCAAAACCGACAAAATTGCTTGCGATGTTTTGGAAGAAATGATGCAGAATTCACCCATAGAAATCCAGCAACAAATGGCCGATAATATCCAATGGATAAAAGGAGCCCAAGAAAATAAATTGGTCGTTGGGTCGCAAGCACGAATTCTTTATGCCGATGCCGAAGGTCGTATTAAAATAGCCGAAGCCTTTAACCAAGCCATAGCGCGTGGTGAAATTGGATATATTATTTTAGGACGCGATCACCACGATGTTTCCGGAACCGATTCTCCTTACAGAGAAACTTCCAACATCTATGATGGCTCCCGTTTTACTGCCGATATGGCAATACAAAATGTCATTGGCGATAGTTTCCGCGGAGCAACTTGGGTGTCTATTCACAATGGTGGTGGCGTTGGTTGGGGCGAAGTAATTAATGGTGGTTTTGGTATGGTTCTTGATGGCTCTAAAGAAGCATCTAAACGTTTGGAATCGATGCTGTTCTGGGATGTAAACAACGGAATTTCAAGAAGAAGTTGGGCGCGAAACGAAGGAGCAATTTTTGCAATAAAAAGAGCCATGGCGACGCAACCTTTATTAAAAATTACCATCCCTACTATAGTAGATGAAGATTTGTTTCAAGTTTAAAGTTCCAAGTTCATTAAAGATTCAACTTGAAACCTGAAACTTGAAACCTGAAACCTGAAACCTGAAACTTTTAAAATAAAAAACTATGAAAAAACTAAAATTTATCCCCGTACTTCTGCTCTTCGTTTTGGCATCTTGCAATTCGGTTAGAGTAAATGCCGATTACGACAAAAAGGCTAATTTTGCAAGTTACAAAACCTACGCCTACTTAAAAAGTGCCGTAGATAAAGTAGAAATTTCCGACTTAGACAAGAAACGAATTTTGCATTCTATAGACGATGCTCTAGCAACCAAAGGATTCACCAAAAGTGAAACCCCCGATTTACTAATTAGCATTTTTACCAAAGAAAACCAACGAGTAGACATCTACAACAATGCCGGTTTTGGCTGGGGATTCGGTTGGGGATGGAGCCCTTATATGGGTATGGGATACAGTTCCACTTACGTCACTCCCGAAGGCACTTTATACATTGATTTAGTCGATGCTAAAACCAAAGAACTAGTGTGGCAAGGCGAAGGAAGCGGCTATCTTACCAAAGACACCGAACAAAAAGACGCCCGTATTAAAGAATTTGTAGATAGAATTTTATCGCAATATCCACCAGTTAAAAAGTAGGCAGTGTTCCGTTTTCAGTTGGCAGTTTACACTATTGTAAATACAAAGCCAAATAATATCACAAACCGCAGCAGTAATGTTGCGGTTTTTTTTGAAGCGAATTTTTAGGCATTTTAGTAACCATAATTCCTGCTGCAGGAACTCGCTTTGGCATTTTTTAAAGAAAAAAAAACGCCAAGAGCTCAGACAATTCCAGCATCAGGGCTCATATCTTTGTAATGAAATAAAAATATGAAATATGTATCTTTGAAATAGTAACAATTGATAAACAAAACCAAGTTGCCAAATTGTGTCGGGGCGAAATACATCATAGATGATATTGTG
>CANFZM010000040.1 GCA_947451525.1 Flavobacteriaceae bacterium
GTTGAAACAACAATAAGCGACATCAAGAAAATGTTTCCTAGAACAATACACGCCATTACATTAGAAGGATTTTTGATAAAACTTACTCTTTTTGTATTTGGATTACAATTAAACAAATCAATTAACTAGCAACTTGAATTAATTAGTTAAATTGAGTACTGCTTTATTTTGGTAGTAATTTCAATACCCAATTAGTTCCTCTTTCTTCACAAAATGTTTTTACACTTTTATCAATAATTTTTTTATTATCACCAGTAGCAAATAGTGAGGCTATTGCGAACTCTATAGATGATTTTTCGTCACTTTCATTCTGAAAAAGTGTATTTGAAATTCGGAAAGGGGTATACACTACTTTGCTATTAAAATGGATTTCTTTGCATAACCAATATAATTGAATAGTATATAAAGCAACACTATAAATGCCTGTTCTTTGACTTTTAATTATATAATCAACAGCTTTATTGAATTCTATATGATTGAATAATTTAATTTTACAATTAAAATGAATTAATGCTTTAATAGGTCTTACTAAAACCCAAGCTTTTTCATAATCATCTTTAAAGAAATTAAAGCTTTCCAGAATTTGATTTATGTGAGGGTCTAGGGTATCTTCCAAAACATTATTAAAACCATCTATTAAAATTAAACATTCTAGCCATCTTGAAATTTCATGAAAATGGCATTTTTCTTTTTTCAATGATTTAATTACTTCTTCAAACTTTGGAATGTATTCGGATGCAATGTGTTCTTTATATGCCTTTTGACTTATTAAATACCCAAAGGCAAAAAGAAATCTATAATTATTGGTCACTTTGGGCAAATAATATTTAATTATTGCATTGTAAAAATAATTATCTTTATTATCCTCATCTACAAAACACTCATAAAAAAATAAGTGACCCATGCTATTTAGTGCTAAAAAACTAAGTAATTCATCTTGCTTTTTACTTTTTCGCACATGCAAGCCAATTAGTTCAGCTGCTGAAAAAATTATTGGTTTACTTTCATTATTCTTTACGTTTTTAAAAATTGTTTTCAAAGATTTTAAATCTTCATTTTCTAGAACGGATTGTAAAATTGCTAATGAAAATCCATCGGATGCTTCTGTTAAAAAGTAATTTGCATCAAAAGGAATATTGGTTTGATTATCACAAAAATCCTCCCAGTTTCGGTAGTTTAAATAATTGGCTAATATGTTTAAAGTTGATTTATAAGGGGTTACAAATGGTTTTATTACACCAAACAATCTGGCAATTGTATGAGAAGAAACAAAAAGATTTTGAACAGCCAATGTTTCCTGAAAATTTTTAGCAGTAGTTATATTTTTTATTTTATAGCCAAGTTTTCTTTCAATTTGACTACAAATAGACAGTAAATAAGGATTAGGTTGTGTCATTTTTTACTAAATCTGCTGTAAAATATTTAGTTAAGTGGTTAATATACAAACGTAGTGATTTTGATTTTAAAGATGCAACAACTTGTAATGATTTTAAGTTTAAAAATGATATAATATTGCAAGGACTATAATTGGAGTTTTCAATTTGTATTAATAATAACTAAAAATAAATTATGAACCAAAACTTTAAAAATCTATTGACTTTATTTATGATTTTAAATATTTCATTAATTAAAGCTCAGCAACAATCTTCTTTTACAATTACCCCAGAACTATCTCAAAAAGTTATTGCTGCTCGTGAAGACATTAAAAATGTTAAAGTCTATAGAGTTATTACGAAAGAAGTAGATTATTATCCAATCGTTGACGGGGAAGTCATAACCAATGAATATAGAATTGCATTAGACTACTTAAAAGACTACAAGCCTGCTTATGATGATTACGTAAAAGCAATAGCCTACAATACCGAAAAGACAGAAGCAATAAAAACAATTTCATCAAAGATTGATTCGTTTTTAAATTCTGATGAAAAACGTGATGTCAAAGAAAAATACTTAATAGAAGGTCAGGATTTAGCAAATAAATATGAGATAAAGGTGGTTTTAGAAAGCGGTAATATAAATATCGGTAATAGGAAGATTTTTCTATATAATAATGGTAATATAGCAAGTAAAAGCGATTTAAAAACATATCAAAAAATCATCAATGATATACGAATCATAGAACCTGAGAAATCATGGGAATGTCAGCAATATATTGCACGAGAAAAAAATCTTTTAAATATTCAGAAAACTGAAATTGGCAAAATACTATCTGACAAATTGTCTAAAAAGTCTATTTATATGATAGAAGAAAGTCCAATAGATGTAAATATGTTATCAGGAGAATTCAAAATGCTAAATGAAAAGTATGTTGTGATAACTAATGAAGTAACTGGTAAATTATTTAAAAATGAGTTAGTTAATGAATCGACAGAACACTACAAACGTGACAGATTTTATGATTTCAAGGGCTTTCCTATTATTCAAAACGTTATTACTAATGAACTTTATTTTATAACGTCTGAATATTATGCTATAGACTTAGAATCAAAGCAATTGGTAAAAAATTATGAAACGACAGGGACTAATCCTCAATATGTTGCATGGAAAACAAAATATATCGGGTTATTGCAGTCTGCTCAAATAAACATAAATGCTTGTAAAGCTATAATAGCTAAACATACATTTAAGAATATGCTTGGCGAAAAAAGATATGATTCTGGTGATTTTTCAGCTACAGAAAAATCTACATTCAATAAGAATCTTGATTTGTTAGAAGCCAAACTAAAACAAATTCGTGAATTAGAATCTAAACAAGATTTCTATGGGTATTATAATGATAAAGTTTCAGAAATTGACGCTACAAAATCATATTCGATATCTTCATATTACAATAGCACTAGCAGAATATATTAAATAAGGGTATGTAAGTAAATAATATATAACACAATTATAAAAAAATAATAATTATTATTATGAAAAAAGTAACATTTAGAGGATTCGGACAATTAAATGGTTCAAGGATGATAAATTTAACTATTGAAGTTGAAGACAAGACCGCTTTAGATTTGCATGGTCCAAGTAGAGATAGTGTTAAACAGGCAATATTGTCTATACACTATCCTGGAGTCAAAATTAATCCGAAAGACGTTAGTGTTGAAATAAAAGCGATAACTTCCAGAATTATAGATAAAAAAGATAAGGAGGATGACATTTTAAATATTTATTCTGGTGTAAAAGCCAAAAATAAATTTGGACGAATTACGATTTGGTCATTAATTTTTTTTCCATTAAAAATCAGTTGGCGAATTGTGAAGTTTTTATGGAAAACACCCCATGTATAAAAAAAATAATAAAAAATCTATCATATAAATAAGAGTCAAAATCTATTCAAAAAATTTATAAATCTTGTTAATACCCCTTTCTCTGAAAGTGAAAAATTAACTCCAAAAGAAAAATCGGAAGGAAATCCTTATTATATAGGATTTAGTAATCCTAATGCTAAAATTTTATTTATTGGGAAAGAAAAAAGATTCGATATAGAGAAAAACTTAAAACAATTTGAATTTTTGTTAAATCCAAAAGAGTGGAAAAATTATATAGTTACCTGATATGTTAGGACGACAAGTTTTGACCGACTGACAATCGATATTTGCAGAACAAACGGGGAAAGCTGAAAACCAAACAGAGTAGGCGTAAAATAAAAAAATAAAAAATGGCACTTTACAAACTAACTGCACCAAGCCAATTCGGAGATATGCCGAAAGGTTACGAATTCCAAGTTCCTTCTTCAACAACGCCAACGCCAGATGCAAAAGATGTACAAAAAGCAATCGAAAGACTAGGTTTTAATAAACAAGCACAATCTTATAAAAGCCCTGGTAATTTTAAAGTAGAAAAAATTAGCTAAAACAAAATCCAATGTTTGACGAAAAAACACGACAGGAATTAAATTATTACGTTTATATGTTGCTTGACCCACAAGACAATAAACCTTTTTATGTTGGCAAAGGTATTGACAACAGAGTTTTTAATCATTTAGATTGTGCGTTAACCGACATTGACACTTCAAATGCAAAATACGATAAAATAAGGGAAGTTATTCAAAAAGGTCAAACTGTAAAATACGTTATAGTTAGGCATGGACTAACGGAAAGCGAAGCTTTCCAAATTGAAGCAAGTTTGATTGACACCTTAACATATTGTGGACTTTTACTTTCCAACATTGCTGGCGGACATAATTCAATTGAAAAAGGACTTATGACTTCGGAAGAAATTACAAGACTTTACAATGCAGAACCTCTAAACGAAATTAGTACAGACTGTGTGTTGATTAACATAAACAGAACTTATAAGCGTGGTAACGGGACAAATCCCATTTATCAAGCGACAAAAGAAACTTGGTTAATTAGCGAATGGAGATTGCCTCAAATCAAATATGTTTTGAGCGAATTTAGAGGGCTAATAGTTGAAGTTTTTGAAGTTAAAAATTGGTATCCAAAACAAAGACCTAAAAACAAAACTATTGACAAGGAGAAAAACATCAAAATTCAAGTAGAAGTTACAGGTTATGGCTTTGAAGGAAATGTTGCACCAAATGAAATTAGAAACTTATACATAAATAAATCTGTTGCACATACAAAAAAACGTGGAGCTGCACAGGTAATAAGATATAATTTATAACAACAGATGAATACATAGCAGGTAAAACAATTAGGGTTTCGTTGGGCTTGCAAAGCCAACAATGAAACCCATGTTGAATGGAACCGAGTGTATTTGCGTAACACTATGGAGTTATCATAAAGATTTTAGATTACATTTCAAGAGCCAATTGATTATGGCTGTTTCAAATGAATATTTAAAAAATATCTCAACGTTAATTAAAGAATATTTATAATTGACTTATTTGGAAATTCTAATTTAACAAAAGACTTAACCCCAATCTCGGAGATTTGTAATCTTAATTCACATTGGATAAGCCAAACTTATACTATTTATACAATCCACAGAACTAAATTATCTGTGGATTTTTTTTATTGAGTCAGGGAGGATAAATACCTGCTATCATTATTGCTGTAAGTAATTTTTATAAAAACGATTCAGTAGAAAGTTAAAAAATTGTATAAAATAATATTATCGTAAAAATTTTATTAATTTTGTTTTGAATTCAGAAAATGATGAAATACACAAGATACGAATATTCAACCGAAGCATAATTAAATATTTTTGAGTTTGAGAGTGTTGGACCAAAAGGAAAAATAACCAAATTAGTCCAATACACCGAAATGAACATCAAAGATTATTATAATTTAGCTTTTGGAGATTTAGACGTAATAACTAGGGAAATAAATGATGGTGTAATAACAAATAATGGCGACGCTACAAAAGTTTTAGCAACTGTGGTTTCTACTGTTTATGCATTTACAGGTAAATATCCAGAAGCTTATATTTTCGCAACTGGAAGTAGTGAAGCTAGGACAAGATTATACAGAATGGGTATTACAAATAATTTAGAAGAATTGAAAAATGATTTTTATGTATATGGTTTAAGAAATGATGATACATTTGAACCGTTTATTGTTGGGGAAGATTATTTGGGTTTTTTAATAACAAGAAAAAATTAAAATTATGAAAGTTGAAGATTTAAATAAAGCAAAAATACCAGTAGTTAAAATAAATAAGAAACTGGAAGAATTTAAAGGGAAAATATTGTTTCCTGAAAAACTGGATTTAGCAAATAAAATGCTAGAAAAAGTAAAATTGCCAAAAGCAGAAACTCTGAAATAACCTCGATAGGCAGATTTGTAATCTGATAAAACTATCAGCCCGAAAAAGCTTAAACTATTTATTCAATCCACAGAACTTAATTATCTGTGGATTTTTTTTATTTTGATTAGAAGAATATATTGTATATCCTATCTTGAGAAGTTGCAGAAACAACGTTGTTGAATTATATTGATTATTAAACCTCAAAGGTTTTTAAAATCTTTGAGGTTTATGAGGTAGAAGAAGTGTTGAAGTTAGGTTTGCTGAACTTGATATTTTTTTTTCGGATAGTTTCTTTTGAAATTCTAATTTCACAAAAGACATAACCTTTTTAGCCCTGACAGAAGTGGAAATCCTGGCATTGCGAAAAAGGAGAAGTGGTATTAGATTGCTTCGTCTCACGCAATGGCAGATTGCAACGGATGGCAGGAATGACAATTACTTAAATGCCTAATGTTTCGCTCCTGAAATTATTAGAAATAAAAAACCTGCAAGTTTGCACTCGCAGGTCTTAATACTTAATTCTTTTATCTTACTACTTATTTAATCAATTCAAAACTACGCTTCACGAAAGCAGTTAGTTCTTCGCCTTTTAATAATCCTTGTGAGATTTTAGCCAAGTCTAAGGCTTGTTTTACTAGGCTTTCTTGGGCTGTTTTGTCTTGGGTTTGTAGGATGGTTGTTGCCAATTCGGAATTGGAGTTCACCACCAAATTGTACATTTCTGGAAAATTACCCATACCGAACATTCCGCCACCACCGCCAGATTGACTCATTTCTTTCATACGACGCATGAATTCGGGTTGTGTGATCATGAATGGTGCTGCTGCGCTATCCATTGGCTCCAATTGCACAGAATAGTTGGCTTTAGGAACAAATTCTTCGACTACAGTTTTCAAATTTGTTTGTTCGTCTTCCGACAATTTTGAGATTTGCGTATCTTCTTTATCAATTAATTTATCGATGTGATCGGAATCTACACGAACGAAAGTTAGGTTCTCGTTATCGCCTTCTAATTTTTGAATTAAATGCGAAACAATAGGCGAATCAAGCAATAAAACTTCGTATCCTTTTTCTTTTGCAATATCAACATAACCGTGTTGCGCTTCTTTATTGGAAGCATAAAGCACGACTAATTTTCCGTTTTTGTCGGTTTGATTGGCTGCAAGATTTTCTTTTAATTCGGCTAGAGTGAAGTATTTATCGTCTACCGTTGGGTATAAAACAAAGTCGCCTGCTTTTTCGTAGAATTTAGGTTCGGATAACATTCCGTATTCTAAAACGATTTTGATGTCGTTCCATTTTTTCTCGAAATCTTCGCGGTTTTCGTTGAACAACGATTTCATTTTATCGGCCACTTTACGGGTAATGTAATTGGATATTTTCTTTACATTACTATCGGCTTGTAACCCAGAACGGGAAACGTTTAATGGGATATCTGGGGAATCAATCACACCTTTTAGCATGCCTAAAAACTCCGGAACAATTCCTTCTACATTATCGGTAACATATACCTGATTTTGGTATAATTGAATTTTATCCTTTTGCATTTGCATGTCGTTGGACATTTTTGGAAAGTATAAAATTCCAGTCAAATTAAACGGATAATCTACATTTAAATGGATGTTGAAAAGAGGTTCTTCAAATTGCATTGGATACAATTCATGGTAGAATTGTTTGTAATCTTCATCCGATAATTCGGTAGGAAGTTTGGTCCAAGCTGGGTTTGGATTGTTGATGATGTTGTCTACCTCAATAGTTTCTGGTTTGAAGTCTTCAGGAGCATCTTCTGGAGTAGGAAGTGTTTCTGTTTTAGTTCCGAATTTAATCGAAACCGGCATGAATTTATTGTACTTAGTAAGTAATTCTTTAATTTTATATTCTTCTAAAAATTCTAAAGAATCTTCCGCAATGTGTAGGATTATTTCCGATCCACGAGTGGTTTTATCGGATGGCTCTAAAGTAAATTCGGGACTTCCATCACAGGTCCAATGTGCTGCTGGTTCGTCTTTGAACGATTTAGTAATGATTTCCACTTTTTCGGCTACCATGAAGGCAGAATAAAAACCTAAACCAAAATGACCAATAATTCCGGAATCTTTGGCAGAGTCTTTGTATTTTTCTAAAAATTCTTCGGCACCAGAAAAAGCAACTTGGTTGATGTATTTTTCCACTTCTTCAGAAGTCATACCCAAACCTTGATCAATGATGTGCAGTTTTTTGCCTTCTTTGTCAATTTTAACTTCAATAATTGGGTTGCCATATTCTACTTTGGCCTCACCAATACTGGTTAAATGTTTTAATTTTAAAGTGGCATCCGTTGCATTGGAGACTAATTCGCGAAGGAAAATTTCGTGGTCGCTGTAAAGAAATTTCTTAATTAATGGGAAAATGTTTTCTACTGAAACATTAATTTTTCCTGTACTCATATTTTGAATTTTAAGTGAAACAATTGTTGTTTATTTTGTATTCAAATTCAATACCAAAGCTATTAGTGTGACAAAATGGCGTGAAATTTATTTTTAATTTCAAATTAATATGTTTATCTTTATTAATTAATAAAAAAAAGAGAGCAAGATTGCTTTTACTATTTAAAATTTATCTAAAAACTATGAAAAAAAGTGTAATTCTATTGCTTTTGACGGTTATTTTTGTGGGCTGTAAGCCTAAACAAACGGTGACCAACACAAAATTAGACACTAAATTGGAGGTGGCTATTAAAGGAAATTGGACGGTAACTTCGGTAACCTATCCTGGATCGGAATACATCAAGGTAAATTCATTTGATATCGCTGATTCTAAATGCTTTGTTGGGAGTACTTGGAAATTTATTTCTAATAATAATAAAGGAGAAATGGCTTTGACAAATGCTTCTTGCACAGCTTTCTCGTCTCCTATTACTTGGTATATTAATAAGGAAGGTAATTTTGTAATGAAAATCATTAACGAAACTAAAGCGAAGAAAGTTCTAGAAGGTTACATTTTGACCATTGCTAATTCTAATGAAAATAGTTTTCAATTAATTGATAAAGTCAACGTGGGAGGTCAGTTTGTAAACGTAATGTATCAATTTAACAGAAATTAATCTAGTTAGTCACTAAGTGAAAATAATAAATATTATAGATATGAAAGAAGTTATAAAAAAAAACAGAGTTGGGTTGTTAAATAAAATCACTATTTTAGTTTTAGTTGCAAGTTTAAGTTTTGGTTCCCTTTTAACAAGTTGTGATGCTGCAAAAAATACAAATAAAACGCAACGAGGTGCTGGTATTGGTGTTGTTGCTGGAAGTCTTTTAGGGGCTGTACTTGGAAACAATTTAGGAAAAGGCGGTAATGGAGCTCTTGGTGCTGTTTTAGGAGGTGTTATTGGTGGAGTTGCTGGTGGAGTTATAGGGAATAAAATGGATAAGCAAGCACGTGAAATTCAATCGGCTTTGCCAGGAGCAACTGTAGAACGGGTTGGTGAAGGTATTAAATTGACTTTAGGAGAAAACTCTGTACGATTTGACACAAATAAATCTACGTTAACCTCTACTGCTAAAGCAAATTTAGACCGATTATTTCCAGTTTTTCAAAGTTATGCCGAAACTAATATTGTAATTTATGGTTATACCGATAGTACTGGAACACCAGAACATAACTTAACCTTATCAGAGCAAAGAGCAGCATCAGTTATGGCTTATTTGACTGCCAAAGGATTGAATACTTCTCGTTTTACAACTACAGGTATGGGAATTGCAGATCCTATTGCAACTAATGATACTCCAGAGGGTAGAACGCAAAATCGCAGAGTTGAATTTGCTATTGTTGCTAATGATAAAATGGTTGAAGATGCTAAAAAAGAAGCGGGAAAATAAAATTAGTTAATATTATAGTAAATAGAAAGTCGGTAAAATTAAATTTTACCGACTTTCTTAATATAATAATTTCACAGTTTTATACTTTTTTAGTGTGTTAAATGGGAGGTTAGCAATAAATATCATTTTGTTAACCATTTTTTATTAAAATCTAAAACAAATCTTAATTGTTATGTGGTTTGCATAATTTTAAATACTTTTGCAAAAATTTAAATAATATAGATAATGAAAAAAATAGTTTTTTTATTGGTTCTTTCCATAACCATTTTTAGTTGTAGTAAAGTTCGTAAAGGAGAATTCCTTATTTCTGGTCAAGCCAAAGGAGTGACAGATGGTATAATGGTTGTTCTTAAAAAACAAAACGAATTTGGTATCGTTGTAAACGTTGATTCTGCTAAGGTAAAAGGTGGAAAATTCGAAATGAAAGGTAAAGTAAAAGAACCAAGCATGTTCGCTTTATTTGTTAAAGGACTGCAACAACCTATTCCATTTATTTTGGAAACTGGAGAAATTGAAGTAAAAGTAGATAAAGATAGTATTTGGAAATCTGAAATTGGAGGGACTTATAACAATGAAGAATTTCAAAAATTCAATACTAAATTGAATACATTCCAGAAAAAACTTGTTGATTTTCAAAATAAAAACATCCAAAAATTAATGGATGCTCAAAAGAAAAATGACATTGCGACAGTTGATAAACTGAAAAAAGAATATACTGTAGTTCAAAAAGAAATGGATGATTATATGGCTATTTACCCAGAACAAAATTCAGAATCTTATATTTCTTTATTGTTAATTCAAAGTATGTTCAACTCTCCTAAATTTGATTTAGCGAAAGTTACTAAAACTTATTCTAATTTAGATGCTGATTTAAAAGCAACTAAAATTGGAAAAGATATTGGCTTGAAGTTAAAAACGATTGAAAATACTCAAAAAAAAAAGTAGTAACAACGGCTGAGATTGGGAGCATTGCTCCTGATTTTTCTGCTAAAACCCCAAAAGGAAACGTTGTTTCTCTTAAAGAATCTTTGGGTAAAGTTACTGTTATTGATTTTTGGGCCTCTTGGTGCGGACCTTGTAGAAAAGAAAACCCGAATGTGGTTGCTATTTACAATGAATTACACAGTAAAGGATTAAATATTGTTGGAGTTTCTTTGGATAAAGAATTGTCTAAATGGAATGAAGCAATTGCGAAAGACAAGATTACTTGGGTACAAGTTTCTAATTTAAAAGAATGGGCGGAGCCAATTGCTAAACAGTATGATGTGCAACAAATTCCAACTACATTTTTATTAGATGCTTCCGGGAAAATTGTAGCAAAAGATTTAAGAGGTGAAGAATTAAAAGCAAAAATTTTAGAGCTTTTAAATACGAAATAGTAGAATACCATTACAAAATAAAAAAAAATCTCCTTGTGAGATTTTTTTTATTTTATTCAAAACCATTAAGTTAAAATATATTATTAAATTTAATTTTAAATAAATTTGGAAACTTAAAAAGTGTTGTTATATTTGCACCCTCGTTAAGCGAAAGGGGAGATACTCAAGCGGCCAACGAGGGCAGACTGTAAATCTGCTGACTACGTCTTCGTAGGTTCGAATCCTACTCTCCCCACTTTTAAAATCCCAAGAAAATTTTTCTTGGGATTTTTGTTTTAAAATAACTTTAAAAACAGTAATTTAATATACAAATAAGCGAACTGTAAATTAAATCCACTATTTTTGTAGCACTATATATTATTTTAAAATGATACTAATGCGCAGTCCTAAATATTTATATTTCTTCTTTTTTTTTATTTTAATTCATTCGCAAAAAACATTTTCTCAGTGTTTTTCTGTAGAAAGTATTTTGGTAGATGCTTGTTCTCCTAATTTACCTGTAAATGAAGAAGGGTACAACGAAATGGTTCGTTTTAAAATTGGTTCCACGGCAATTAATATGACTACAACTCCACTTGTTGTAACTTGGCCTAATACATCCAATTCTTGGTTAGGGCTTATTCAAAATGCAACAACCGCAACAAAAGTTGCTGCCTTAAATGCTGATATTGCCACAGCGGGAAGTTGTGGAGTTATTTTAGAACCAACTGGAGGAATTTTACCTGCAAATGCTGAAGTAATTTTAGTTTCAAGTCAAAATTTCAACACAGCATTCAATTCTTTTTCCGCTTTGACAGGAACTATTTATATGATTTTTCAAAATAATCCCGGTACCATTGGAGGTAATTTTGCAAATTATAACGTAGTCCCAGGAATAAGAACTTTAACAATGTCGTTTGGAACTTGTACCGAATCGGTTTCTTATGATAGAAGTCTATTGATAAACATAAATGGAACTTACGGAGGAATTGCTACGGATAATGACGGTTCTACGGTTAATTTTACTACTGCTGGTCTTGCTTCCTATATTAATAATGGTTGTATTGCACCTATAACTCCATTTTTGGTTAATGCTGGAAATTCCCAAACCGCTTGTAAGGGAAGTACCATCAGTCTTATTGGAACTGCTCAAGGGCAACAATCGGTATTATGGTCTGCACCAAGCGGAACGTTTTCTACTCCAACTAATTTAAATTCCAATTTCACTATTGATCCAAATACCGTTGGAAATTCTATTACCCTTACTCTATCCATTACAAATAGTTGCAATGTTGTTAAATATTCTACAGTTACTATAAACTTGACTTCTATAAGCGCACCAACAGTAACTAGTCCTGTTAGTTATTGCCAAAATGTTACTGCTTTGCCATTATCTGCTTCAGCTTCTGGAGGAGGGATTTTAAATTGGTATGGAACTAATGCTACTGGAGGAACAGCATCAACTGTAATTCCAACTCCATCTACCACTACTTTGGGGACTACTACCTATTATGTTAGTCAGACTAGTGCTGGATGTGAAAGTGTTAGAACTCCAATTGTAGTTACCATTGCTAATACTGGTCCACCTTTAAATTTGCATTGTGACCCTACCAATTCTACTCAAACTTCTTTGTATTTTCAATTTGATAATGTTGGACAAACAGATTATTCTTATTCCTATTCTATAAATGGAGGCCCTTTAGTAAATGGTACTTGGGTTACTCCGAATCATTTTATTGTTACTGGATTAACTTTAGGTCAATCGGTTACCTTTAATTTGTCTCCCAATGGAATTACTTGCGTGGGTTCTGAAAGTGCAACTTGTAATACTGCTTGTACTACCATCACTCCTCCAGATTTCGCTGCCATTTCACCAATTTGTGTAAATGCAACTGCTCCTATTTTGGCAACAATGTCTCCTAACGGAATTTCGGGAACATGGTTACCTACTACAATAAATAACACTGTTACTGGAACATTACCTTATGTTTTTACTCCTAATCCAATTACATTCCCTTGTGCTAGTCAGCAAACATTAAATGTCACCATCAACCCCAATCCAACTGTAACTATTAACAGTCCAACGGTTTGTCAAGGAACTCCAGCAACCGTAACCGCAACTCCGGGAACTGCAGGAATTTATTCTTATGCTTGGACGGTTCCATCTGGAACTAATCCTGGCGATGTGCCTTCTTTTACCACGAGTATTGCAGGAATTTATAGTGTGATAATTACCAATACCGTTACCGGATGTCTTAGTTCAAGTGCTTCAGGAACTGTAACTATTAATTCTAATCCAACGGTAACTGTTAACAGTTCATCCGTTTGCCAAGGAACTCCAGCAACCGTTTTAGCGACACCAGGAAGTGCAGGAACCTATTCCTATGCATGGAGCGTTCCATCAGGAACTAATCCTGGAGATGTGCCCTCTTTTTCTACTAATATTTCAGGAATTTATAGCGTAATAATTACCAATACCATTACTGGATGTGTGAGCACAAGTGCTTCAGGAACGGTAACTATTAATTCCAATCCAACTGTAATTGTTAATAGCCCATCGGTTTGCCAAGGGACTCCAGCAACAGTTATAGCAACACCTGGAAGTGCAGGAACATATTCTTATGCTTGGACGGTTCCATCGGGGACTAATCCTGGGGATGTACCTTCCTTTGCTATAAGTATTGCAGGAGTTTATAATGTGATTATTACCAATACCGTTACCGGATGTGTTAGTACAAGTGCTTCGGGTACGGTAACTTTAAATTCTAGTCCAACAGTCACTGTTAATAATCCAGCGGTTTGCCAAGGAACTCCAGCGACCGTTATTGCAACACCAGGAAGTGCAGGTACCTATTCTTATGCTTGGACGATTCCCTCGGGAACTAATCCTGGCGATGTAGCCTCTTTTTCTACCAGTATTTTAGGCGTTTATAGCGTAGTTATTACGAATACAGTTACCGGATGTTCTAGTAGTAGTGCTTCGGGAACTGTGAGTTTTCTCACCGCCCCAACCATCACCGCCCCAGCATCCTACCAAGTATGCGATGACAATGCGGATGGCGTATCGTGTTTGTTTATTTTAAACACCAAAGACACCGAGTTAACTACTGCAACAGGTTTAACAATTACGTACCATCTAACTCCAACCGATGCTCAAAATGGATTAAACCCAATACCAAAAAACACGCCATATTGTAATATTAATAATCCACAAACAATCTATCCTAGAGTATACGATCCAGCAGCACCAGCGTGTGTTTCTACCACTTCGTTTCAGTTGATTGTAAATCCAAAACCAATTCCTAATCCAAACATAAGCGATTACCAATTTTGTGATGTGAATAATTCGCCAGACGGTAAAGAAGAATTTAATTTGCCAACTAAAAGCACGGAGATTGCCAATGGGCAGGCTTCAATGGCGGTTACCTATTATTTCGATCAACCCAATGCAACGGCTCAAACCAATGCTTTACCAAGTTTGTATACCAACTCAGTTCCAAATCTTCAAATTATTTGGTTTAATATAAAAAATACCCTTACAGGATGTAGTTCTGTAGGTTCGTTCCGATTGGTAGTAAATCCATTGCCAGTAATTACGGTAAATAGCCCAACGGTTTGCCAAGGACAATTGGCAACGATTACTGCAACAGCAACAACTTCGGCAGCGTATTCGTATGTTTGGACGGTTCCGTCAGGAACCAATCCTGGAAACGTACCTTCCTTTACAACCGGAATTGCGGGAGTTTATAGTGTGGTTGTTACCAATACCCTTACGGGATGCGTGAGCGCAAGTGCTTCGGGTACTGTGACTTTAATCACCGCTCCAACCATCTCCACGCCAACATCCTACCAAGTATGTGATGACAACAACGATGGGGTATCTTGTTTATTTGTTTTAAATACTAAAGATAATGAGATAACTACCCAAGGTGGACTTACAATATCGTACCACTTAACGCCAACCGATGCGCTAACAGGAGCCAATCCAATACCAAAAAACACTCCGTATTGCAACATCACCAATCCGCAAACGATTTATCCAAGAGTGTACAATCCTTTGTCGGCAACGGCATGTCCTTCAACGACCTCATTTCAACTGATAGTAAATCCAAAACCAGTAGCCAACCACCCGGTAGCCTATCATATTTGTGATGATAATACCGATGGAATTCAAACTTTTAATCTAACGGCAGTGGTTACTCCACAAGTATTAGGAGCGACTTTACCAGGGGCAAATTATACGATAACCTATTTCACTTCTTTGGCAAATGCCCAAGCGGGAACCCCATTTATTATTCCGGCAACTGCTTTTGTAACTGCAACGACCACAGTGTGGATTCGAGTGCAAAACAACGCCACCGGATGTTATGACATCATCACCGAATCATTAGTAGTAGATCCGTTGCCACTTACTCAAGCCTATTTTCCACAATACGAACTTTGTGAGAATTTGGCTCCGGTATGTATCGAAACTTTCGATTTAACTACTAGAATACCATCTATTTTATTAGGACAAACGGGCATGCAAGTAACCTTCTACCCATCCTTGGCAGAGGCTAATAGCAACACCAATCCAATTTTAACTCCGTCTGCTTATGCAAATGTTATCCCTTGCGCGCAAACCTTAGGTATTCGAATTACCAACACCTTAACGGGATGTTATGTAACCTCTACGATGGATTTAGTGGTGAATCCAAAACCACAACCAATTCCACCAACAGGACCTTACACGGTTTGTGGCACGGATCCAACGGGATTATCTTGCGTGGATTTAACTACCAATGTTACTCCTGGAATCTTGTTTCAAAGTGCTGGAGTGTACACTATTACTTACCATTTAACCGATGTAGATGCTACTAATAATGTTAATGCAGTAAATGCTAGTAACTATTGTACCATCAACCCATTTTCACAATTTTTATGGGTACGTGCTGAAAATCCAATCACGCATTGTTTTAGCATTATGCAAATTGAAATCAATGTCGATCCTGCACCGATAATGCCAACCAACCTAGTGGCTATTGCCAATTGCGATGTAGATAGCAACACCCAAGATGGTTGTACCACGTTCAATTTAGAAGTGCAAACTCCAATAATCTTGGCTGCTCAAGCATCGGCTCCAGCCAATTATACGGTAACGTATTACACCACCCAAACAGCA
>CANFZM010000041.1 GCA_947451525.1 Flavobacteriaceae bacterium
TAAGATGGGCTGTAAATGACATATCCTTTTGTGGATAGTTCTTTGATGCACTTATGGAAAGTTGCTGTTGAAGAAATCTTACTGATACGCATTAATTCATCTCGTGAAATACCAATTGGGTTTTGAAATCGATTTTGATTCCATAATTGGAACACCGCCATGTATAGACTAATGTGTGTTGGATTTAATTCAAAATCTATTGAAACTTTTTCGAAAAATCCAGTTAGGTGTTTTATATAATTCATAATTACTATTGATTTTAGTTTTTCTTAAATAATTAGAGTGATAGCATCATTGGTTTAGCATCTTATAAATTTCTTCGTATTTGTAGTAAATAGTGCCGCCAATTCGATTGTAGTTAAGCGTTCCATTGATACGGAGGTTTTGAAGCGTTCCTGGAGAGATTTTTAAAAGCTTTCGAACTTCGGAAGATTTAAGCCACTGTGCAGGTTGCCCTGCACTAGTTGCTGTTTTGATTTCATTGAGTAATAAATTGCCAAAATTGAGTAAGTCTCTCTTGGTCACTACTTGGTGGTTTAACAACTCATAGTTGTCGATTTCCGGGAAGAGTTTTTTAGGATGCAAGTTCATAATGCATTGAATTAAATTGTTATGCTGCAAATTTGTATGTTTTGATTTGAATAAAATCACAACATGAACCCCGTTGGGTACGATTTTATTCAAAATGAAAAAAGCAGTATTAAAATGCTTCATCTGTTTCCTCCATTCGTTTCAACAATTCCTCTTCTAAGGCGTTGATGAATTTAGTCTTATCAGACTTGCGGTCACGTATTTCAAGGAAAGTTCTACGGTATTGACCTAAATCGATATTGAAATTTTCTTCAAAAAAACTTGCAATTTCTTTCAATTCAATTGCACCATTATTGAAAACTCCTTTTGAGTGTAATGCATATAATAATTCTGTTAAAGCCACTTTTGAACCCGTCCAAATCATTTTCCCTTTCGGTTCATGTTGTGATTTTTCTCTGACTTCTTTATCATCCATTTTAAGAATTTTGGTTTCTATATATACCTGTACTAAATCATGAGCAAGTATCTTGGCTACCTTGAAATCATGCGTTGTTGAGAAATTATGATCTGCTTCAAAATAGAAGCTGTCCAGTCTAAATTTAATATCATGACTACCTCTTGTAAAGTATTTGAAATCAAAAAAGCTGCTTCCCGTTCTGTAATAATTATAGAAATCTAAATTATTATCAAAATAGCGCTTCAACTTTTTTAATTCTTTGTTGAGGTATTTTTTAGCAATACGATTTCCACCTCGAGGCATTTTTGTCTCAATTTTAAAAATAGCATTGTGATAAATGTATAAGGAGGTAAACTTTGGTTTTATATTTTTAAAGAAATCAATTTGAAACTCCTCACTAATTGATTTTTCTTTTAGAAATTGTTTTTTTAGTTTATTGTAAATTAGTAAAGATACCTGAACTGATTTCTCGGATTTAGCAATTGGGTTTTCAATTTCTAAATTAATAAAACTTAATTGTTCCGTTAATTCAAATAATAATTGTTTGTAATTCGTGTTCATAATTTAGCGTTTTTTTTAGGTTTAAAAAATTGTTTTATACAAAATAATAAACCTAAAATTGCTAAACATAAACCTTTACTTACATAGTTTTTTTGTCTGGAACTTTTGGTGTTAAAGAAAATTTATCTCGAAGAATTTTCATGTCTTCACTCACTTTTTTATCCAACACTTTTGCATAGTGTTGGGTTGTACGCAAATTTTTATGACCAAGCATTTTGCTAACGCTTTCAATAGGTACGCCGTTTGTCAGTGTTACCGTAGTAGCAAAAGTATGTCGGGCAATGTGAAAAGTTAATTCTTTTTCAATCTCGCAAACAGCAGCTATTTCTTTTAAATAGGCATTCATTTTCTGATTGCTAAGTATCGGCAATAGTTTATCTTCATTTACACTTTGTGGATGGTCTGCGTATTTGTCAATAATCATTTGTGTAACTGGCAATACAGGAATCTTAGAAGCTGTTTCGGTTTTTTGTCTATGGGTGAAAATCCACTTATCACCATCAATACCGATGCTTATATGCGATTTTGTTAAGTTTTTTACATCAATGTATGCCAAACCAGTAAAGCAGCTGAAAAGGAAGATATCGCGAACAAGTGATAATCTTTCCGTTTTGAAATCTTTGTTGATGATGTTTTGAATTTCGCCTTCAGATAAATAAACTCGCTCGACTTCTTTTACTTTTGATTTGTAGTTTGCGAATGGATTTTTTTCTAGCCAGTCATTGGCCAAGCAAAGCTTGATTATTTTATTGAAGTTCTTGATGTATTTAACAGCTGTATTATTGGCGCATTTCCTCACTGTTCGCAAGTAAAATTCATAATCAGTAATAAAAGCATGATCTATTTTTTCAATATTGATGTCGGTTATATTGTACTTCCAAAGTAGAAAGTTGGATGTATGTTTGAGCGATGTTTCATATCGCTCTAATGTACCAAGTGCATATTCATTACCCAGCAATTCTTTTATTTTGCTGTTGTGTGCTTTGAATATTGGGATTAGCATTCGTTCTCTTTCTTTTTTGCCAAGTAGTCTATTTTTGAACTCTTCAATATTCAATGTAATATTGTCTTTTAGAAGTTCAAATTGGATTTCGTTGATTTGATTTTTAGTAAAATCAAGTAAGCTGTTTATTGAACGAGCTTCTTCTGAATTACCTTTCATTCTGCTTAATTCATTCGACCATTTTGATGGTTCTATGAATTTTTTAGTGCTGTATTCAAATCGTTTCCCTTCGACTGTTAATCGTACATAAATAGGAAATAGCCCTGTTGCATTGGCTTTAGTTGATTTTGCATAGAAATGCAGGGTGGTTTTTGCTTTCATTTTGGTAACCTTTAAATTATACATTAATTTAGGATAAGGTTTGCCATAATACAAGATGTTCATTTATTGATTAAGTCGTTGAATAGGTTGCTAGCATTGAGGTTAGCTCCAGAGATCAAACTGTTTAATCGATTTAGCGAGACCCAACAATTTGTAAATTTTTAGGGTCTCGATTTTGCACCTTGAATTTTGAAAAAGAATGAATAATTTGATAGGTTGTAAAAAGAAAAAACCCCGAAAATCATAGGATTTCGAGGTTTTTGATAACTTTTGAAAGTTATTTCGCGGAGAAAGAGGGATTCGAACCCCCGGACCTGTTACAGTCAACAGTTTTCAAGACTGCCGCATTCGACCGCTCTGCCATTTCTCCAATAAGACGCAACTACTTACGTAATGCGGATGCAAATATACTAACCTTTTTTTGTTTTCCAAATAGATTTTAAACAAAATAATAATTATTTTTTTTGCGATAAACTAATCGTTTCATAATCTATCCATTACCTAATAAATTTAGAATTAAATAATGTGAATTAGTATAAAAAAATATTGTATTAAAGCATAGCCAAAGTCACAACAACCCTCTATGTTTCTTAATACTGATAATTTCTCAAAATAGGAAATAACTATTTTTAACAAATCAACAACAAACGATATTCCCCTTCCTTTTCAATTGGTGCTCTATGAATACAAGGTGGCACCTGTTGTTTTGGATGGTCCACCGCCAAGCGCCAAAGATGTCCTACTCCTAAATTAGTAGGTGTACTATTGGGTTTTACCTGATAATGCAAATCAAAATAATTTTCCTGTAAAAAGTTTTCAAATTCCTCTGATAGGCCATTGTGTAGCGCTTTCAATTTTTCTCGAATTTCAGGAATTAGAATTTTTTGCTCTGCGTGCTCATTAGAAATAATATCACTTGCCGTTCCATAATAGGTACATAAAAAAGTATCTGTGGCAATAGGCGAACGGTCTACATGGAAGGAATACACATCCGTGGATATGAAATCAAAAGCCACATCTCGTTCATAACATTTCAATAAATTAAGAGAGGGCGAAGCACCAAAATCGGCTAATAATCGTATGTCCTTTAAGATAATTTCCCTAGCCATGTTTCCCTTTTCGGATAGTTGGAGTGCTACTAGGTCTTTAGGTTCCACTTCTGTTATATTTTCCTTTAAATGAAGTTTATCTACAATCTCTTTAAAATCTCCTTCCAAATTTCGGTACCAGCATAGTGCATTATTTTCTTCTTTAAAATCGGTAGCTACCAATTCCGAAAAAGTGGATACTATTCCAATTTGTTTGTTGTTAGAAAAGGTATCATTCATAGTAGAGAAGTTAGTTCAAATGCTGTTTTTACTTAATTATAAATCGTTCAAAGACTTTATTTTCAATAAACTTTTTTTGCCTTTGAAAACAATTATTCTTTTTTCATTGGGTAGTAAATCGATAAAATTATCTTCAAATTCTATTCCTTCACCTTGAATAAATACATCTTTTGCCAACGTATTTGTAGAAAGTTCTAGGTGATTTTTATCAATAAATTTATAAGTAATGTTCGGTTTTTGAAAAATTAAATCTTTTGGAGAAAGGAAATAATATTCTGTAGAGGTTTTCTCTCCTTTTGAATTGATGAAGACCGAATGAATCAGACAGTCTTTCCAAAACTTAGTGTCTGGGATTTCCGAATTGGAGAGTTCCATTGCATTGGTTACGGCATTGGATTGCAAGATAATTGACTTGGAAGTTTTCCATAATTCCGTTCCATTAAAATTGATAATGCTCACTTTTAACATTCCTTTTTCTGTAATTAATCCATCATTAACGATTTGAACTTTTATAGAACTTAATCCAATCTTATCTGTATTTTCAATTCCTTTAACAACAATTAATTTGGATTCAAAAGAACGCTTTACTTGATATTGAGCTGCTTTCCAACGACCATAATAATCGGTACTACTCCAGGAGGTTACTGGCCAACAATCGTTCAGTTGCCAATATAAACTTCCCATACAATAAGGCATAGCAGATCGATGGGCTTCAATGGCTATTTTAAAACCTCTTGCTTGTAGTAATTGTGACAAATAAATATAATCTTCAAAAGCAGTTGGAATTTTATAATCGCGTTCCATGTAGGTTTGAATAGTTTCATAACCCGTTGGATGTTTTTGATGCGCTTTTACCGCTTCCGAAACGAGTTTCATTTCTGTGGGTTTGGCAAAAGTTTCAAAAGTTTTATAATCTGGCATTCCTTGAAAACCATATTCACTCATAAAACGTCCTATTTTTTTTGAGTAGGTTTCCAAAGGTTCCATTCCCCACCAAACACCCCAATAATGAGAATCACCCTGCACAAGACTTTCCTTTTTTCCCCAGCCAATAGAAGGAGAAGAGGGCCAATACCTACTATTTTCTTTGGATACTAAAGAATCTAATACCGCTGGGATTTCTTTTTCAAACAATCGTTGGTAATTGTTCCAAATGGTTGTGGAATCGTTTTTTGAATAATTATATTGTTTTTGCCAGCCCCAGTTTTTCCAGCCTTCATCTACTTCATTATTTCCACACCACAGCGCAATGCAAGGATGATTTTGCAAGCGAATAACTTGGTCTTTTACTTCTTCTTTTACATTAGAAACAAATGTATTATCACCTGGAAATAAAGCACATGCAAACATAAAATCTTGCCAAACCAATATCCCTTTTTGGTCGCATAAAGTATAAAAAATATCATTTTCATAAACACCGCCTCCCCATACGCGAAGCATATTCATATTTGATTTTACTGCTGTTTCAATTAAATTTTCATATTTTTTGTAGGTCATTTTTGGCATAAAAGATTCCGGTGGGATATAATTCGCTCCTTTCATAAATACTTTCCTACCATTGACTTTAAAATAAAAACTTTTACCAATGGAATCTTTTTCCTGAACTAATTCAATGGTTCTTAGTCCAATTTGTAATTTCTTTTCATCCAATAATTTCTTTTTCTGATGTATTTGAACGGAGAAAGTATATAAATTAGGCGCTCCAAGTCCGTTGGGCCACCATTTTTTTGGATTATTTATTTGGTACGGAATTTCTACTATTTGAATTCCTTTTTTGAGAGAAACAATTTGTTTTTTGTGATTAATTACAAGCGAGTAAACCCCAGATTTGTCACATTTTATGGTCGTTTTAATTTTTAAATTGGCAACTTTATCGTTTAATTTCTCTTGACTGTAGGAAACGGATTCCAAGTGGGCCGCATTCCAAAAACGGAGTACTACATTTTTCCATATTCCTGCCGTAACGAAACGTGGTGCCCAGTCCCATCCAAATTGATACGGTGCTTTTCTAACATAAACTTTTTCATCACCAGGCAAAACAAACGGAGAGAGTGCAGCAGTTTTTTTAGCTTTTAAAGAAGACGATTCAAATTCAATGCGCAGCGTATTGCTTCCTTGATGAATGAATTTTAGAATTGGAATACGCCAAGTTCGAAACATATTATTGGCTTCTAACACCAAGGAATCATTTACGTAAACCAATGCATCAGTATCTAATCCGTAAAAAATAAGTTCTTTATTTTGAGCAAGAATTTCCTTTTTGGAGATTACAAATTTGGTTTGATATACCCAATATTGTTCTTCAATCCATTGTAATTGTTTTTCATTACTGCCATAAAAAGGGTCTTGTATTTGATGATTCAAAAACAAATCGGTGTGAATAGTACCTGGAACACGCGCTTTGCTCCATACATTATCTGAGAATTTCTGAACGTTCCAATTTTCTTTAGAAAGCGAACGTTCCCAATTTTGAGTCCAACCAAGGAACGAATTCAAAAATAGTATCCATACTAAATACCGCATTTTACTCATTAGAAAGACAATCTTTAAGTGCATTAATTTCCGTGAGATTTGCAATTGCTGTTGCATCCGTAATTGCTGAGGTATGATAATAAGAGGCTTTTGTAATCGCTTTTACTTTCGAAGCATTTGAAGAGCGCAAACTACCTCCAGGCATAATTTGAATTTGATTTCCAAAACGAATAATAGCTTCTTGAACTGTTTCCATTCCCGACTCTATTTTGGATTGATGTCCAGAAGTTAATATTATTTTAAAACCGATAGTGATACAAGTATTTATCGCATCTAAATAGTCATTGGTATAATCAATAGCTCTATGAAAACTACAAGGCAGTGGTTTTGCCAGGACAACAAGTTCTGAATTTCTTTGAAAATCAACGTTGTTGTTTTCATCTAGGATTCCGAAAACAAAACCGTCAATTCCTGTATTTTTTAATTCTAAAATGGAACGTTTCATTGCATTAAATTCAGCATCAGAATAATTGAAATCACCACCTCTTGGCCGAATCATTATTAGCAATTCTTTTGAAAACAAGATTCTTGCTTTAAGAGTATTTTCCATACTTGGTGTAGTTCCTCCTGCATGAAATTCATCGCAAAACTCAACACGGTCTGCATTGCTTTTGGCAACTACAGCCACCGATTCTAAATTAAAACAAGCTACCTCCAATTTCATAGTTCTATTTTAAATAAAATGGTGCATCTATTAATCTATTTCCCGTGGCATCGCAAACAGCATAATTAAATCCGCCTTGAATACAATAGGAACCATATTCTCCTGATTTATTTAAAGCAATAAAACCAACTTGAATGTCTATTAGATTTTTGTTTCTCGATTTCGTTAGTTTTATTATCCTTTGAACCGCTTCTTCGCAGGCTTGCTGTGGCGATTTGCCTTGGCGCATTAATTCTACCACCAAATGAGAACCTGCAATTCGAATTACTTCTTCCCCGTGTCCTGTTGCTGTTGCGGCTCCAATTTCATTATCTACATACAATCCAGCGCCAATAATAGGAGAATCACCAACACGTCCGTGCATTTTAAAAGCCATTCCGCTCGTTGTACATGCCCCAGATAAATTTCCATAGGCATCCATAGCAATCATTCCAATAGTATCGTGATTTTCAATATTAGCCTTAGGTGTATATTCTGATTTTATTAGCCATTCTTTCCATTCCTTTTCGGAATCAGCGACTAATAAATTCTCTTTTTTAAATCCTTGTGCTACTGCAAAATCTAATGCTCCTTCTCCAACTAGCATAACATGGGGCGTTTTTTCCATAACGGCTCTTGCTACCGAAATGGGATGTTTTATAAATTCCAAACAAGCAACGGAACCTATATTAGCATGTTCATCCATAATACAAGCATCTAAAGTTACATGACCGTCACGATCTGGTCTGCCTCCGTAACCTACACTTCTTTCGGTAGGGTCGCCTTCAGGGATTTTAACTCCTGCTTCCACCGCATCTAAAGCACGGCCTTTTTGTTTTAAAATTTCCCACGCTGCAACATTGGCTTCTATTCCGAAACGCCATGTAGATAAAACTATAGGCTTATTTATTTTGGATGGAATAGTTATATTCGTGTTAGCTTTAACTCCCGTGAATGCTAATCCTGCACCTGCTATAGCAGCTGTTTTAATAAAATCTCTTCTTGTTTTCATTATTCCACTTTTATTTCATCTATAAATAACCAGGCTGGTTCTCCAGCTCCAGGATTTCCTACTACTATTTTTCCTTGATTGAATGCATTTACTTTTATATATCGAAGGGAAGCGGAAGGAATTTCTACTTTTACAATTCCTTTAGAAACTTCGATTTCTTGAACTGAAATACTTCGTTCCGTAGAATAATCGATACCATTTTCAGAATAAGAAACTGTAATTTGCTTAGGATAATAAATCCAACTAGCGGGACTCGACAATACATCTATTGTAATGGTATGCACCTTTTTTATCGAACCTAAATCAATAGTAGCCATTGCATCTTTGCCAGAAAAGCCTAGCCAATCTCTACCAAATTTACCTCGATCGCCATACATTCCGTCCACTAAACTAAAGGCTCCATTTGCTTTGTAGGAATTGCTAGGCTCCTCTTTTAATGTAACAGTTGCGCCTGTTGCCAAGTGAATTGCAAATTTTTGTTCTAAAACTGTGCTCTTTTGAGTGTCACCTTCAAAACTTGCTGCTTTTAATAGGGTGTTTTTTTCTATTGTGATGGGTTTACTATATAACAAAGAATGACTTGTAGGTTGCGTTTCATCTAAGGTGTAAAATATAGAAGAGGAAGGATTAGCGGCAACTAATTCTACTTGAAGCAAACGTGTTGTTGAAGCGGTTATTTTTGCTTTTACTTCAAATAAAGCCTTGCTATAATTCACTTTCATTTTGTCTAAAAGTGAAAAATGTAGTAGCAATCGGTCTTTAAAATCTGCATAATTAGATGTAGAATCTTTTCCCCAAAGTACTTCTGACAATGCTGCGATTCTTGGCATTGCCATATATTCTACTTTGGCAAAATCTTCCATATATTCCGTCCAAACATTTCCTTGAGCACCAAGAATGTAGTAACTTTCATCAGCGGTCAATTCAGTTGGTATTGGGTCAAAATCATAAACCATTTCTAAAGGAGTATATCCTCCAATTGCCAAAGGTTCCGTTTTTTGTTCGCCTTGATAATGATCAAAATAACAATGAGAACCGGGACTCATTACCACAAAATGTTTTGCTTTGGCAGCAGCAATTCCTCCTTCGGTTCCTCGCCAACTCATTACGGCTGCATTTGGCGCTAGCCCTCCCTCTAGGATTTCATCCCATCCAATAATTTTCTTGCCTTTTTTATTTATATATTTTTCTATTTGAGAAACAAAATAACTTTGTAATTCATGTTCGTCTTTTAATCCTTCTCTTTTAATTAATGCTTGACATTTTGCACATTGTTGCCATCTTGTTTTGGGACATTCGTCTCCTCCTATGTGAATATATTCCGATGGAAATAATGGTAACACCTCATCTAAAACGTCTTTCAAAAAAACCAATGTGTTTTCATTTGGACAAAAAACATCGTCCAAAACTCCCCATTTTGTAGCAACTTCAAATGGGCCACTTGTGCAAGAAAACTCTGGATAAGCGGCCAAAGCAGCAGTTGCATGTCCTGGCATTTCAATTTCGGGAACTACTGTGATATGTCTTTGTTGTGCGTATGCTACAATTTCTTTAATATCTTCTTGGGTATAAAATCCACCATAGGACTTCCCATCAAAACGTTGCTCGTTGTAATGCCCAACCATAGATTCTTTTCTAAACGCCCCAACCGAAGTTAGTTTTGGATATTTTTTGATTTCAATTCGCCACCCTTGGTCATCTGTTAAATGCCAATGAAAAACATTCATTTTATATAAAGCGAGATAATCGATGTATTTCTTGATATCGGACTTTGGAAAAAAGTGTCTTGAAACATCTAAATGCATTCCGCGCCATTTAAATTTCGGTTGATCTACAATTGTTAAAGCAGGGATTTGTGAATTTGTTTTCGAGTAATATTCCATCAACTGATTCAATGTTTGAATTCCATAAAAAAGCCCATTAGAATTTGCGGCTTCAATATGTATTAAATTGGAATTAATTTCGATTTTATACTCCTCCAAATCCATTTTTAGTAATGGATTCAATGATAATTCAATGCTGTTTTTTGATTTTAATGCAGTAGTACTAGTTGCTAAATCAAAGCCCAATTGTTTTTGAATAATCTCCTTTAGGAATTGTACTTCCAGATTTCCTTTTGGTGCAATTAAAAGCGTTTGTTTTGTTATTGAAAAAGGAGAAGTTTCTTCCAAACGAAGATATTTAGGTTTTGGAATAATTGGAATAGTTGTTTGTGCGCTAATTACGCTACTTGTTAACATTAAAAATATAAAGGCTATTTTTCTATACATAGATTCAAATTATTATTAATATGGAGTAATACCCTTTATGTGATTTAATTTTGATTTCAGAATATGAAAGTAATCAAATTTGTTTACAAATTAATATTTACTGTAAAAAATTAGTAAAGTGTCTTTAAAATAATAACCCCAAAACTAAGTTTCGGGGTTATTATTGTTATAATTTATTGATATAATTACTATACAAGTCCTTAAACTGGTAGCCTACTGCTACCCTATCTTTACTTAATTTATCGTATTCTACTAATCCCCAAAGAATAAATTCTTTTAAGAAGTACTTATCTTCCTGAAGAAACTTAGGTTGGTATTTTTGAATTAAGTCTTCCAAAGGTTTTACTGCATCTAATTGTTTATGGTATTCCTCATCGGAAGCATCATCCAACAATTCGAAACCAGTTTCTGCAAAAAACCATTCTAATAAATTAGCATACGGACTAGCAGTAGCATCGCGTTCTAGTTTTTCTATTTTAGGAAAAAATGCAGGAAAGAAAGTGTGAATGGCATCCCCTATTAAATGTTGCGCCACAACCGCTGCTCCTTCTTGTTCTCCTTCATAAACGAGTTCTACTTTACCAGTAATTGCAGGGATAATTCCCATAAAATCGGATAAACGAACCGTTGTGGTATCGGCACCTGAAAGCAAACCTCTTCGTTCAGCAGTGCTTAATAAATTCTCATAAGCCGTTATACTCATACGAGCACTTACGCCACTTTTAGCATCGATGTATTCACTTTCGCGGGCTTCAAAACTAATTTGTTCTAATAAATCTTTTGCTAAGGATGGAACATAAACAGCATCCGATTGTGCTTTATCCAACTTGGCTTCTTGATGCGTTATAGTTCTTGCAATGGCAATACTTTCAGGGTAATGCGTTAGTATTTGGGAACCTATTCTATCTTTTAACGGAGTTACAATACTTCCACGATTGGTGTAATCTTCGGGATTGGCTGTAAAGACAAATTGCATATCTAAAGGCATTCGTACTTTGAAACCACGTATTTGGATATCCCCTTCTTGTAAAATATTAAATAATGCCACTTGAATACGGGCTTGTAAATCGGGTAACTCATTGATTACAAAAATGCACCGATTGGCTCTTGGAATCATACCAAAGTGAATCACTCTATCATCAGCATAAGATAATTTTAAGTTGGCTGCCTTAATAGGGTCCACATCACCAATTAAATCGGCAACGGTAACATCTGGCGTGGCAAGTTTTTCAAAAAAACGTTCGCTTCTGTGAATCCATTGTATTGGAGTTGTATCGCCTTTCTCTGCAATTACATCTATTGCATATCTTGAAATAGGACGCAATGGGTCGTCATTAATTTCAGAACCAGCAACTATAGGCATATATTCGTCTAACAATTCAATCATCTTTCGAGCCAAACGTGTTTTTGCCTGACCACGAAGTCCGAGTAAATTGATGTTATGGCGCGATAAAATGGCACGCTCTAATTCGGGTATAACCGTATTTTCAAATCCGTGCACTCCTTCAAAAACAGGTTTCCCTGATTTTATTTTAGTTCGTAAATTATCACGCAACTCGTCTTTAATACTTTTTGAATGGTATCCCGATTGTTTTAATTCTCCTAATGTTTTTATGTCTTTCATAGTATTTTCTATATTCTATATTCTATATTCTATATTCTATTTTTTATATTCTATTTTTTATATTCTATTTTTTATATTCTATTTTTTATATTCTATTTTTTATATTCTATTTAATCTTCTTCTTTCTATTAGTTTCATAATCCTCAAAAATCATTTCACCTAAACCTTTTAATCCGGTGTAAAATGCTTTTCCTTGGTTGGCTTCGGTAAATCGGTTGACAAATTTCTGCAAATAAGGGTCATTTGCAATCATGAAAGTGGTTATGGGAATGTGCAATTTTCGGGCTTGGGCGGCTTGGTTGTAACATTGTTCAACTATATACTCATCCAATCCATTACTGTTCATATAATAGGTACCGTCTTTTTCACGAACGCAACTTGGTTTTCCATCCGTAATCATAAAGATTTGTTTGTTGGTATTTCGCTTTCTACGAAGCATGTCCATTGCCAATTGCAAACCCGCAACGGTATTGGTATGATAAGGCCCTACTTTTAAATAAGGTAAATCTTTGATAGCAATTGGCCAAGCATCGTTTCCAAAAACTAGTATATCGATAGTATCTTTTGGATAACGCGTAGTAATTAATTCGGCCAAAGCCATAGCAACTTTTTTGGCAGGTGTAATTCGATCTTCGCCATATAAAATCATGCTGTGGCTAATATCAATCATTAAAACGGTGCTCATTTGGGACTTGAATTGGGAATCTTCTACCACCAAATCGTTCTCTGTTAAATGAAAATCATCTACTCCGTTATTGATTTGTGCGTTGCGCAAACTTTCCGTTAAGGATATGGTATCTAATGAATCTCCAAAATTATAGGCTCTAAATTCGCCAGTTTGCTCGTCTCCACTTCCTGAATATTTGGTTTTATGATTACCACTTCCCGATTTATTAAGGTTACCAAAAATTTGGTCTAGGGCTTGTTGTCGAATTGCTCTTTCGGTTTTGGCGGTAATGCCCGTTCCAGAAGTGCCATCGTCTTTTAATTCTTCTCGTATGTAGCCTTTTTTCTTTAAATCTTCAATAAAATCATCAATAGTGTAATTGGCATCTGTGAGTTTATATTCTACATCTAATTGCCGTAACCAATCAATTGCTTCCTCAAAATCTCCCGAAGTATGGGTGATTAACTCCTTGAAAATTTCAAAAAGTTTATCAAACGGGGACAGATTGGGGGCTTCGTATTTTTTAAAGAAAAATCCTTTTTTAGTATTCTTTTCCATAGTAGATAAAATTACTCTTTAAAGATTAGAACCCGATAAAAACGATTATTAATTTTAAGTTAAAAAGAGAGTGTTAGTTTTTATTCTCCTACAACTCCCTCCAACCCTTTTGGAGAAAACTTAATCCAACCCCATTTATGTAAATATCGTTAGTCGTATCAACAAAATCAACTTTAGTGAATTCTTGAAAAATATAGACTCTAATTGCTAGCATTCCTTTTGGAATTGCAATCGCTGCTTTTTTTAAATTAATAAAAAATACCTATAAAAAACTACAAAATAAAGCCAGGTTAATAAGCCCTAATAAAAATAACATTAATCCTACTAATAATGCAAAGTTTGATGAATTGTAAAATACAATCAATTTAAAATTAAACATTAATTTTCAACTAATACATCAACTGTTTCTTAGAATTAGTGTTCCATCCTGCTTGATTTTCATATTTTACAAAATAAATTTTCAAATCGGCTTGGTTTTCATATTTCACAAAGTAGATTTTTTTATCGGCTTGGTTAGCATAATCTACAAAAAACCATCTTCCTTCATTTTGAGTTGCTTGATTGCCATAGGCTTCTTTAAATACTTTTAAATCGGCTTGATTTTCATATTGCACAACAAAAACTTTTACATCGGCCTGATTTTCATAGGCAACCGAAAATATTTTTTGACTATAAGAGTGAATTCCGAAAAGGAAAAATACTAGAAATAATGGGGTAATTTTCATATTGTTTAATATTAATTGAATTGGTGTAATAGTTATCCAAATCTATTGCAATTTTTATTATAAACAGTGATTAAGTCTTTTATAGTTTATAACAATTGTAAGACGACTAAATAAGATTAAAAAATTATGTTAGCTACCTTTGATTAAAGACAAGCAAAGAATACCTTTGCAGGAATACTTCTTAAAAAAAGCAAAGTTACTTTTGACTAAGAATGAAGCCCTAAAACTAATTAAAATTAAATAACTATATCAAATGAAAAAAATTCTTGTACTTGCACTGTTTTTATTACTATTTATTCCTTCGGAAGTATTTGCATGGGGAGAAAAAGGTCACGAAATTGTTGCAGAAATTGCCTTTAAGCAATTGGATAAAAAAACTAAAAAACTTATTTTAAGTTATCTAGATGGAATGACTATTGAACAAGCAGCCACTTGGATGGACGATATAAAAAAAGATCATGCGTATGACAAACTTAAACCGCTTCATTATGTAAATTTTGAAAAAGGAGAAGTCGTTAAAGATACTTGTTGTGACAATATTATTCAAACTTTGAATTCTACCATAAAAGATTTAAAGCATTATAAAGACTTTTCTAAAGAAGAGGTAAAAACGAAAATTTGCTTCTTGTTTCATTTAATGGGCGATCTACACCAACCTTTGCATGTTGGCTATGGTAGTGATAAAGGCGGAAACTCATTTCAAGTAAATTTCAACTCTAAGGGTACCAATTTACATGGATTAATGGATTACGGAATTATAGAAAATAAAAACATCACACTAAAAGATTGTTTAAAATATAATAATTACAGTACCCAACAAAAAGAGAGTTTATGTAATGGAAGTGTTTTGGATTGGGCTAAAGAATCTAGAAGTAATTTAGGAGAAATTTATTCTACTAATAAACAAATTGATGATGCTTATGTAGAGACCAACGCTAAATTAATTAAGAGTCAAATACAAAAGGCAGGGATTAGATTAGGTGGAATATTAAACGAAGCCTTTCGTGTAAAATAGAACTTCTTTAAATAAATAGAAGGTACTATACCATAAAGTGTGTAAGTAAAAAAAATATGAGGGTTTGTGCAAACCCTCATATTTTTTTTACTTAATTTTAATATTTACACATTTTATGAAAAAAGAAGATTTATTATCCGATGAATTTTTGAAGCAATTCAAAACA
>CANFZM010000042.1 GCA_947451525.1 Flavobacteriaceae bacterium
AAGTGGATTATCCTAATGTTCACAATATCATCTATGATGTATTTCGCCCCGACACAATTTGGCAACTTGGTTTTGTTTATCAATTGTTACTATTTCAAAGATACATATTTCATATTTTTATTTCATTACAAAGATATGAGCCCCGATTGAGCAGATATCCTTGCGTAGTTTACGGAGCAAGATAAAGGCGAAAGCGGGAATTGCCTTTACTAAAATGCCCAAACCATTCGCTTCTAATAAAAAATAACTGGGAACCTGTAAAGTAATTTTGGTGGTTTTTTATTTATCAACAATTGCCAAAATTAACAACTGTTATTTTTCTATCTAAAATCCGATTCTGTAATTTTACAAAATGTATGCTTTAGTAGATTGTAACAATTTTTATGCTTCGTGCGAACGCGTTTTTCAACCCCATCTAAATGGGGAGCCTATCGTTATTTTATCTAATAACGATGGGTGCGTCATATCTAGGAGTTACGAAGCCAAAGCATTGGGCTTTGCAATGGGAGCGCCTGAATTTAAGATACGTCAAGAATTGCGAGATAAAAAGGTGCATGTTTTTTCTTCTAATTATGCTTTGTATGGCGATTTGAGTAATCGGGTGATGAAGATTCTGGAAGGGTTCACGCCCAATCTAGAAGTGTATAGCATTGATGAGGCTTTCTTGAATTTTGATGGGATGCCAATTAGTGATTTCCACGATTATGGTTTGCAGATGAAACAAAGGGTGCAAAAGTGGGTTGGAATTCCGGTTTGTGTGGGGTTTGCTCCTACCAAAGCATTATCGAAAGTGGCTAATAAAATTGCGAAGAAATACCAAGAACGAACGCAGGGCATTTATGTAATTGATACCGAAGAAAAGCGTATTAAAGCCCTGAAATGGACTAAAATTGAAGACGTTTGGGGGATTGGTTATCGACTTAGAAAAAAGATGGTAGCACACAATATTCTTACTGCTTATGATTTTACCAAACCCCAACACGAAGCGTGGATACGAAAAGAAATGGGGGTTTTGGGAATGCGATTGAAATATGAATTAGAAGGCAAATCGGTGTTGGACTTGGAACCCATTAAAGAACAGAAAAAAAGTATTGCCACCACTAGAAGTTTCCCGAAACAACTGTCCGATTGGGATTCGTTACGGGAGCGAGTGGCTACTTTTGCAGCGGTTTGTGCCGAGAAATTGCGGAAACAAAATTCGTGTTGCCATACCATTATTGTGATGCTAGTGATTGACAGACATAAATACGAAACTCAAAAATACTATTTCAATAAAGCCATCACTTTACCGTATGCAACCAATTCTACCTTGACGATTTCTAATGCGGCTATTGCAATTTTAAAGGAATTGCATGCCGGCAATGAAAATATTAAATTCAAAAAAGCGGGAGTTATTGTAACCGAATTTATAGACGAAAATAAAAAGCAACTGCAATTATTTGAAGAAGAAAATCCGAAGCATTTGGCACTAATGAAAGCCATGGATGCGCTAAATGCAAAGATTGGCGATAGAAAAGTGAAATTGGCATCGCAAGATTTACAAGTAACTTGGAATATGAACCAAAGGCACTTATCGCAAAATTATACTACTAAATTTAAGGAAATACTAGAAATAAAATGCCTGTAAAAAAAGAACCTACGTTAACGTTTTATCGTCCTGATTTTGAAAGTGACGTAAGAATTCCATATATAAAAGAAGGAGTTTCTGCTGGATTTCCATCGCCTGCCACTGATTTTTTAGGGAATGATATCGATTTGAATAAAGAATTATGTAAAAATCCGTTGGCGACTTTTTATATAAAAGTAAAAGGGAATTCGATGATAAATGCAGGCATTAGCGATAAGGACATTCTAATTGTAGACAGGAGTTTGGAGCCACAAAACAACAAAATTGCGGTGTGTTTTATTGATGGCGAATTCACAGTAAAACGAATTAAAACAGAAGACGACTGCTTGTATTTGATGCCCGAAAACACGAATTACCAACCCATTAAAGTCACTGAAGAAAATGAGTTGGTAATTTGGGGAATGGTTACTTATGTTATTAAAAGTATGTAATTACAAAAATTATTATTGAGCGTTAAAAATAGGCCCTACATAATTTATTGAATATTCTCACGCAAAGGCACAGAGGCGCAAAGACTTAGTGAGACATTGCGCCTTCGCGTCTTTGCGAGACAAAATTTATTATTGGTAAAGCGCCACCGCTATTTGGGAAGCAACTTTGGCATTGTTTTTAATTAGTGCAATATTGGCTTCCAAACTTTCACCATGGGTATGTGCCGCAATGGCCTTTAACAAAAATGGCGTCACTTCTTTTCCTTTTATGTGCAAACGATTGGCTTCTTGCAAAGCATCCAAAATGTGTACTTCAATTGCTTCTTGTTCCATTTCAAATTCTTTCGGAATTGGATTGGCAATCAACACAGAACCGTTAAGTCCTAAATCCCATTTGGATTGCAATAGCAAAGCCATTTCTTGAGGAGTATCCATTCGCAAAGGCGATTGGAATCCGCTTTTGGAAGAATAAAAACTTGGGAAGGCATCTTGCCCGAAAGTAACCACCGGAATTCCAGAAGTTTCTAGATATTCTAAAGTTAATCCAATATCTAAAATAGATTTCACTCCTGCAGCAACAATAGCAACATTGGTATGCGCCATTTCGGTTAAATCGGCAGAGATATCCATAGTATCGGTAGCACCACGATGCACGCCACCAATTCCGCCAGTAGCAAAAATTTTAATTCCAACCATAGAGGCAATTCGCATGGTAGCCGCAACGGTTGTCGCCCCAGGTAATTTTTTCGCAATTACATACGGCATGTCTCTAAGACTCACTTTCCAAACGCCTGGAGTTTGTCCTAAATAGTCAATATCTTCTTCGCGTAAACCAACCAAACATTTTCCGTCACGAATGGCAATAGTGGCAGGAACTGCTCCGTATTTTCGAACTTCATCTTCAACCAATTTGGCCGTTATGGCGTTTTGTGGCCAAGGCATTCCGTGGGAAATTATAGTCGACTCTAAAGCAACTATAGGTAAATTAGTGTCTAGGGCATGTTGCACCTCGGGGCTAATTATTATCAAATCTTTATTAATCATGGTAATAGTTATTTTTTATTTTTTGAAGTGAATCTGCAGTTAAAGAAGTTACAACGGCACCTTTTATTTGTAGTACTTCCATAGCCAAACTATGTGCTAATTGTAAAGAAGTACGTTCGTCTTCTTGATGGCAATATCCAAAAACCCAACCTGCTAATGCGGCATCTCCTGCACCTGTGCTATCTATTGTTGAAATAGTTGGCACGGATAATTCTTGTGAATGGGAAGCATTAAATACTACCGAACCTTTACTCCCTTTGCGAAGCCATACTTTTTCTACTCCTCTATGTAGCAAATGAGAAACCAATACCGATTCTTCCTCTGAATCTATGGTAGCAATGGCATGCAATTCTTCTTGATTTGGGGTTATCATATAAACACCATTTAAATCTAAGGCTGCTAATTTTTTTGCTTTAGAAACAGAAACAGGTTCTATAATTAATTTTTGTTGGTTATTTTTGGCAAAAGTAATAATCCATTGCAGGGATTCCGCAGAAATATTGGCATCCAAAAGAATGACATCGAAATCTTTAATAAAATTGGATTTAGATTCCAAAAAAGGAATAGACAAATATTCGGGAGTAGCATCTTGACAAACGGAAACATAAAGAGTACCGTCGGGCTGTGCTATAGAAACATATTTTCCGGTAGAAGGCGCATCAAAATTAGATTCCGAAAAGGATATTCCTAATTTGTTAAATTGATTGGCAATCGAAATGGCTTCACTATCTTTTCCTAAAACGGTAATTAACGATGGATGCAAACCCAATAAAGCAAGGTGTTGGGCAATATTGCTAATTACGCCACCAATACTCGTAGATTTTTGGGCAGGATTAGAAGAATTAGGGATAATGGTGTTTTGAGAGAAATACAATTCATCTACCAAAGTAGCACCAATACATAAAATAGATTTGCTCATGCTACAAAGATACAAATCGCGGAGGAAAAATTAAGGATTTCTAAAATTCAGGTAAATTTATAGAATTGTGTACTAATCATTAACAAAACACAGTTTACATGCTTCATTATAATAATACGTCTCTTCTCTTTTGTCATACAAAATAGCCACATTCATTTTGTTTTTCATAAAAACAATATAATAATGAAGACTTCGTGGCGAAATTTCAAGTTTTTCGGCTAATTGTTTTGGAGTTCCTGTTTTTCCAAGTTTTATTAGTTCGTGAAGTTGCATTAATATTATTACGTTCATTTCAAAAATTCATTTATGTTAAAGTTGGAGATATTATATGTTAATACTACATTAACAAAACGATTAACAATAGTTTTTCTCCCAAAAACCTATTTGTATTTCAATTGCAATCATTAGTATCTGGATTATCTAAATGAGATGTTACTTAGATAACCTCGTACAAAATAAAATAAAATAACTGTGTGAAGTTGGTGCAAGTTGGTGCAAGTTGAGAAACATATTAAACAAAAATGAAAATTAATATTACTGTAAATTAATTAAGAGAAATGGCAGGAAGTATATCAAAACAAAAAACCTCTAAAAAAACTGATTAACAGTTAATTAGAGGTTTTTAAAGTACCCGGAGCCGGAGTCGAACCGGCACGGTTTCCCACAGGTGTTTGAGACCAGCGCGTCTACCAATTCCGCCATCCGGGCTTAGCAGACGAAGAAATAAATAAATTATTTCAACGCAATAGAAAAAATTACAAGCATCTTTTCCTTTAACACGGTGCAAATGTAAATAATTTTTCTTCACATTTTAAAAAAATAGTTAAAAATATTCCTCTCAAGTCGGTTTTTATTTCTAAATTTGCAGCTCGGTAAAACGAAACACAACTAACTAACTACACCCGAGGCATTTATATTCTTTAAGCTTTATACAAATAATAAAGCCAAATTATATGGACCGCAGCGGAATAAAAACAACAAAATAATGTCACATCAAGAACCCGAAGCGAAAATATTTGCTTGTTCCCAAAGTGTTCATTTAGCCGAACAAATAGCCAAAAACTATGGAGTTCCGCTAGGTAAAGTTACGTTCTCAAAATATAGTGATGGAGAATTTCAACCTTCTTTTGAAGAATCTATAAGAGGATTACGCGTTTTTATTGTTTGCTCTACATTTCCTAGTGCCGACAATTTAATGGAACTTTTGTTAATGATTGATGCGGCTAAAAGAGCATCGGCAAGACACATAACTCCCGTAATTCCTTATTTTGGATGGGCAAGACAAGATAGAAAAGACAAGCCAAGAGTGCCGATAGGAGCAAAACTTGTAGCAAAACTACTAGAAACAGCTGGAGCAACAAGAATTATGACCATGGATTTACATGCAGATCAAATTCAAGGTTTTTTTGAACAACCGGTTGACCATTTGTTCGCTTCAACCATCTTTTTGCCTTATGTGAAAAGTTTAAATTTAGAAAATTTAACTATCGCATCGCCTGATATGGGAGGATCTAAAAGAGCTTATGCCTATTCTAAATTTTTAGAATCAGATGTAGTAATTTGTTACAAACAAAGAAAAGTTGCCAATGTAATTGATACAATGGAACTAATCGGAGAAGTAAAAGGCAGAAATGTAATTCTAGTAGATGATATGATTGACACTGGAGGAACATTAGCCAAGGCAGCAGACCTAATGATAGAAAAAGGAGCATTGAGTGTAAGAGCGATTTGTACCCATGCGATATTATCTGGCGATGCTTACGAAAAAATAGAAAATTCTAAATTATTAGAATTAATCGTTACCGATTCTATTCCGTTAAAGAAAGAATCCAACAAAATAAAAGTAGTGAGTTGTGCACCACTTTTTGCCGAAGTAATGCACATGGTACAACACAACAATTCCATTAGTGGAAAATTTTTAATGTAAATTAAAGTTTGTAGTTTAGGGTTCATAGTTTAAGACTAACAACCACAAACCAATAACTACCAACAACAAACAAGAATTATTTATTAACTATATATTTTTACAATGAAATCAATTTCGATTACAGGATCACAAAGAGAAAGCGTAGGCAAGGTAGCAACCAAAGCGGTACGTAATGCTGGAATGGTTCCTTGCGTAATTTACGGAGGAAGTCAACCAGTTCATTTCACAGCAGAAATTAAAGCTTTCAAAAGCTTGGTTTACACTCCAAACGCGCACACAGTTGCAATTGATTTGGCTGGAAAAACCTACAATGCTATTCTTCAAGACATACAATTTCACCCAGTAAGTGAAGCAATTTTACACATTGACTTCTTCCAATTAAATGACGACAAAGAAATCGTTATGGAAGTGCCAGTTAAAGTTACAGGAACTTCTCCAGGGGTACTTTTAGGAGGTGTTTTAAACTTAAACCAACGTAGATTAAAAGTGAAAGCTTTACCTAAAAATCTTCCTGATTTTGTTGAAGCCAACATTTCTGAATTACAAATGGGAAACAAATTGTATGTAACTAAATTACCTACAAACAATTTCAAATTAATGCACCCAGACAACACAGTAGTTTGTCAAGTGAAGATTTCACGTGCTGCAATGAAAGCTGCTCAAGAAGCTGCCAAAGCAGAAAAAGGTGGAGCAAAAAAGAAAAAATAATTTCTTTACCCAATACCAAAAAGCATCAGGAAACTGGTGCTTTTTTTTATGCTTTTAATTTTTCAGAAACGAAACAGTAGGTATTTTAGCCAGCCCTTTTCCTGCTTTCCGCAGTATCTCTGCGAGGATACTTGCTGCAATCAGGGTTAGCCAGCAATGCAATTACACAAAATTTTCAGTTACCAAAAGAAAATCCTACTTTTACCAGATGAATTGGTTTTCAAAATTATTTACATCCAAAGAAAAAGAAATTACAGACCCAATGAAGAAATTCCTAATCGTTGGCCTAGGCAATATTGGCGCCGAATACGTAAACACACGTCACAATATTGGCTTTAAAATTTTAGATTATTTTGCTAGAAAAGAAGGCTTATCTTTTCAAACTGCAAAACTTGGAGAAATCGCCGAATACAAAATAAAAGGAAGAACCCTCCTCTTACTCAAGCCGAACACTTACATGAACCTCAGCGGTAAAGCAGTAAAATACTGGATGGATAAAGAAAACATAGCCAAAGAAAATATTCTAATCATAACCGACGATTTAAACTTATCCTTTGGTTCCATCCGAATAAAAACTAAAGGTAGCGATGGCGGTCATAATGGATTAAAAAACATACAACTACTACTAAATACTACCGAATATCCACGTTTTCGATTTGGAATAAGCGACGCCTTCAAAAAAGGACGCCAAATAGACTATGTTCTTGGAGAATGGGATGAAGAGGAAAAAACAAAACTACCCGAACGTCTTGAAGTTGGATCACAAATAATTTCTTCATTTGCATTAGCAGGACTTAGCGAAACAATGAATCTGTTTAACGGAAAATAAAAAAAAATCCATCGGAAGCATCCGATGGAATTTTTTTTATTTACTATAGAGACATATCTAATAAAAGATTTCTCACTAATTTATTTATCTATTCTTTTATAAAATGGAAAGCTCTAGAAGAATTATTTCTAGTCAATACCACTATATAACTTCCAATACTATAAGAATCTGTATTAACAGAAAGATCGGCGTTATTAGTAATTTTTCTAGTTAAAATAGTTTGCCCTAAATCATTATATATAGTTAAATTGTCTGGCAAATCTAACTGTCCTATATTGATATTCAAAGCTTCTCTTACTGGATTTGGCACTATTTTAATCCCATTAAAATATTCAACCTCATTGGTCGATAAAGGAGGAGAACATGCTAACGATGTCTTTAAAGAAACTCTTCTTGGACAATAATTCATTACTTGAGTAATTCTGTCTTTTTGATTAGTAGTAAAAATATTCATACAAGTATCATCGGTGTAATCCATATAATTTTGAACCATTTCATTACCAGTACTTGTACAATTAGTTACAGTAGGACATCCAAAATTAGAAGTATGTGCTGTAGGTGTATCGGTACAGTAGTCTGTACCGCAAGTAGCATCACCCCAGATATGAACTAAACCAAAACAGTGACCAATTTCATGACTTGCTGTTCTTCCTTTGTCGTAAGGCGCATTTGCAGATAATGCAGGCACAACATCTGAAGTTCCGAAAGCTCTGTAATCTACTACTAAACCATCCGTGTTTGCTGTAGTGGCATTTTGCTCGAAATAACCAGCAGCGGCAGTTGTTCCTCCAATAGTAAATCCGGTGGTTCCTGCAGCAGGTATTTGTGGAAATTGAGCGTAACCAAGTGTTCCATACATCTCAGCAGTAGTTGTATTGGTGAAGAAAACTGTCCAAATATTAAAATATTGTGTTGGATCCCATATTGTTGTAGACTTCATAGTTTCTGTTGCTGCCATTGTTGAATAATTTGCGGCAGTTTTTTGAACTCTATCAATTCCTGTTGTTGCAGTTCCGTCTGGTTTTCTTTGTGCCATACAAAACTCAATTTGCACATCTGCACCAACAGCATTTGTATTATAACCTGGTGTGCCAACTAACTTTCTAAAATCTTGATTCAAAACCGTAATTTGAGATAAGATTTGAGCATCCGAAATATTTTCATTTGCACCAATTGCATCACCATTGTGAATAACGTGAACTACTATTGGAATTGTAATTACTGTTGTAGTGTTAGCCTTATTGGCTTTCATTTCAGCGATTTTAGGAGCCAACCAATTTTCAAAACTACTAGCCGTTTGTCTAGAAGGATTATTTGTTTTTAGATATTGCTCATATTCGGTAGTTAAACAACGAATCTTACCATTAGGCGTCCTTGCTGAACTTGAAGTTATACTCTGTGCAAAACTAGTATTGCAAAATGCTAAAGCAATAATAAATAAACAACCAACAATTGTATTTTTTTTCATTTTATTTCTTTTTAAGGATGCCAATTTACAAAAAAAAGCGCTCCGTTAAGAGCGCTTTAAAGCAATAATTAAGAAAACATTAATTATTCAATTACAATTTTCTTTGTGATTTTAATATCTCCATCTTTTACGGTTACTAAATAAACTCCCGATTGAAGATTGTCTAATTGAAGATTTTGTGAAAACATTCCGGTATTAGGATATTGTTTTTCAAATATACCTCTTCCTCTTATATCGTGTACCAAAATACTAATATCATTACTAGAAGAAGAATCAAATTTTACATTGAAATTTCCTTTATTAGGATTTGGATAAATACTAAAATTAGATAAGCCAAAATTGTTTGTAGAAAGACTTTGAATAATAGTAAAGTTCGCATTAGAAATATCAAAAAACACATGTTGGTTTCCTTTAACCATTATTCTATTAGTTGTTCCTATTGCATTAGGAACTGTAATGGTAGTGCTTCCATTATTAGGAACTTGATTAGCTAATTGAATTGGATAAGTTAAGCCTCCATCTGTAGATAGAAAAACATCTACATTAGCTGCATTAACACCATTCGCAGTGGTACCTGCCACATTCCAAGTGACTGCTTGACTATCACCAACAGTCCAAGTAACTGCTGTATTTGGTACAGTTACAACAAATGGTCCTGCTGCAGAAGTTACAGTTACTACCATATCCGTGTAAGCAGTTTGACCTACTTTAATAGGTGCGGTAGAACTGTAAGGAGAATTATCTCTTACCGTTAATCTGAAATTTAAAGTTCTTGCAACAGAACTCAATGCTTCAGATAACATTCCTGCATCTCCACCTACTTGGCTCGTAGTTGCTGAATTGGCAATTACTGAAGATAATTTTGGAAAATATCTAGATGGTGAAGCCGTTGGGCTCCAAGAAATAAAGTTTGGTCCAATAACTTTAGTTATCGCTGCCTTACTTGCCGCTCCTGTAGAAGATCCTCCGTCGTCATTTTGTTCCCAACAATACGTAAGTGAATCAGCAGCATCGGCATCAGTAGCAGAACCTGTAAGAATAAAAGGTGTACTAATAGGAATGGTGTAATTACTTACTGGCGCCACTACTGGAGTTGCATTTGTTCCTGCCAAAGAAGTAGTTACTGGGCAAGTCTTAGTAGCTAAATTATTTTGAATTTGCTCTATAGAAGCTTCATGATAAATATCAATAGAGTGCGGTGCTACATCATAACTTGTTATACCCGCATACCCCATGATAGTTACTCCAGAACCTATTTCTTTACTTACCCCTGCTCCTTCATTTGAATTAGAGAAAGTATGGTTGGCTCCCATTTGGTGTCCCATTTCATGAACTACATAATCAATATCAAAATTATCTCCTTGTGGAATTGCATCAGCAGGAGAAGTAATTCCAGATCCTTTATTTAAATCGGTAGTACTAGCAGTATCGTTTACACAAACACAACCAATACAACCTGCATTACCTCCACCACCTGAAGCGCCAAACATATGACCAATATCATAAGCGGCATTATTCGCTGCAAGTGTAGTTGCTGTTCCTGTTAAATTGGCGCTTAATGTATTTTGCAATTGTTTGTTCCAATTGGCTAATGTAGTATATGGATCTGTTGAGGCTACATAGTAAATTACATTTGTAGAACTAGCCACTAAATTAAGATGTACTGCTAAATCTTTTTCATAAACCCCATTACAACGAGTTAATGTAGCATTGAAAGCAGCTAAAACAAGATCAACTTGAGCAGCGCTAGTTGCTCCAAAATAGTTAGCATACTCAGCATTACAAGACTGTGCTAAACGCATTGTTTTTAATTGTCCCGCGCTAGATTGAGGAGTTAAATACATAGAAGTAGTTTTATTACTTACCTCAGTTGCTAATTTTTTATCCTCGGTAGAGCAAGACCATGCTAAACTTCCTATTTCTCTATGCGATTTAAATGCAGCATACACGGTGTGATCTTGAGAATAAGGTTCAATGAATTCATTTTCTCTATCGGTTCTAAAAATCATTGTTTGTATTCCTTGTGGAGAAATACTTAATTTTAAAGTCGCATATTTATCCGTAATTCCTTTTCCAGAAAAGGCTCTTATCTGCGGAAATTGCGCTTGTAAATCGGCTTCAAAATTAGAAGCTTCATATACTTCAAATTCTTCATAACCTCCATCGGCATTTGGCAAAGATATAATTGCAGCATGTTTTGACTGAACATTATCTACAATAGAGAACAAGTCTTGTTGCAATGGTTCTACGTTCAAATCAAATAACATAAATTCCTTAGGAAAAGTTACTCTAGCAACGGCCTTATCGGTAGTTATTTTAGAAGCACTTTCTAGGTGATTAGTCCAATAGCTTCTTTTTTGCGAAAACCCTAAAGTTGCCGATAACAATGCTATTGTTGTTAAAAATAAAGTTTTTTTCATAATTTAGTTTAGTTAAGTAAGGGGTAAATATATAAAAAGTTTTTTAAATTAAAAAGGCCGCAAAAAATTGCGGCCTTTAAATAGAAACTATAAATATTATTCAACAATAATTTTCTTAGTTATTTTAGTATCACCATCTTGTACTGTCACTAGATACACTCCAGATTGTACTGAATCTAATTGTAAATTTTGATCAAATACTCCAGAATTTTGATATGCTTTATTAAAAATTTCTCTACCACTGATGTCGTATACTGCAACTTTTACATCGTTATTGGTATTCGAATTAAACTTGATATTAAAACTACCATGGTTTGGATTAGGATATAATGAGAAACTCTCAAAAGTAAAATTGTCATTTGCTAAAGCAACCGTTTGTGTACAAATTTCAATTGAAAAGGAATTGATAGTACCAGTATTTCCTGCAGCTAAATCTCTAAATCCAACTTGCCAGTTACCTGTTGCAGTATTTCCATTCATAGCGCTTAATGCAGTTGCTAACGATGGTTGGTAAGTTCCAACAGTAGGACTTGCACAAACCATAGCAACACCTTGTGTGTCAAAAGTAACATTCATATTTGCACCACTAGCACATCCTTGGTTGTATAAATTAGCCATTGATCCACCTGGTCTAACTACTGCAATATGCAAGTTTTGAACATTTGGATGGGTAGCATTTACCGTAATATTCACATCTGAAATGGTTCCAGTAGTTGCTGGAACTACAATTGATTTTACAGTATAAGAAGTTGAGTTATCTGGCACAGAGAACGGTGTAGTATAATTATAAGTAACACAAGCATTAGTAATTGCATAACCAATATAAAAATTAGTAGTGTTTAACGCATAATAGATATTTCCGGTTGGTTTTACCATTAATCTACAAGTTAACGATGGTGCTACAGATGGAACAGTTATAACTGCAGAGCCATTGTTTGTAACTCCAGATGCTAAAGTGTATGGAAATGTTGCACCACCATCTGTTGAAAGTAAAATATCTACGTTAGCAGAACCTGCCAAAGTATTTGCTGAATTAACATTCCAAGTTATGGTTTTAGAATCTCCAGTTTGCCATGTTTCTATAGCATTTTGTGACGATACTGAAAATGGCCCTACAGTACCACTAACGGTTACTACCATAGTTGAAGTTTGTGTTTGTCCACCACCTGCAACATTGTTTCTTGCGGTTAAGGCAAAACTTAATGTTCTTGCAACAGACGAAACTGTTTCCCATGTAGTAGTTAAAGTATTGTTTAATACACTGCTAAATGCTGGCAAATATCGAACTGGCGCAGCAGTTGGAGCAAAAGATCTAAAGTTTGGTCCGTTAGTTTTTGTTAAAGAAGGAAAACAAGCAGTTGCTCCAACATTAGAAGCATTAGCATCGTCATTTTCTTCCCAACAATAACTAAGTACATTAGTTCCTGCATCGGTTCTAGTTCCTGTTAATTTAAAAGGAGTGCTTTTAGGAATTGTATAAGCACTACCTGCACTAACACTAAAAACTGGTGTAGTAATTGGTGTATTTACTTGACAAGTTTTAGAAGCCAAATTATTTTGAACTTGATTTATACTTGCGTAAACAAAATAATCATCAGAGTGTGCTTGTACGTCTGTAGATCCCGTTATTCCGGCATATCCCATAATAGTAGATCCTGATCCTGGCTCAACATTTACAGCATTGTTTTCTGTAGTATGAGTAAAGGTATGATTTCCTCCAAGTTGATGTCCCATTTCATGAGCAACATAATCTATATCAAAATTATCACCCATTGGTATTCCATCCGATGGCGAAGTAAAACCACTTCCTTTAGAACCATTTACACATATACATCCAATACAACCTGCATTACCTCCACCTCCAGAGCCTCCAAATAAATGTCCAATGTCATACGTTGCATCAGTAATAGTAGCAGTTAAATTAGATTGTAATTCTGCATTCCATGCACCACCAGAACCAGCAGTAGCATCCGAATACGGATCGGAAGCACCATCGTAATAAATGATTGCTGCTTCATTAGCAATTAAATTCATGTGCACTGCAAAATCTTTTTCAAAAACTCCATTAACACGAGTCATAGTTGCATTAAAAGCCGCTAATACTAAACCAACTTGTGCTGCAGATGAAGCTCCAAAATAGTTAGCATACTCTCCAGTACAAGATAAAGCCAATTTAAATGTTTTTAAAGTAGCTGTATTAGATAAAGTAGTTGTTTGAATTTTATTTAAACCATTGTTTAATACCTGAACATCCTCTGTAGAACAAGTAAACGGAAGACTTCCTTTCTTTCTAGAAGAATTGTATACTGCATAAACAGACCCATCGGCCGAATAAGGCTCTAAAAATTCATTTCTTTTATCAGTTCTAAAAACCATGGCTTGAATACCATTTGGCGCAGCACTTAATCGTACTTGAGCCAATTTATCATCAATACCAAAACCTACATAGGCTCTGATTTCTGGAAATTGCGCTTGTAAAGCAGCATCAAAATTAGAAGCTTCAAACATTTCAAATCGTTCTAAATTTCCTTCTGCATTTGGAAGTGAAATTAAGATACCATTGCCTCCAGACATATTATCTGGAGCATTGTTTAATGCTTGACGAAACAAATTTAGGTTTAAATTTACTAGTTTAAATTCCGTAGGAAATGACAATCTAGTGGTTGTTTTAGAAGTACTAATAGTTTTAGAATTTCCTGTTACAGACCACAATTTGTCAGTTTGTGAATAGCCAATTGCCACATACATAATCGACAACAATAAGAGTAATGATTTTTTCATTCGTTTTGCTTTAGTATTATAAATAGAACACAAAGTTATCTATTTTTCTCTGATTTTAAAATATTTAACACATTATCTCCATTTTTATATTTTAACTGGTGGGTATTATGCTGTTCTTTAACTTTTTTTAATCGAAAATTATTTTATCCCTATTTAGGACAAAAGGCTACCCTAGACAAGAAAACTCCATATTATTTCTAAACGGAGTTTTCTTGTGGTTACAAGTTAGAATATAAAGTTCTTTCACCAAGAACTCTATGAAGGACGAAGTTTCACGAAGAATTAAACTGCGATAGCGATTTGCAATTATTGTGCGGAAGTTATCCTTGCAGTTGGATTTAGTTGTTCCAAACAATTTATTTAGTTAACTTTTCTAGAGTTTAAAATTCAACCCTTGGAGTTTTTCAACCCTCGCAGAGTTTAGAACTCTGCGAGGGTAATAATTTATACCAATTTACTGCAAAATAATTTTCTTGGTATTCAATAAATTATTAGAAGCATCATAAATTTTCACGAAGTACGCTCCAGTGCCACTCCAAGTGTTTAGTGGATCCGAAGTCAGGAGACTTCGGATAGCGGTTAAGACTATTTCTTTACAAGAAGATTATTATTTTAGATCCGCTAGAAATTATGCAGGTTTAGATAAGAGTTTAAAAGTAATTTGTTAGATTTGTTTTGATTTTGATTGCGGGTACGGATTGCAACCTTAAATCCGCATGTGTATTTTAAAAATAACCGCAAAGATTTGACTACAAATGCTTTGCGGTTTGGGTATTTTCACCTAAATTGGTGTTGCAACAAATACCAATTATGAAAGTAATAAATTCTTCTCACATAAGTCC
>CANFZM010000043.1 GCA_947451525.1 Flavobacteriaceae bacterium
AACATAAACACGTGCAACTGCACATTTTCTTCTACCGATTTTGTGAATAACTCCCATTACTTTAAGTCGTTAAGGTTAACGGTTTTTGGTTGTTGAGCGCCATGTTTGTGCTCAGTACCAACATTTACATCTAAATTACGGAATAATTGCGCACCTAATTTATTTTTAGGTAACATTCCTTTTACAGCTTTTTCTACTAATAATGCAGGGTTTTTTTGTTGCATTACCTTAGCAGTTAAACTTCTTTGTCCTCCTGGATAACCTGTGTGACGAATGTAAGTTTTTTCGTCAAGTTTGTTTCCAGTTAAATTAATTTTCTCTGAGTTGATAACAATTACGTTATCTCCACAGTCAACGTGTGGTGAGTAACTTGGCTTGTATTTACCTCTTAAAAGCATCGCAACTTTTGAAGCAAAACGACCTAAGTTATGACCTTCAGCGTCTACAACAATCCACTCTTTAGTAACGGTGGCTTTGTTGGCGGAAACTGTTTTGTAGCTTAATGCGTCCATAATATTATTTTAATTAAACATTCCATTCCCAATTACGGGAGTGCAAAAGTACAATTATTTATTATATATACAAATAGGTTTCAGTTTTTCTTTTAGGTTGAATTATAGATATATACAAAAGTTATGTAATTTTCTGTTTAGCCCCGATGGAACGGTTAGCTCTGGAACGAAGTGGAAGACTAAGAGTGAAAGCGGGAAAATGGTTGGTAAATAATGCCCAAACGATTCGCTTCTAATTATTTTTTTCTTATTTTTACATCTTATTTATTTGTAAGATGAAATCAAAAGCGACATTAAAACAGATTGCAAAGGAGTTGGGAGTTTCAGTTTCCACCGTTTCAAAGGCGTTGAACGACAGTCCTGAAATTAGTGAGCCTACTAAAATTAGAGTGCAAGAATATGCAAAACTAAAAAACTACAAACCAAATGTTATTGGGTTAAACCTTAAAAATCGTTCTACTAGAACTATTGGGGTGATTATTCCTAATATTTTGAATTCGTTTTTTGCTAAAGTTTTTACGGGTATCGAGAAAGTGGCTGATGAAAAAGGGTATAAAGTGATTACGTGTATTAGTAATGAGTCGTTAGAGAAAGAAATTAGTGCCTTAGAGATGTTGAGCAATGGTACGATTGATGGTTTTATTTTGTCGATTTCGCAAGAAGCACAGAAACTACAGCAATTTGGTCATTTTAAATCGATTATCAACGAGGGTACTCCTATAGTTATGTTTGACAGAACTGCGGATGAAGTGAATTGTGATAAGGTGGTAGTAGATGATTTGGATTCTGCTATTAATGCAACGGAGCATTTGATAAAAACAGGTTGTAAGAAAATTGCATTGTTTTCTGCTATAAATAATTTGAGTGTAGGAAAACTAAGAGTGGCTGGATATAAAAAGGCACTTGAAAATGCAGGTATAAATGTTGACGAACAATTAATGATTTTGTCGGAAACAACTGAAGATTTTGATTCTCTTACAAGTGGTTTTTTAGATAAAAATGATGTAGATGCTGTTTTTGCTGTTGATGAGCATGCCTCTAGCATGGCGATGAAAATGGCTATTAAAAAAGGAATGAAAATTCCAGAAGAACTTTCGGTTATTGGTTTTGCAGATGGGGTTTGGTCGAGACGTATGACGCCAAGTTTGTCTACCGTGAGTCAACATGGCCCAGAAATAGGCGAAGAAGCAGTTAGAATGCTAATTGAAAAACTAGAAAGTAAAGAAGAAAACTACAGCCATAAAACTACGATTATTAAAACCGAGTTGCGCCAAAGAGAATCTACTAGGAAACTTGTTTAGTGTAATATACTAAGGTGTTTTGTTGATGTAAAAAAGGCAGTATTTTCATAAGAATTTAAAAAATACCATAAAAAAAGGTTCTCGAGAACCTTTTTTTATGGTATTTTTTTTTAAAAAGTATATCCAATTCGTAAATGTAAATTTAATGCTGCACTACTTTTGTCACTTTCATATCCTGCGCTTTTTGCAAAATAATGCGTATGACCTAATCCTATTGCAGTTTCATAGGTGAAGTGGTTGCCTAGCGTTCGTTTTATTCCCCAAGTTGGAATTATGGAAATTTGATTTGCAATTTTTACGTTATCGTAATTGGAGATTATCAAAAAATTAGGGTAAAATGTGGTTTGTAATGTCAAGAAGTTACCGCTGTTATTGGCTATTTTTCTCGATTTAGATTGTCTTTTTTCTAAATTATAATACCATCTAGGTTCTACTCTTAGTGTTGGAATCATTAAATACCCTGTTTTGGGATAAAAATCACCTCCAAATAGGCCAACACTATAGCCAATTTCACTCCTTAAAGCAATTTCATTTGAAATTCGACATTCATTATTAACCCAAACACCTAAAATGCCTGTTTGAATTCCGAAAATTGATTTTTCAACACTTGCCGTTTGTTTTTCTTGTGAAAATCCAAATTGGGATAGAGTTACAAATAGTAATGCTACGATAGTTTTTTTCATTGGGTTTAATTTTTAATGGATCTTTTATCAATGTCTTGCATTATTTTGCCGTAAGCACCTAATAGTAGACTTCGGGAGGTTTTGGCAAGATGTACATCTTGATGGTCATTTGCTACTGTTGTTGTGCCAATCACTTTTTGAGAATAGATGACTTCAGCAAGATTTAAGTCGTAAACTTCAATTAATACCTCGCTTTGATTGGATCTCGATTGGCTAATAAGATTTTGCGGGTTTATATCTAATGGACCTACATCTTCTTTTAATTTTCCTGCTCTAATGTTAATGAAATAGTCAAAACCCTCACAGCCTTTTTTTATTTCTTGTAAAGTTTTTTTGCTAGGATTAAAGTTGATTTTTTGAGGTAAAATCAGCCCTTTTACATCATAAACTGGAGATAAGCGGTCTTGTAAATAACCGCCAAAATCTTTAGCACTCATTTGAGTTAACTCATTATATACATTGCCAGGGCAATCAATATCGTTTATCAACCATTTGCCTTGAGTAAAGTCTAATCCCAGGGTTTGAGCCTTGTTTTCAAACATGTAGTGCGGAAAACTGCATGAGGAAAATAAAGCAGTTGCAAACAAATAAATCAGTATTTTTTTCATTGGCATACAGTTTAATAGAATGTAATATTTCCAATTAAAGAATTGCATTACACCGCCGAAGATATTTATTTGTTTTTAAATGACAAAATAATAAGATGGATAATGATTTAATTAAAAGAAAAACATAAAATTAAACCTATTGAAAGATGAATCTACTAGGAAACTATAGGGTTATGTTCTTTGTCATCGTTCCAGGTGATGTAACCAATTATCGCATTAAAAAAGTAAAAAATATATTTAATGGTGTTGGCAATGTTTAATATCATAACACTTTGAACAATTTTAGACAGGTTGTACAATTGCCACATGAACCAGTTATCTGGGTACATTCGGCTATTGTTAAAGGTTCCCCCAAAACTAATTCCGGCAGGAATTGCAATTGCAAAAAACAATTTCCAATCGATTGGTTTGTCACTAAAATAAGTGAATCCAAGGTAATTCAGTATAAGCGAAAGTACCATTCCAATAAGTAGATTTCTATAAAAAATTCCATCAATACTGTTTAGTACTCTTTTCCTTTTCCAGAATCGAAAAGCAACATAATTACCTACAAACGATATCGGATAGGTTAAAATTGCTGCGGCATTTCCTAAAAGATAATCGATAGCGCCACTTAAAGCGGTATTTAATGTTCCGATAAAATTTCCGATGTTATTTTTCTTGGTTACCAATCGAGTGGATATCATAGAAAAGCCAACATTCACGATAGAAAATATCCCTAACGGAAAGGTGTAAGTGGTGTTTTTAAAGTGAATCGGAATTTCTGCTTTGTGGTATCCTAAAGTAATAGAGCCTACCAAAACAATTACCAATCCTATAATATCTAGGTACTGACTATTAGTTACGGCCTTAATAGTTTGGATAGATTTTTGGGATAATGAAAATAATGCCATTCTGAAATATTTCGGCAAATATATGTAAAATTAAAACATTGCCTTATTTTTCTAGACAACTTACGAACCATAAACTGATGAGTCCGAAGCATTCTTGTGCGAGGACAATAAAAAAAGCCTTTTTCATTTTATTTAATGAGATTCCTACGGAATGACAAAATTGCGTAAACTGCAGTCTGAAAACACTGAACACTGAGCACTGAACACTGAATACTGAACACTTCCTAATGCGCCTCTAACCAGTTTTTTCCTAACCCAATTTCAACTTCCAATGGAACATCCATTTTAAAAGCATTTTCCATTTCGTGTTTTATCATGGGTTGGATTTTCTCCAATTCGGAATTATGTACATCAAAAACAAGTTCATCATGTACCTGCAATAACATTTTGGATTTCCAATTTTCAGAAGTCAATTTATTGTAAATATTAATCATGGCAATCTTGATGATATCGGCAGCAGAACCCTGAATTGGTGCGTTAACCGCATTTCGTTCGGCACCACTTCGTACCATTTGATTTGCCGAATTAATATCTTTCAAATAACGACGTCTTCCTAAAACCGTTTGCACATAACCATTTTCTCTAGCAAAATCCACTTGGTCTTGCATGTACGATTTCAGTTTTGGATAACTTGCATAATAGGCATCAATCAACTCGGCACTTTCTTTTCTTGAAAGCGAAGTTTGATTGGAAAGTCCAAAGGCAGAAACCCCATAGATGATTCCGAAGTTTACCGTTTTGGCATTGCTACGTTGTTCTTTAGTAACTTCTTCTAAGGTAACATTAAACACTTTAGCGGCAGTGCTTCGGTGAATATCTTCATTATTTTGGAATGCTTTAATCATGTTTTCTTCTCCCGATAACGCAGCAATAATGCGCAATTCTATTTGAGAATAATCGGCAGAAACTAAGGTATAATTTTCATCTCGAGCAATAAATGCTTTACGAATCAAGCGCCCTCTTTCAGTTCTAATTGGGATATTTTGTAAGTTAGGATTGTTAGAACTCAATCGCCCAGTTGCTGCAACAGTTTGCATATAATCGGTATGTACTCTGCCAGTTTTTTTGTCTACTTGATTTGGCAATGCATCAATATAAGTGCTTTGTAATTTCACCATCTGACGCCAATCTAGAATGTCTTTTACAATTGGATTGTCATTGGCTAAATAAGATAAAATCTCTTCACCAGTGGCATATTGACCTGTTTTGGTTTTCTTTTGTTTGGCGCCTCCAATTTTCATTTTATCAAATAAAACGTCGCCCAATTGTTTTGGGGAAGCCAAATTGAATTTCTCGCCAGCAGTTTCGTAAATTTTTTGTTCTAAAGCATTGCTTTCGGCAGCCATTTCTCCTGACATTGATTTTAAGAACGGAACATCCAAATTAATTCCTTCCAATTCCATTGCCGCTAAAACGGGAATTAACGGAATTTCAATTTCTTCAAATAATTTTTTGGTTTCGGCTTTGTCTAAAATCGGACTGAAATTTTGCTTCAACTGAAACGTTACATCGGCATCTTCGGCAGCATATTCTTTAATATCTTCTAAAGAAATATCGCGCATCGATTTTTGATTTTTCCCTTTTTTTCCAATTAAATCTTCAATGGATTTTGGGGTATATTTCAAATAGGTTTCCGATAAAACATCCATATTGTGACGCATATCGGGGTTGATTAAATAATGCGCAATCATGGTGTCGAACAATTTTCCTTTGATGGAAACGCCATAATGCGAAAGAATTTTTAAATCGTATTTGATATTCTGACCTACTTTTTCAATGCTTTCACTTTCAAAAAACGGCTTGAATTTGTCTACTAAAACTTGTGCTTCTTCTCTGTTCTCTGGAAACGGAACGTAAAACGCTTTTCCTTTTTCATAAGAAAAGGATATTCCAACCAATTCTGCATTTAAAGCGTCAATTCCGGTAGTTTCGGTATCAAAACATACCGAAGTTTGATTCATTAGATTTTGCAAAAGCAATTTCACAGGCAAATCTCCTTGAATAATTTGGTAAAAATGCTCGGTATTTTCTAAAGTTGCGTAAAACGAATTTGGTTTTACTTCATCACTTTCCTCATCGGTAAATCCAAATAGATCAAATTGATCTTCATTGGTTTTTTTAACAGGGGCTTTCTTTACTGTTTTACTATTGTCATCGTTATTGCTATTGCCATTTCTATTGGTGTCAATTTCATCATAATCATTTCCAGTTCCAAACAATTTATCAAACTGTGCTTTCATTTGACGGAATTCCAATTCTTGAAACAAGACATCGGTTTTTTCCACATCAGGTTTGGACAATTCATAATCGGTAGCATCAAAAGTTACTGGGCAATCAAGTAAGATTGTGGCTAATTTTTTAGACAATATTCCTAGTGCTGCATTGGCTTCAATTTTATCTTTTATTGCTCCTTTTAATTGGTGTGTATTGGCTAAAAGATTTTCCATAGAACCATATTCGGCTAAGAATTTCTTTGCGGTTTTTTCGCCTACTCCCGGAAGTCCCGGAATATTATCGGCGGCATCGCCCATCATCCCAAGAAAATCAATCACTTGTTCGGGTCTTTCAATTTCAAATTTGGCTAAGACTTCTGGAATTCCCCATATTTCAATGTCGTTCCCCATTCGGGCAGGTTTGTACATGAAAATATTTTCGGAAACCAATTGCGCAAAATCCTTATCGGGAGTAACCATAAAAACTTTGAAATTTTCTTTTTCGGCTTGTTTGGCTAAAGTTCCAATCAAATCATCGGCTTCAAATCCGGCTTTTTCTATGATTGGAATGTGCATTGCCTTTAACAATTCTTGAATATAAGGCACTGCAATTTTTATGGCTTCGGGAGTTTCGTCGCGATGTGCTTTGTATTCTTGGTACATTTCATAACGATAAGTACTTCCACCTTTATCAAAAGCTACGGCTAAATGATCGGGTTTTTCACGTTTAATCACATCCATTAAGGCATTCATAAATCCCATAATGGCCGAAGTGTCCATTCCTTTGGAGTTGATTCTTGGGTTTTTTATAAAGGCAAAATAACCACGAAATATAAGTGCGTAGGCGTCTAGAAGATAAAGTCGTTTTTGTGACATTTTTTTTATTTAAAAAGTAATTGAATTCCAAAACTAGTAGAAATGGAGATAAAAAGTGATGCATTAATTATTTTCAACCAATTTTATGCAACGGAAACAAAAATAGTTTTTAATAAATTAATATAATAATAAAGATTAACTAAAATTTATGTTTTGTAAGAATAATCATTTTTTACTTTTGCTTAAAATTACTTTATATGTTTCTTCGCTTGTTGCTCTTTTTCTTAATTGTACTAATCATAGAGGTTTATGCTTTTCAGGCAGTTAAAACCTTTACCAAAGTTAGATGGGTTTTGTTAACCTATAGTTTGGTTTCATTAGGTGTTATTCTTTTTATTGCTTATGAATTCACCAAATTTGATCGAAGTGTTGGGCAAACCAAATTGACCATGATTACCATGGGATTATTGCTGTTGGTATTGATTCCGAAGTTAATAATTACTTTTATTTTACTTTTAGAAGATATTTTTCGAGTATTTTCTGGTGCTATGAATCGTTTTTCTGGGCCAGCAATTGGAGTTTCTTTCTTGCCGGATCGAAGAAAATTCATTAGTCAAATTGCTTTAGGATTGGCAGCAATTCCTTTCACTTCATTAATCTATGGGATGACCTTTGGTAAATACAATTACAAAGTCATTACCCAACAAATATTTTTCCCTGATCTTCCAGATGCCTTTGATGGTTTCAAAATAACACAAATATCCGATGTGCACAGTGGTAGTTTTGACAATCCCGAAAAAATAAATTATGCTATTGATTTGGTTAATGAGCAAAACTCCGATATGATTTTGTTCACTGGCGATATTGTAAATACCCATGCCAAAGAAATGCTTCCATGGATTGCTACTTTCAATAGAATTAAGCCTCATAAATATGGTAAATTTTCTGTTTTAGGAAACCACGATTATGGCGAATATGTAGATTGGAAATCGGAAAAAGATAAAGAGGCTAATTTTCATGCTATTAAAGAACTGTATGGTAAAATTGGTTTTAATTTGATGTTGAATGAGCATGCCTTTGTTTCTAAAGGAGACGATAAAATTGCTATTGTAGGAGTAGAGAATTGGGGGAAACACTTTAAGAAAGCCGGCGATTTGAATAAAGCATCCGAAGGGTTGGCAAAAGAAGATTTTAAAATCTTGATGAGTCACGATCCAAGCCATTGGGATGCAGAAGTGAATACGCATCCACAAAATTTTAATTTAATGCTTGCTGGACATACTCACGGATTGCAATTTGGAATTGAAATTCCTGGAGTTTTAAAATGGAGTCCAGCACAATATGTTTACGACCAATGGGCTGGATTGTATGAGAAAGCAGGAAAATATATCTATGTAAATAGAGGCTTTGGCTACCATGCTTACCCGGGTAGAGTAGGTATTATGCCAGAAATCACCGTAATTGAACTAAAAAAAGGCAAAAGTTTAGTATAATTACATAAAAATGCTACATTTGTATTATAATATTTCTTTTTTTAGTTAAAGAAAATAAACTATTTTGGTTTTATGTCAAAATTTGGAGAACTTATCAATGCTCAAGTCCCTGTGTTAATTGATTTTTACACGGAGTGGAACGAATCTTCTGTTATCATGCATCCTGTTATTAGAGATGTAGCGGCAGCCCTTGGAGACAAAGCAAAAGTAATTAAAATTGATGTGGATAAAAATCAGGAATTGGCCGAAGCACTTCGCATAAAAGGCCTTCCTACCTTGATGATTTACAAAGATGGTCAAATGATTTGGCGTCAATCTGGTGAGCTGGATGCTAATACCATTATTGGTTTAGTGCAGGAGCAAGTTTAATTTCAACTACATTTGTTTTAAAGGTTTTGTGTTAGTTTAATTTAGCACAAACGAATCCTTTTTGTTCTAAAAACTCTAAAGTTCTTGGTAATACATATTCCAAGTTTGCAAATGCTTTTACACTATCGTGAAAAACGATAATACTTCCGGATTTTACATTTTGCAATACATTTTCTAAACATTGTTCGGGTGTAATAGTTATATCAAAATCTACGCTTAGCACATCCCACATAATTATTTTATAGCCCATTCTTCTCAATATTTTTGATTGCGATGGTTTTATTTTTCCGTAAGGAGAACGAAACAGTTTGCAGGTTTCAGTACTCAGTTTCCCGTATTCTTTTTCGAATAATTTTGCGTTTTCAATATAGTCTTTCGTGTTGGTTTTCCATCCATTTAAATGGTTGAAAGTATGGTTGCCGATGGAATGTCCTTCCTTTACAACTTCTTCAAAAGTTTCAGGATATTTACGTACGTTGTCTCCTATGCAAAAGAAGGTTGCTTTGGCATTGTAGTTTTTTAATTGGTTTAAAGTCCATTGGGTTATTTCTGGAGTTGGGCCATCGTCAAAAGTTAAATAGACTTTATTCTCCATATTAGGAACATCCCAAACATAATTTGAAAATAATTTTTTTATGGTCCAATGTGTTTTTACCCAGTGTAACTTCATGCTTCAAAAATAAATAAAAAAAGTGCCAATAAATAAAATCATTGGCACTTTTAAAATAGATTTAATTCTTATTATTCATTATCTCTTTGGAAGCGAGAAAACCTATTGTTGTAGGAATTAAATTCGCCTCTGCTTTTATTGTAAAACTCTATATCGCCTTGTTTTTTCATTACTTCTAATAAGCTTCTATAACGTTCAATTGCCGTAACAATATCGGTTGCCATAAAACTTTGATCAGAAGATTTAAAAGTGCTGAAATACAATAGTTCTTCTTTGTATTTGGTCATTAACTTGCTTATTAACGCTCGTGCTTTTTCTTTTTGACCAATTTCATAATAACCCGTTGCAAATGGCTCTAAAGTTAAATAATAACCATAATAGTCAATTGGAGTTTTGGTTACTGCCAAATCAATTATGTTTCTGGCTTTGTCCATTTTACCTTCGGCAATTAATTGTTTCATTAATCGGGATAGGTTGGTTCTATACGAAATAGCATTCCTTCTAGTTTCAGGGTCGTGGTAAATTTTAGTGCTTTCGCCATTACCCCATTCCCATTTCATAGCAAGATTATAGGTTTTATCCGTATCCATTCTTCCCATGTCTGGATAATCGTCTTCATTTACTTTGGTTTTAATTGGAACCAATTTATAAACCATTCCGTCCATTTGAAGGTAATCTTTCATCCATAAATAATCATCATCCCCAAAACTTCCAGGGCTAAAATAAATAGGACGTTTCCAATTGTTATTGTTTAATATGTCAAACATTATCAAGCGGTTTTTATACAATGCACCGCCTTTAATATCAATATCAATGTAAGGAACAATTGAGTCGTTTAACGCTGGATTTACTATTTTACTAGCAATCACACTATTTTTATCTACTTGAAAACGCACTTTATTGGTAGGGAAGAAATGCAGACGGTGACCGCTTTCCATTTCTACTTGCGATAAAGTGTCTTCTCTTTTTCCAAAATCAATAAAACCTTTAAGATCCCAACGGCTATCTACTTTTTTATTAAAAACAATAGCATCTCTATTGTCTGCAACATATTGTTGATGGGTAAACGAAATTGGTAAACCCTCTGCATTATAGGTTTTCATCTTCATTTGATCAATGTACCAATCGGTCATTAACAAACTAGTATTTACAATTTTCACATCGGTTCTATAGCCTTCAATTTCTTGGGCATACCACAGCGGGAAAGTGTCGTTATCGCCAATGGTAAATAATATTCCGTTTTTGTCGCAAGAAGCAAGGTAGTTTTTGGCCATTGCAATTGCAGTATATCTTCCAGAACGATCGTGGTCATTCCAGTTTTGAGACGCCATTAATACTGGAGCTGCTAATAAGCATGCGCCAATAACAACTGGGCCTACCAATTTGGAAGCGATTTTTTCTTTTAGCATTTCATAAATAGCATATACCCCAAATCCTATCCAAATAGAGAAAACATAAAAAGAACCAACTAAGGCATAATCCCTTTCTCGTGGTTCAAAAGGGCGTTCGTTAAGATATATTTTCAATGCTAAACCAGTGAATAAAAACAAGGCTAGCAATACATAAAAACTTTTTAAATCTCTTTGTGCATGGTACATCAATCCTAATAAACCTAAGAAGAAAGGAATGAAATAATATAAATTTCTACCTTTATTGTTTAGTACATCCGGACTAACATTATCTTGTGAGCCTAAGTGAATTTGATCAATAAATTTGATACCGCTCATCCAGTTACCATCTAAATTGTCATATCTGCCTTGGTTGTCGTTTTGTCTTCCAACAAAATTCCAAAGTAAATAGCGTCCGTACATATAACCAAATTGGTATTCTACCATAAAACTTAAATTGCTCCAAGCAGAAGGTTTTTCAACATCTAGATAATCGCCATATGCTTTCAAGAAAGAAACATAACCATCATCATCAATTTTGTGCGAAGCATACGCTTGACGGAATTCGGCAACCACATCTACCAATTCTTTTTCTTCGGCATAATCTGGTTTTATGGTAAATTTTGGAACTCCTGTAAAGTTGATATAACCTTGAACATTTTCGGTGCTCCACATTCTTGGCAATAGTGCTTTGTGGGCATCGTCGGTATTTTGTTCGGCATTTTTATATTCGTTTACAATTTCATATTTCCCAGTTTGGTCATTTCTTTCGTAGTTGGGAGCCTTATCAATGTAAGGATTGTTAGGATCTAATCCGGCAAATTCATCGGTGTATTGCGGTCCGTAAAATAAAGGGTTAACGCCATACTGCTCTCTATTATAATACGCTAATACTTCTGTTGCATCTGATGGTTTATTTTCGTTAATTGGAGTATTAGCATTGGCACGAATAGGCAACATCATCCAAGTGGAGAAACCTATTAATACAAATAGAATACATAAAATTATAGTATTGAATGTAGGATGCCCTTTGGCTTTGGTGTATTTTAATCCGAAATAGAAAAAAGCAATTATAATAAGTAAGGCAGCAATAGATCCGGAGTTAAAAGGCATTCCGATGCTATTTACCATGAAAATTTCTGTTTTTCCGAAGAAAGCCAGTGTGTAAGGCAGCAAGAGTTTGAATATAAAAAGTAAAACGGCTACAATAATAATATTAGCTAAGATGAAATTGGTAACGGTAACCTTTTTATAGTTTTTAAAGAAATATAAAAAACCAATAGAAGGAATGGTTAACAGCGCCATAAAGTGCACTCCAAACGACAATCCTACCACCAAACTTATTAGTAAAAGCCATCTGTTGCCTCTAGGTTCGTGCATTTCTTGTTCCCAACGCAATCCAAGCCAAAATAAAAGGGCTATAAATAAGGTTGCCATTGCATATACTTCGGCTTCTACAGCATTAAACCAAAAACTATCCGAAAAGGTAAAGGCCAAGGCGCCAACAAAAGAACTTCCTAAAATTGCAATGCTATTGTCTTTGTTGATTTCGGTGTAAGAAGAAATTAGCTTACGTAAAATTATAGTAGAAGACCAAAAAAGAAACAAAATAGTAAACGCACTAGAGAATACCGACATCATGTTAACCATAAGTGCAACTGTTTCTTTGCTGGTTGCAAACATTGCAAAAAAGGCACCAAGCATTTGAAATAATGGTGCTCCAGGAGGGTGACCAACTTCCAATTTCGCTGCTGTAGCAATATATTCGCCACAATCCCAAAAACTCATGGTAGGCTCTACCGTTAAGGAATAGGTTATCAATGCTATGGTAAAAGCAGCCCAGCCAGTAATGTTGTTCCACTTTTTAAAGTCAAATGTTGTCATATATAAAATGAAGTTAATTTCAGTACAAAGAAACTATTTTTTTGCGTAAACCAACATGGGTTAACAAAATTTTCTAAAATGATTTTAGCTAAAATTTTGAAGAACACCAAAATAGGAAACGCAAAAAGATAATTTATAGTATATTTCAATATTTTTTAAATAATATTCTGTGAAATATTTGCTTTAAATGAAATTTATATTAAATTTGCACCCGCATTCAGGCACTAATAAGGTTCTCTGAGCCTTAAAGAAAATGAATGTTGCGTTAAATTGGTCTATGGTGTAATGGTAACACAACTGTTTTTGGTGCAGTCTTTCAAGGTTCGAGTCCTTGTAGACCAACAAGAAGTCCTTCAAATTTTGAAGGACTTTTTTGTTTTATAGTATTTCCTATATTGTTCTATACTTTTAAAGGATTTATCCAAAAAAAAGCCCTCAATTTCTTGAGAGCTTACTTTATAAAGTTTTGTGATTTTAGATTTTAAAAGTCACTACTGGTCGCTTAGCATGATTTACTAAATCTTCACTAATACTTCCGTTAAAGAAGTGAGAAAGACCTTTTCTTCCATGTGTACTCATTCCTATAAGATCGGCATCAATGCTGTTAGCGAAATTTAATATTCCTTTTTCAACATTGGTTTCATTATAAATATGAGTTACTACTTTTTTAATTTCAAATCCTTTAATGAAATTACTCATTATTTCTTCTGCTGCCGAAGTTGATTTAAAATCATTCGGGGTGTTAACCGTTACTAGGTGTAATGTTGCGTCAAATTTATTTGCAAATTCAACTGCTTTTTGGAATGGTTTTTTTACTTCATCCGAAAAATCAGAAGCAAAAACAAAATTATCTACTTGGAAATCTCCTTCTTCTTTCTTGATTATAAGAACAGGAACTTCGGAATTACGAACTACTTTCTCTGCGTTAGATCCGATGAACATTTCTTTATAACCGCTGGCTCCATGAGAACCCATTACAATTAAATCAACATTGTTTAATTTACTAATTTTTAAAATCCCGTCAAAAGCCATTTCAAATTGAATGATGTCCGATACTTTAAGACCTTCTAAATAATCTTCCTCCATTAATTCCTCAAGCCTTCTAATTGCTGCATTTTTAAAAAACATAATTTCCGGAATGTCTTTTCCGGTTCCTACAGCATCACTGCCTTGGTGAGGCAATTCAAGCATGTGTAATAAAATGATTTCACCATTATTTTTTTTGGCAATTTGCGCGGCAACTTTCAGAGCATATTCTGCGTTTTGTGAAAAGTCTGTTGGAATTAAAATTTTTTTCATGATTGTATAAAAGATAATATTTTGTTGTTTGTCTATAAATAGAGTATAAAGGTATAAAAAAAATATAAAAACCAATGGTTTTAATATAAAATATTTTTCTATATTTGCACCATTATTAAACAGAAATGGTATAATGAGGGAAGCAATGCTTCCCTCTTTTTATAAAACTATGACATTTAAAGAGCAAGTACTACAATTATTAAACAATTCTTTATTAGAAAAACCAAGTGTTTTTTTAATAGACATTTCAATTTCAGATACTTATAAAATTGTTGTAACTTTGGATGGTGATCATGGGGTTAATCTTCAAGATTGTATTGATATTGCTAGAGCAATAGAAAACAATTTAGATAGAGAAGAACAAGATTATGCTCTAGAAGTTGCTTCCGTTGGGGTAGGTAGTCCTTTAAAATTGACTAGACAATATATTAAGAATGTAGGAAGAACTCTTATTGTTAAAACAAATACTACTACTATTGAAGCAGAATTAATAGCGGCAGATGAAACTAAAATAGTGCTTTCTTGGAAAGCAAGAGAGCCAAAAAAATTAGGAAAAGGAAAAGAAACAGTTCAGAAAACTGAGGAAATACTTTATACAGATATAAAACAAGCAATTGTTACAGTAAATTTTAATTAATTATAGAATAGATGGAGAATATTGCATTAATCGACTCGTTCTCAGAGTTTAAAGACGATAAACTTATTGATAGAGTAACGCTTATGGCGATTTTAGAAGATGTTTTTAGAAATGCTTTAAAAAAGAAGTATGGTTCTGATGACAACTTTGATATTATCAT
>CANFZM010000044.1 GCA_947451525.1 Flavobacteriaceae bacterium
AAGTGGATTATCCTAATGTTCACAATATCATCTATGATGTATTTCGCCCCGACACAATTTGGCAACTTGGTTTTGTTTATCAATTGTTACTATTTCAAAGATACATATTTCATATTTTTATTTCATTACAAAGATATGAGCCCCGATTGTAGTGGAAATCCTGCCATTGCGATAACGAATAGTTTTATTGAACTGCTTGGTGCCTCGCAATGGTAGATTGGAACGAAAAGCGGGAATGACGTTTACTAAAATGCCTACTGTTTCGCTCCTGAAAAAATTAAATTGTCTTTGTTTTTTGATTTAGTATAAATTGGAAGATACTGGAAAGGATTACTGTTAGTAATGCTCCGATGAAGTTGAGCCATAAATAACCAAGTTTTTCTTGACCGCTTGGGTAAATGTGGATGAAATAATAGTAGATGAAAAAGATGGAGATTTGACTGATGGCGGCGCTGTAGAAGATGGATTTTCCTTTGACGTATTTCACTAAAAATCCTACTAAGAAAATACCAAGTACGGTACCATAAAATATGGATCCTAGGATGTTTACTAACTGGATTAGGTTTTCGAAAAGGGTACAAACGCAGGCAAAAAGGATTGCGATGATTCCCCATCCTAGGGTGAAAAATTGGGTGGCGTAGACGAAATGTTTTTCGGACTTTTCGGTTTTTATGTTGCGCTTGTAGATGTCAATGGCTGTGGTGGAGGCTAGTGCAGTTAGTTCGGATGCCGATGAAGACATGGCTGCCGAGATGATTACGGCAAGTAGTAGTCCGATGAGGCCTTTGGGAAGGTAGTGCAAAATGAAGTGCAAGAAAACGTAATCTTTGTCGTTGGTTTCGGCCTTTACATCTACTTTTTCAATTAGTTCTTTGGCTTGATCACGCAAATCTTTTTCTCTTCCTGCCAATTCTTTGAGTTTGTTTCTGAGAATTGGATTGTCGAAATTTTGGTTTAAATGGTCAATATACAGTAAGTTGTATTCTTTTTTTTCTTCGCCTAAATCGGTTAATTGGTTTTCGAGATTGGTGTAATCGTCCTTGTATTTGGAGTGTTCAATTAAGATTTTGTTATTGGGATTGAAATTTAACGGCACTGGATTGAATTGGAAAAACACGAAAACCATTACTCCTGTTAGCAGGATAAAGAACTGCATAGGAACTTTTAGAAATCCGTTCATGATTAAACCGAGTTGGCTTTCGCGATCGGTTTTGCCCGAAAGATAGCGCCCGACTTGGGTTTGGTCGGTTCCGAAATAGGACAGCATTAGGAAGAATCCACCGGTGATTCCACTCCAAAATGTATATCGGGTTTCGGTATCTAGCGAGAAATCTAGAATGTTCATTTTGTCGTTGGCACCTGCAATGTGTAGCGCATTGGAAAAGGTCATTTCGTTGGGCAACATGTGAAGGATAAGGTAGAACGTGACAAACATCCCCGAAAGGATGACAAACATTTGTTGTTTTTGGGTGACATTTACGGCTTTGGTTCCGCCAATGAAAGTGTAGAATATTACGGATATTCCGATGATGATGTTGAGTAAGGTTAAATTCCAACCGAGAAGGGTGGAGAGGATTATGGATGGCGCATAGATGGTGATTCCGGCTGCTAAACCACGTTGGATTAGGAATAAAATTGCGGCTAAGGATCGGGTTTTTAAATCGAAGCGTTTCTCTAGGTATTGGTAGGCGGTAAAGACTTTGTATTTATGGTAAATAGGAATAAAGACGATGCAAATTACGACCATGGCTATTGGTAGTCCGAAATAGAATTGGATGAAACCCATTCCGTCATGGTAGGCTTGGCCTGGTGTGGAAAGAAAGGTAATAGCACTGGCTTGGGTTGCCATAACGGATAGTCCAACCACCCACCACGGGGTTTCTTTGTTGGCCAAGATATATTCTTCTACATTTTTACTTCCGCGTGTTTTGTAAACGCCATATAAAATGATGAACAATAAGGTTACGGAAAGTACTATCCAATCGAGTTGCTGCATGTTTTTAGGAGAATATTTGCATTAAAACATAAAACAAAACAATAAACAGGGCATTGGTTATTAATAACCAAGTGTAATTAGTTTTCCAAGTGTTAGGTTTTGGCATGTTGGGTTTGCTTTTTATTTGTTTTAATTCTATATTTTCAAAATTAGTATTAATAATTGAAATACGTATTCATTTGCAATAAAAAAGAGCAAAGTAGATTTCCACTTTGCCCTTTTTAATTTGAATAAATAATAATTAACCTTTGTTTTTGAATTATAATAAAAGTATCAATAGAAGTATTATTATAATTATAGCTCCAACAGATAGATATACTCCGTTTCCAGTTGATTTTAATGTAGATTTAATGTCCCGTACTTCTTTACGAAGTGTTTTTTTCTCAATAGAAGATAATTCGGATTTGTCCATTGCTTTGATTTCGTCTAATCTTAAAAGCAATATTTTGACTTCTGCAGGAACCTCTTTAGGAGTTTCTGTGGAAGTTGTAGGGTTTTTTACAGCAGCGGTAATTTGGTTCGGAATAAATGTCAATGATGCAATCATCAACATTGTGTAGAGGGTGAATTTTTTCATTTTTCTTTAAATTTGATTTCAACATAATTGTTGTAACAAATTTGCGAATAAATGAGGTTCAGAATGTTATACTTATAAATTTATAAGTTACACAAATCCCACTTAATCCATATTTATAGATGACCAGTGCCGGATCGTTGGTTGATATAGTTCAATTGGTGTTCGGCAACATAATTTCGGAACAATTCAACAAGTGTTTCGTAGTATTTTTGAAGGTTTTTTGCATTCACTTCTGGTCGACTATCTATGGGAATCGTTATTGGCATTTCATTAAGATACTTTGATAATTCAGGATAGTTCTCCTGAATGACCATAGTAACTTTCAGAATTTTTTCGTTTATTTCTTTTTCACTTTCCATTTTATCCTCTTTTATAGTTTTGTAAAACTACAAATTCTAAAGGAATGTTTGTGTTAAATAATTATATACTTTTTCGGTAGGCAATCCCACTACATTAGTATACGATCCTTCAATTTTGGAAATACCAATTAGACCTATCCATTCTTGAATTCCGTAGGCTCCTGCTTTATCAAATGGCTTATAATTGTCTAAATAATATCGAATGGAACTCTCACTTAAGGTATTAAAAGTTACCTTAGTGACATCAAATATAGTTTCGGTTGCAGTAGCAGTTTTAAAACAAACGGAGGTAATCACTTCGTGAGTAGCATTCGACAACGATTTTAAAATAGCAACGGCATCGTCGTAATCTTTTGGTTTGCCCAATGCTTTATCATTCAACCATACCAAAGTATCACTGGTTACTAATATTTCATGATCTAAAATTTCCCCGTCAAAGGCTTTGGCTTTTAGTTCGGCCAGATAGTTGGTTATTTCTTCGGCTTTAAGCGAATCGGGATAAATTTCGTCTACTTCTTTTAATCGAATTTCAAAATCAAAGCGGTCCCAAAGATCAAAATCTTTAAAAAATTGTTGGCGTCTTGGCGATCCTGATGCTAGGATGATTTTGTGGGATTTAGGCATGGTGTTTAATATTAAATGTAATTACCCAGATGGATAAAATTCCGAAGAAAATAATCCATTTTAAAAGCGTACTTATTTGTTTAAAATCCTTTTTTTCTTTGGCATTCCAAATACGAATCAAACCTAAAATCATAGGCGCAATTACCAAAACCATCAAGTACAAAATGCTGTAATACAAGTTATTTGGAAACAAATAATTATTAAGATAATAGAATAAATATAAGGTTGGCAGAAGTAAAAGTGCAAATGCTATTTTAGTTGTTTTATTAGTTCCAATTAGAATAGGTAATGTTTTCATATCCTGAATTTTATCTCCTTCAACATCTTGAATGTCTTTGATAATTTCTCGAACAAGATTGATGCTGAAAGCAAATTTGGCATAGTCAAATAATATCGAAAAAGCCAATGCCATTTGCTGTTGGTTGCTTTCAAAAGTATTTGGGAAAATGTCAAATATTCCGATGATAATTACACTAAAAGCAAGCAAGGCGGCAATTAGAATATTACCAACCACCACAATTTGTTTTAATGTGCTGGCGTACAAATAGAGTAGGGTTGCAACCAATACAAATAATATGGCGAAATTAGGATGCGAAATAGAATTGGCCAATGCAAATCCGCAGGCAACTCCTGAAATGGTTAGACCTGCGTAGATATTATATGCAGTAGATTCCGAAATATAGGTCCCAATAATTACTTTGTTTGGTTTGTTATGTTGGTCGGTTTCTTGGTCGAAAATATCGTTTATTACATAACCTCCAGCAGCAATAAGTACTGTAGCCAGAACCAATAAGGCGTATTGCCAATAAAAAAGCGATAACGGAATGTTTATTTGTTCTAAATATCCAAACCTAATAATTAACTGCATTAGGGCTAGTAGAAGTAGGTTTTTGTAACGTATTAATTGTAGGAATTTCATTGGTTCAGTGTTCAGTGTTCAGTATTCAGTGTTCAGTGATCAGTGTTCAGTGTTAAGTATTCAGTGTTCAGTATTCAGTGTTCAGTGATCAGTATTCAGTGATCAGTGATCAGTGTTATTCTTTTACTCCAAATTTTGTTGGGTTTAAAATCATATAATTTATTAGTTTTCCAACTTCTTCTGAATCTTTTAATAAATCGAAATAAATTTCATTGGTTATATATTCGCATTCCAAAGAATAGGCCAGCCATACTTGTGTTTCTGAGTTTTCAGCATCCGAATCGGTTAGTTTACTGTGAAAATGTTTTGGATAATCTCTTTTTCTGTATGCTTCAGCAATATTTGCCGAAACACTTCTGGAAGAGCGTCTTATTTGGTCGGTTAAAGAATAAATTTCTTCTTTTGGAAATGATTTTGTAACTCTAAATATTTTCATTGCTACCATAAATGACTTTTGATAAGCCAATAAATCCTGAAATCTCATTTTATGTTATTTTAATAAATTCAACTCTAATTTTTTTCAAAGCAAACTAAATAACTGACCACTGCTAGTATCAATTTTTTAAGACTGAACACTGAACACTGAATACTGACCACTGCAAACTAATCGTGCTTCCCATTATAATACAAATGCCACTTCCCTTGTACTTTCATGACTTGTTCAATAACGTCTCTAACAGCACCTTTACCGCCATTTTTGTGGGAAATGTATTTGGATATTTCTTTAATTTCCGGACTAGAATCTTGCGGACATGTTGGCAAACCTACCAATTGCATTACATGGTAATCAGGGATGTCGTCGCCCATATACAATACATTTTCAGGTTTAATATTGTATAATTCAATGTATTCGTTAAAGGTTTCCACTTTGTTTGGAGAAGCCAAATGAATGTCGTGAATTCCAAGATTTCGCAAGCGAATACGAACGCCTTCATTATTTCCCCCAGAAATGATGCATACGTTATAACCGCTTTCTAAGGCTGCTTTCATAGCAAAACCATCGCGAATGTTCATTATTCGAAGCATTTCTCCAGTTGGAGTAACGTGCACCGAACTATCGGTTAATACACCATCTACATCCAAAATGAAGGTGGTAATGTTGTTCATTAATTCTTTATAATTTGCCATTATCAATAATAGATTTTGTTAGGATTTTGTATATTTCTATCTGGTTTGCATCGGTTAAAGTTGCAAGATGTTTGGTTATTGTAGTAGTGTCTTTTCGTTTTGCAGGTCCGGTTTGGGCTTGCTCCGGCGAAAGAGTAGTTATTTTATTGGCAGTTTCTAAAATTAAAGGTTTCAAAATTTCAAATGGAACCTCGTGTTCTTTGCAAATATCGTTTCCTATTTGATACAAATGATTTACAAAATTATTTACAAAAACTGCCGCCACATGAAGGGATTTTCGTTGTTCGGAAGTAATTTCAAATACCTTGTCTGAAATTGCCATCGCTACTTTTTTAAGCAAATGTAAATCGGCTTCGTTTTCCGCTTCCAAACAAAGCGGAATTTCTTTAAAATTCACCTCTTTATTTTTAGTAAATGTTTGAAGCGGATAAAAAACACCTTTTCGGTTTGTGGAACTTAAATCTTCTAGAGCAACGCTTCCCGAAGTATGCGCTACTAATTTATTTGTAAAAGGAAGTTGGACAGAAACCGTTGCAATAGCATCATCGGAAACTGCAATTAGGTATAAATCTACTACTTGTAATTGCTTGTAATCACTTACAATTTTAGTAGCATCCAATAGGTGCGAAAGGGTATTTGGATTTCGGGAATACACCTGAACCAACTCTAAATTTTCTGCTTTTGAAAAAGCCGAAATTAAATGTTGTGCTACATTTCCGGAACCAATTATACTTATGGATATCATTTGGTAAAAATATTCTTTTTTTTTGAATTGGGATAGTAATGTTTTTTAAAGTAAACTTTTAAAAGTTAGACACGAATTGCACGAATTTTCACTAATTATATTGATTACAATTGGATTTCACGAATTTATCAGCCTTTGGCAGATTAATAATTCTTTGTAGTTGGACACGAATTGCACGAATTTTCACTAATCATATTGGTTTTTATTGAATTTCACGAATTCTAAGATTATTGAAATTTAAAACGAAATGAAGATTCGTGCAAATTCGTGCAATTCGTGTTTAAAATAATTCGTATATAATATAAATTTGTATTAGAAATAAACACCTCTTAAAAATGACTTAAAACCTTTTTAATTCAATAATAATCCACAATTTTAATTACTTTTGTAATCCCTAAAATTAGGTTTATTATAAAAGTTTTTCTTATGAATACAAAAATATTTTCTTTTCTGTTTTCCACTCGATTAATGGCGGTTTTATTTTTAACTTTTGCATTAGCAATGGGAATCGGGACCTTTATTGAGAGTTATTACAATACTGATACTGCGCGAGTTTGGATCTATAATGCCTGGTGGTTTGAAGTAATTATGGTGTTCTTTATGATTAATTTTGCAGGAAATATTAAACGCTACCAATTGTATAAAAAAGAAAAATGGGCAACTTTATTACTGCACGTTTCTTTTGTCTTTATCATTTTTGGTGCTTTCATAACCCGATACATTAGTTACGAAGGAATGATGCCAATTCGTGAAGGTGCTACTTCTAACCAAATGTTTTCCGATAAAAACTACCTTACTTTTTTTGTAGATGGACAACATAATGGCGAATTAAAAAGAAGAGTTTTCGAAAAACCTCTTTTGTTATCTCCAGCAGTGTGTCCTCCATTTGCTAGTAATTCTTTTTCTGTTTCCGATAATTTTGATGCTATCCCTTTTAAAATTAGTTACAAAAATTTTATTATGGATGCCAAAGACACTATTAAGCAAACTGAAAGTGGAACTTTATATCTTAAAATGGTCGAATCGGGTGGAGGTTCTCGTCACGAATATTATCTACAAGAAGGAACTATCAAAGACATTCACAACGTACTTTTTGCTTTAAATAAACCTACGAAAGGCGCTATTAATATTACATCTACTGCAACAGGAACTACCATTGACGCCCCTTTTGAAGGACAATTCATGCGAATGGCAGATAAATTTCAAGGGACTTTAGCCAAAGACATTACCCAACCTTTAATGTTTCGTTCGTTGTATAATGTTGGAGGTGCGCAATTTGTTTTTCCTGACCAACCAATTAAAGGAATTAAAGATGTAGTTTCTGGTAAAAAATTCAAATCGAAAACTTCTAGCGATGCTTTGGTTTTAACGATTGAATCGGAAGGAAAATCGAAAGATGTAACACTAATTGGTTCTAAAGGTTCTGTTGGCGAACCACAAGTAGTTAAAATTGGCAAATTAGAATACACACTTTATTTTGGAAGCAAAGTGTACACCTTACCGTTTAGCATTACTTTAAATGATTTTAATGCCAAAAAATATCCAGGCACCGAGAAAAGTTTTTCTTCTTTTGAAAGCAAAGTTACGGTTACCGAAAATGGAAATAAATTCAATGCCGATATTTACATGAACCATATTTTAGACCATGGTGGGTATCGATTTTTTCAGTCCTCTTTTGACCCCGATGAAAAGGGAACCATCCTTTCGGTAAACCACGATTACTGGGGAACTATGGTAACTTACATTGGTTATTTCTTGTTGTTCTTTGCCATGATGTGCATTTTATTTGTAAAAAACACCCGTTTTGCCGATGTGAAACGAAAATTAGAAGAAGTGAAAGTGAAAAAATCCAAATTGCTATCGGTGCTTATTTTGTTGTTGTCTTTAAATGGTTTTGCACAGCACCAACATAATCCAGCAAAATTCAATTATTTAGATTCTATTTTAAAATATAAAGTTCCCGAAGCGCAAGCCGAAAAGTTTGGTCGTTTAGTAATTCAAGACGATGGTGGAAGGATGAAACCGATTAATACTTTTTCATCGGAATTGCTACGTAAAGTGAGTAAAAGAGAAACCTATGAAGGAATGAATTCCGATCAGGTTTTTATTTCGATGTCGCAATTTCCAACCGCTTGGTTTGAGTTGCCTTTGATTTATATCAAAAATGGAAACGACAGCATCCGTAAAATTATCGGTGTAAACCCAGAAGATAAGTACGTTACTTTTAGATCTTTATTTGATGCAAAAGGAAATTATAAATTAGGTTCTTATTTGGAAGATGCCTATAAAACCAACACACCCGATCAGTTTCAAAAAGACTTTATCGAAGTAGATAAAAAAGTCAATTTGATGAATGCTGCTTTAAGTGGAAACATTTTAAAAATCTTTCCAATTCCAGGGGATAAAAACAATAAATGGTTGTCGTTTTTAGAAATCAACCATCCTATGGGAAATGATTTGGATGCTATTAAAAATGCCTTACCTTATTATTTTGATGCTTTAGCAAAAGCGTCTAAAACCAAAGATTACACCTTGGCAAACACCATGTTTCTTGGTTTGGAGAATTTTCAAAAGAAATACGGAAAAGCAGTTCGACCAACAGACGACCAAATATCTTCAGAGATTTTGTTAAACAAATACGATGTATTTAAAAACTTATTTTGGTTGTACATGCTTGCTGGAAGTTTGATGCTAATTATGGTTATCGTCAGTATTTTCTCTAATACGAAAGCAATACGAATTGCCATTAACCTATTTCATATTGCCGTAGGAGTTTTATTTGCCATGCATACCGCTGGTTTAATTGCGCGTTGGTATGTTTCTGGGCATGCGCCTTGGAGTAATGCTTACGAAAGTATGATTTATGTGGCTTGGGCTACGATGTTCTTTACCTTGGCATTTGATAGAAAATCCAAACTTACCGTAGCATCTGGTACTTTTGTGGCTTCCATGATATTAATGGTGGCGCATTTAAATTGGTTGGATCCATCTATTGCCAATTTGGTACCAGTATTGAATTCCTATTGGTTAATGATTCACGTTGCCGTTATTGTAGCAAGTTACGGGCCATTTACATTAGGAATGGTTCTTGGATTGGTTGCATTGCTATTAATGTTGTTTACCAATGAAAAGAACAAAGCGGCTATGACTTTGCATATTAAAGAAATCACCTACATCAACGAATTGGCTTTAACCATTGGACTAGTAATGCTTACCATTGGAAACTTCCTTGGAGGACAATGGGCCAACGAAAGTTGGGGTCGTTACTGGGGATGGGATGCCAAAGAAACTTGGGCATTAATTAGCATCATGGTGTATGCATTTGTAATTCATGCCCGATTTGTGCCCTCTTTAAGAGGTTTGTTCTCTTTTAATTTCATGAGTGTATTGGCTTTTGCTTCTATATTAATGACGTATTTTGGAGTGAATTTTCACTTAACAGGAATGCATTCGTATGCTTCTGGAGAAAAACAAAACGTAACTATTTATCTTTATATCTTTATCATATACATGGTTTTTTCAACGATAGTTTATTTGAAATACCGTAAAACATTTAAAAAATAATCATGAAAAAAATCACTTTATTATTACTAAGTCTTAGTTTTTTTACGAGTTGTAAAAATCAAGCACAAGAAACTCCAGTTGCATTAAAATCAAATACAGAAACCATGACTAAAGAAACTATTTATTCGTTTAAAGTAAAAGATTTAAGTGGAAAAGAATTTGATTTTGCTTCCTTAAAAGGGAAAAAAGTACTGATTGTAAACACTGCTTCCAAATGTGGATTAACACCACAATACAAAGACTTGGAGGCTATTTATGAAAAATACAAAGGGAAGAATTTTGTTATTGTAGGATTTCCTGCTAATAATTTTGCTTCGCAAGAACCGGGAACTAGTAAAGAAATTAGTGAATTTTGCCAACTTAATTACGGCGTAACTTTTCCTATGATGGAGAAGGTTTCGGTTAAAGGAGATGCTATGTGTGAAGTATATAAATTCTTAACACAAAAATCTAAAAATGGTTTGCAAGACAGCGAAGTAGAATGGAATTTCCAGAAATATTTAATCAACGAAAAAGGAGAATTAGAAAAAGTTATTGCGCCACAAGTGCTTCCAACGGATGCTTCAATTGTAGATTGGATTACCAAATAAAACCGTAAAAGCAGACACGAATTGCACGAATTTTCACAAATTTAAATGTTATTCTATTCCACGAATTTGCTAAAGGCAGTTATAATTTGTGAATTTTTAGAAACAATACAATTGGTGAAAATTCGTGCAATTCGTGTTTAAAAAATAATTATTGCATTCGCACAATTTAGGAGTTTTTCTTTTTTGAATTAAATTCCAATATTTTTATTTACTTTTACACTCCAAACAGCACTTCATTATGAGTCAAAAAATATTGCTCACTGCCAAAGAAGTTACTATTATTTTAAATCGTTTGGCCTGTCAGTTAATCGAGAAGCATCTTGATTTTTCGAATACAGTATTGATTGGGTTGCAACCACGAGGTAAATTCTTAGCACAACGTATCCAACACATTCTGGAAACAGAATACCAACTCCAAAATATTCCTCTTGGTTTTTTAGACATCACTTTTTTTAGAGATGATTTCCGCAGAGGCGACAAACCTTTGGAAGCCAATAAAACCCAAATAGATTTCTTAGTTGAAAATAAAAAAGTAGTTTTTATTGACGATGTATTGTATACCGGAAGAAGTATCAATGCCGCGTTAACCGCTATTCAATCTTTTGGAAGACCCTCCGAAGTGGAACTTTTAACTCTAATTGATAGACGTTTTAGTCGTCATTTACCGATTCAACCTGATTATAGAGGTCGTCAAGTAGATGCCATCAATGGTGAAAAAGTAAAAGTTTGCTGGCTAGAAAATGAAGGAGAAGATGCGGTTTATTTAATTACGAATTAGGAATTTAGAATTTACAACAACACAACACCTACTATATAAATGAAAGAACTAAGTGTAAACCATTTATTAGGAATTAAATACCTAGTTAAAGAAGACATTGATTTAATTTTTGAAACGGCCGATCATTTTAAAGAAGTCATCAACCGCCCAATTAAAAAAGTCCCTTCTTTAAGAGACATTACCATTGCTAATATCTTTTTCGAAAACAGTACCCGAACCAAATTATCTTTTGAGTTGGCTCAAAAAAGACTTTCGGCAGATGTAATTAGTTTTTCTGCAGCACAATCCTCAGTTAAAAAAGGGGAGACTCTTATTGATACTGTGAACAATATTCTTTCGATGAAAGTGGATATGGTAGTGATGCGACATGCCAATCCTGGCGCTGCTTACTTTCTTTCGCAAAATGTAAAAGCAAGTATTGTAAATGCTGGAGATGGTGCTCACGAACATCCAACCCAGGCTTTATTGGATAGTTTTTCAATCCGAGAAAAATTAGGCGAAGTGGCAGGTAAAAAAGTGGTAATTGTTGGCGATGTTTTGCATTCAAGAGTAGCACTTTCAAATATTTATGCTTTGCAAATGCAGGGTGCCGAAGTAAAAGTATGTGGGCCTAAGACTTTAATTCCGAAGTACATTGAAAGCCTCGGAGTTACAGTAGAACCCAATTTAAGAAAAGCGCTAGAATGGTGCGATGTTGCCAATATGCTTCGCGTGCAAAACGAACGAATGGATGTGAATTATTTTCCTTCCACCAGAGAATACGCCCAACAATATGGGGTAGATAAAGCCTTATTAGATTCCTTAAATAAAGAAATCATTATCATGCACCCAGGTCCTATCAATCGTGGCGTAGAAATCACTTCCGATGTTGCCGATTCCCAACAATCGGTAATTTTAGACCAAGTAGAAAACGGAGTAGCAATTAGAATGGCAGTTATTTATTTATTGGCTTCTAAAATTAAACAGTAAGAAATTATTTTATATATTTGTTAATAAAAGCAATCCATTATGACTGTTGTAATAAATAAATCTAACTCTAAAAATATAGAGAAAATATTAACTTCCAGAATAAAAAAAGTTTCCAAAACAGGAAATTTAACAAATCATTTTGGAAAGTTGAAACGAAACTTAGATGGATTGAAGTATCAGTTAGAACTAAGAAAAAATGAAGATTGATTTCATAGCGGATACCAATTTTTTAATCTACTTACATGAAGGAAACGAAATTGTAAAACCTTTTTTGAATTATAATTTTGGAATTTCATTCATTAGTGAAGTGGAACTTCTGGGATTTAAAAATATTACAAAAAAGGAAGAAATAGAATTAAAAAGTCTAATTAGTGATTGTTTTTCAATTGATTGGAATACTAAAATCAAAGAAAAAACAATTGAATTAAGAAGGAAATACAATTTAAAACTTCCCGATTCTATTATTGCAGCGACCTCAATTGTATATTCATTTCCTTTAGTTACCGCAGACAAACAATTTTCCAAAATCGAAGAATTAGATTTAATAGTAATTGAATTATAAAAGGAATTCGTTTTTCAATCGATTCTTTAATACCAATATAACCCTAATGAAAGTAGAACAAAAAGGCCATACCACCATCATTAAAGATACCCAAGGAAACATTCAAAATTTCTTGGAGAAACTTACCCAACAACATGCTACTTTTAAAAATCAAAATTTAATTCTAGATGTTACCCACGATAAAAATGTGGAATTAAAAGATATTAAATTATTCTCCGATTTATCTAAAGCACATTGCAAAGGAAAAAAATCCTTCGTTTTAGTGGCTTCCGATATTGATTTCAATGGCATTCCAACTCAATTAACAGTCGTTCCATCCATTCAAGAAGCCCACGACATTATCGAAATGGAAGAAATAGAACGCGATTTAGGATTTTAAAACCACCCCATGAAAATAAATAACAAAGCATTGCTTTACATCTACGTAGTCTTTTTATTCGTCTTGGCTTATTTGCTGGCAAGTCGCGTATTTAAAGGAGTTAAAACCCAAGAATTCGATTATTTAAAGATTGCTGTAAACAGTGTAATCTTAATTTATGTTGCCTTTCAAGTAGTTCGATTGGGTAAAATTGAAAACGATAAAACCGAATAAATTTATATGGATAAAAGAATATTTTACATTTTGACGGCCTTAAATATTATTTTGTTATTTGTTAATCTCTATTTAGGATATACAAGAAATAACTATAATTTATTGAATATATTTTCTAATATATTCATGGCATTTGGAATGTATATGTTATCCAAAAAACAAAAATAAAAATTTGAAACTAACCATACTTGGCTGCTATGCCGCAACACCCAGAACCTTCTCCAATCCAACCTCTCAAATTTTAGAAATAAAAAACAGAGTGTTCTTAATTGATTGTGCCGAAGGAACCCAAGTGCAATTGCGCAAAAGCAAAATCAAGTTTTCCAAGATCAACCACATTTTCATTTCCCATCTTCATGGCGATCATTTTTACGGATTGATTGGGTTAATTTCTACCTTCATGTTGCTCAATCGCGAAAACGATTTGCACGTTCACGGCCCAAAAGGTATCAAAGAAATCATCCTTTTGCAATTAAAGGCTTCGGGCTCCTATACTGGTTACAACCTCTATTTCCACGAACTAGAATCCACCGAATCGGTGACGGTTTTTGAAGACGAAAAAGTAATCGTAAAAACTATCCCATTAAGCCATCGCATCTATACCAACGGATTTCTTTTCCAAGAAAAAAATATAGAACGTAAACTCAATATCGAAACCATCGAAAATTACAACATCGATAAAGTATACTTCAACAAAATAAAATTTGGTGGCGATGTCACCCTCGACAACGGTACCGTGATCCCCAATTCCGAGTTGTCTTTCCCGCCACTGCCGGTAAAAACCTATGCCTATTGCAGCGATACCAAGTACGACGAAAGCATAATTCCTATCATTCAAAATGTCGATTACCTCTACCACGAAAGCACTTTTCTAGATAGCGAAGCACCACTTTCCGAAAAAACCATGCATTCCACCGCCAAGCAAGCAGCTACCATTGCCCTCAAAGCCAAGGTTAAAAACCTTATTTTAGGCCATTATTCCACGCGCTACAGCAGCATCGAAATGTTTAAAACCGAAGCCCAAACCATCTTCCCCAATGTGCATCTAGCCGAAGACGCAAAAGAATTCTCTTTAGATTAATTCAGGAGCGAAACATTTGGCATTTTAGTAAAGGCAATTCCTGCTTTGCGTTTCAATCTGGCATTGCGAGGAACAAATCAATAAAAAGTAACTATTACATTATCGCACTGCCAGGATTTCCACTACAATCAGGGCTATGTTCCTAGCATATGGTATGAAATTCATTTTCCAAAGAACCTATACTATATAGTAGGTATGTTGTATTCCCATCCTAACAG
>CANFZM010000045.1 GCA_947451525.1 Flavobacteriaceae bacterium
AGAAAAATACTTTTCGTAGCTACCAAAAAACAAGCAAAAGATATTGTTTCAGAAAAAGCATTAGCTTGTAACATGCCTTACATCACTGAAAGATGGCCTGGTGGTATGTTAACAAACTTCGTTACTATCCGTAAAGCCGTTAAGAAAATGGCTACTATTGATAGAATGAAAAAAGATGGTACTTTCATGACGCTTTCTAAAAAAGAAAGACTTCAAGTAGATCGTCTTCGTGCTAAGCTTGAGAAAAACTTAGGTTCTATCTCTGACATGTCTAGATTACCTGCTGCATTATTTGTAGTAGATATCAAAGCTGAACACATCGCAATAAAAGAAGCACAAAAATTAAACATTCCAGTTTTCGCAATGGTTGATACTAACTCTGATCCACGTGAAGTAGATTACGTTATTCCATCCAATGATGATGCTTCTAAATCAATTGATAAAATTTTAACTTTAGTAACCGATGCTGTAAAAGACGGATTAGCTAACAGAACTTCTGATAAAGAAGGGGATGAAGCTACTGAAACTGTTGCTGCGGAAGTTGTTGAAGCTGTAGCTGCTCCAGAAGTTGCTGCTGTTGTAGAAGAAGTTGCTGTTGCGGAAGCTCCAGTAGTTGAAGCTGCAGAAGAAACTAAAACAGAAGAATAAATAAACTAAAATTCCAATAGGTAAATTCCAAATTCCAAATGATTGTCAAAATTTGATGATTTATTAAAATTGGAATTTGGGATTTATTAATTGGAATTTTTACTTTTAAATTTTTAATCTTAAAATAAAAACAAAATGGCAACAATTACTGCTGCAGACGTAAATAAATTAAGAACAATCACAGGTGCAGGTATGATGGACTGCAAAAAAGCATTGGTAGAATCAGACGGAGATTTTGATTTAGCAATTGAAAACCTTAGAAAAAAAGGTCAAAAAGTTGCTGCTAACAGATCCGACAGAGAATCTACTGAAGGTGCTGCTATTGCAGTTGTAAGTGCTGACAAAACTACTGGTGTTGTTATCACATTAAATTGCGAAACAGATTTCGTTGGAAAAAACGAAGGTTTCGTAAAACTAGCTACTGAATTAGCTAACCAAGCATTAAACTATTCTACTAAAGAAGAATTTTTAGCTTCTGATTTCAATGGAATCACTGTTGCTGAAAAATTAATCGAACAAACTGGTGTTATTGGTGAAAAAATTGAAGTTGCTTCTTTCGCAAGATTGAGCGGTGCTTTTGTTGGATCTTACATTCACGCTGGAAACAAAATTGCAACTCTAGTTGCTCTTTCTGCTAGCGTTGACGGTGCTGAAGAAGCATCTAGAAACGTTGCAATGCAAGCTGCTGCTATGAACCCAATTGCTTTAAACGAAGCTGGTGTTGATGCATCAATCATTGAAAAAGAAATTGAAATCGCTAAAGACCAATTGCGTCAAGAAGGAAAACCAGAAGCTATGTTAGACAATATCGCTAAAGGTAAAATCCAACGTTTTTACAAAGACAATACCTTAGTTAACCAAGATTACATTAAAGATGGTTCTATGAGCGTTGCTGCTTATGTTAAATCGGTTGATGGTGGATTAACTGTTACTGGATTTAGTAGAGTTGCTTTAGGATAATTCCAAAGTACGAAGTACGAAGTAATAAAATAAATATTGAACCTCGTTTCTTAATTGGAACGAGGTTTTTTGTTGGCTATAATTTCTAAACTTTAAAAAGTAAACAAAATAACTTGTGTTATAGAAGTAATTATCTTCTTTTGAAAACTTACGATCGCTATACAACTAATTACTTTCAAAAACAGATAACTATAAGCATCAAAATATAATATGAAAACAATCACTCTCGTTGCTCCTGCACTTTTAGTCTCAATAGAGCGCTATCTATTTTCACAATTTTTATTTTAAACTTCCCTTAAAAGCAAATTTCTGTTTACTTTTGTTTTTTGTAAATTTTATTAAAATCTAAATAGTAATATATGAGAGTTGCTGTGGTTGGCGCTACCGGAATGGTTGGCGAAGTAATGCTTCAAGTTTTAGCAGAACGTAATTTTCCAGTTACCGAGTTAATTCCGGTGGCATCAGAGAAATCAGTGGGAAAAGAAATCGAATTTAAAGGAAAAAAATATAAAGTGGTTGGCATGCAAACCGCTGTTGATATGCATCCAGATATTGCGTTGTTTTCTGCAGGTGGCGAAACCTCTTTGGTTTGGGCTCCTAAATTTGCGGAAGCAGGAACCACCGTTATCGATAACTCATCGGCTTGGAGAATGGATTCTACTAAAAAATTAATCGTTCCCGAAATCAATACTTCCCAATTAACCAAAGAAGATAAAATCATTGCAAACCCTAACTGTTCTACCATTCAAATGGTGCTAGTTTTGGCACCTTTGCATGCTAAATATAAAATCAAACGCGTTATCGTTTCTACCTACCAATCCATCACCGGAACGGGAGTAAAAGCAGTGCAACAGTTAGAAAACGAATACGCAGGAGTGCAAGGCGAAATGGCTTATAAATATCCAATTCACCGTAATGCCATTCCACAATGCGATAGTTTTGAAGAAAATGGTTACACCAAAGAAGAGATGAAATTGGTTCGGGAAACCCAAAAGATATTAAGCGATGCTACCATTGCAGTAACAGCAACCGCAGTTCGTGTGCCAATTGTGGGCGGACATAGCGAAGCAGTGAATATAGAATTTGAGAATGATTTTGATGTAAGTGAAATCCGTTCTATTCTGCACCATACCGATGGCGTGGTGGTTCAAGATAACAACGATACGTATACGTATCCGATGCCTTTATTCGCTCAAGGAAAAGACGATGTTTTTGTAGGAAGAATTCGTCGTGACGAAAGCCAACCCAATTCTTTAAATATGTGGATTGTTGCGGATAATTTAAGAAAAGGCGCTGCAACTAATACCATTCAAATTGCGGAATATTTAGTAGCACATCAACTAGTGTAAACTATTGTTTTTTGATAATTCAAACCATTGAAATTAACTATATAGTTTGTTAATTTCAATGGTTTTTCTTTTTAGGTTCATTACTTTTGTAGGGATGATTAAAAAAAACTCTTTAGTAAGTTTTGTGTTTGGTTTGGCAATATTGCTCGCAATAGTGCTACAGTCCACGCACTCCTTTATCCACTTAGAAAAAGAACTTACCCAAAAGCAGTGCCTTCACCATTACGCTAAAAATCAAAGTCAATTTACGCATGCTCACCACAATTTAGATCGTTGTTTTGTTTGTGAATTTGCCTTTAGCACTTCTATAAAATCCGATAATTTTTCGTTTGCTTTTAAGAAAGTGGTCGTCCCAGTTTCGTATTCTTATTTCTATTCTAAAGAAATAACCCAATCGTTTCGAGGCAGTCTTTTTACACTTCGAGCGCCTCCAAGTTATATTGTTTAAATCCAAATTAATTCTGAATCCAGTTCAGACAATCTAGTTTTAACAATAAATCATTCTATAATGAAATCATTTTTATATGCCCTATTATTAGGGTTTTCAATAGTTGCTACAGCACAAAACAAAGTCAGTGGCACCATTACCAATAAACTAAACAAACCAATTTTGGGCACCACCATCACTATTCCCGAACTGCACAAAGAAACTATTTCCGATGAAAATGGAAAGTATGTTTTCACTAATTTACCTTCTGGAAATTTCAAAATTGTATTTTCCTTTATAGGATTTGCAACACAAACCAAAGAAATCACTTCTAATTTAAAAGAGCAAAAAATAGACATCCTTTTAGAAGAATCCATGCACCAAATGGAAGAAGTAATTGTTTCGACGGCTTTCAACAAAGTGCAATCGCAAAACGTGATGAAGGTAGAACACCAATCGATGAAATCGCTTTCGCAAAAAGGAACTTCTACTTTAATGGAAGGTTTGGCAACCATACAGGGAGTTTCACAAGTTTCTACCGGAACTTCTATTGGCAAACCCGTAATTCGCGGGTTGAGCGGTAGCCGAGTTTTGGTGTATTCGCAGGGAGTTCGGTTGGAAAACCAACAATTTGGAGAAGAACACGGACTTGGTTTGAACGATGCCGGAATTGAAAGCGTTGAGGTCATAAAAGGACCTGCTTCGTTATTGTATGGTTCGGATGCTATTGGTGGTGTTTTGTATTTTAACCCCGAAAAATTTGCGTCTCCCAATACCGTGGATGCTAATTTTAGTCAGAAATTATTCTCCAATACTAACGGAAGTAATTCTACCATAGGGATAAAAACATCTTCGGATAATTTCAAATTTTTAGCACGCGGCAGTTACAATACCCATGCCGATTATAAAATTCCAAACGGAACTAGAGTCACCAACACCCGTTACAACGAATCGGATTTTAAAACTGCTTTGGGATATTCTAATGCCAAATTCACTTCTACGTTACGATACAATTTCAATAAATTAGATTTAGGAATTCCAGAAAATGGCATAGCAGAACAAACATCTACTAAGAAAACTACCTATCCAAAGCAAGCCGTTTTTGCAAATATTGTAAGTTTAAATAACACTATTTTCTTTAAAAACTCCAAACTAGATGCCGATTTGGGGTATATTTCCAACGATAGAAGTGAGTTTGTAGATAATTCTGTGGCCAATTTGCATATGAAATTGAAAACATTAAATTATAATGTGAAGTATTATTTGCCAAAATTTGGGAAATTAGAGTCGATTATTGGCACCCAAGGAATGCACCAAACCAATACCAATTCGGGGATAGAATATTTAATTCCAGATGCAACAACGAATGATTTTGGAGTTTTTGGAACTGCCAATTACGAATGGAACAAGAAGGTACTTCAAGCCGGAATCCGATTTGATAACCGAGAAGTGACTTCTAAAACAAATGGAATTGAAGGAGAAGAAGGTTATTTTGCTGCTATCGATAAAAAATTCCAAAGTTTTAATTCGTCTTTAGGATTTAAAACGAATTTGAAGGAAAATATCATTTTACGATTGAATTTTGCTTCCGGATTTAGAGCTCCCAACTTGGCAGAATTGACTTCCAATGGTGTTCACGAAGGAAGTAACCGCTACGAAATTGGGAATGTAAATTTGCAAAATGAACAAAATTTTCAAACCGATTTGAATTTGGAATATCGAAATCCGCATTTTGAATTGTTCCTTAACGGGTTTTACAACCACATCACTAATTATATTTTTATTGCTCCAAATGGCACTCAAATTAACGGGTTGGATGCTTACGATTATGCTCAAGCAAATGCCAATTTATATGGTGGAGAAGCCGGAATTCACTTCCATCCGCATCCTTTAGATTGGTTGCACATTACGAGTAGTTTTGAAAGCGTAACGGGGAAAAAACAAAGTGGCGCTAATTTGCCTTTGATTCCGGCTAACAAGTGGAATAATTCTATTAAAACCGAATTCAAATCGAATAAATATTTAAAAGATAGTTTTGCGGTTTTGAATGTAGAACATACTTTAAATCAAAATAATCCAGGTCCCTTTGAAACCAAATCCAATGATTATACTTTATTAAATTTGGGTTTTGGAGGAAAAGTTGCGATAGGAAAAATGGCTTTTGATGTTAATTTGAATGCCAATAATCTGTTGAATAAAACCTATATTTCGCATTTATCCCGACTAAAAAATGATGGAATTCCTAATATTGGCAGGAATTTGGTATTAGGAATTAATTTTGTTATTTAAGTTGAAATCTCCCGTAAACACTTAGTTTTCAAATATTTTGCAAAAAATAATTGGGTAGTGTTAAAAATTATTTATAAATTTACTTTATACTAATCTTTAAACCAACCACTTATGAATTCAATGTTTACCAAAATTGTAAGAAGAATACTGGGCGGTATTCTTATTTTATTCGGATTGAATATACTATTGCCACATCCCTTTATCCCATTGCCAGTGCCTCCAGAAAAGGCTGCTGCTTTTTTAGCATCCTTAGCAGCAACAGGATATATTCTAAAAACTGTAGCCCTATTAGAAATAGTTATAGGCGCATTGCTATTAGTGAAAAAATGGGTAGCCTTTGCATTACTATTGTTGGTTCCAATATCTATTAACATTGTGTTGTTTCATATATTTTTAGATGCTTCCGGAATAGCAGGCGCTTTAGTTGTCGCAATCTTGAACGGTGTATTAATTTATAAAAACTGGACCTCTTATAAATCCTTATTTCTTTAAAAAACAAAAAGCGTCGAAAAATTTTTCGACGCTTTTTTTTATCTTTTTTCTACTTAATTATTTTTTCAACCAAGCTTTTCCAGATTTCAATAATTCTTTACCAGTAAGATCATTAAGAATTATAGTTGCCATCATATACCAAGCGCATAAAGCGCAAATGATTAATATATAAGCGGCAATAGTATTCAATTGTGGAAATCCTAAATGACCTAAATCTAAAAGGATGAACCCAATCATTAAAGTGGTAAAAGTTGTAGCCATTGCACTATGGATATAAAGTGAACCCACCCAAAATATAGCCGTTAATAAAGTCCAAGCAATAAGATACATTCCAAGATCCGTTTGTGAGGTTTCGTATATTTTAAAATTGTTGCACATCCAGATGATTCCAAGTCCCATCCAAAAAGCACCAAAACTAGAAAATGCTGCAAAACCAAAGTTGTTGCCTGTTTTTTGTTCCATAAAGCCCGCAATAAATTGGGCTAAACCTCCAAAAATAATTCCCATTGCTAGAACGGGTCCGAGGCCGCAAAGGCCTAAAGTGTGGAATTGTAATAATAGGGTAGTAAGCCCGAATCCTGCTAATCCAACAACTGCTGGATTTCCTAATTTAATGTTGTTCATGTTGTTTGTGTTATTTTTAATAATTCCACTAAATTACTAAAAACAACAGGCAAATATCTTATATAATTACAAACTTTTATTATAAAATTGTTAAATTACTATACATAATTTATTGATAACAAATAAATTAGCAAACCTTTATAAATCTTTAGGTTAGTATTTTATTTTACCAATGTGGCGCATGGTTTGCAAGATTTTTCCCTTCCTTTTTTGTATATATGCAGAAGAATTTGAGGCTTTGAATTTTCTAGGATTGGGTAAAATTGCAGCAATTCCTGCCGCTTGATTTTTAGTTAAACTATTTGCATCGGTTTTATACCAATAGTTGGCTGCTGCTTGAACGCCATAAACGCCATCTCCCATTTCAATAGAATTTAAGTAAACTTCCATGATGCGTTCTTTGCCCCAAACAATTTCAATAAGAACAGTGAAATAGGCTTCTAACCCTTTACGAAGGTAACTTCTTCCTTGCCACAGAAAAACATTTTTGGCAGTTTGTTGCGAAATGGTGCTTCCGCCTTTGATTTTTTTTCCTCTTTCGTTATTCTTCATGGCTTTTTGCATGGCCGTAAAATCAAAACCATGATGGGATAAAAAAGTACCGTCTTCACTAGCAATAACCGCCTTTTGCATGTTGGGAGAAATTTCTTCCAAAGGTACCCAATCGTGGCTGCAAGTCATTTCTTTTCCTGCAAATTTTTGTTCTATTGCTCTAGTCACCATCAAAGGTGTGAACGGAACCGGAACCCATTTGAATACTAAAACAAAAAAGAAGGAAATTCCTAAAAACCAAAGAAAGGCTTTCCAGAGAAAGGCTTTTAATTTTTGAAAAAAAGTCCGATTGGATTTGTTTTTTGTTGCTGCCATTTATATTAAATCTGCTAATTCTTTACCTATTAAACTTCCTATTGCTACTCCCATTCCGCCCAAGCGTACTCCACAATATACATTTTCAGATAATTGGGTAACTATAGGATTTTTATGCGAACCGATTCCCATGATGCCACTCCATCTGTGAGCAATTTTATATTCTTGATTTGGTAAAATTACATTTTTTAATAAGTCTTCCAATTTATTCTGAATTTTTTCTGTTTGCGATAAATCGATGGTGGTTTCTCCTTCAAAATCTAAGTTTCTTCCTCCTCCAAGAAGTATCCGATCTTCAAAATTTCTAAAATAATAGTAGCCTTTATCCAAATGAAAGGTGCCTTTTATATCTAAATTAGGAATAGGATCGGTAATTAATACTTGCGCGCGAGCAGGTTTCACGGCATTATCCGTTAAGGATCCGGCAAAACCATTGGTAGCAAAAAGCAATTTTTTCGTTTGAAAAGTATAATCATTTACAACCAATTCCACCGAACTATTTTTTTCGGAATAGGAGGTGAGTTCCATTTGATTTAAAATCAATATGTTTTTCGAAATGGCATCTTTTAACAAGCCCTGCATCATATTTCCGGTATCGATTTGTGCTTCAAACGGATTGGAAATGGTGTATTCTTTTATGTTTTCAAATGCAAAACGATTGATTTCTTTAGAAAAAACATCCCACCTAAAAAGCGGTTTTAGTATTTCATTTAAAAACGGAAGTTTCTGCAAACATTCGGAGTAAGTTGCATCATCCTCTTTTAAAAACAATTCATAACCACCATAAGGTTTGAAATCTAATGTGGTATCACCAAGTCTTTTTCGCAATAATTGTAGTCCGTTCCAACGTTTTTTTACCAATTGAATTACCTCTTCTTCGGAATGCGATTTTAAATCGTCAATAATTTCTGACAAACTTCCAAAACAAGCAAAACCCGCATTTTTGGTACTTGCTCCTTGTGGTAAAATTCCTTTTTCAAGAATTAAAATCTTACTTTCGGGAAACCGTTCTCGCAATTGTAAAGCACAATGCAATCCAACAATACCACTGCCAACAATGGTAAAGTCGACATTAGTAAACCAATTTTTTATTTCCCAATAACTTAATTGCATGGCGGCTATTTTCTGCTAATTTAGAAAAAAAGTAATAACGCTCCAATTTAAAATTATTTCCTACTTTTAACCTCTTATTAAAAATCATTAAACACAATGAAAAAATTATTTTTTATTATCCTAAGTACTATGAGCATAGCAGCATCGGCGCAACAAGTTTTGTCGCCAGAACTTCTTTGGAAGTTAGGAAGGGTAACTCCTTTGGGAATTTCTAAAGACGGAAAATTGGTGGTTTACAAAGTGACCATTCCTTCTGTGGAAGAGAACAAATCGAGTTCAAAATTTTACACTATGCCTATTTCAGGTGGTTCGGCTTCCGAAGTTAAAGACACTAAAGATTTACTTGCAGACAAAAATGTTTCGGCTGATGGAAAATTTATTGTTTCTACGCAAGAAGTAAAAACCGAAAAAGTTTTAGGTAAAGATTATTATCCAAATTTAGAAAAATCGGATGTTCAAATTTACAATGGTTTGGATTACCGCCATTGGGATACTTGGAATAATGGTACTCACAACCACGTTTTTTATACCGAAACTAAAGAAGGTGCTACGGCAATAGACATTATGAAAGGCGAAAATTTTGATGCGCCACAGAAACCTTTTGGTGGCGATGAAGATTATATTTGGTCGCCAGACAGCAAAAGCATTATTTATGTTTGTAAGAAAAAAGAAGGAACTGCCTATGCAATTTCTACTAATACTAATTTGTATGAATACAATTTAGAAACCAAGACCACTAAAAATTTAACCGAAAGTAATTTGGGTTACGATACCAATCCTGCATTTTCACCAACTGAAAATTTAACTTGGTTGCAAATGAAACGCGATGGGTATGAAGCCGATAAAAACGATATTATTGTTCGAGTGAATGATAAATTCTACCAAAATCTTACTGCTGCTTATGATGGAACTGTGGAAAGTTTCAAATGGAGTAAAGACGGAAAGAAAGTATATTTTTTATCTCCGGTAGATGGAACCCAACAATTATTTGAAGTGAATTTTCCTGGGATGACTAAAATGGCAATCACGGTAAAGCAAGTAACTTCGGGAGATTTTGACGTTCATGATATTGTAGATATTACTGGCGATATTGCTATTTTATCTAGAAACGACATGAACCATGCATTGGAAATTTACTCTTGTAATTTAAAGAAAAATACTTGGACGCAGTTGACTGCCGTGAATACTGCAACCTATGCAACTCTTTCGTTACCTAAATACGAAAGAAGATATGTTACCACTACCGATGGCAAAAAAATGTTGGTTTGGGTAATTTTACCTCCAAATTTTGATGCTACTAAAAAATACCCAACGCTATTATATTGCCAAGGTGGGCCACAAAGTCCGTTGACGCAATTTTATTCGTTCCGTTGGAATTTCTCTTTAATGGCTTCGCAAGGGTATATTGTGGTTGCACCAAACCGTCGTGGAATGTACGGTCACGGACAAGAATGGAACGAACAAATCTCTAAAGATTGGGGTGGTCAAGTAATGGACGATTACCTTTCGGCAATTGATGATGTTGCTAAAGAAAGTTATGTAGACAAAGGTCGTTTGGGTTGCGTTGGAGCTAGTTATGGTGGGTATTCGGTGTTTTATTTGGCCGGAATCCACAACAATCGTTTCAAGACATTTATTGCTCACGATGGGGTTTTCAATACGCAAAGTATGTTTGGAACTACCGAAGAAGTTTTCTTTAACTACTGGGATTTTGGTGGTGCGTATTGGGAAAAAGACAATAAAATTGCTCAAAAAACCTACACTACTTTTAACCCAATTAATTATGTAGATAAATGGAATACGCCAATCTTGATTTTTCAAGGAGGTATTGATTATAGAGTGCCAATTGGGCAAGGGCAAGAAGCATTTCAGGCAGCGCAATTGCGTGGCATTAAAAGTAAATTAGTTTACTTTCCTGAAGAAAACCATTGGGTGCTAAAACCACAAAATGCTATGGTTTGGCAAAGTGAGTTTTACAAATGGTTGAAGGAGACTTTGTAGATTATAAAAAACATTTAATTAAAAGTAATGAATTTAGATATACCAAAATTCCACGAAACTTTCAATCCTATTTTAGAAATTTTAAGTACTGGTGAAACTATTCACACGAGAGAACTACAAAAATTGGTTATAGAAAAATACTTTTCTAAATTATCGGAAGAGCAATTATCCGAAAAGACTAAATCTGGAGAAAACCTTATAAATAATAGGATTGCTTGGGGGAAATCTTATCTGAAAAAAGGTGGGTATATATTTTATCCAGAAAGAGGAAATGTGAAAATAACCGACAAAGGCTTGAAGCAAAAATCGGAATTGTCATTAAAGAATGTAGTAGAAGATTCTGGTATAGAAAATTTTTATTCCGAAGAGAATTTGAAAAATAGTCCTGATAAAAATAATATTAATGAAATTATTTCCTCTTCTCCACAAGATTTAATCGATAAGGGTTTTTCTCAAATAGAGAAGGAAGTAAAAAATGATTTATTGGAAAAACTTAAAACTATTGATCCTTATTTTTTCGAAAAAGTAATTTTAATATTACTTAAAAAAATGGGTTATGGAGAATTTATTGAAACTTCAAAATCTGGTGACGGCGGTATTGATGGAATTATTAATGAAGATAAATTGGGACTAGATAAAATTTACATACAAGCCAAAAGATTCAATGAAAATAAAGTTAGAGAAAAAGATATAAGAAATTTTATTGGGGCCATGAGTGGAGATACTAATAAAGGTGTTTTTGTAACAACCTCATTATTTGATATTGGAGCAATAGAAAAAGCAAAAAATGCTCACCATAAAATAATACTTTTAGATGGAAATAAGTTAGTAGATTTAATGCATGAGTTTAATGTTGGAATACAAATTAAAGCCATTTATGAAGTTAAACAACTTGATGAAGATTTCTTTGATGAACAATAATTTTCTTAATCTTTTTATTGCTTTGGCAAAGTGAGTTTTACAAATGGTTGAAGGAAACATTTGTAGGTAAATTGGTTGCTGAAGCAGGTTGTAAAGTTTGTGAATTAGCTGTCGAACCAATTGTACTCCAACCAATTGTACTCCATTGATATGTTACGGTTGCGCCACTTGGAATATTAGCTGGCGTTACAGTGAATGTTCGTAAACCAGTGTCACCACATGCAAGACTTAAACTTGTTGGAGATAAAGAGAAAGAGGGTGGTGGTGTTTTAGTTAATGGATAATTACAAGTATTTGGATGGATATTCGAAGAAACTTCATAGACACCATAGAAAATACTTCCAGAAACATCAATGTCAGAAGCTTGTAAAGTTTGATTAAATTGGGATTCCCACGTTGAAGATGATCCGGAATTAATAAAAGCATTATTTGGCACCATTATACCGTTAATGAATTGCGGGCTACTTGAACCATTTTTTAAGATATAAAGATTAAAAGTTGCAGAGTTACCCACATTATCAGTTGATGCTTTTATAATTCTCAATTTTAATGATAGATTGACAGAACTATTTGTGCCAAAAGCAATTGTGCTACAGTCACTAATAGGAGTACTATTAACTGTTATTTGTTCTAAATATGGAGTAATTTGTCCTTGTATTTTATTCGAACTAAAGGAAAAAATTATAATTATTAAAAGTGTGATTATTTTTCTCATTTTTTTATTTTAAATTATTTTTCTAAATGTATTTGTAAACCTAATCCAATCTGTAAACTATTTGTTGTATATGAATCTGAACTATAAAAAACATGTTGGTATTTTGCCAATAACTCAAGTCCTACACTACTATTAAAGTAAACTACCGGTCCAGTTTTAATGCCATAACTAGTTGTGAAATCTTGTGTATTAAAATTTTTTCCATAATTATAATTGGCTTCCAAAAGGAAATTTAAATTTTTATCTGATTTTAGGAAGTAGTATCTTAAAAAAGGGCCTACACCAAAACCTGAATTTGAGTTGCCTCCTTTGGTTTTCCCGTATCCATAACTAGCAATTAATCCGCTAGCAAAATGGTCATAAAAAAAATAACCCATATTAGGTTGAATTTGAATTCCGGTGCTACTTTGAATTTCCTCCCCTTTTGAGTTATTAGCGTTTGAATTGTCAAAATAAGCATTTCCTCCCACCATCCAATTTCCTTTGGTAATTTGAGCATTAGTAGTAATAGAGCAAAATAAAATAGCTGTAAAGAATAGTTTAATAGATTTCATAATGTTTAGGTTTTAATTGTAATTAAAATGTTGTTTTTTTCATATTTTTGTGGTGTTAATTAAACTTTTGTGAGAGACTGTTTCTTTAACTGTGAAAAGCTGTCTGCCTTGCAGATGGCTTTTTCTTTTAGGGAGGTATTTATTTTTTCATATTAAATAATTTTTAAATTTAATAATTATTTATTTTACAAAACTTTATCACGATATTTTGTTTTGTAAAGTTGCAAAATCATTAGGCAATTGTTTAGTAAAAAAAAGTTAATCTTTAGTAATTTTTTACTTCACTTTAGTAAAAAATGGTTTTCATTAATTTTAATGCAAAAAACTGTTTTGTTAAAATTTACATTTTAACATAAAATATTATTCAACAACCTATTTTGTTAAACCGTAATAAAAAGTATAAAAAACCGTAATTTTTATTCAAAACCGTTATTTAAGTTTGAATGATTTTATTTATTATTTAATCTTAAATCTATTTAAAAAAAACATAAAAATATGGTAATTGGAAATAAATTAAGAAGACTAAGAATAGAAAAAGGATATTCGCAAGAATATTTAGCAGATGTTTTAGCAATTTCACAAAAAACCTATTCAAACATGGAAAATGATAAATCATCCATAACAATAGATACACTAAAAAAAATAGCAGAAGAATACAAAATAGATTTAATTGAGCTTTTATCCGATGACAAAGTTATAGTTCAAAACAATAGCTCTAGAGAAATCAATAGCTTTCAAGTAGGCATTATTATTAATCACATGTCGGAAGAACTTCTCAATCAAATGAAAGAACGAATAGAAGAATTAAAACTAACCATTTACGATAAAAATAATCATATAGAATTATTACAAAAAAGATTAAATAACTAATAAAAAAGCCAAGTTTGAAACTTAGACTGCACCCAAAAGTTTAGACAAATTTATAATTAATTTTGATAATAATGAGCTCGATATTGTATCGGGCTCATTTTGTTTAAATTAGCCTTGATTCTATCGTTATTGTAATAAATTATATATTCATTTATCTCTTTTTTTAATTG
>CANFZM010000046.1 GCA_947451525.1 Flavobacteriaceae bacterium
ACAAAATTAAAAAAAATAGTCCCAACTTAAAAGTCGGGACTACACAAGGTAAACATCCAGTGAATAATCGCAAGAAGCTTCCTCTCGGTGTTACAAATATATAAAAATTAACAAAATAAATTAGGTAATCAAGATAGTACCTAAGCAGTAGACTGTGTTGTGTACAGTTTCGTTTTTCAGAAGAAATATAGAATAAAAACTTTGCGACTTTGTGTCTTTGCGAGAACAAAAATAAATATGAGTTTAGTAAAACTAACAATTAAAGGAATATCCTACAGTCAAACGCAAAATGGTGCCTATGCACTAATTTTGAACGAAGTAGATGGCGACCGAAAATTACCCATAGTAATTGGTGCTTTTGAAGCGCAATCTATTGCAATTGCTTTAGAAAAAGAAATAAAACCACCGCGTCCGTTAACCCACGATTTATTCAAAAGTTTTGCCGACAGGTTTGATATTGTTATTAAACAAGTCATCATCCACAAATTGGTAGATGGTGTTTTCTATTCGAGTATCATTTGCGAAAGAGACAAAATTGAAGAAATTATTGATGCCCGTACCTCCGATGCTATCGCATTAGCACTCCGATTTCACGCACCAATATTTACTTACAAAAACATACTAGACAAAGCAGGAATTTATTTGAATGCAAACCCAACCGAATTGGAAGGACACAATCCTGATGAAGATGGAGTTCTTTCACCACCAGAAACTTTTGGAATGGAAAGTGAAGAAAAAAAATCAGGTTATGCTAAATTCAGTCTTATCGAATTACACGAACTTTTAGAAACTGCCGTTCAAGACGAAGATTACGAAAAAGCAGTCCGAATTAGAGACGAAATATCCAAGAGGGAATCGTAGGAGAGTGATCAGTGTTCAGTGATCAGTGTTCAGTTTTTTTTAGTAAACAGTGTTCAGTTTTTTTTTAGTTTGCAGTAAAAACCCATAACCTACAACCCACACAACCTTTTAAACTTACAACCTTTTAAACTTACAACTTTGAAGCAGTACCACGACTTAGTAAAACACGTTTTAGAAAACGGAACCCAAAAAGGCGACCGAACAGGAACCGGAACCAAAAGTGTCTTTGGATACCAAATGCGTTTTGATTTAAGCGAAGGTTTCCCGATGGTGACCACCAAAAAGTTGCATCTAAAATCGATAATTTATGAATTGCTTTGGTTTTTAAAAGGAGATACCAATATTACCTATTTAAAAGAAAATGGCGTAAACATTTGGAACGAATGGGCTAATGTAAATGGCGATTTAGGACCCGTTTATGGGCACCAATGGCGCAATTGGAATAGCGAAGAAATTGATCAAATCACCGAATTGATTGAAACCCTTAAAACCAATCCCAACAGCCGACGCATGTTAGTTTCTGCTTGGAATCCTTCAGTTTTACCAGACACTACTAAATCCTTTGCCGAGAATATTGCCAATGGCAAAGTTGCCTTACCACCTTGTCATGCCTTTTTCCAGTTTTACGTTTCCAAAGGGAAATTATCGTGCCAGTTGTACCAACGAAGTGCCGATATTTTCTTGGGAGTGCCTTTTAACATTGCTTCCTATGCCCTACTTACCCTGATGATTGCACAAGTTTGCAATTTGGAAGCAGGGGAATTTATCCACACTTTTGGCGATGCACATATTTACAACAATCATTTTGAACAACTAGAATTGCAACTTTCCCGCGATGTAAAAACACTTCCTAAAATAGTTTTAAATCCAAATATCAAAAACATTTTAGATTTTACTTTTGAAGATTTCACTTTAGAAGGTTACGACCCACATCCTCATATTAAAGGTGCGGTTGCGGTTTAATATACTTAGTTTATGAAGCAATTTCTACTATTCGCATTACTTTTCTCAAAACTACTTTTTGCTCAAGAAAGTAACGACAAGATCATTTACTTAGATTCGGTTTGGAAAGAAACCACAAAGGATAATTACAACTATTACCGTGTAATTAAAGACTATAATCTAGAAAAAGAAGAATATGATTTTGAAGATTATTACAAATCTGGCAAAATTCAGATGAAAGGAAAATCAGAAACTAAAGATTATTTAAAAGAAACAGGAACGTTTAATTATTATTTTGAAAACGGAACAACCAAAAAAATTGTTTCTTACGAGAAAGGAAAAGCAACCGGAAAGTACTCTGAATGGTATGAAAATGGTCAAAAATATATAGAAGGCGAATTTATTCTTGATGAAAAAAAACCTACCTCAGAACCTACCATTCAAAATCATTGGGATAAAAGCAACATTCAAAAAGTAATAGATGGCAATGGTGACTTTGAAGAAAACACAGCCCAAGGCACTGCTTCTGGTAAAATCAAAAACGGGTTTAAAGACGGCATTTGGATTGGGCAAAATAAAATATCCGCCACTTCCTACACAGAAACTTATGAAAATAGAAAGTTAAAAGACGGCATAAGTAAAGATAAATTAAATATGGAATACCCGTATACCGAAGTCTTTTCGCAACCAAAACCAAGAAAAGGTTTAGACCATTTTTACAAATACATTGCGAAAAATTTTAACATCCCAAAGAATGCAAGCAATATTAACGGAAGAATATTGTTGGGATTTGTTATTAATAAAGACGGCTCTATTGCCGATTTAAAAATAATAAAAAGTATCAATACCGAATTTGACGAAGAGGCCAAACGATTAATAAGCGCCTACCCTGATTGGAGTCCTGGTGAATTTAGAGGAATAAAAGTTCGAACTTCTTATGTAATTCCATTAAAATTTCAAATTCCTTCGGAATAAAAAATCCGCTTGACAAACGAATCGCCAAACGGATTTTTAACAAACAAACTAAAAACCTATACTTCTAAAACGCTATTTTCAGCATTTGCAAATGCATTCCAACGGTAACTATCGGCTTCGGGCTCATTTACATAAGCACCATCCACTATATATCTATATTCAAACGAATTATCTTTTGGCATATCAAAAGCGGCTTTAAAAGTTCCGTTTTTTAATTTCGATAATTCTCCTTCGGTAGCATCCCAATTATTAAAATCTCCTACAACCGAAACTGCATTTGCTTCTTTAGCAGCAACGGTAAAAGTGACTTTACAAACTGGCTTCGTTTTGGCAAATTGTTTTTTAACAGACATAACTATTTCATTTATAGATTACTGAAACAAAGAAAAGAAATTATCTAATACCTATCACAAGGGCTATGCAGATTTACCAAATTATAAAAATAGCACCCTTAAAAAAATTGTATTGCCAAATAATGGGATTTATTTTATCAATCGAAATTAAGAAATCGTTTTCTTAATCCATTTTACACAAAACTAAATTTGGAATTTAATCCGTAAATTCGTATCTTTAAATTCAAATATTTCTAATTATGGATACCAACCAACACGAAATCTACGAATACGCACGAAAAAGAATAAAACAAAAAAAGGGTCTTTACTTTCATTTTGTCTTGTTTCTTTTAGGCTGCATCTTTTTATTTATTGCTAATAAATGGATAGGCATAAGCGAACAAAATAATTGGTATATTTGGGCCATCACTTCTTGGCTGTTTGTATTTATTTTGCATTTTATTAAAGTTTTTATTACGGATAGTTTCATGAATAAAAATTGGGAACGCGAACAAATCAATAGATTAATGACTACCCAAGAGAAAAAAATTGAACAACTTAAAAACGAAGTGGAAAACCAAAAAACAATAGAATGATTACTCTTATTGCTGCTGCAGCCGAAAACAATGCCCTAGGAAAAGACAACCAATTACTTTGGCATCTTCCCGAAGATTTTAAACGATTCAAGCAAATTACTTCTGGACATTATATCATCATGGGCAGAAAAACTTTTGAAAGTTTCCCAAAACCGTTACCCAACCGCACCCACGTTATTATTACGCGACAAAAAGACTACCTAGCAGAAGGTTGTATTGTGGTGCATTCTCTAGAAGAAGCAATTGCAATTTCTCCTAAAACCGAAGAAGTATTTGTTATTGGTGGTGCCGAAATTTACAGCCAATCTATTGACTCCGCAGATAAAATTGAACTTACTCGCGTGCATACTAGCCTAAAAGCAGATGCTTATTTCCCTATTATCGATTTATCCAAATGGAAATTAGTTTTTGAAGAGCAACATCACAAAGATGAAAAGCACCATTACGACTATACTTTTGAGACGTATTTGAAAAAATAGTAATCGCTTTTTTCCTGCAAGGTTTTTGGAACCTTGTAGGTATTAAATTCTTATACTTCCAAATCTATAAGGTTTTTGAAATCTTTTAAGTATAAAATTTATTAACATCCCAGACCTACATTTTAAAACCTTGCAGGACTTGAAAACCACCAAACTTTAATTTAGGATTTGTTTATTGGGATTTCAATTTTTATTATTTGTACTTTTGCACGATAAAAATTACTAGCAAAAATGTCTAAAAACATCACTCCCTATAAAGATTCTACTTTAGGAAAAAAAGAACAAGTAACCCAAATGTTTGATGCTATTTCTGGAAATTACGATGGTTTAAACCGTGTGATCTCTTTTGGAATAGACGTAAAATGGCGTAAGAAAGTGCTGCAATTAGTTGCTGCCAAAAACCCAGAAACTATTTTAGACATTGCTACCGGAACTGGTGATTTGGCAATATTAATGGCAAAAACCAATGCTAAAAACATTATTGGTTTAGATATTTCGGCAGGAATGCTAGAAGTTGGAATAAAGAAAATTGCCGAGAAAAAATTAGAGCACATTATTGATATGGTGATTGGTGATAGCGAAAACATGCCGTTTCCAGACAATCATTTTGATGCCATCACGGTTTCTTTTGGGATTCGTAATTTTGAAACTTTAGACAAAGGCCTTGCTGAAATACTACGAGTACTAAAACCAAACGGGATTTTCGTGATTTTAGAAACATCCGTTCCAGAGAAAACACCATTCAAACAAGGCTATCGTTTTTACACTAAAAATATTTTACCTATCATTGGGAAACTTTTCTCAAAAGACAACGTTGCATATGGCTATTTGTCCGAATCGGCATCTGTTTTTCCTTATGGTGAGAAGTTAAACAATATTTTGCGAAAAATTGGGTTTATAGATGTAGTAGCAATGCCGCAAACTTTTGGAGTGGCAACTATCTATTCGGCAACCAAAAAATAATACCCACTAATCTTCACGATTAGAAATGCAGCATTTATGAAGAAACTATTTTATTTTTTCCTACTCCTATTAAGTTTGTCTAGTCAAGCACAAACCACTGGTCTTTTCTCTAAAGATCCTATTATTAATTTGGAAAACTTTGATAAACAACGCATTTACTTTGGTTTTTTTCTTGGATTTAATACTTACGACTTTAAGATTGATTACCTAAATACACCAAATAAAGACATTGCGGTAACTAGCACCACGGGCTTTAATGTAGGAATTGTAGGTGATCTTCGTTTACAAGAATACATCAATCTCCGTTTTGAACCAGGATTGTATTATGCCCAACGAAACTTAACCTATAGTGGATTTACCAAACAATTAGACGCCGAAAGAGAAATTCGTTCTACTTATATTGATTTTCCGTTATTGTTGAAATTTTCTTCTAAACGAGTTGGAAACGTTCGTCCTTATTTGGTTGGTGGTGTTTCGGCTACCTTAAATTTAGCGAGTAATTCTAAATCTATTGATGATAATTACCAGCAACGATTCCGTTTAAAACCTTGGACACAAAATTACGAACTTGGTTTTGGAGTTGATTTATATTTAGAATATTTCAAATTTTCTCCATCCATAAGAGGCGTTTTTGGATTGAATGACGAATTAATTCGTGACAACAACCCGGATAGCCCTTGGACAGGTAATATTGGATCCATGAAATCTAGAGGAGTTTTTGTAAACTTTACCTTTCACTAAGAAGAAGTTCTTTTAAACTCGCTCAAAAATATTGCAGTTGCGGTTGCCACATTCAAACTTTCGGTTTGTTGTAAAGTACCAAAACGTGGAATTGCTAATCTATTGGAAACTAGTTTTTCTATAGTTTCAGATATACCATTGGCTTCATTTCCTAAAACTAAAATCCCTTCTTGCGAAAGTTTTTCTTGATATACATTTTTACCATCCATAAAAGTTCCGAAAACAGGTGTAGATGTATTTTGAAGTTGTCTTTCTAAATCCAAATACGAAATCGCAACTCTAGCAATGGAACCCATTGTAGCTTGAACAACTTTAGGATTATAAACATCAACCGTTTGCTCGTTACACCATAGTTGCTCCACGCCAAACCAATCACACAAACGAATGATAGTACCCAAATTTCCAGGGTCTCTAATGCCGTCTAAAGCAACTATCAATCCTTTTGGTATTGGGGCTTTGGTTTCTGGGATTTTAAACAACGCCAAACAATTATTTGGAGTTGCCAAACAAGATATTTTCTTTAATTCTGCATCGGTAATTACTGTTTTCTGAGAACTATTTACAGCATCGAAAATAGTCTCGGAAACAAATAAATGTTCCAAAATAAAGTTAGAATCGAGCAGTTCTTGAATAACTTTTACTCCTTCAGCAAGAAATAATTTATGTTGCTGTCGAAATTTTTTTTGCTGTAAACTAGTAATTAGTTTAATTTGGTTTTTACTAACCATAAAAAAATGTACTTTTGAATTAAATTTGCGTCTCTTGAAAAATCACCTTACAAAAATATCATTAATTATTTTAACAGCACTTATAATTGTTGCTTGTAACACAACAAAACGTGTTCCGGTTGGCAAACGCTTGTTAATGAAAAATGAAATTTCCGTTGACGACAAAACTATCAAAGAGGAAGATGTATTTTTTCAATTGTACCAAAAACCCAATAGCGCTATACTTGGCTACCGATTGCGACTGAATTTGTTCAACTTAGCCAAACGAAATGCAGATACTTCTTATGCAAAATGGCTAAAAAGAAAACCCAATCGAGAAGCGAATCTGGTTAAATTGCTTTCAAAAAAACAAGTAGATCGATTAGGAAAATCTTTTTTAGTTTCGGGATGGAGTAATTTTTTAATTAAAACTGGTGAGGCTCCAGTTATTTTTGATTCCCTTAGCAACCAAAAATCACTAAAAAGATTAGAGTCTTATTACTACAACAAAGGCTATTTTGATGTGAAAGCACGATTTACCAAAGATACTTCAGTGGTCAAAAAAACCAATATTAAATATGATGTTGCTCTAAATAAAGCCTATCTTATCGACACTATTACTAATTCTATTGCTACTCCAGCGTTAGATTCGTTATATAAAATTAAAATTGCAAATTCATTTGTTAAAACAAACAAACAATATAGCACCGAAAATCTTGATGAAGAACGCAATCGAATTACTACTGAATTTCGAAATAATGGCGCATATCTTTTTCAGCAAAATTATATTTCCTACTCGCTTGACACAATTAATACCAAGAAAAAAGTAAATGTAAAATTAATTGTTAAAGATTATTCATATCGAGAAAATGACTCTTCTAAGACGGCTCCTTTTACTTTATACAAAATTAGTAAAGTTGCAATTTTTACCGATCGTGCTACAAACAAAATGGAAGCACCAATTAAAGATAGTTTACAGTATAAGGATTTTGTTCTATACAGTGAAAAAAAATTAAAATACCGACCAAAAGCAATAACCGACGCTGTTTTTATTACCAAAGGAAGTATGTTTTCGGATAACAACACCATTCTAACCACTAAGTATTTAAGCAATTTAAAGGTTTTTAACTATCCTGCTATTGAATATAAAATTGACCCGAAAAACAATAAGGCCTTGATAGCAAATATCTATTTAAAACCAAGGGATAAATTCAGTTTTGGATATTCTGCCGATTTTATACATTCTAACATTCAAGATTTTGGAATTTCTGGAAACACCTCTTTAGGAATTCGAAACATCTTTAACGGAGCAGAGACTTTTCAAATTGGATTTAGAGGAAACGTTGGTGCATCTAAAGACTTAGCAAATCCTAATAACAATTTCTTTAACATTTCAGAAATTGGTGTAGATGCCAAATTGAGTTTTCCGAGGATATTTTTCCCTTTCAATACGGATAAAATCATCCCAAAAAGCATGATTCCTTCTACTACATTTAGCGTAGGTTTTGCAAAACAACGAAACATTGGATTGGACAAACAAAATTTTACGAGTGCCTTTTCTTATAATTGGACTCCAAGAAAAAATACTTCGTTCCGTTTGGATCTTTTTAATGTGCAATATGTGAAAAATGTAAATGTTGGCAATTACTTTAACATTTACCAATCGTCATTTAATGCACTTAATGCAATTGCAAATAACTATAGCAGCACGGTTAATACTAATTACTTTTCCAACGATGCAAATCATCAATTAGTAATTGAAAGTGGTACCACTGGTTTTACAAATGACGCTCTTGCAAGTCCGTCTTCTCTTGCTATAACCGAAAATGACTTAAAAACCATTCGAAGCATTGAAGAACGAAGAAAAAGATTAACCGAAAACAATTTAATTTTTGCAACAAGCATCAGTTTTTCTAAAACCACCAAAAAAGATTTATACGATAATTCCTTTCACGCTTTTAAAACCAAATTAGAATCTGCAGGGAATTTTCTTTCACTACTAGCAAGAGCATCCAAACAATTAGACAAACAAGGCGGGGCAAATACCTTATTTCAAGTAGAATATTCACAATATTTAAAAGGAGAATTAGAATATATTAAACACTGGTCCTTTGCAGGAAAAAAAGTAATTGCTATTCGAGGCTTTGCAGGATTGGCCGTTCCTTATGGAAATTCTAAAAGTATTCCGTTTTCCCGAAGTTACTTTTCTGGAGGATCCAATGACATTAGAGCATGGCAACCTTATAGTTTAGGACCTGGCCGAAGTGGCGGACTGAATGACTTTAATGAAGCCAACCTAAAAATCACTATGAGTGCTGAACTTAGATTTAATATTCTAGGAAAATTCAATGGTGCTCTTTTTGCTGATGCTGGAAATATTTGGAATGTTTTAGATAACGTAACCGATGATGCTTATACTTTTAACGGAATCAATTCGATAAAAACCTTTGCTATCGGCACTGGAACTGGTATTCGATACGATCAAGGACTATTTGTAGTTCGATTTGATATTGGTTTTAAAACCTACAATCCTGCCAAATTAGAGAACGAAAAATGGATGAAAGAGATAAATTTATCCAAATCGGTATTAAATATTGGTATAAATTATCCGTTCTAATTTTAGAAATTATTACTTTTGTAAACTTAATTAAAAATCATAATACAAGATGTCACATAACATTAAACCTGGAGTTGCTACTGGAGAAGAAGTTCAAGCTATTTTTGCTTATGCAAAAGAAAAAGGATTTGCAATTCCTGCAGTAAACGTTACTGGTTCAAGTACTATTAATGGAGTTTTAGAAACTGCTGCAAAATTAAAAGCCCCTGTAATTATTCAATTTTCTAACGGTGGTGCTCAATTTAATGCTGGAAAAGGACTTTCTAATGCTGGCGAAAAATCGGCTATTGCTGGTGGAATAGCTGGTGCAAAACATATTCACACTTTGGCAGAAGCGTATGGTGCAACCGTAATTCTACATACCGATCATTGTGCAAAAAAACTTTTACCTTGGATTGATGGTTTGTTGGATGCTTCTGAAAAACATTTTGCAGAAACTGGAAAACCATTATTTTCTTCTCATATGATTGATTTATCAGAAGAGCCAATTGAAGAAAACATCGAAATTTGCAAAACCTATTTGGCTCGTATGAGTAAAATGGGAATGACATTAGAAATCGAACTAGGAATTACTGGTGGTGAAGAAGACGGAGTGGACAATTCAGATGTAGATAGTTCTAAATTATACACACAACCATCGGAAGTTTCTTATGCTTATGAAGAACTTTTAAAAGTAAGCCCAAGATTTACAATCGCAGCATCTTTTGGAAACGTTCATGGAGTTTACAAACCAGGAAACGTAAAATTAACTCCAAAAATCTTGAAAAATTCACAAGATTATGTTCAAAAGAAATTCAACACGGGTCCAAATCCAGTTGATTTTGTTTTCCATGGTGGTTCTGGATCAACTTTAGTAGAGATCAGAGAAGCTATTTCTTATGGAGTAGTTAAAATGAATATTGATACCGATTTACAATTTGCTTTCACCGAAGGAATTCGCGATTATATGGTAAACCATATTGAATATTTAAGAACTCAAATTGGAAATCCAGATGGAGCCGATGTTCCTAACAAAAAATATTACGATCCAAGAAAATGGGTACGTGAAGGAGAGGTTACTTTTAACAATAGATTAGAAGAAGCTTTTGCTGATTTAAATAATGTGAATACTCTATAAGTACGATATACGAAGTACGATATTCGAAGTACGGAGATTGAAATAATAAAATTTAATATAGTTAGAATTAATAAGTTAAGAAGTCCAACTTCTAACTTCCAACTTCTAACTTCCAACTTACTATTATGGCTTGGTTTAAAAGAACAGAAAAAGGAATTACTACTGCAACCGAAGATAAGAAAGATGTACCTAAAGGACTTTGGTACAAATCTCCTACAGGAAAAATTATTGATGCGGATGAGTTGGAGCGCAACCTTTGGGTAAGTCCTGAAGATGGCTTTCATGTTAGAATAGGCAGTAAAGAATATTTTGAAATCTTGTTCGACAACAACGAATTCAAAGAATTGGATGCTAAAATGACTTCTAAAGATCCACTTGGATTTGTAGATACTAAAAAGTATTCCGAACGATTGAAAGACGTTATGGACAAAACCAAGTTGAAAGACGCGGTTCGAACTGGTGTTGGAAAATCTAAAGGAAACGACTTAGTGGTATGCTGTATGGACTTCGCCTTTATTGGTGGCTCTATGGGTGCGGTAGTGGGAGAAAAAATTGCTCGTGGTATTGATTATTCTATAAAAAATAATCTTCCGTTTGTAATGATATCCAAATCGGGGGGTGCACGTATGATGGAAGCAGCGTATTCGCTAATGCAATTAGCAAAAACTTCTGTAAAATTAGCACAATTGGCCGAAGCCAAAATTCCGTATATCTCTTTATGTACCGATCCAACAACTGGTGGGACAACTGCTTCTTACGCGATGTTGGGTGATATTAATATTGCAGAGCCTGGAGCCTTAATTGCTTTTGCAGGACCTCGCGTTGTTCGTGATACTACCGGTAAAGATTTACCAGAAGGATTCCAAACTTCGGAGTTTTTATTAGAACACGGATTTTTAGATTTTATTGCTCAAAGAAAAGAGTTGAAAGACAAAATCAATTTATACATTGACTTGATTTTGAATCAAAATATTAGATAGGTTTTTTTTAACCACAAAAGACACAAAAAAACACAAAGTAATTGCTTTGTGTTTTTTTTAGTTTTTATTTTAAGAGAATCAATACTATTTCATTGAATCCATTTTGGTATGTAGTTCCTATTGTCCAATAGGTTTAAGTTTACTTTCTGCTATTTCTTTTTTCAAATATTTTTCCAATTCTTCAAAACTCATATTTTGTGTTTCAGAACTAACTTTGTCTCTAATTTCACGCATCATTTTTACTGCGTCAAATTTTTTCTCTGTTTTTTTAGTCGTTTCCATTTTCATAATTTATTAAATCTTTTGGACTTCTAATTTCTATCATTTGATAACCCAATCTTAAATTCACTGAATTATAACCTTTTATTCTGTCTAAGTTCACAATATGTTTAAAATTCCAACTCGCTAAAACATCCACTTTATTAATTGTTGCCATTGCAATGTGTCGACAATCTTCTAATGAAGTTTTTCCAACAACTTTTTCTTCAATGTAGGTGTTTGCAAGATTAACCGCTTCTTTGGTTAATTCTATTCTCTCAAATTTGTCGGCAGAATAATTATGAAGCAGGTCTTTTACATTTTTTGGTGCGTTTATTAATTCTACATCAAGTAAATCTGAAACTACAAATAGAATTTCGTTGTTTTCTAACCTTTTAAAAAAACTTCTTGTTGCTTCTTTAAATTCTTCATCAAAATAACCTCCAACAACAGATGTATCAATGTAAATTCTTTGTTTCATGAAATCAAAGTTACAAATAAAGTTTTAATTATTAATAGAAATTATGGAGTATGTGGAGCAGAGATTTTCCAAGCATAAAAGACACAAAAAAACACAAAGTAATTGCTTTGTGTTTTTTTGTGTTTTTTTTTAAACTTCGTACCTCGTACTTCCAACATCGTGCCTCAAATCACATTCCGCTTCTAATTGCCTCCACAGGGTCTAATTTAGATGCTGAGATTGCCGGTAATATTCCAGCTATTAAGCCAATTACAATTGCTAATCCAGAGCCTAGCATAATATTACTAAAACTTAATACAAACTCAAAGTCGAGTAATTTTGTTAAGCCGATAGCAATTAACCAAACCAAAATAATCCCGATTAAACCACCAATTAAACACAAGATTACGGCTTCAAACAAGAATTGAAAAAGGATAAATCTATTTTTGGCGCCGAGAGATTTTTGAATTCCGATTAAGTTGGTGCGTTCTTTTACCGAAACAAACATAATATTAGCCACTCCAAACCCTCCTACAAGAAGTGAAAATCCAGCAATAATCCATCCGCCAATGTTCATGTTGGCAATAATTCCATCTAATAAATCGGTGAAACCCGAAAGAACATTGATAAAGAAATTATCAATTTCTCCCGTTTTTAGTCCGCGTAGGTTGCGCAATTTTTGAGAAACTTCGGCTTTAAAAGCGTCCATATCAATTCCTTTTTGTGGTTTAATAACAATAACTGGCGTCATTGAGTCGTTGTTGTCTCCGTACATACGTCTCAAGAAATTAACCGGAATAAAAACGGAGGTATCGTTGCTATCGCCAAACATTCCAGCGCCTTGTTTTTTCAATACTCCAATAACGGTAAATCGTTGCCCGTACAAACGCACTTGTTTGCCAATAGGATCTACATTTTCAAAAAGACTGTTTGCTAATTCATCTCCAATTACTAAAACAGCAGCACCCGAATTGGATTCGGATTCATTGTAAAACCTACCTTCGGCAAATTCCAAACCTTGAATATCAATAAATTCATGCGAAACCGGAACAACATTTACACTACTAACTGATTTAGTGTCGTATTTCATGATTTCACTTTTAACAAAAAGTTGGTACGCCATTTCTTGTGCTTCGGGCAAAGCACTTTTTAAATATTCGTATTCGGTGTATTTTACCTGAGGAAATTGATCTCTTTTCCATCTCGGGATGGCAGATGGTCCAAAAGAACCTTTAAACAAATAAATGGTATTTTTATCTAAACTGCTTAAATCTTTTTTGATTTTTCTATCTAAGGAATCTACTGCGGCAAGTACCGCAATGATTGAAAATATACCAATTGTTACTCCGAGTAGCGAAAGCAAAGTACGCAACTTATTGTTTCGCAAGGCATTCATGGCAAAACCGAAACTTTCTTTTAGTAAACGAAGGTAAACAAGCATATTAGATTTTTTTCTAGGTCAAATTTAAGATATTAGTAAATAGAATGGTGATTTTGTTACAAAAAATAGTGTGTAAAAATTAAATTTCCTGAATTTGTGAAAGTGTGCTGAAATGAAAAACTTTGCAAAAGACAAAAACTTAGGTAGGTACTATCTTGATTACCTAATTTATTTTGTTAATTTTTATATATTTGTAACACCGAGAGGAAGCTTCTTGCGATTATTCACTGGATGTTTACCTTGTGTAGTCCCGACTTTTAAGTTGGGACTATTTTTTTTAATTTTGTTTTCT
>CANFZM010000047.1 GCA_947451525.1 Flavobacteriaceae bacterium
TCCTTGTAAAATATCATCGATTAAACAAAAAATTGATATAATTTTGTCTTTGCTAAGCATTGGTTTCGTTTATTGGTTCGCAAAACAAATTTACTTAACCTTTGCTTTTCTTTTTTATACTTTTTAAACTAGCAACTTGAATTAATTATTACATTTGCTTCAAATATCAAGTTATGTCTATAGAAGTTCAAAATATTTCCAAAAGTTATGGTGCTCAAAAGGCGCTGGACAACGTTTCGTTTTCGGTAAAAAAAGGAGAAATTGTTGGTTTTCTTGGTCCGAATGGTGCCGGAAAATCTACTTTAATGAAAATTTTGACGACTTATATTAATGCTGATGAGGGTACTGCCTCAGTAAACGGCAATGATGTAAATGAAAATCAAAAAGCGGTGCAACTTTCGGTTGGGTATTTGGCAGAGCACAATCCGTTGTATTTGGATTTGTATGTTCGAGAATATTTGGCTTTTAATGCCGATGTGTATAAAGTGGCTAAATCTCGAATTGAAGAAGTAATTGAATTGACGGGATTGACTGCGGAAAGTCATAAAAAAATAGGTGAATTATCTAAAGGATACCGACAAAGAGTTGGATTGGCAACGGCTTTATTACACAATCCAGATGTTTTGATTTTGGACGAACCTACTACAGGATTGGATCCAAATCAATTGGTGGAGATTAGAAATGTGATTAAAAACGTTGGCAAAAACAAAACTGTTTTTCTTTCTACGCACATCATGCAGGAAGTGGAAGCAATTTGTGATAGAGTGATTATCATCAACAACGGAAAAATTGTTACAGATAAAAAACTGGACAAATTAGTTTCTGAAATTAAGGAACAAGTGATTGAAGTAGAATTTGATAAAGTAGTTGACGAAGCCTTATTTTCTAAATTATCGGAATTGAAATCCTATAAAAATACCCACGATAAAGTTTGGGAATTGACTTTTGAAACCGAAAATGATTGCCGTTCTTCGGTATTTGACTTTGCCCAAGAAAACGGATTGAAAACGTTGCAATTGAACTTGAAAAGCAAAAACTTGGAGGAGATTTTTAGGGAGAAAACTAGGTAGTATTGGGTAGTGTTCAGTGTTCAGTGTTCAGTGTTCATGCCGAATCGGTTAATAAATAATATGAAAAAGAAACTTATAATTATTTTTATTTTTTTTACGTTAGTAGAATATGCTTTTCGAACTTTTCTTAATCCCTATAAATATCATGAAGTTGGATTATTTCTTGAATTTTTACCATTAATAATTTCAACAATTATAGTTTCAATTTATACCAAAACAATAATCAAAAAGTCAAATTTAGGTTTGATTTACTTTCAATTAATTACTTCGTCAATTGGAGGCTTATTTTTTGCGAAATCAATTCTTTTTTTTCAATGGTATTGGTTTATTGCTTCAGAATATAGAACCATAACTGGCGACATGAACGAAGGATTGGCTTGGGATTTACTTGATTTAATAATTGGCGGAGTTGTAATTACTCTTTCATACATTGTTTTAATAATATTTATTAAATCAGCAAACCGGATATTTCACAAAACAATGTTTCTTTTTTAGCCCGGATAGAAGTGGAAAGCTTTTTGAAATGGAAAGCTAATTTTTTGTTGCTATAAAAAAGCGACCATCGGAAGCTCTTTTTATAGCTTACAAAAATAGCTTGACAGTAAAAAACTTGCAACGGATAGCCGGAAACTGGCTTACTAAAATGCCTAAAGTTTCGCTCCTAATTTCTTGACTCCTTAAATTGTAATAGATAAACTTATTCTATTATATTTGTGCCACTAAAATTTTAGGATGAGAAGGTTTTCTTTTATACTTTTTTTATTTTCTTTGACTATTTTTGGACAGAAAAATAGCGATACCAATGCGTTAGAAGTTTCGTTTTTGCACGGAAATGTTATTCCGCATACGAAAGATTTATACCATTTACAGGGACATCCTGATGGGTTGATGCTTAGTTTTATTAAGCAAACGCATGGAAAAGACGAATGGCATTCGGCTTATAATTTTCCAGATTATGGGGTGTATTTAGAATATCAAAATTTTAATAATGATTTTCTTGGAAAGGTTTATGCGGCTGGGGTTTTATATAATTTTTATTTCTTTAATAGAAGTTTGGAACTAAAAGTTGCGCAGGGTGTTGGGTATGCAACCAATCCGTATGATAAGATAGAGAATAGTAAAAACAAGGCTTTTGGATCGACTTTGATGGCTAACACCATCTTTGGGTTGTTTTACAAAAAAGAGCATCTTATAGATAAATTAGGGCTTCAGGCAGGGTTTCTTTTTACGCATTTTTCAAATGGTAGAACTAAATCGCCCAATAGCGGCATCAATTCTTTTTTGGTGAATGTTGGCGTGAATTATGATTTTTCAAACAATATTACCAGAACAATTGACACTGCTGCGGTTAAGAAAGACTTTAGCGAACCGCTAAAATATAATTTTGTTTTGCGAAGTGGTTATAATGAAAGTCCGGTTATTGGTAGTGGTCAATACCCGTTTTACCATGCTTCTTTTTTTGTTGACAAAAGGTTTAACCGAAAAAGTGCTTTGCAATTGGGAACCGAACTTTTCTTGACTAATTCGTTTAAGGATTATATAAAATACAAAGCCAATGCCTATCCGGAATTGAATATTGACCCAAATACCGATCACAAAAGAGTTGGTTTGTTTATGGGATATGAATTATTTGTAAATAAAATTTCCTTGGAAGCACAAGTAGGATATTACGTATATCGCCCGTTTGTGAACGATATTGCTCTTTATGACCGAGTTGGATTTAAATACCATTTCACGCCGAAAATATATACTAGTTTTTCTGTAAAAACGCACATGTTTTTGGCGGAGGCTTTAGAATTTGGTGTTGGTGTAAGATTATAAAAGTATGAGAAAGATATTTATTTTACTAAGTTTTTTATTGGTTTTCATTTCGTGTGAAAAGCCAAGCGAATGCTATGAAAGTACCGGAGATATTGTAACTAGAACGATTCCAGTAAATCCGTTTACCAGAATAAAAGTGTATCGTGGCATTGCTGTTGTGATTACGCAAGGTCCAGAATACAAGGTTGAAATTAAATCGGGGAGCAACTTGATTAATAATGTTTCGGTTACACAAAACGATGATCAATTGGTATTATCCGACAATACTACTTGTAATTGGTTGCGGGAGTATGGCGAAACTACCATCTACATTACCACACCAAATTTAGAGGAGATTTATTCTAAAACAGAGCGCAATATCAGTTCTAATGGAGTGTTAACCTACCCAACCCTACGAATTTTTGCTTTAGATAAAGATGGTGATGGCGAAGAAGGTGCTGGAACGGGAGATTTTTATATTGCTGTAAACAACAACCAATTAGTGATTGAGAACAACAATGTTTCTAGATATTTTATTTCAGGAACTACCAATGAAGCAAATTTGAATTTATATGCTGGCGATGGCCGAATTGATGCTTCCAACTTGACGGCACAAACCATAAAAGTATACCATAGAGGCTCGAACGACATGATTGTAAGGCCAATACAAAGCATCACCGGAAAAATGGTGAGCACTGGAGATATCATTCTAAAAAATAACCCGCCAATTGTAGATGTGCAACAATTGTATCAAGGGCATGTAATTTATAATTAGTTTTAAAAAACTGAAGTTGCAATTGCTTTAATGTTCTCGGCTTTTCCCATAGAATAATAATGTAAAACAGGAATTCCAGCAGCAACTAATTCTTTACTTTGTGCAATACACCATTCAATACCAATTTGTTTTACAGCATCATTATCTTTTGCTTTAACTACCGACATTATTAAATCATCAGGCATTTCAATGCTAAATCGATGCGGAATTAAATTCAGTTGTTTTTTGGTTGCAATAGGTTTTAATCCAGGGATAATAGGAACCGTTATTCCAGCAGCACGGCATTTAGCAACAAAATCGAAGAATTTTTTATTATCAAAAAACATTTGCGTGATAATATATTCTGCGCCATTTCTTATTTTTTCTTTCAAAAAATGAATATCGCTATCTAGACTTGGCGCTTCCATATGCTTTTCTGGATATCCTGCAACGCCAATGCAAAAATTAGTTTTTGCAGAATTTTTCAAATCTTCATCTAAATAAATTCCGTTATTCAAATTATTGATTTGCAAAACCAAATCGGAAGCAAATTCGTTTCCTTCTTTTTCAGGTTTGAAATAGGTCTCGTTTTTCAAAGCATCACCACGAAGTGCAACAACATTGTCAATACCTAGAAAATCTAAATCAATCAATAAATTTTCGGTGTCTTCTTTGGTAAAACCACCACATAAAATATGTGGGATAGCGTCTACATTGTATTTATTTTGAATTGCAGCACAAATTCCAACCGTTCCCGGACGTTTTTTTACAATTTTCTTTTGCAATAAACCGCTTGGTAATTCTTTAAATTCATATTCCTCACGATGGTACGTTACGTCAATAAAAGGAGGTTCAAATTCCATTAATGGATCGATACTGTCAAAAATTGATTGTATGTTTTGCCCTTTTAAAGGAGGTAAAATTTCAAAAGAAAACAATGGTTTTCCTTGTGCGTTTTCTATGTGTTGTGTTACTTTCATGATCAGCCCCCTAACCCCCGAAGGGGGAATTCCTATTAGGGGTTAATAGGATTTTATATTTTTAGTTTTATGTCAAAGAATTTCAATTTCTACCTTCAATTTCAGGTTCCCCTCCTTCGGAGGGGTTAGGGGAGGCTTATATTTGGACTAAGCCATTTGTTTGCTTTTTCGGTAGAAATCCCTCTTCGTTTTGCGTAATCAATTACTTGATCTTCTTTTATTTTTCCGAGTCCGAAATACTTGCTTTCTGGATTTGCAAAATAATAACCCGATACGGAGGATGCTGGCCACATCGCCATACTTTCGGTTAATCTTACGCCTATTTCTTGTTCGACGTTTAGCAACTTCCAAATGGTTGGTTTTTCCAAATGGTCTGGACATGCCGGATAACCGGGTGCAGGACGAATTCCTTTGTATTCTTCGGAAATTAAATCTTGATTGGATAAGTTTTCATCGGATGCATAACCCCAAATTTCTTTTCGAACTTTTAAATGCAAATATTCTGCAAAGGCTTCGGCCAATCTATCGCCTAATGCTTTCACTAAAATGGAATTGTAATCGTCTAATTGCGCTTCAAATTCCTTTGCTTTTTCTTCTACTCCAAATCCTGTAGTGACACAAAAGCAACCAATGTAATCTTGTTTTCCAGAATTCTTTGGAGCAATAAAATCGGCCAAAGCGATGTTTGGAGCACCAGCGGTTTTTACACTCTGTTGACGAAGGGTCAAAAAAGCCCCCCCCGCCCCCGAAGGGGGAGCTGAGAAGTTAGTCGATAATTCTTTGCGAATAGATTCCGCAGAATTTAATATATCATTCACTATTTGTCGATTTGAATATCTAACAATTCTAAAACCTTTAGACTCTAACCATTCTGTTCTTTTTTTATCGTGTTCTATTTGTTCTGGTTGATTATGAATAGACCCATCCACTTCAATTACTAATCTTTTTTCTAAACAAACAAAATCAACTATATATTCTCCAATAATGTGTTGCCTTCTAAATTTATAATTATCAATTCCTTTATTGGATAAAACATTCCAGAGCATTTTTTCGGCTTCGGTTGGACGATTTCGCATTTCTTTAGCCTTATCTTTTAATAAATCATATAACACAGGACTTGCGGTTCCCCAAGTTTGCTTATCCACAAACTGAGCAGCTCCCCCTTCGGGGGCGGGGGGGGCTTGTACTTCTATATCATCATCGTTTATAGTATTCGCAGGAAAAATTCCTAGAATTCCTTTCGCCGTTAGCCATTTTTCGGAAACAATTTTTTCCAACATTTCTTGCGCATCTGCAAATAAATTAGTTGCTTGTTCTCCAACGATTTCATCCGTTAAAATTGCAGGATATTTTCCGTACAATTCCCATGAATTGAAAAACGGAGTCCAATCGATAAAATCAACCAACTCTGAAAGTTCTACTTCAATAGTTTTTGTTCCAATAAAATTTGGTTTTACTGGATTGAAATTATCCCAATTTAATTGCAATTTATTTTTTCGCGCATCTTCTATAGACAAGTAATTTTTATCGCGACTTCTATTTAAATATCCTTCCCGCAATTTGTCGTATTCTTCGCGAATACCTTTTACATATCCTTCTTTGGTTTCTGCTTGCAGCAAATTACTTGCTACCGTTACCGCCCTGGAGGCATCGTTTACGTGAACAACTGTTGCTGAATATTCGGGTGCAATTTTAACGGCAGTATGTGCGCGAGAAGTAGTTGCGCCACCAATCATAATAGGAATGGAAATATTTAATTTATCCATTTCTTTGGCTAGGTATACCATTTCGTCAAGTGACGGTGTAATCAATCCGCTGAGGCCAATAATATCTACCTTATGTTCCATAGCTGCTTGGATAATTTTTTCTGGCGGAACCATAACTCCTAAATCAATAATTTCAAAGTTGTTGCAGCCTAAAACTACTGCTACAATATTTTTACCGATATCGTGGACATCCCCTTTTACAGTTGCCATTAAAACTTTTCCAGCCCCCCCCGCCCCCGAAGGGGGAGCCACTAAGTTTGTGGAAATAGACTGTATTACTTTTTCAATGTTATGCAATACCTCATTATTAGTGAAACGAATTACTCTATATCCTTCCGATAATAACCATTTTGTTCTTTCAGCATCACTTATTTGATTCTCGGGCAATTGATGGATACTTCCATCAACCTCAATTATTAAATTCAATTTTAAACAAATAAAATCTGCAATATAATTTCCTATAATATGTTGTCTTCTAAATTTATACCCTTCAATTCCTTTATTGCTTAAAACATTCCAAAGCATTCGTTCTGCATCTGTCGGCTTATTTCTCATGTCAAATGCAAATTGCTTCAGTAATCCATAGTTAAGCGGATTTGCTGTAGCCCAGTATTGAGCGTCCTTAACTCCCCCTTTGGGGGCTGGGGGGCTTATAAAAGGAAGTAAATACGCTACTGCTTTTTTCATTACCCTAGCCGATTTTACTACTTGAGGTAGAAACATTTTTCCGCTTCCGAATAAATCGCCTACCACATTCATTCCTGCCATTAAGTTTATTTCAATAACTTCAATGGCTTTGTTGGCTTCTAATCGAGCTTCCTCAACATCCAATTCAATGAATTCGTCAATTCCTTTTACTAACGAATGGGTTAATCGTTCTTGAATAGAACCACTGCGCCATTCTTGAATTGCTTTTTCATTTACTTTGAAATCCCCTTTAAAAGTTTCTGCTAAATCTAATAATCTTTCGGTGGCATCTTCTCTTCTATTTAGTAGAACATCTTCTACATGTTCTAAAAGTGTTTTGTCAATTTGGTCGTAAATTTCAAGCATTTCTGGGTTTACGATTCCCATTGTCATTCCGTTTTGGATGGCATGGTATAAAAATGCCGAATGCATGGCTTCCCGAACTTTGTCATTACCTCGAAACGAAAAGGAAACATTACTTACTCCACCTGAAACTCCAGCATAAGGAAGGTTTTCCCGAATCCATTTGGTGGCTTTGAAAAAATCTAATGCATTTAATTTATGTTCGTCCATTCCAGTTGCAACCGGAAAAATATTCGGATCAAAAATGATGTCTTGCGCTGGAAAATGTACTTCATTTACTAAAATATCATAACTTCTTTTGCAAATTTCAATACGTCTTTCGTAAGTATCGGCTTGACCGTTTTCGTCAAATGCCATTACAATTACCGCTGCACCATATCGTTTTATTAATTTGGCGTGGTGGATAAATTGTGCTTCTCCTTCTTTTAAAGAGATAGAATTGACAACTCCTTTTCCTTGAATAACTTTCAAACCTGCTTCAATGATTTCCCATTTGGAACTATCAATCATTACAGGAACTCGAGCAATATCAGGTTCGGCAGCAATTAGATTTAGGAATTTGGTCATGGCATAAACACCATCTAACATTCCTTCGTCCATATTAACATCGATGATTTGTGCGCCACCTTCTACTTGTTCTCTTGCTACCGAAAGTGCTTCTTCGTATTTTTCTTCTTTAATTAATCGAAGGAATTTACGAGAACCTGTTACATTGGTTCGTTCACCAACGTTTACGAAAATGGAATTTTCATCTACGTAAAGTGGCTCTAAACCGGAAAGTTGTAAATTTATTTTTGACATGTTTATTCTGTTTTAAGACGCAATAAATTGTTTAAGACGCAATAAATTGTTTAAGACGCAATAAATTGCGTCTCTACGCTGCGTGGTTGGAATTCTTTGGCAACGTCTGCTATTGCTTTGATGTGTTCTGGTGTTGTGCCACAACAACCACCTATTATGTTTACTAAATTGTCTTTTAGATATTCTCTAATTAAGGCTTGCATTTCTATTGGCGTTTGGTCGTATTGGCCAAAGGCATTAGGCAAACCTGCATTAGGATGTGCTGAAATGTTTAATTGGGTATTCATTGCCAAACGTTTTAAGTAAGGTTTTAATTGGTCGGCACCCAATGCACAATTAAATCCTATACTTAATAACGGAATGTGCGCAATGGAGATTAAAAACGCTTCAACGGTTTGACCTGAAAGGGTTCTTCCGGATGCATCAGTGATGGTACCAGAAACCATTACCGGAATATTTATATTCCGTTCTTCTTTTACTTCTTCGATAGCGAAAAGTGCTGCTTTGGCATTTAGGGTATCAAATATTGTTTCGACTAATAGTACGTCGCAACCTCCATCAATTAGTGCTTCTACTTGTTGCTTATAGGCAATTCGCAAATCGTCAAAAGTTACGGCACGATATCCTGGGTCGTTTACATCTGGACTCATAGATGCGGTTCTGTTGGTTGGTCCTATGGAGCCTGCAACAAATCGAGGCCTGTCGGTGAATTCGTCGGCTACTTCTCGGGCAATTTTAGCCGATTGGTAGTTTAGTTCGTAGACGATATCTTCTAGATGGTAATCGGCCATTCCGATGGTAGTTCCTGAGAAGGTGTTGGTTTCTACAATATCGGCTCCTGCTTGAAAATACAACCGGTGGACTTGCTTTACGGCTTCTGGTTGGGTAATAGAAAGTAAATCGTTGTTGCCTTTTAAGGGGTATAGAAAGTCTTTGAATCGTTCGCCACGGAAATCTTCTTCTGAGAAGTTGTTTCGTTGCAACATAGTTCCCATAGCGCCATCGAGCACAAGGATTCTTTCTTTTATTGCTTGTTCTATTTTAGTCATATTCTATTTTTTTGGCACTAAAGCACTAAGTCGCTAAGTTTTTAAAAAAAACATTTTAGGAAATATAAGTTTATTAAGAAATGGTTCTTTTGAAAACTTATTTTCACAAAAATGGATTGCTTTTTAGCCCCGATTGAAGTGGAAATCCTCGCCATTTTTCTTGGCGAGATTGCAACGAAAAGCGGGAAATTGGTTTGCTAAATTGCGCAAGCCATTCGCTCCAGATTATTCCAAAGGTCAAAGGACTTGTGGAAATTCTGTACTATATTTGTATGTTATCGTGGAAAGTGAGAAGGAAATTTCTCGTGGTTATCTTTGTTTGATTTTTCAAACTAGAATGTAGCACCTTCTACAGGGTAGGGTTGCTAAGCTTTCATCGGGTCTATTCCCTCGGGCTTTCGTGATAACAAGCAATATGTGTATGAACACTGCAAAGTAAGGACATAGAATTTAGAATTACAACAAAAAATGTAAATAAGTTTAAATTTTATACTATATCGATATAATAAAAAAGGAGCTTAATAAATTAAGCTCCTTTGTAAAATATAATTAAGGTGTAATTATTTTTTAATAATTTTAGAAGTACCAACTCCTAATTCGGATTGTACTTTAACAAAGTATACTCCAGCGTTTAATTCGCCAATGTTTACTTGCATTGCATCTGAACCATTAGTGTTGTTAGATTCGCTTACAATTCTTCCGTTGATATCCATTACTTTTATGTTTTCAATTGCAACGTTATTTTTAGCAGTTACACTAAAAACATCCGAAACTGGATTTGGCTGAATAGAGAAATTGTTAGCAAAGAACGACTGTGCGCTTGCAGCTGGTCTGTCTACTGAAAATGAATCTAAACCGATAATATCAGAATTTGAACCATTAAGTCCAGCATCAGTTACATAATATCTAAAACCAAATTTAACATCTGTTGGACCAGTTAAACCAGAAACTGTGTAAGAATATTGTGTCCAAGCAACTGGATAGGAAGATAAGTCAAGATTAGGATTGATTTCAACTAACAAATTAGTATAGTCACCTAAACCTGCTGGACCTCCAGTAGGGTCTGCAGTAAATGCTCCATTAGTACTCATTCGTAACTCTAAATTATCTGCATAAGATGCAGCACCTGTAGCCGAATATTTACCAATTCTGGAATAGAAAGTAACAACATCTCCGTTTTGAACGTTTACTAAAGGTGAAATTAACCAGTTACTAATTGTTGCTCCTGCTGCTGCTGTACTTGTTGTACTAGTATAGTTTACTAAAGCAAAAGAATTATTACCACCTGTTGGAATTGGACAAGTTTGACCAGTTGTGTAAGTTTGATTTTGAAAAGGAGTAGCACTAACAGTAGCACTAACAGTAACTGCTGTATAAGTAGCTACAGTCCAAAGAGTAGTAGTTGATGGCGATGTGCTTTGATTAGTTCTAACCCAAGCATCCGCTCCAATCATTGTTGCTGTTGGAGAAGCAAAACCGTAGTTGTAAACATTTGTTTGTGAGTTTGCTATAAAAGAAACTAACATAGTTAAATAAAGTAATTTTTTCATCATAATTGTGTGTTTAAGTTATTATTAATACAAAAGTAAAAAAAAAGTGGATTGAATTCTTTTTTATACTCAAAACTTTCATAAATTTGCAATCAGAATAAAGGAGGAAGAATTTGAACTGATTGCAACCTCGTTAAAAAATGCTAAAGCAGAACCTCTCCTTTAGTGTTTTTTTTGCAATTTCATTTTTCTTCACAAAAATTAATTAATTAATACTGAAATTTTCAGTATAAAAAACAAATTATTATGGCATATTTATTTACGTCAGAGTCAGTAAGTGAAGGACATCCAGACAAAGTAGCAGATCAAATTTCAGATGCATTAATTGACAACTTTTTGGCCTTTGATCCAGAATCGAAAGTAGCTTGCGAAACGTTAGTTACTACAGGTCAAGTAATACTTGCTGGAGAAGTAAAATCAAATACTTATCTTGATGTGCAAACAATAGCAAGAGATGTAATCAAAAAAATTGGTTATACTAAAAGTGAATACATGTTTGAAGCTAATTCATGCGGAGTACTATCTGCAATACACGAACAATCAGCCGACATTAATCAAGGAGTTGAAAAAGCAAACAAAGAAGACCAAGGAGCTGGAGATCAAGGAATGATGTTTGGTTACGCTACAAACGAAACCGAAAACTATATGCCTTTGGCTTTAGATTTATCGCATGCCTTATTAATTGAATTGGCGAATTTAAGAAGAGAAAATTCTGAAATTACCTATTTACGTCCAGATGCAAAATCGCAAGTAACATTAGAGTATTCTGACGATAATAAACCACAACGAATTGACGCTATTGTAATTTCTACACAACACGATGATTTTGATGAAGAAGCAACAATGTTGGCAAAAATAAAAAGCGATTTGATTTCTATTTTAATTCCAAGAATTAAAGTAAAATATCCTCAATATGCACACTTTTTTAATGACAAAATCACCTACCATATTAACCCTACAGGTAAATTTGTAATTGGTGGACCTCATGGAGATACTGGTTTAACAGGAAGAAAAATCATTGTAGATACCTATGGTGGAAAAGGAGCTCACGGTGGTGGTGCTTTCTCCGGTAAAGACCCTAGTAAAGTAGATAGAAGTGCTGCTTATGCAACCCGACATATTGCTAAAAATTTAGTTGCTGCAGGATTGTGCGAAGAAGTACTTGTGCAAGTTTCTTATGCTATTGGAGTTGCTAAACCTACATCAATTAATGTTAACACTTATGGAACTTCCAAAGTAGAACTAACTGATGGAGAAATTAGCAAAATTGTTGAAGGTGTTTTTGATATGCGTCCTTATTTTATTGAGCAACGTTTAAAACTAAGAAACCCTATATATAGTGAAACAGCAGCCTATGGCCACATGGGAAGAAAACCAGAAACAGTTACTAAAACTTTTTCTGCTCCAGGTGGACACGAAAAAACATTAACTGTAGATTTATTTACTTGGGAACAACTAGATTTTGTCCCTCAAGTTAAAGCCGCTTTTAAACTATAAACCTATTTTCTATAAAAAGGAATTATTTATTTCTTCAAAACAGCAGTTACCAATAGGTTTCTGCTGTTTTTTTATGTACTAAAATCTATAATTCTTATAGTTGAATTATTATGGCGTGTTCGCCACGGCGAATCGGGCTGTCCGCTCTATCTTTGCTTTTTTAGATTGCTTCGTGGCCTCGCAATAAAAAGCAAAGGATGCCGCTACCATCCCTCACGCAAGACGTTTATCATTTTACTAGAACTTTAATATCCATTTCCTTCCTTTGGAGGAGTGCCCGTAGGGCGGGGTGAATTATGCTATCTAAAAAATCAACAATCTTTTAAGATAAATGATTCCTATAAACACAAAAACTCCAATCTTATCAGATAAGCTATTCAATGAAAAGAATTCGTATTCCCCAAAAAACTGCAGTACCAACGGATCAAGTCAAAAAGTTGTGGGGAAATATTAAATATGGATATTTGCATTTCAAAATTAAATAGAAATGCAAGATTCATTTGTAGAACTTCTCAAGTTATTATTACCAGAAATCATTGTTGAATATTTTGAACTAACTTCTTATGAAA
>CANFZM010000048.1 GCA_947451525.1 Flavobacteriaceae bacterium
ACAATTACATTTAATGGTAGAGAAATTCCACTTACTAAAAAGGGATTACCTAGCCTAGTTCATTTATCAAAACCAGAAAAAGCAGTAGTTAAACAATATGCTATTGCTAAGGAAAATGCAAAACAAGAGATTTTATTGAAAGACTTATCTGAACTGCTTAACAAATTAAAAATTTAATATACAAAAATATAGAAAATATGAAGAATGTAATTATTGCTTTTATACTAATGTTTACGGTTTTGAGTTTCGCACAAGATAAATCAAACAAAAAAATACTGATTGGTGTTTCATATTCTTTAACAAATAATGACATTAGGTATAACAATCCTTTAAGCTTTTATGCAACTTATCAAATTAAACAATGGGGTAAATTAGACATAAATGCAGGATTAAAATCATTTTATTCGAGTACTAAAAACAGTACCGATAATCGTCCTGCTAATTTTTCTAACAAACTTGGCTTTAATCCAAATGTTAGTGCTTCTTATTATTTCCTTCAAGATAAAATGAATACTTATTTTAGTTTAGGATATTATTTTGATAACTCAACATTTAAGCCAACTCCGAGTGGTTTATTTACATCACCTGAACAAAGTATTAAAACTAGTGGATTTACAATTGCTCCTGGGTTAAAATATTTTGTGCATCCAAATATTTTTATAGATACGAACTTAACTTTAATTTTGGCTAAAACAAAATATGAATTAGGTGGATCTGAATCGAGTAATAATACTTTTTTCAATATTGGTTTAGGAATAGCTTTTTAAAATAATTTTACTGCCAATAGTTTATATAAAACAAAAGAGGAATAAACTATTCCTCTTTTGTTTTATATAAACTTTATGAAATTAAAAAATCAAAACACAAGAAAAGTTAAAAGAATTAAACCTCAACATTTATTTGAAATTTTTACTAATTGTGATATTGATAAACTCATTAAGGATTTTGACAACAATAACATTGAAAATGAATTAGTAAATAATTGGGAGGTCGTATATTATTTTAATGTTTTAAAAGATGTTTTTACTTTTTCTATTGATGAATATGATTTTATACACCAATCATTAAAATCGTTTATTAGAGATAAGAAAATAGATGAATTATTAAACACATTATGATTAAACTATATTAAATACATATCTTATAGTTATAATTGTCAATTGTGAATAATTCCTTTTGTTTGATTAAGTAATTTACATAATTATTTTTGTCGTTTCTTTTGGTAATGTCTTCAATATAAATATCTTTCTTTCCTTTAATTTTAAAAATCGTTATTATGTATTCTTTTATTACTTCAATTGGAAGTGTCGTTTCTAGTATAATATGAGTGTGTGGTTTGCAAGAATTAGGAATAAAATCTCCCATTGACACTATTGTTGGATACTCAATGACATATAAATAATTTAATACTTCAAATGATTGTTTATAATCTTTATGAATTTTATTGAATAATCTGTTGGTTAAATTAAACCTCAACTCTTTTGCAGTTCTACAATCTGTATTGTTTAATGTTATGGAGAGAATAGGATTGTTTAGAGTGATTATTTTGTGAAAACTACACCTAATGTCCTGCTCTATCATTTGAGTTGTTTTAGGAGAGTTATTTTTCTTTAATATCATAATTCATTTTCTATTATATATAATTCAACTAATACAGATTATATCCTGTCTTTGTAAAAATTATTATTTCTCAATTTTATTCAGGAGTTTGAGAACTCTTTTTGTCTTCCATTTTATTCCAGAGATTGGGAACTCATTAGTTTATTTTAATTTCTCGATTTTTACTTTTAATTCCTCAATCTTAATTTTCAAATTTATCCGTTCTCGTTTCTTAAAATCTTTTTCAAGATTTAATTTTTCTTTATTCTTTTTAATCGTTTCCTCGTGTTTTTTAATCTTGTTCCAATCTATCATTTCCTTTATGTAATTTTTCTATAAGAACAATCTCCATCAACTCGAACAAGGTTGTTTCCGGATACAAAAACAGATTTTTATATTTAATAATTTCCGTTTGTTGTTTTTTAAGTTCTCTTTGAACTTTTGACTTTGAAACATTTAATATACTTCTAATGGTTTCAACATCATAAAGGTTTTTATTTTCTTTTGTAAAGTGAATTATCATTTTTAAGTGTTTTATATTTATTAGTTAGTTTGTTATATTCTTCAATCAATTCATCAAGGTTTAAATCGTCATCCTCTTTTAATTTTCTTTTTGGTCCTTCAATGTCATCGATGTCATCAATTAGTTCATCATCTTTTAGGTTTGTTTCTTCATCATTCAATTCATCTTGAATTTCTTTGTTGTATTTCTCAACAATAAACTTAAAGAAGTTCGTTTGAAGGTGTTTTCTTTTTTTCATTATATAGATTGTTTTTTGAAAAGTTGAAACAATCGAATAAATCGTTTCAATCTTTAATATATATATATTATGAAAAAAGTTGATGTTTTGAAGAATGTGGATTGTTTATGGAGGAAAGTTCATAAAAATAAACACTAATGTATAAAAATGTATTTACAGATTTTGAAAATAAATTGAAAATTGTTTTACACAATGTTTTACACTACTAAAAACAAAAACGTCTTAACTCGTTGTTTATCAACTTGTTAAGACGTTTTATAATGTGGTACCTCCAGGGATCGAACCAGGGACACATGGATTTTCAGTCCATTGCTCTACCATCTGAGCTAAGGTACCTTGCTAATGCGGGTGCAAATATAGAACGATTTTTAATTTATACAAAACAATTTTTAAAAAAAATCTATTTGTAACTTTGCATTTCTAAATATACAATTATGCTTCTAGCCATTGATGTAGGTAATACCCAAATCAAATTAGCTGTATTTGAACAGAATACACTCGTAAATAAGAAAATAATTCCCTATTCCGATTGGAAAAAGGAGGTCGAAAATACTTTGATTTTTTTTTCAGAAATAAAAAATATTGCCGTTGCATCTGTTGGAAATCTCCAAAAAGAGGATTTTTTAGGCTTTAAAACTGGTGTTGAAGTATTTTATATCACCCATGAAAGTAAATTTCCGTTCCAAAATCTATACACAACACCAAATACTCTTGGCATAGATAGAATGGTAGTTGCTGCTGGAGCTGTATTGCAGTTTCCAAATCAAAACCGCTTGATTATTGATGCAGGTACTTGTGTTACTTATGACTTTGTGGATGCTAATAATAACTATATAGGTGGTGCTATTTCTCCGGGAATCCGGCTGCGTTATGAATCCTTACACAATTATACTGCCAAGTTGCCGTTACTAAAACCAGAACGCCCAGATGCAGTATCCGGAAATTCCACAGTGCAATCCATCCATTCGGGAGTTATTAATGGCATTACTTTTGAAATAGATGGCTTTATTTCTTCTATTTTAAATAAAAATGATAACTTTATCATAATTTTAACGGGAGGGGACTCAGAATTTTTGGCTGAACGATTAAAAAATACCATATTTGCCAATCCAAATTTTCTTTTAGAAAGTTTGAATCAAACATTTCAATACAATCAACAATGATTAAAAAAATTATAGTAAGTATTAGTTTACTTTTTTCTTTGGTATCCTTCGCACAAGAAGGCACATCTTCGCCTTATTCTTTTTATGGTATTGGAGACGTTCGTTTTAAAGGAACTATCGAAAATAGTTCTATGGGTGGGATTTCAGTTATTCCAGATAGTATCCACATGAATATTGTAAATCCTGCCATGTATTCTAGTTTAAAATTGACTACTTATGCAGTAGGAGGTACCTTTTCAGTTAATAAATTAAAAACAGATTCTCAAAGTGAAAAAGCACAACGCACCGCTTTAGATTATCTAGCAGTAGGTATTCCGTTAAAAAAACTTGGAGTTGGTTTCGGATTAATTCCGTATTCATCAGTAGGGTATAATATTAAAAGTAGTACTACAGATATAAATTCTATCCGAACCGATAGTTACAACAAAGGGGATGGTGGAGTAAATAAAGTATTCTTAGGTTTTGGATACCAATTAACTAAAGATTTAAGTTTTGGAGCTGATGTGCAATACAATTTCGGACAGATAAACACACAAAATATTTCTGTTAGAAATGATGTTAATGGAGTGCCTATTCAATACGCTACTAAAGAACTAAATAAATCTAATGCTAATGGGGTTAATTTTAATACAGGACTTTCCTACAAAACTAAATTAAATAATAATCTTACTTTCTTCTCTAGTGCAACCTATTCTCCTGAATCAAAATTAAATTTAGGAAATACAAGAACAGTATCTTTAGTTCAAACAATAAGTGGGGTAGAGGCCGGAGTTATTGGAGATCCAGTAGATATTACTGTTCCAAGTACTAAATTAAAACTTCCTTCTAAATACACCTTTGGAATTGGAATTGGAAATGTAAAAAAGTGGGTAATAGGTTCTGAATTGACAATGCAAAATTCTAGCAATTTTGGAAATCGATTCAACGATATTTCTAACGTTAGTTATCAAAATGCTACTAAGTTTACTTTTGGAGGTTATTATATACCAAATTACAAATCGTATTCTAACTTTTTTAGTAGAGTGGTATATCGTGGAGGATTTAGATATGAAAACACTGGGTTAATTATTAATAACACTCCTATTAAAGATGGCGCATTAACTTTAGGGTTAGGGATGCCTTTAAAAGGAGCCTTTTCTAATGTAAACTTAGGTTTAGAATTAGGAAATAGAGGAACTAAAAGTGCTGGTTTAGTTAATGAAAATTACATGAACTTTAATATTGGTTTATCTTTAAACGATAGATGGTTTGTGAAAAGAAAATACGATTAATTTAATCAATTGTTGGTATGAAAACGAAATTGTTTATTCTATTTATTGTTGTTATTTCTTCTTTTGCAAATGCACAAGAGGTGAAATGTGCTGAAAAGGAAAAACAATTGAACCAGTATCTTACCGATAATGAAAATAAAAAAGCATTAGAAGCATGGGAGGATGTTAAAATATCTTGTCCATCCTTTAGTGAAAAAATCTATTTACTTGGAAGTAGGGTTTTGCAATACCAAATTGAAATTGCCGATTCTAAAGATAAGCAAACTACGACTAATGCATTAGTGCAATTGTACAACCAATACGATAAATATTTTCCGAATAATAAAAACGGAAATTATGAAAAAAGAGCAGTAGCACTTTTTACTAATAAAGTTGGTACTTCAGAAGAAATTTATTCTTATTTAAACCAGGCTTTTGAAAAAGAAAAAGAAACCTTCACCAATTCGGAAGCATTGTATACTTATTTTGAAATGTATTTTGCAAAATATAAAGAGAACAAATCTTCTATTTCATTAGAAACGCTTTTAGATAAATACAGTGCAGTAAGTTCATTAATCACTGCAAACAGCCAAAAATTTCCGTTTAAAAAGGAAGAGTACCATAGGGTTTCTTTAGGGATAGATTTGCTAATGCAGAATATCTTAACCAAAGAAAATATTATTCCGTATGCACAAAAAAAATTAGCAGAAAATTCTAATGATACTTCTTGGTTAGAAGCAACTGCCAAAGCACTTTCGGTTCAATGCAAAAGCAATCCCGTTTTTGAGAGTGTTGCCACTAAATTAGACAATGCCAATCCTTCTGCTAACTCTGCATACTATTTAGCCACCTATAATTTAAATGCTGGAAATCAAGATAAAGCCATTGAATTTTATAAAAAATCAGCAGAATTAGCAACAGATTCTTTTGAAAAAGCAAGCACTTATTATTCTATTGCTACTATTTTATCTATTTCAGATAAAGCAACTGCCGAAAAAATGGTGCTTAATGCTTTAGCAAATAACCCTACTAATGGAAGATATTATGTTTTCTTAGCAAACTTATATGCTAATAGTGCAAACGAATGTGGTACAAATCAAAACGAAAGAAAAGCAATTTATAAATTAGCGTCTAATACTGTGCTTAAAGCCACAGTTGTTGAGCCAAGATTAAAACCAACTGCCGATTCAATGTCTGTGGCATACCTAAAAAATGCGGTTTTAGATGCAGACTCTAAAGTGAAATCTATAAAAATTGGTTGTTGGATTCAGCAAACCATTCAGTTCTAAAACATGAACATCATTCTCAAAAATAGGATAATAGTATTTACTACTGCAGTAGCGGTCTTTTTATTGTTTTCTTGCGAAAGCAATTTTAAAGAAGTACAAAAATCCAATTTTTCAGAGTTTGTTCCAAGTGGCGAAGCAGATTCTATAAATATAAAATATACCGATTCAGGCAGGATTAAATCCATATTAGTAAGTCCGAAGATGTTAGATTATGCCACGGTAGAATTTCCGTTTACCGAATTTCCAAAAGGAATTCATGTAACCCTATACGATGAAAATGCCAAAAAAACGTTTGTTAGTTCTAAATATGCTGTTTCTTTTAAAAATACAGACCTAATAGATTTGCGCGGTGCTGTAAAAATCACCAACGAAACAGGGCAGATTTTTGAAACTGAACAATTGTATTTTGATCAAAAAAACGAATGGTTTTATACCGAAAAGGCGTATAAGTTTTCCGATCCAAAAGGAGTTTCATATGGACAAGGAGTAGATTTTAGTAAAGATTTTAAAATAATAAATTCTCAAGGAGTTTCTGGAGAAGTAGAAAAATAAAACATTATGAATTACCTTAAAATAACAAAATATATTTACTTAGTTGTTGGATTTGTAATGGTGTATGACGCCATATCAAAATGGAACGATGAAACCAAGCCATGGTTAAGTGTTATGCTTGCTGGGTTGGCTTTTTTTGTGTATTTTTTCAGAACTAAATTTTCAAAAAAATTTGAAGATAGAGATAAGCAAAACAATTCTAAACAGCCCTAATGGAAATAGTTGTAATCGTTTTATGTTTACTTCTTTGCGCATTCTTTTCCGGAATGGAAATTGCTTTTGTATCTTCCAATAAAATTTATCTTGAAATTGAGAAAAAACAAGATAATTTTCTTTCCAATATATTAACCAAACTTACCGAAAAACCTTCCAAATTTATTGCGACTATGCTGGTCGGTAATAATATTTCTATGGTAGTTTATGGGTTTTTTATGGGAGATTTAGTAATGCATTGGATTCAAAAATTACCCTTTCATTTGTTAGAGTTTCCAAATTTGCTCCTGCAAACTGTAATTTCTACTTTAATTGTTTTAGTTACTTCCGAGTTTTTACCTAAAGTTTTCTTTCAGGTATATGCCAATAGTCTGATGAAATTCTTCGCAGTTCCCAGTTATGTTTTTTATGTGATTTTTAATTATATTTCTACTTTCATTATTTGGATTTCCGATTATATTTTGAAGAAGTTTTTCCATACCGAGGGTGATTATGTACCGTCTTATTTTAGTAAAATTGAATTAGGAAATTATATTAATGAACAAATGAGTTCTGTAGAAAACCATCAAGAAATGGATTCGGAAATTCAAATTTTTCAAAACGCACTAGAGTTTTCAGGAGTAAAGGCGCGAGAAATCATGACGCCACGAACAGAACTAGTTGCTGTAGATATTTACGATTCCATTAATGATTTAAAAGAATTGTTTATCAGTACAGGATATTCTAAAATACTTGTTTACCAAAATTCTTTAGACGATATTATTGGTTATGTTCATTCTTTTGAGTTATTTAAAAAACCCAAAAGTATCAAGTTGGTTATGATTCCTGTAGAATTTATCCCAGAAACCATATTTATTAAGGATGCATTAAATGTACTCACCAAAAAAAGAAAAAGTATAGCGGTGGTATTAGATGAATACGGAGGAACATCTGGAATTATAACTATAGAGGATATTATTGAAGAACTTTTTGGAGAGATTGAAGATGAGTACGATGGCGATGAAGAATTAGTTGAAAAAAAATTAAATGAAAATACATACCTCTTTTCTGCACGATTAGATGTAGAATATCTCAATCAAGAATACAAACTTCATATTCCAGAAAATGATTCTTATGGAACTTTAGGTGGGTTTATTGTAAATACCTCTAAAGAAATACCCCAAAAAGGGGATGAAATAAGAGTAAATCACTTTCATTTCGTGATTGAAGAAGCAACAAATACTAAAATAGAGGTAGTTAAAATGTCCGTATTTGAACAAGAATAAAAAAAAATTAACTATTTATCGTAAATTATAGTCTTACTATTATTATTATTTCATAGATAATTGTATTTTCGCAAACTGAAATAAAAATTAACATATATAAAATGGCAGTTTTACAAAAAATTAGACAACGTTCTATTTTAGCAGTTGGGCTTATTGGATTCGCTTTATTTGCTTTCGTTGTTGGAGAGGGAATAAAAAGTTTTGATAAATCAACATCTAAAAATGTAGGAAGTATCAATGGAAAAGATATTTCTTTTGATCAATTTAAAATTAAGGTAGCTAATGCAGAAAAAAATGGGCAAAACGGACAACCGGTTACCCAAACCCAAGCGGCTAATCAAATGTGGGATCAAGAAGTTGCAATTGCTTTAATTTCTGATCAATTCGAAAAAGCAGGAATCCGCATTAGCGATAATAACATTATTGAGATATTCAAAAAAGATCCAAATATTGGACAAAATCCAGCATTTTTAAATCAGTTAGGTAAATTTGATTTGGCAAAATTTAAAGAATATTTTAAAAACAATCCAGATCAAGCAAAAGCAATGGAAGACAGACAAACAGATGCTGAAATCAATGCTAAATACCAAGTGTATAGTAGTATGATTAAAGCAGGATTGTATGCCACAAATGCTGATGGTAAATTCAAATATAAATTAGAAGCAGACAAAATTAATTTTGATTATGTTTCAGTTTTGTACTCTACTGTAAAAGATAGCGATGTTAAAGTTACAGATGCAGACATTTTAGATTACATGAAGAAAAACGAGAAAAAATTCAAATCTGAGGAAACTCGTGAAATTGAATACGTTTTAATCCAAGACAAACCATCTGCTTCGGATGAAGCTGAGATGAAAGCAAAAATCAATGGTTTATTAACTGGAAGTGTAGTTTACAACAAAGAAACAGGAGTAAACGATACTTTGCCAAGTTTTAAAGGTGCTGCAAATGTTTCTGAATTTGTTGCCGAAAATTCTGACAAACCTTACGATTCCACTTATGTAACCAAACAAGATTTACCAGCAGAACATGCGGATAAATTATTTGCTTTACCAGCAGGTGAAATCTACGGTCCATATATTAATGGTAATTACTATTGTCTTTCTAAAGCTATGGGTAGAAAAGCTGGAGCTAAAGCAAAAGCTAGTCATATATTAATTAGTTGGGAAGGAACGAAGTTGCCAAACAAAAAAGAAAAAAGAACTAAAGAGCAAGCTAAAGCAAAAGCAGAATTGTTATTGGCTCAAGCACTTGCTAACCCTGGAAGTTTTATGATGTTGGCACTTACTAATTCCGATGATTCTTCTGCACAACAAGGAGGAGATTTAGGATATTTTGCCCCAGGACAAATGGTAAAACCATTTAACGATTTTGTTTTTAATAGCCCAGTTGGAAAAATTGGTTTAGTAGAATCAGAATTTGGATACCATATTATCAATGTTACAGATAAACAAGATGCTATTCGTTTAGCAACTGTTGCTCAAAAAATTGAACCATCTGAAGTTACCACTAACGAAATCTATACCAAAGCAACTAAATTTGAAATGGATGCTAATAGTAATAAAGATTTTGCTGCAGTTGCAAAAGCGGCTAAATTAATTGTTAATCCAGCTGTAAAAGCAAAAGCAATGGACGAAGCTTTTGGATCAGCGGGAAATCAAAGACAAATTATAAAATGGGCTTACAACAGCGATACTAACGTAGGTGATGTAAAAAGATTTGAAGTTGTAAATGTTGGTAATGTAATTGCCCGTTTGAAAAAAGTTAACGAAAAAGGATTAATGACGGTTGAAGATGCTAAACCATCTGTAGAAGGAATCCTTAAAAACAAAAAGAAAGCAGAAAAAATCATTGCTAAAATGAAAGGTACTTCACTTGAATCTATTGCTGCTGCAAATGCTACAACAGTTCAAAATGCACCAGCAGCCTCTGTTGAAAATTCTGTTTTAGCTAATGTGGGTTCAGAACCTAAAGTTGTAGGAGCTGCATTTGGAACACCTGCTAATAAAGTATCTGCTCCTGTTGAAGGGAATTCAGGAGTATATGTTGTTAAAACTAAATCTCTTACTAAAGCACCTAAATTGCCTAAGTATGATGATTATGTTGCTAAATTGAAAGCAGCAAATGCTCAAGCAGCAGGAAGAGTATTTCCAGCTTTGAAAAACGACGCTAAAATTGATGATAATAGATTAGAATTTTATTAGTAGATAAAAGGTTAATCAAATTCTAAAATACTTTTGAAATACCCCCAAAAAGTGATTCACTTATGGGGGTATTTTTATGAAATATTCTGAATAAGATACTTTCAAACTTATAATTTTCCATCCTATTATGACAACTTTTTGTACCTTGCTGAAAAATTGTCAGTTATACAGTATTGGCACAATTTCTGAATAAACAAAAAGAATCTTATAAATTAAATACTTAAAATATACTAGTTATGGCATTAAACATTAAACCACTTTCAGATAGAGTAATTGTGGAACCAGCAGCTGCCGAAACGCAAACCGCTTCTGGAATTATCATTCCAGATACTGCTAAAGAAAAGCCACAAAAAGGAACTGTTCTTGCAGTTGGAAATGGCAAAAAAGACGAGCCAATGACCGTAAAGGTTGGCGATGTAGTTCTTTATGGTAAATACGCTGGAACTGACCTGAAATTAGACGGTAAAGATTATCTTATCATGAGAGAAGACGATATTCTTGCAATCATTTAAAAGGCACGAGGTACAAAGTTAGAAATACGAAGTATTAGGATTTAAAAATATACAAACACAAAATGGCAAAAGATATAAAATTTGATATAGAAGCACGTGATGGTTTAAAACGTGGTGTAGATGCTTTGGCAAATGCAGTAAAAGTAACCCTTGGACCAAAAGGAAGAAATGTAATTATTGGAAAATCTTTTGGTGGACCTAATGTTACTAAAGATGGAGTTACGGTTGCAAAAGAAATCGAATTAAAAGACCCATTAGAAAATATGGGTGCTCAAATGGTGAAAGAAGTAGCTTCTAAAACTAATGATTTGGCTGGTGATGGAACTACAACAGCAACCGTTCTAGCACAAGCAATTGTAAAAGAAGGATTGAAAAATGTTGCTGCAGGAGCAAATCCAATGGATTTGAAACGTGGTATTGATAAAGCTGTGGAAGCTATTGTTGCTGATCTTGGTAAACAAGCTCAAGTAGTTGGTAGTGATTCTGAAAAAATCAAACAAATTGCATCTATTTCTGCTAACAACGACGAAGTTATTGGGGAGTTAATCGCTACTGCTTTCGGAAAAGTTGGCAAAGAAGGTGTTATCACTGTAGAAGAAGCTAAAGGAACAGATACTTATGTAGATGTAGTTGAAGGAATGCAATTTGACAGAGGTTATTTATCTCCTTATTTTGTTACAAATCCAGAGAAAATGAATGTAGAATTAGAAAATCCTTACATTCTTTTATACGATAAAAAAGTATCTTCTCTTAAAGAATTGCTTCCTGTATTAGAGCCTGTTGCTCAATCTGGTAAGCCATTATTAATTATTGCTGAAGATGTAGACGGAGAAGCTTTATCAACTTTGGTTGTAAATAAATTAAGAGGTGCTTTGAAAATTGCAGCCGTTAAAGCTCCTGGTTTTGGAGACAGAAGAAAAGCAATGTTAGAGGATATTGCTATCTTAACAGGTGGAACTGTAATTGCAGAGGAAAGTGGTTATACACTTGAAAATGCAACTCTAGAAATGCTAGGAACAGCAGAAAAAATAACTATTGACAAAGACAACACTACTATTGTTAACGGAGCAGGAAATGCAGATTTAATTAAAAATAGAGTAAATCAAATTAAAGGTCAAATGGACACTACGACCTCTGATTATGATAAAGAAAAATTGCAAGAACGTTTGGCTAAATTAGCTGGAGGTGTTGCAGTACTTTATGTTGGAGCTGCTTCGGAAGTAGAAATGAAAGAGAAAAAAGACCGTGTGGATGATGCTTTACACGCTACTCGTGCAGCTGTTGAAGAAGGTATTGTTGCTGGTGGTGGTGTGGCTTTATTAAGAGCAAAAGCGGCTTTGGCTACAATTACTGCAGATAATGCGGATGAAGCAACAGGTATTCAAATTATATCTCGTGCAGTGGAATCTCCATTACGTACTATCGTGGAAAATGCAGGTTTAGAAGGTTCTGTAGTAGTTGCAAAAGTTTCGGAAGGAACTGGTAATTTTGGTTACAATGCAAAAACCGATGAATATGTAGACATGTTAAAAGCAGGAATTATAGATCCTAAAAAAGTAACTCGTGTGGCATTAGAAAATGCTGCTTCTGTTGCTGGTATGATTCTTACTACCGAATGTGCTTTGGTAGAAATTAAAGAAGAAAACGGTGGCGGAAACCCAATGGGTGGAGGTATGCCAGGAATGATGTAATATTTAAGTGCGAGGTTGTAAATGCGAAGTACGAAATAAAATATTCTAAAATAGAAAATCCGCTTAATCAGGTACTATACCATAAAGTGTGTAAGTAAAAAAAATATGAGGGTTTGTGCAAACCCTCATATTTTTTTTACTTAATTTTAATATTTACACATTTTATGAAAAAAGAAGATTTATTATCCGATGAATTTTTGAAG
>CANFZM010000049.1 GCA_947451525.1 Flavobacteriaceae bacterium
AGAAGCAACCAAAAAATGGTCAATGCCAATCCAAAATTGGGGATTAATCCTCAACCAGTTCTTAACTATATATGAAAAAAGGGTTCAACTTTAATTAAAAAGTCAAACCCCTATATTTTTTAACTTACACACTTTTTAGGATAGTGTCTGGAATTTTTAAAAAACTCTGTCAAAGTTCAAAACTTTTACAGAGTTTTATTAAACAGCAAAAAGCCCAACTTAATTTCTCAAATTTGGCTTTAAAATTTTACAACAAAAGTTAGGCGTTATTTTTCAACTCGTTTTCTATATCTTCTATGCTAGGCAAGCTCCCTTTGAATTTTTCAGGAAGTATTTTCAATAATTCATATTCTGAAATTCCAATTGGCTTGTCAATTCCTTTCAATGAATATTCTGCTTCAATTGTGTTTTTGGTTTTGCAAATAATCATTCCAATGGTTGGATTGTCATTTTCATGTTTCATTTGGTCGTCAATAACATTTAAATAGAAGTTTAGTTTCCCAGCGAATTCTGGTTCAAAATCAACAACTTTCAAATCTATTACAATAAAACATCTCAATTTCAAATGATAAAAAAGTAAATCTATACGAAATTCTTTATTTGCTAATTGTATAGGGAATTGTTTTCCAACAAACGAAAAACCAGTTCCAAGTTCTAGTAAAAATTGGGTTATATTGTGAGTTAATGCTTTTTCTAAATCATTTTCATTGTACTTTTCAGTCATTTGTAAAAAATCAAAACTATAAGGATCTTTCATAATTTCATTTGCCAAATCCGATTGTATCTTTGGTAATGTTAAAGCAAAATTGTTTACCCCTTTCCCTTGGCGATTATAAAGATTACTTTCTATTTGATGCAATAAAACTGCACGACTCCAGTTGTTTTTTAATGTCTGTTGGATATAGAATTTAGCTTCATTAATATTTTTTATTTTCTTTAAGATTAGAATATGATGACCCCAAGGTATCTTATTTGCAATTTGATTTATATTTTCTTCATTATTCCGCACAACTTGTTCGGAATTTATTCTTTCAGGATTTTCTAATTTGCGAACAACTTGTTCGGAAATTGAAAAAGAATTATGGTAAAACAGATAAAATACTTTCATATAGCGTAAATTATCCGATGAAAACCCACCAATATCTGGAAACTCCAGTTTCAAATCTTTGCTTAATTGGTCTATAAAACCAGAACCCCATTTTGAATTTTCTTGTTTTTCAACAATTTGTTTTCCTAAATCCCAATATAAAAGTATCAATTGGCTGTTTACCGCAAGTGCAGCTTTTATTTGACTTTGTTGAATTTTTTGTTTTAAATCAACTAACCAATTTTTGTAATCGTTATTTTTAAGAAGATCACTCATCATTATATATTTGAAATCCAAAATTAAAAAAAATAAATGGATTTCGTTTAAACGCAAAAAGCCCAACTTAATTTCTCAAGTTGGGCTTTTGAATTTATATAAAAACGTAATTATTCCGCTTTAGGAGTAATTTTATTTTCTTCTCTTGGAGGTCTAGGTAAAAGTGCTTTTCTAGAAACTTTTTCTTTTCTAGTTTTAGGATCCAATCCTAAATATTTCACCATAAATACATCACCCATGTTTACAACATCAGTAACATTTTCAGTTCTTTCCCAAGCTAATTCGGATACGTGTAATAAAACTTCGTTTCCTGGAGCATCTGTATATTCTACAACAGCACCAAAATCTAACATTTTAATTACTTTCACTTCATAAGCTTCACCCATTTGTGGTTTGAAGATAATAGAGTCTATTTTAGCCAATACTTTTGCAATTCCGTCTGGATCTGTTCCTAGAATTTCTACAACTCCTTGTTCGTCAACTTCGTTAATAACGATAGTACAACCAGTAGCTTTTTGTAATTCTTGAATTACTTTTCCTCCAGGTCCAATTAATGCACCAATAAAGTTACCAGGAATAGTTCTCATGATGATTTTTGGAGCATGAACTTTAACGTCTGCTTTTGGAGCAGCAAGAGTTTCAGTAAGAATTCCTAGAATGTGCATACGTCCATCACGAGCTTGAGCCAAAGCTTGCTCCATGATTTCGTATTTCAATCCGTCAATTTTAATGTCCATTTGGCAAGCTGTAATTCCTTCAGAAGTTCCAGTTACTTTAAAGTCCATATCTCCTAAGTGATCTTCATCACCAAGAATATCAGACAATACAGCAAAACGATCTCCATCGGTAATCAATCCCATAGCAATTCCAGAAACTGGACGAATCATTTGAATACCGGCATCCATTAAAGATAAAGTTCCAGCACAAACGGTAGCCATTGAAGACGAACCATTAGATTCTAATACTTCTGAAACTACACGAATAGTATAAGGACAATCCGCAGGGATCATATTTTTCAAAGCACGTTGTGCCAAGTTTCCGTGACCAACTTCTCTTCTTGAAGTTCCTCTTAACGGACGAGCTTCTCCAGTGGAAAATGGTGGAAAATTATAATGTAAATAGAATCTTTCTTCTCCTTGTTCTGAAGGGGAATCAATTTGGTTTGCTTCTCTAGAAGTTCCTAAAGTTGCTGTTGCCAATGCTTGAGTTTCTCCACGAGTAAATAAAGCTGAACCGTGAACCGATGGTAGGTAATCTACTTCACACCAAATTGGGCGAATTTCTGTAGTTTTTCTTCCGTCTAAACGAGTTCCTAAATCTAAAGTTACATTACGAACTGCTTCTTTGTTGACTTTGTAGAAATATTTTCCTACTAAATCTCCATTTTCTGCTAATTCTTCTTCTGTAAATAAAGCTTTTACTTCTTCTTTTACTACATCAAATGCAGCAGAACGTTCGTGTTTAGCAGAACCTTTGCTTGCAATAGCGTAAATTTTATCATAAGCCGCAGCTTTCACTTTAGCGTGAATAGCTTCGTCCGATTTTTCATTTTCGTAAGTACGAACTTGTTTTTTTCCAAAAGCAGCAGCCAATCTCTCTTGTGCAGCGATTTGGTTTTTGATATGTCCGTGAGCAAATTTAATTGCTTCTAGCATTTCTGCTTCCGAAATTTCTTTCATTTCACCTTCTACCATCGCGATAGAATCGGTAGAAGCACCAATCATCATGTCGATATCCGACAATTCTAATTGTGCGCGAGATGGATTAATGATAAATTTACCATCAATACGACCTACACGAGCTTCAGAAATTAACGTTTCAAAAGGGATATCAGACAAAGCAAGTGCTGCCGAAGCTGCTAATCCTGCTAATGCATCTGGCATAACATTTTCGTCGTGTGACATTAATTGGATCATCACTTGCGTTTCTGCGTGATAATCACTTGGGAAAAGCGGACGCAATACACGGTCAACTAATCGCATGGTTAGCACTTCGTTGTCACTTGGACGAGCTTCTCTTTTAAAGAAACCTCCAGGAAAACGTCCTGCTGCAGCAAATTTTTCACGATAATCTACCGTAAGCGGTAAAAAGTCGATACCTGGACTTGCTTTTCTTGCGGATACTACTGTTCCTAAAATAACAGTATTTCCAATTCTTACTACTACAGAACCGTCTGCTTGTTTAGCTAAACGACCTGTCTCGATTGTGATGCTTCTTCCATCACCTAAATCGATACTTTCTACAAATAATTGTGGAATCATAAATTTTTTCCTTTTCAGTTAAACATGGGTTTAGTTGTGTTGTTTTGTCGCGTAGTTACTGCTCTAAATCCCAATGAAAAACCAACTTTTTTTTAATTTAAATGCTAAAAAAAAGAGGCGCAAAAGCACCTCATTTTCTAGTATTATTTTCTAATACCTAATTCTTTAATTAACTCACGATATTTTACAACATCTTTTTTCTTTAAATAATCTAAAAGACTTCTTCTTTTACCTACCAAAAGTACTAACGAACGCTCTGTATTATAATCGTGACGATTTTTTTTCAAATGCTCTGTTAAGTGAGAGATTCTAAAAGTGAAAAGTGCTACTTGACCTTCTGTTGAACCTGTGTTTTCAGCTTTTCCTCCGTGTTTAGCGAAGATCTCAGCTTTTGTTTCTTTAGTTAAATACATTTTAATATTATTTTAAATGATTATTATGTATGAATAAAGAGGATCCTTATTCGGGTGCAAAAGTACACTTTATTTTTAAAGTTGCAAGGAAATTAATCAGTTTATTGTTTATTTTTTCACTTCCAACTTCCATCTCCCAACTTATGACTTATATCTAAAATAATTTCGCAACCTCTTGATTTACAAATTCTAAAAATCTTTCGTCCTTTTCCGAAAACGGATCTATTACATGCGAATCAATATCTATTTGACCAATATTTACCCCATTTACAAACAAAGGAACAACTATTTCCGACTTTACCGTGAAACTACAAGCAATATAGTTGTCTTGTGCGGCTACGTCTGGAACTACAAAGTTAGCATTCGATTCGGCAACTTGACCACAAATTCCTTTTCCGAACGGAATTACCGTATGATCGGTTGCTGCTCCTACATAAGGTCCAAGATGCAAAGTTTTGGCTTCGTGATTGGCAAAATAAAATCCAACCCAATTATAATACGAAATGGAATCAAATAAAAACTGACATAAATTTTTCAATTTCTCTTCTCTATTTATATTGGTTTCTGTAAGTATTGCAACTACTTTAGGTTTTAAATCTTCAAAATTCATATTTTATTATTTTTTACAAAAGTAACCATTGCAATTTCTTACTTTTACCTAAAATTTGTTAAAATTATATTTTGAAAGAATACATCATTCAATTCAAGCCGTTTTTAGTATTCCTTGCCAAATTTGCAGCAAGTTATTTGCTATTGACTTTTGTTTACCAAACGTACTTGCACCAATTTGACGAAAAAAAAATGGAGGTAGATGGGTTTACCCAATTGGTAGCAAATCAATCTCAAAAAATACTTTCACTTTCAGATGCTAATTCCCATACTGGCGTAAATACCAAGGAAGCCAGCGTAAAACTATTTTACAAAGGTAAATGGGTGGCTAGGATTATAGAAGGTTGTAATGCGCTAAGCGTAATTATACTTTTTGTGAGTTTTATAATTGCCTTTACCGGAAAATTAAAACCTACTTTATTATTTATCGTTTTTGGTAGTTTGCTTATTCATCTTTTTAATGTGCTTCGAATAGCCTTACTTTGTATGGCCTTACATAATTTCGCCAAATACGATTCCCTGCTTCACGATGTGATTTTTCCTATAGTAATTTATGGATTAGTTTTCTTGCTTTGGATAATATGGGTAAATAAATATTCTTTTTATGCTGAAAAACCTGCTGAAAAATAAAACCAAAGTCTTCTTCGGAATTCTTTTGCTATCCCTATTGGTTGCTATTAGAGCCTTTGAAAATACCATTTTCTACGACCCGTTCTTGGCCTATTTCAAAACGAATTATACGCATTTGCCATTACCAAACATTAATATAATTAAGTTGTTTTTTAGCATGGGATTTCGATATTATTTGAATTCGATTATATCTTTAGGATTGCTTCGATTGCTTTTTAACGATAGCAAAATATTGAAATTCTCTATATTTTTATATTCTGTTTTTGGAATTATTTTCATGGTAGCCTTCTTTTTTGTGCTTATTAAATTTGGGGAAACCAATAAAATGAACCTTTTTTATATCCGAAGATTTATCATCCAACCCATTTTGTTAATTCTTTTTATCCCTGCATTTTATTATCAGAAAAAAATGAAATAGTTTTCTTTTTTCGTACCTTTATGTAGGTAAATGATAAAAAAATGAAAGTAGTTAAATTTTCTGGAGACATAGTTGAATTTGAACCCGAGAAACTTAAAAAATCGTTACTAAAATCTGGGGCTTCCCATGAGGCAGTAGAACGAATTGTAAATTCAATACAAAGTCAAATTTACGATGGTATTCCAACCAAGCAGATTTACAAAATGGCTTTTGGGCTATTGAAAAAAGAATCCAACTCCCACGCAGCCCAATACAATCTTCGAGCGGCCATACAAATGCTAGGTCCTGCTGGTTTCTTTTTTGAAAAATTCATTACCCGTCTTTTTACTGCCGAAGGATACAAAGCCATTACTAATTTAACTTTAGTAGGAAAATGCGTTACCCACGAAATTGATGTGGCCATAAGAAAAGAGGACGAAATTGCAATTATTGAATGTAAATTTCATGCAAGTAGAAATGTGATTTCGGATGTTAAAATTCCCATGTACATACTTTCGCGCTTCAATGATTTGAAAGATCGAAAACAAAACATCTTTACTAATACTGATAAAATTTCCAGTTGTTGGATTGTTACTAATAATAGATTCAGTAGTGATGCAATTGCTTTTGGAAATTGTTCTCAAATGAATATGTTGAGTTGGGATTATCCTAAAAAAGATAATTTACGCACTAAGATTGATTCGAGCAGACTATACCCGGTAACCTGCCTTACTACTTTAACTCTTGCAGAAAAAGACAAGTTGTTGGTTTTGGATATTATTTTAGCAAGTGAATTGATCAATAATATCCAAAGTTTGGATCGCTTAGGATTGTCCCCAAATAGAATAAAAAATGTATTAAAAGAAGTTGCAGAACTATGTAAATATTTAAATCATGAAAGTTAAATTCATTGGTGGAGCCGGAACAGTAACCGGATCAAAAACAATTATTGAAAGTAACGGAGTTCGAATTTTAATTGATTGCGGGCAGTTTCAAGGCATTAAACCTTTGCGCGAACTCAATTGGGAGCCTCTGCCAGTTTTACCATCAACCATCGATTATGTTTTGTTAACCCATGGCCATTTAGACCATTGTGGTTGGTTGCCCCGATTGGTAAATCAAGGATTTGAAGGAAAAATTTATTGCACCAGTCCCACTAAAGATATAGCAAAATTAATCCTTTTGGATAGTGCTAAAATTCAGGAAGAAGAGGCTTATAAAGCCAATGAAGGAAATTATTCCAAACATGAAAAAGCCGAGCCACTTTACGATGTAGCCCAAGCAGAAAAGGTGTTTCCACATTTTAGAGTGGTGAATGAAAATGAAACTATTAATTTAGATGCTGAAATTTCGGCGGTTTTCACCAATGCGGGTCATATTCTAGGCGCTTGTTCGATAGCCTTAACTCTTGAAGGTAAAACTTTAGTTTTTTCCGGTGATATTGGGAGGGATAATGACGTTTTAATGTATCCACCAACCAAACCTAAAAAAGCCGATTATGTATTTATTGAAAGTACTTATGGCAATAAAATCCATCCCAACGAAGAAGTAAAATTACTTCTTGAAGCCTATGTGAATAATGCTTATTCTAAAGGTGGCACTATCATCATTCCGAGTTTTGCAGTAGAACGTGCCCAAACCATTATGTATTTGCTTTGGCAATTAAAAGAAGAAGGCAAAATCCCAAACATTCCCTATATTATTGACACTCCAATGGGGATTAGTGTTTTGGAGATTTTTCGAAATAACAAAAAATGGCACAAACTTTCAGAAGAAGAATGCGTAGCGATGTGCGCGATGTTTACCATGGTTTCCGATTATCAAGATACCATCAATTTTATTTATAATAAAAAGCCAAAAGTGGTAATCGCTGCCAGCGGAATGATAACAGGAGGTAGAGTTTTGAGTTATTTGGAACGTTATATAAGTTTGCCAGAAACTACCGTAATTATTGTAGGATACCAAGCCGAGGGAACTCGCGGAAGAAAACTATTAGAGGGCGCAATCGACATAAAAATTAGAGGAAAATACTACGATGTAAAAGCGAATATAGTGGAGATTGAAGGATTATCTGCCCATGGGGATCAAAAGGATTTATTGAATTGGCTTTCCGAAATAGAAACGAAAATCAAAAAAGTATTTATTGTTCATGGAGAAAATGCGCCAGCAGACGAACTTCGAATAAAAATAAATGAAAAATACGGTTGGGATTGCACGGTTCCTTTAATGGGACAAGAGTTTGAATTGTAATATTTTAACAAACAATTAATTGAAGCAATTTCATTTTGATTAACTTTGCAGTATGAATTTCAGAAAATACACCAATGTCTTGTTAGTGTTTTTCCTATTGGTTTCCAATTTGGGAATGTCTTTCAACGTGCATTATTGTGAAAATGAAATTGCTTCGGTTTCTGTAAATACCGCAACTACTTCCCATGAAATGGAGAAAGATTGTTGTGGTGTGGTGGAAAAAAAATCAAAATGTTGCCATAATAAAATTATAAAATCGAACGAGAAAATTGACCAAATTACGGCTAAATCTTTTTCTATAGATTCTAATTATAATTTAGTTTGTAACGAATGGAAACCACTAATGTTTCCGAATGCTTTTAACTTCCAACAAAAAGCAACTACTTCTTATTATTGCGATGCCAATGCGCCGCCATTCTATCTTTTGTACAGCCAATATACCTTTTACGGATAATTTTCATTTAGAAAATTTAGGAGTTTAAAAGTTTAGCAAAAAGCATTAATACCTATTGCTTAACGAAACAATTGCGTGACTAAAAACGAAGTTTTTAAATTAGTGAAATATACCACTAAAACTTATTCGTGTAAAATTCGTGCAATTTGTGTCTTAAAACTTTTTTACTCTTTTAGAAACAAATTTAAATTCAAAATTAAATTTTTCGAAAATGAAAAAAATAACATTATTCCTAATGTTATTCGTTTCTGCTGTGAATTTCTCCCAAACAAAATTGGAAGACGTGAAAGTAGAAGGAGTGAAAAAAGGAATACGAAAATCGCTTACCACAACCACCAATACTTCGGTGGTGGGTAGCAAAGAATTACTAAAAGCGGCATGTTGTAATCTAGCCGAAAGTTTTGAAACCAATCCGTCTATTGACGTGAATTTTGCCGATGCTTTAACCGGAACCAAACAAATTAAAATGTTGGGTTTGACTTCGCCTTATCTTATGATTACCGAAGAAAACATCCCGTCGGTTCGAGGTGCTTCACAAGCCTACGGATTGTCTTTTACGCCTGGAACTTGGGTGGAAAGCATCCAAATTACCAAAGGTGCAGGAAGTGTGGTTAACGGATATGAAAGCATTTCAGGACAAATTAATACCGAATTAATTAAGCCCATGAAAGACATTCCATTTTTCTTGAATGCCTATGGTGCTTCCGATTCTAGATTTGAATTGAACACCCATTTTAATAAAAAGATTTCCGATAAATGGGCAACTAGTTTTTATATTCATGGAAATACGCGTCTTGCCAAAAACGACATGAACCACGATGGATTTTTAGATAATCCGTTAGGGAAACAAGTAAATATGGTCAATCGGTGGCAGTATTCCAATCCAGAAACGGGCTGGGTTTCGTTTATTAATTTCAAATACATGAAAGACGAAAAACAAACCGGTCAATTGGAATTTGATAAAAACAGAGATAAACTTACCACCAATTATTGGGGTTCCGAAATCAATACCAACCGTTTTGATTTTACTTCCAAATTAGGATATGTTTTTAAAGGGATGCCCTACCAAAGTATTGGAATTCAAAATGCGTATAGCAACCACAATCAGGATTCTTATTTTGGATGGAACCAATATAACATCCAACAGCAAAGTTATTATTCGAACTTAATTTTCAATTCGATTATTAATAACACCATGCACAAATTTGCTACAGGATTGAATTTTACTTATGATAAATATACCGAATTTGTGAACCTTGCCGATGTAAGTCGAATGGATAATTCCGTTGGAGGTTTCTTTGAATATACCTACGATAACAATGATAAATTTAGTTATATCCTTGGCGGAAGATTGGATTATCATAACAGATTAGGTGCATTTTTTACCCCGAGATTACACGTTAGATACAATCCTTGGGAGAAAGGCGTGTTTCGTTTTTCGGCAGGAAGAGGAAAACGGGCTGCCAATATTTATGCAGAAAATCAGAATTTATTTGCAAGTTCTAGAGCCTTTTCGGTATTGGATACTAATGGAAAAATCTATGGTTTGAATCCAGAAATTGCTTGGAATTATGGTTTCAGTTTCACACAAAATTTTATGCTTTTCGGAAAACCTGCCGATGCTACGGTTGATTTCTACCGCACCGATTTTCAAAATCAGGCCATTGTGGATGTAATGCAAAGTCCGCAACAAGTTTTATTTTATAATTTAAAAGGAAATTCGTTTGCCAATAGTTTGCAACTCGATTTCAATTATGAAATTGTAAAGCATTTGAATTTGCGAACTGCTTATAAATACTATGACATTTCAACCGATTACCTTTCGGGAAGTTTTCAAAGACCGTCGCAGGCCAAACATCGTTTCTTCGGAAATTTAGAATACGAAACGCATTTAAAGGCGAAGGGGCAACAATGGAAATTGGATTACACCTTAAATTGGCTAGGAAAACAGCAATTGCCAACTACCGCTACCAATCCTATTGCGGATAGATTACCAGAATTTTCACCTTCATTTGCAGTGATGAATGTGCAAGTTACCAAAGTGTTTTCTAAAACATTTGAAGTTTATGCTGGTGGAGAAAATATTGGTAATTACCGACAGGATAAAGCCATTTTAGGAGCAAGCAATCCTTTTGGCTCGACTTTTGACACCTCCATAATATATGCTCCCATTTTTGGTCAGATGTATTATGCGGGTTTGCGATTTAAAATAAAATAGAGTTCCATTGCAATAGCAAAAGTCAATTGCAATGACAAATTAAAAAATAATAAAAATAACAATTTAAAAAAGAGGATGAGATTGCTTCGTTCCTCGCAAAGACAAAGATGAAAAATATACTATTCGGAATGTTGTTACTAGTGGTAACCTTTTCTGCTCAAGGGCAAGATAAAAAAAATAAAAATGCAAAATATACTACTGAGGTAAATGGCAATTGTGATTTGTGTAAAAAACGAATTGAAAAAGCAGCGTTTTCTGTTGCAGGAGTAAAATCGGCAGTTTGGGATGTGGATACGCACCAATTAAGTTTGATTTTGAACGAAGAAAAAGCAACTCTTTTGGATGTAAAAAAAGCAATAGCCAAAGTTGGCCATGACACGGATGAAGTAAAAGCAACTGAGGAAGCGTATGCTAATTTACATAGTTGTTGCCAATACGAAAGAAAATAAATAATTAAATTGCGGGAAAGCGTAATTATAATTACTTTCACGAACTTATAAAAACCAAAAATAGTTATGACTCATTTTGATTGGAAACAACTTTTTAATCCGGAATTCTACATATTATTACAAATAGGCGGGGTAAAAATTGGTTTGTATGTAGTTCTTTTTATTGTTTTTGCCGAAACTGGTTTGCTTGCAGGATTTTTCCTTCCGGGAGATAGTTTGCTTTTCCTTTGCGGAATATATAGCGAGTCGTTAATGAAAGAATTTTCTACTGGAAATGATTTTGTTAATGTTACTTTTTTGGCAGCACTGATTTCCTTATTAGGAATTTTAGGAAATATGCTTGGTTATTGGGTAGGGGGGAAAAGTGGTTCGTATCTTTTCAAAAAAGAAGATACTTTTTTCTTTAAGAAAAAATACCTGTTCCAATCGAAAGAATTCTTTGATAAATACGGAAGCAAAGCGATTGTATTTGCTCGTTTTTTACCAATAATAAGAACCTTTGCGCCAGTTATTGCTGGTATTGTAGAAATGGATAAAAAGAAATTCATGTTTTATAATATTCTAGGATCGGTGCTTTGGTCGTTTACCATGATCTTTGCAGGACACTATCTGTATGAGTTGTTTTTAACCCAATTCCACATTGATTTAAAACATTATATTGAAATTATTGTAATTGCAATTATCTTGATTACTACTATTCCCGTATTAATGAAATTACTAAAGAAGAGAAAGTAAATTACTTCATATTAAGATATAAAAACGGATGAATCAATTGATTCATCCGTTTTTTTTAATATTCTATTGGTAAGATTTAACGATTAAGTTTTATCTTAAAATAGGAAAACAGGTTTTATTTTTTATTATTTCAAAATATTGGTGTAAATTTACACCAACTAAAATTGCAGTTATGACACGACAAAGTATCACTTTAGCCAAGCAAAATGATGAATGGTTAAAAGCACAAGTTGCAGAAGAAGAATTTTCAAGTAAAAGTGAAGCCGTTAACTATCTAATTAAACAAGCCCGTGAGCGTGATGCGTATCATGAATTTGTTCAAGCAAAAATTGATAGCGGTTTGAAAAGTGGTTTTGCAGAAAAACAAACGAAGGAAGAAATGTTAGCCGAGTTTAAAAAACGATTAAAAAATGTATGATTATTTTTTAACTCGAGAAGCCAAAGAAGATATGTGGAGAATTTATGAGTTTGGACTTTATCGATTTGGTGAGACACAAGCCGACAAGTATCTGATGATGCTTCATGAATGCTTTGACAAAATTGCTTCTAATCCGTTTATGTTTCCAGTAGTTTTAAATTATAAAAATGCAGAACGATATTGCGTTTGCGGTGTGGATACCATTTACTATAACATTAATGAATTAGATATCGAAATTATTACTATCATTGGAAGGCAAGATTTTTAAAAGATAATAAAAAAATGTCATTTTATACAATACAAAAATCCGCTCAATCATATGATTAAGGACACTATCCTAAAAAGTGTGTAAGTTAAAAAATATAGGGGTTTGACTTTTTAATTAAAGTTGAACCCTTTTTTCATATATAGTTAAGAACTGGTTGAGGATTAATCCCCAATTTTGGATTGGCATTGACCATTTTTTGGTTGCT
>CANFZM010000050.1 GCA_947451525.1 Flavobacteriaceae bacterium
AAGATTTGGAACTGAGTTGGTATACAAACTTGGTAAAGCATTGGTTTGAGCCGTTGCATTGGGTTGATCGAAATAATAGGTAACCGCCATTGAAGCCTGCCCATTGGCAATCTCCGTGCTTTTAGTTGGTAAATTAAATTCTTCTTTACCGTCTGGCGAATTATTCACATCACACAATTGGTAATCGCTTATGTTTGGATTAGGAATTGGTTTTGGATTTACAATCAACTGAAACGAAGTAGTGGAAACACACTCTGGTGCCGCAGGATTGAATACTCTCGGATAAATTGTTTGTGGATTATCAATATTACAATATGGCGTGTTTTTTGGTATTGGGTTTAATCCATTTTGAGCATCGGTTGGAGTTAGATGGTATGTAATTGTTAAACCTGTTGCAGAAGTTAACTCGGTGTCTTTGGTGTTTAAAATAAACAAACACGATTGACCATCAGTATTGTCATCACATACTTGGTAGGATGCTGGAGTAGTGATGGTTGGGGCGGTTAAAATTGCAACTGTAATAAAAGTTCTAGGCCCTTCACATCCTAAAATAGTTTGTGAAACATAATAATCCGTAGAACCTGCTGGAGTTGTAATTGGAGTTGGAGCCGTAGCAGAACCCGTACCACCAGTTGCAGTTGTATACCAAAGTAAATCAGATCCTGTTGCAGTCAAAGCAGATGCTGTTGCATTCTGGCAATAAGTAACCGGAGTTACCACCGTTGGAACTGCAGGAGTAGGATTAACCGTTACGGTTATGGAAGCTCTAGGACTTTCACATCCTAAAAGCGTTTGTGAAACATAATAATTAGTTGAACCTGCTGGAGTTGTTACAGGAATTGGAGCCGTAGCAGAACCTGTGCCTCCAGTTGCAGTTGTATACCAAAGTAAACTTGTACCTGTTGCAGTTAAAGCAGATGCCGTAGCATCTTGACAATAGGTAACCGGAGTTACCACCGTTGGAACTGCAGGAGTAGGATTAACGGTTACCGTTATAGAAGCTCTAGGACTTTCGCATCCTAAAACCGTTTGTGAAACATAATAATCCGTATTTCCAGCATTAGTAGTACTCGGAGTTGGAGCCGTAGCAGAACCAACACCACCTGTAGCAGCAGAATACCAAAGTAAACTAGTTCCTGTGGCAGTCAAAGCCGATGCTGTAGCATTCTGGCAATAGGTAACCGGAGTTACAACGGTTGGGGCTAAAGGTGTGGCATTAACCACAACTTGAATTAACTGATAAGGTCTACATGTAGCATCAGTCGGAGTAGGATTTGCAATAGCATAAACATAATAAGTATCTGCTGTATTTGGTAAAGAACCAGTATTTCCTATAACGGCAGCGTCATAAGTAGCAATTCCAGCGCTAGGAGTTACGTTACCTAAAGGAATTCCTCCAGTATACATAGCATCGCCAACTTGAGGAGTAGTAAAATATACGTAACTTATAGAATTTGTAGCAGTTGCAGTAGTCGTTACAGAAAAAGCCGTTGGATCTCCACTCGTGCACAATGTTTGGGATGAAGAAGGTAAGGTTATAGAAGGACATAAAGTAGTGGAACAAGTATAGGATGCTAGAGCAAAACATGTATCTGAACCTCCTACTGGAGTTAAAGTAATTTGCACGTTATCCCCTGGAGATAATCCAGTAACTGGATAAGTAGTTACATTTCCAATAGATCCAACATTAATAGGCGTATTCGAATTAACCTGATAAGATGCTAAATAATTAGTTGTTCCTGTCAATGCTGCCCAATTAAATTGCACCGAACTATTAGTTGGAGTACCGCAAGAAATAACAGGGGTAATAAAATTCACAAATGCCAAACTAAAAGATTTTGTCTCTACACAACCTGAACCAGAAACATTATCTGTTATTCCTACCCAAATAATCTCCCCGTCTACGCCTGGGTAAGTTGTGATATTAGTAATAGCATTCGAAGAGTTTTCGGCATCTAATTGGCTATGGTAGTAATTAATTTCATAATCAGTTGGGTTATGTCCATTAAGAATTATTGCAGTATTAGAAGATAAATTAAAGGTTGAACCTGTACATGCCTTAACTGTAATGGGGTTAGAAATTGGCATAGCAGGTAAAAACTCTATCGACATACAATCGGAAAAAGGACATCCAGGTCCGAAAGGATATACCGTAACGCACAATTGCCCTGGCTGATTAACCGTAACATGAGATCCGGTAACACCAGTAATTGGAACGCCATTTAAAGTCCATTGGTGTAAAATAGTATCCGAAAGTCCAGACCATATTTGTGTAGTTCCTCCATAACAAGGCGCCAACCCTCCAACTACTGTCATATCTGGAGGCAAGGCCAATGGTGGAGTTGTATTGAAACTATTCGCTTGTAAAAACACTGCAGAATCAAAAGAATTATCACCCACATTAGCAATTGCTAATTTTATATGATAGGTCTGTCCACATTGAACATTAGACAAAGCCGCGATAACTTTGGTGAAACCGTCATATTGAATAGTAGTATTTACCAAAGGCGTTGCTCCTGTGCCATTATTAACATAATAAGTAGGGTTAACTGTACTATTAACATTGTCTATAGTAATTCCAGTAGCGGTGGATGGAATTAATGCAATATTTTTAGCATTCCCGGTATAAGGACCTGTAATACCTGGTCCACTAATGAAAAATCCAAAAACATCATTATAGTTCGAATTAACAAATTCTAAATATTCTTCAGATGCAAAAACGAAATTAAAATTTAAATTCTGTCCATTAGGCACAAAATCAAATTCTAATATTGCTGTGTTCTTTACAACTCCCGATGTAAGTAATGCTAAATCAGAATCACCCACTGAAGGATTTGCGGTTAATAGACTTGCTCCTCCCGAATTGTTAGGCCCAAGAGCAACAGATGCTTTACCCGTAGCCAATATTATACCCGTTGAAAGTCCAATATTAGTAGTGCTTCCATTAGAAAATTTTCCTACTTGATCTCTAACCAAATTGGCATTTGCAGCTGAACCATTAAATTTAACGTTAGTAACTGTAATTCCTCCTCCTAAAAGCACAGTCTGAACTAGTTGCGCTGGAGTTTGCGTAGTATTATTAACAATCAACTGAGCATGAATAAAATTCATAGACATCATTGCCAAAAAGAGTAAAATTTTTCTCATTTATTATAAAGTTATAATTGCTGTATTTCTATTAAAAAACCGAAAACAAATGTTAATTTATTGTTTAAATGTCCAAATATAAGTATTATCAACGAATAACTTTGTTAAATTTGTTGAAAAATATAGATACCCATTTACAATGAAAATCACAATAAAAGAAACTCAAAATCCAACCATATTAAAATTTGAATTCCCCGACTTTATTACACAAAACGAAAGTTTCGAATTCAAAAATATCGACGAAGCCAATAACTCCCCTTTAGCACAACAATTATTCTATCTTCCTTTTGTAAAAACGGTATATATCTCCGGAAATTTCATCGCTATCGAAAGATTTAGCATCGTGGATTGGAATGATGTAAAAGATGCCGTTGCCGAGCAAATAGAAGAATACGTAAAATCGGGAGGAAAAATTCTAATTGAAGACACTTCAAAACCAACAAAAACTGCTCTTACTGTTTATGGGGAAACCACGCCAAACCCTGCTACACTTAAGTTTGTAGTTAGCAGACGTCTAACCAAAACAGCCCTTGAATTTAAAAATATTGATGAAACTGCACCCTCACCATTGGCTAAAGAACTGTTTCAATTTCCTTTTGTGAAAGAAGTTTTTATCGATGAAAATTATATTTCTATTACTAAATACGAAGTAGCAACTTGGGAAGAAATCACCATAGAAATCCGCACCTTTATCAAAGAATATATTGAAAATGGAGGCATCGTAATAGACGAAACTTTGGTCGTTGCCGATACCAAACAAGAGAAACAACAAATCAAAAATTTCGATAATCTTGACACCACTTCCCAACAAATCATCAACATTTTAGAGGAATATGTTAAGCCCGCAGTTGCTGCAGATGGCGGAAATATTCTTTTCGATTCGTACGATGAAAATGAAAAACGTGTAAAAGTTATCCTACAAGGTTCGTGTAATGGTTGTCCATCGTCCACCTTTACCCTTAAAAATGGTATTGAAAACATGCTTAAAGACATGCTAAACGATCCAGCAATAATTGTAGAAGCAATTAATCCTTAATATTTTTAGGAGCGAATCATTTGGCATTTTCAAAAAGCGTCATTCCCGCTATCCGTTCCTCCCGATGAAAAATCGGGATCCACTTCTATCGGGGCTAGTTAGGTTATGTCTTTGGTGAAATTAGAATTTCTAAGCACTAATTTCTCTTGCAAAGTTATTCTAACGTTGGTAGCCCCTCAATCTTTTAAAATCTGCTATCAGCAGAAAAAAATCATGCAATCTATTTGCAAAAAAAATACTTGAAAATGCGTGCAATTCGTGTCTTCTTATTACACTAATCATCATGATTATTAAATTGCAAATTCTACATCGTTCTATTTAAATAAAATAAATGTTTACATTTGAATAACTAAAACTCCCTTTAGTTTTAAAGAAATTCTATGAGAAATTTACTTTTATTCACCATTCTTTTGCTCTTTTCTTATAAATCCTACTGTCAAGAAGAAGTTTTTTTCAAAGTGCAATACCTGCCAGAAAAAATTTATATCCAATCTATAGTATCCACTTCCAAAAGTGAAATAAATTATTTAGGACCAGAGTCACTTCTAGAAAAAATTAAAGAAAAAAACATTGAAAATCCGAATTCAACATTTAAAAAAACATATTTAAAAAGTAAAAATAAAACAGGTAAATTAGCAGAAAACAATTTTCCAATAACCATTGAATTTATTGGTGGTGAAAACGGAATAATTCCAGATGATACCGTAGTTTTCGGAAAAGTTATTCCTGGTAAGACCCCAACTTTAGATTCAATTAGCGCGCCAAATATGGAAGCCGATTTTAAAGAATCATTTTTTAAAAGCATGAAAAATACCATGGCTCAAATAGAACTTCCTGAAAAAAATGTAAAAATAGGAGAAAGTTTTAGTCGCGAAATGCCATTAAAAATGCCGATTGGAAAATATAATTTAGAACTCAAAAACACCATAGTATATGCCTTGAAAAAGGTTGAAAACAACCAAGCATTTTTTGATATATCCCAAACTTATTACATAATTTCAACAGGAATTGAAATGAAAGCAGAAGGAAACGGAACAGGACAAATTATTTATGATATTAAAAATAATTTTTATCTATTCTATGAACTAAAATCAACAATAAATATGGAAGTTCAAAATGATGAAATGAACTTTAAAGGAACTATTGAAAACACCTTCACTCAAAACACAACAATTACAACAAACAATAATTAAGAAATTTAATACACCAATAAAAACCGAAAAATGCAAATAAAAACTTTCTGGCAAATACTAATAAAAATTATAGGAATGTGGTTGTTATTCAGTTGTATTTCTATACTGCCACAATTTTTTTCTACTTTGTCATTTGTCAATGGTAATTTAAATCTAAAAGATTTATTACTACTTTGGTTAGGACTTTTGGTAACAATACTAATTTATGTTTTAATAATTCGCCTTTTTCTTTTTAAAACCGACTGGATTATTAAAATACTAAAACTTGAAAAGAACTTTACAGAAGATAGAATAGATCTAAACATCCCGAAAAACAATACAATTACAATTGCTATTATTGTAATTGGAGGCTTAATCCTTATTGAAAGTTTGCCTAATTTTTGCTCCAGATTGTTCAATTTCTTCCAACAAAAAAAATTGCTGAAAGATTATTCAGAGACAAGTTGGTTAATCTATTATTTTATAAAAACAATAATTGGATACCTTCTTTTAACAAATGGAAATAATATTGCAAAGTATTTGATAAAAGAAAGTAATGAACAATAGGTTATCTATTCAACCACCAAATACTACCATTTAAAACCATAGCAAAACTCACCCACGCCAAATAAGGAATTAACAACATTCCGGCAACTTTATCTATTTTCTTAAATTGAGTATAGGTTTCAAAAATCATTAACCATAAAAGCACTATCTCTATTAAAGACAAAAAAGGATTGTGCAAATAAAAGAATAACAATGACCAAATTGCATTTAAAGCCAATTGAATAATAAAAAACATAAAGGCTTTTTTTACATTTTCCGCATCTTGTTCCATTCTATTCCAAACCATGCCGCCAGCAACCCCCATCATTATATAAAGAATAGTCCACACGGGAGCAAAAATCCAATTCGGTGGATTAAATGAAGGTTTAACAAGTGTAGGATACCAAGTAGTGATACTATCCTTAGTAACCATCCCCGACAAATAACCAACCACCAAACAAGTCATTAAAACCACTGCTATTCGTAAAATCTTTTGCATTTTGTTTATATTTAATACAAATATAGTAAACAAAAGGTTTTAGTTTTTCTAAAATAAGTATCTTTGTCAAAATTATTAAATATGATTTCCGAAAAGGATTTTATTACCACCCAGTTTTCTACTACTATAAACGACGGAAACTTCGCTTGGAGTGCGCCAAGTAACATTGCTTTAGTGAAATATTGGGGTAAAAAAGAAAACTCCGAAAACCAATTAGCAGAACAAATTCCTGCCAACCCTTCCATAAGTTTTACCTTAAAAAATTGTAAAACCATAACCAAATTAGCATTTACTAAAAAAGAAGATACCGCCAATTTCTCCTTCGACTTGCTATTTGAAGGAAAACCCAAAGAAGATTTCAAACCAAAAATTCAAAAGTTTTTGGAACGTATTGAAATCTATTGCCCTTATTTGAAAAACTATCATTTTACCATTGATACCCAAAATACCTTTCCACACAGTTCTGGTATTGCCTCTTCCGCATCCGGAATGGCAGCGCTAGCAATGAACATAATGAGTTTGGAAAAAGAATTAAACCCAACAATAACCGAAGAATTCTTTTACCAAAAAGCATCTTTCCTTGCTCGTTTAGGTTCCGGAAGCGCTTGCCGAAGCGTAAAAGGAAGCGTAGTAGTTTGGGGAAAACATGAAGAAATAAAAGGAAGTTCCGATTTATTTGGAGTAGAGTTTCCAACCAAAATTCATCCAAATTTCAACAATTACCAAGACACTATTTTATTAGTAGACAAAGGAGAAAAACAAGTTTCAAGCACCGTTGGACATAATTTAATGCACAACCATCCCTTTGCAGAGCAACGTTTTTTACAAGCGCCACAAAATCTTTCCAATATAAAAACCATTTTAGAAACAGGAAATATTGAGGAATTTATCAAACTCGTTGAGAGTGAAGCCCTCACTTTACATGCCATGATGATGACTTCCATGCCGTATTTTATTTTGATGAAACCCAACACCCTAGAAATTTTAAACAAAATCTGGAAGTTCCGTAACGAAACTAAAATACCAGTTTGTTTCACCCTAGATGCAGGCGCAAACGTGCATGTTTTGTATCCCGAAAACGTTAGAGTAGAAACTTTGCAATTTATTAAAGACGAATTAGTTGGCTATTGTCAAAATGGGCAGTATATTTGTGATGAAATTGGAAATGGAAGTGAAATTTTAAACTAGTTTTAAATATGGATATTCAAGCCGAAAAAATATCATTAGCGCAGTTATTGCTTCAAACCGAAGACGTTACCATAATTAAAAAGGTGAAAGCAATTTTTAATTCTCAAAGAAAAGATTGGTGGGACGAATTGAGTATTGCTCAAAAAGAAGCCATAGAAGAAGGATTAGATGATTTTAAAAATGGAAGAACTATATCTTATGAAGATGTAAAAAAACAATTAGGCATATTGTGAAAGAGTTAATTTTTTCTGCTAGAAGTCTCAAAGAAATCAAAAATATTTCGGAGTACATTACAGCAAAATGGTCTTTAAGAGTCAATTTAAATTTTTTACAAAAATTAAAATCTAATTTTGATTTATTAATAATCAATCCGGAAATTTTTCCTCCTAACAAACAAAATAATTTAAGGAGATGTGTTGTTTCTAAACAAACAACAATATTTTATAAAATTGAAAAAAATCAAATTGTAATAGTTTCTGTTTTCGATACACGCCAAAATCCAAATATAATCAATAAAATAAAATAATTTTTCATTGTTAATTATCAATTAAAAAATATGAAAGGACCCTTATTTTACTCTAAAATATTACTCTTCGGAGAATATGGAATCATCAAAGATTCTAAAGGATTATCTATTCCTTATAATTTCTATAATGGCGCTTTAAAAGTAACCGAAAACCCTTCGGCAGAAGCCATAAAATCAAACGAAAGTTTAAAACGTTTTGTTGTTTATTTAGAAAATCTACAAAAAGAACAACCGGAACTAATAACTTTCAACTTAGCCCTTTTAAATGCAGATGTAACAAGAGGCATGTATTTTGATTCCAGCATCCCTCAAGGATACGGAGTAGGAAGTAGTGGTGCTTTAGTTGCTGCCATTTACGATAAATATGCCAACGAAAAAATCACAGTTCTAGAAAATCTTACACGCGAAAAACTACTTCAATTGAAGAATATTTTCGCTCAAATGGAATCCTTTTTCCACGGAAAAAGTTCTGGTTTAGACCCTTTAAACAGTTATTTAAGTATTCCAATCCTTATAAATTCCAAAGACAATATCGAAGCCACCGGAATCCCTTCTCAAAGCGCAGAAGGTAAAGGTGCAGTTTTCTTGTTAGACTCCGGAATTGTTGGCGAAACGGCTCCCATGGTAAACATCTTTATGGAAAACCTAAAAGACCAAGGTTTCCGTACCATGCTTAAAAACCAATTCGTGAAATACACCGATTTGTGTGTAGAAAACTTCCTTGGAGGCGATAAAAAATCCTTGTTCTCCAATACCAAAAAACTTTCTGCTGTAGTTCTAAACAACTTCAAACAAATGATTCCAGAACAATTTCACGGAATCTGGCAAAAAGGAATTGACACTAACGATTACTACTTAAAACTTTGTGGTTCTGGTGGTGGTGGCTACATCCTTGGTTTTACCGAAGATTTAGAAAAAGCAAAAGAATCCTTAAAAGACTATACGTTAGAAGTGGTTTACCAATTTTAACCAACTAAATCATGTTAAGCCGCCATACTAAACGCACCATCCTGAAAATACTCAGCATGTTCTCTGTGGTTCGCGGTTACAACATCCCTATTATTGCACTTGCACAATACCTTTCGGCAATATTCATAATGGCTCCCGAAAGACGAGCGCTCACGGTTTTATTAGATTTCAACCTTTTTATAATAGTCGTAGCATCCAGTTTAACCATCGCTTCTGGTTACATCATCAACAACTTTTACGACAGTAAAAAGGACCTAATTAACCGCCCCAACAAGTCTAGAATCGACCATTTAGTAAGCCAAAGAACCAAACTTCAAGTCTATTTCACCGTAAATTTTGTAGTGGCATTATTAGCAATGCTCGTTTCGTTTAGAGCCGTAATGTATTTTTCAACCTACATTTTCTTAATCTGGTTTTACTCCCATAAACTAAAAAAACACCCAATAATAGGCAATTTAACCGCGTCTTTACTTGCAATTTTACCATTTTTTGCAATATTATTGTACTACAAAAACCTCTATCCTGAGATTTTTGCACACGCAACATTTTTATTTTTGCTGCTTTTAATTCGCGAAATAATAAAAGATTTAGAAAATATAAAAGGCGATATCGCCAACGATTACCGAACCATTCCGGTTATTTATGGCGAAGTATTTGCCAAAAAAACCATCACCCTATTAACCATTCTTACGGTAATTCCGGTGTATTTTTTAGTAGAAATTTACGAAGTCGGCTTCATGGACATCTATTTCTACATCAGTCTCATCATCCTGATTTTCTTTTTAATCTTGTTATGGAAAGCCAATTCCAAAATCCAATACCTACAACTACACATCATCCTAAAAGTCATAGTTGTTTCGGGTGTTTTCAGCATCGTTTTAATAGATCCCTCAGTACTAATTCACGGCAGAGCCCTTCTTAAAATTTAAGAGCGAATCAGTAGGCATTTTAGTAAAGGTAATTCCTGCCATCCGTTGCAATCTGTCATTGCGTGAAACAAAGCAATTCAATTGAACTATCGATTTGCAATGCCAGGATTTTCACTTCTGTCAGGGCTAAAATAGTTACGTCTTTTGTGAAATTCAATTCTAAAACCACTAAACTCCTAAAATTTTCTAAACTAATAAACTTCCTAAACTAATAAACTTTTTTTTCATTACTTTTGAATTATGAAGATAGAAGATCAAAAAGAACTCATTTCTGGTTTCAAACATTTAGAACTATTAGCAAACCAAGTCGTAGAAGGCTTTATTTCGGGTATGCATAAATCACCTTTTCATGGGTTTTCTGCAGAATTTGCTGAACATAAAACTTATAACGTTGGTGAAAGTACCAAGCACATCGATTGGAAATTATTTGCCAAAACCGATAGATTATATACCAAACGATTTGAAGAAGAAACCAACCTTCGTTGTCATTTAATTATAGACAATTCCTCTTCCATGCATTATCCTAAATTAGAGGCTAACCAGCCCTTTTACGAGAGCAAAATCGGATTTTCAGTCTTGGCTTCTGCAGTACTCATGAGTTTGCTTAAAAAGCAACGAGATGCCGTAGGATTAAGTGTTTTTTCGGATAATTACGAATACTATGCTCCCGAAAAAGGAAGCGATCGCCACCACCGAATGTTATTGCACAAACTAGAAGATTTATTAGTTTCGCCTAAACAAGCCAAATCTACCGATACAATAACTTTTTTACATCAAATTGCCGAAAAAATGCACCGTCGTTCGATGATAGTCATTTTTACAGACATGTTTCAAGAAGACAACCAAGAAGCATTATTTAATGCTTTACAGCATTTAAAACACAACAAGCACAAAGTAGTTTTATTTCATGTGATTGATGAGAAAAGAGAGTTAAATTTTGACTTTGACAACACACCACGCAAGTTTATTGATGTAGAAACTGGTGAAATCGTCAATCTTTTTGCTGAAAATGTAAAAGAGGAATATGAAAAAAACCTTCAAAGTTACTTTAAAAGTTTATCGATGGCTTGCGCTCAGAATAAAATAAAATACGTTCCGGTTAATGTTGGAGCAAATTTCGAAAAAATTCTTACCACATACTTAGCTGAAAAACAAATGTTTGGTTAAGACAGAAAAAAATAACAAAAAAAATCTACAGAAATGCTTGCAAATCTAGAAAATGGATGTATATTTGCAACCGCAATAAAGCGATGGTTTGGTAGTTCAGTTGGTTAGAATACATGCCTGTCACGCATGGGGTCGCGGGTTCGAGTCCCGTCCAGACCGCTAAATTGGGAAAAGCACTTCAGAAATGAAGTGCTTTTTTGCCCAAAAAAGCATTTAAGATTAGTTGTGTTGTTTTCGATACGAATTTGTAACTCGTATCATGGTTTAGTAGTTAGACCAATGAAAAGCTTTCCACTTTTGTGGATAGCTTTTTTGCTTTTAGGAAACTTGAAATCACCCACAAAAAGGGGATCAATCCCAAAACCTGTGGGGAGACAAAAATTGGATCAATCCCAAAACCTGTGGGGAGACAAAAATTACGCATAAATATTAGTTAGTCTAAAAAGGAAGAAT
>CANFZM010000051.1 GCA_947451525.1 Flavobacteriaceae bacterium
AATATATAATTTATTACAATAACGATAGAATCAAGGCTAATTTAAACAAAATGAGCCCGATACAATATCGAGCTCATTATTATCAAAATTAATTATAAATTTGTCTAAACTTTTGGGTGCAGTCTATTACGACTTGGCTTTCTGTTTATCCAGTAAAGGTTACCACACGAAAACTGGACTATTTATTTTTAGATTTTACCAACCATTTTAACAAGTAAGAAATAGTAAAACTTACTACTGCTCCCAAGGCTGCTAAGATAATGGTTTTTAAAATATCCTCCGACAAAATATTGGGTAAAACACTCAATACAGTACCCGAAGCCGTGCCAGCTTTTAAGGAAATATTAGTCCCCATCACGAGCTTTGTTGAGGTTTTTAGGTGCCCTACTCCTCGTTTTGCGTTGGTTTGCTTCCGGAATGGTAACTTGACTAACTGCCGAAACTACGCCTCCAGCTACCGCCAAATAGCCGGCAACAGTTACCACCGTTGCAGGTAAAACTATTGGTGCAGCAACAATAGTTCCACTAATTCCAAGTAAAGCCAATCCGATACTTCGCAAAATTTTAAAAAATTTTGGGGTTGGTGCTTTTATTCTTTCAACTATATTCATAACATTTCAATTAAGATGTAATTATTAATTCCACACTTTCATTATTCTCCAGGGCTTTAAAAACTAAAGCTTTTAACCTTGTAAAAGCCTTTCGAGACATCAAACCTAAACCAGGTCCAGAAAGTTGGGTTACAGGAGCAATACAGCCATTCAATTCTTGCAGAGCATTGTTGGCAGGATGAAACAAAATCAAACTTCTATTTGGAACATTTTCAACCTCCAAATGCCATTGAAATTTTTGGCTATATCGTTTTTTTATAAAATACTTCCCCTCTGGAATGCAAGAAACTCTCGTTTCGTTTTTCTTCCAAGGCAATTCAATTGTATTACAGATGAATTTGCCCTCACATTCGAGTTTACCATTGGTTCCAGAAGGGAAATAAGTTCTAGTGATAACTAGTTTCATAATATAACTTTAAACATTCCAGTTCTAGTTCCCCCTTTGGGGGTTAGGGGGCTTACACACCACCATCCACTTTTACAATCGCTAACGGATTGAATGCACCATTTTTAAGCGGGTACATTTGACCATTAATCTCTTGGAAAAACTCAACCCCTAAAGCCAAAAACAAAGGTTTAGTGCTTGCAGCAGTAACTATGTTTTCATGCGATATTTCTGCTGTCGCGTTGCCGTCCCATGGCAAAATTTCAGTTTCCGAATGCATTTCAACAAAAGTTTCTGCTTCAAAATCGATTTCTGCTCCTAAAGAAGTAATCTTAAAATGAGTAGTTCCTCCGGGTGCAGCAATCCTATTGGAGGGAATAAAGGAAGCCATATGTACAATTGCTTTTCCTGCTTCACGGTCAATAGTTGCTTGAAAAGGAGCAAATAAACTGGTTCCCAATTTACCACGAATGTTAAATTCAAAACCAAGAAGTAAATCAACTTCTCCATCAATTACGTTTCGTAATCCTCTAATGCTAATCATATCGGCTTGTATTACCTTAACCATAGCTTTAGTTAGCCGACTTACCATTCTGCCATCCGCAGAATTCAAAAGCAATGCACGCATCGCGGTTCGTAAAACCTTTCCAGCCTTACAGGCTCTTCCAAACTCGGAACCATTCTCCCGGGTTCTTTGAAACGCAGGATCACTGGCAATTCTACTAGCGTCTATTCCGCCTTTTTCTCTGGCCAAGTGTCCATCCTGCGTTTTGTAAAAAGTAATATCTCCGATAGTACCTTTTAATTTAATTATGCCTTTCTGTCTAGCCATAACTTAAAAATTTAAATTATTAAAATCAGTGAAAATTTCCCTCAATCATCCTCCTGTTGCAACATCTCCCGATTGATTTCAAAAACAAATTTTAAGCATTTTAACCAATTAAAAAAATGATAGTGTTTCAATATGTCACTATCCGACATAAATGGCACAAATCGACATAAATACACACAAAGCAGCCTAAAAACATTAAGTAAATTGCACATTATAAACTAAATAGTTTTTTTACTAATTTTATACTGTTCAACAAACTGGATCCTTCGACTTTTAAGCAAGTCAAAGCCCAGTCAAAGCCATAGATAGTGTATGAAAAATGAAAATAAGCGATTATGCATCTACCCGAAAGACATACAACGCATCACAGGGAAGAGTTATAGGCAAAGCATACGAATGTTGCAAAAAATAAGAAAGGATCTCAACAAACTCCAAAACGAGCTTGTAAGTATTGAAGAGTTTTGCCAATACACCAGCCTAAAATATGAACAGGTGGAGCCACTAATAATTGGTTAATTTATAAAGTTAACATGTTCAATTATTAAACTTTACCAATATAATAAATGAACCTTACTTGTTTAAATAATGTTATTTACTTGTTTAATTAAAAGTCAACTACCTATTCAAATTATAAACAAAATAGTATAATTCTTTGATGATTATTTTGTAAATTTGAAGTGTCAACATAAATGATAAACTGCAATATTTTAGAGGGGTACAATTAGGGGTACTTGAATTAAAAATACAATATACAATACTGTATATCAGCCACATATATAGAGGAAAAAAAATCCCTCTTTCTCCGCGAAATAACTTTCAAAAGTTATCAAAAACCTCGAAATCCTATGATTTTCGGGTTTTTTTCTTTTTACAACCTTTCAAATTATTCATTCTTTTTCAAAATTCAAGGTGCAAAATCGAGACCCTAAAAATTTACAAATAGTTGGGTCTCGCTAAATCGATTAAACAGTTTGATATATGGAGCTAATCTCAATGTTAGCAACCTATTCAGCGACTCAATCAATAAATGAACATCTTGTATTGTGGCAAACCTTATCCTAAATTAATGTATAATTTAAAGGTTACCAAAATGAAAGCAAAAACCACCTTGCATTTCTATGCAAAATCAACTAAAGCCAATGCAAAAGGGCTATTTCCTATTTATGTGCGATTAACAGTCGAAGGGAAACGATTCGAATACAGTTCTAAAAAGTTTATAGAACCATCAAAATGGTCGAATGAATTAAGCCGAATGAAAGGGAATTCAGAAGAAGCTCGTTCAATAAACAGCTTACTTGATTTCACTAAAAATCAAATAAACGAAATCCAATTTGAACTTCTAAAAGACAATATTACATTGAATATTGAAGAGTTCAAAAACAGACTACTTGGAACTAAAGAAAGAGAACGAATGTTAATCCCAATATTCAAAGAACATAACAGCAAAATAAAAGAATTACTGGGTATTGAATATGCACCTGGTACATTAGAGCGATATGAAACATCGCTTAAACACACCTCCAATTTTCTACTTTGGAAGTACAATATAACCGACATCAATATCGATAAAATAGATCATGCCTTTATTACCGATTATGAATTCTACCTGCGAACAGTTAGGAAATGTGCCAATAATACAGCGGTGAAGTACATCAAGAACTTCAATAAAATAATTAAGCTTTGCTTAGCCAATGACTGGTTGGATAAAAATCCATTTGCTAACTATAAATCCAAAGTCAAAGAAGTGGAACGCGTTTATTTATCGGAAGATGAAATTCAAAATATCATCAACAAAGATTTCAAAACAGAAAGACTTTCCCTAGTGCGAGATATCTTCCTTTTCAGTTGCTTTACTGGCTTGGCGTATATTGATGTCAAAAACTTAACAAAATCCCACATTAGTATTGGTATTGATGGCGATAAATGGATATTCACCCATCGCCAAAAAACCGAAACTGCTTCAAAAATTCCGGTGCTTCCTCTTACACAAATGATCATTGATAAATATTCAGAACATCCACAAAGTGCAAATGAAGAAAAACTTTTACCAATACTAAGCAACCAAAAAATGAATGCCTATTTAAAAGAAATAGCAGCCGTTTGCAAGATTGAAAAAGAATTAACTTTTCACATTGCCCGACATACTTTTGCTACTACGGTAACACTTACAAACGGCGTCCCTATTGAAAGTGTTAGCAAAATGCTTGGTCATAAAAATTTGCGTACAACCCAGCATTATGCAAAAGTGTTGGATAAAAAAGTGAGTGAAGACATGAAAATACTTCGGGATAAATTTTCGCTAATTCCAAATGAAAATGCCCAAAAGAGCCTTTAAATGAAATATTTTTCTTATTTTTTATATCATTTTTTGAAGTAAAAAATAATGTATAATCATAAAAAGGAAAATAATGAGTACAAAATTCAAGCAAATGTTATTCGAATTGACAGAACAATTGAACTTTATCCACCTAGAAATGGATGATGAAATTGCAAAATCTGAAAAAGCAATTAAAATTACGATAAAGGTAATTGATAATTTAAAAAAGCTGTTTTTAAAAAATAAAACGATCAGTGCCGATTCTGAAATTGATTTATTTAAAAACATTAAACCCAAATTTACTTCATTATACATATACCATAATGCAATTCTTAAAATTGAAACCAAAATGCCGCATGGTGGTGAACGAATTATTAAAAAATACCTCAACAAAGAATTAAAAAATCTAAAACGATATTTTGACAATAATTTAGATTTTTACAATTACCACAGAACCGGAAGTTGTTATTTAGACTTTAAATATTTTGTTAGAGGAAATCACGATCTAAAATTGAGGCTGGATAGTTTCTATTTTGAAGCAGATCATAACTTCGCTACCTCCCATGATTTCAAGGTGGCCAAGATATTGGCCCATGATTTAATACAAGTATATTTAGAGTCAAAATTACTCAATATGGTTAAGAAAAAATGCAAAGAAAAATCACAACGCGAACCGAAGGGGAAAATGGTTTGGACAGGCTCAAAAGTGTCTTTAACCGAAATTTTATATGCTTTTCAATCCAAAGGAGTTTTTAATAATGGCACTGCCGAATTGAAAGATATTGCCAATTATTTCGAACAAATTTTCCATATTGATTTAGGACAATACCGACGAACTTTCCTTGAAATACGGGGGCGGAAGACCGAAAAAACAAAATTCTTAAACAGTTTGCAATAAGAATTAATTCAACGAATTGACCACTCAGACGAGACCTTTTAACTCGCCAAAAAATATTTTAAAAAAATCGTTCACAACGCGACCCCCGTTGTGATTTTTTTTCAAAATAATCTCACAATTTTGCAGCATAACAATTCAATTAAATACATTATGAACTTGCATCCTAAAAAACTCTTTCCAGAAATTGACAACTACGATCTATTAAATCATCAAGTCGTAACCAAGAAAGACTTACTCAATTTTGGTAATTTATTACTCCATGAAATCAAAACAGCATCTAGTGCAGAGCAACCTGCACAGTGGCTTAAATCATCTGAAATTCGAAAACTTTTAAAAATCTCTCCAGGAACACTTCAAAATCTCCGTATCAATGGAACGCTTAACTACAATCGAATTGGCGGCACGATTTACTACAAATACGAAGACTTAAAAAAATTAATGGAAAAATAATCAAAACTTAGAACCTTAAACCCAACACCCAAAAATGAATTATATAAAACATCTAACTGGATTTTTTGAAAAAGTTTCAATAGATTTTGAATTAAATCCAACACACATTAGTCTATACATGGCTGTCTTTCAATTATGGAATCAAAATCGATTTCAAAACCCAATTGGTATTTCACGAGATGAATTAATGCGTATCAGTAAGATTTCTTCAACAGCAACTTTCCATAAGTGCATCAAAGAACTATCCACAAAAGGATATGTCATTTACAGCCCATCTTA